>JAIRXU010000024.1 GCA_031268095.1 Oscillospiraceae bacterium | reverse complement strand
GGGTTGTACATGTTACTAAGCTGACCATAAAAAATCGCGATTTGAACAAAATACTACTAGGAATGGCTTGAAATAAGGGGTTTTCCGCTCGAAGAGCAACACTCGGCAAATGAGGATTAAAATCAAAAGAGGAAAAGCAGGGGGAATGGCGGCGAACCGCGTCATTCGCTCCGCTTGATCTGCCGGATATCGCTGCCTTGCAGCCGCAGAACGATGTAATTTCCCATGATCCGGGACGCAATGCGCTGGGAGTACGTCGCTTCCAACTCCGCGTCGGTCAGGTTCGTATTGATAATGACGGGCTTGCGGCGGTTCAGGCGCGTGTTGATGATATTGTACAGGACCGAGGCGGTGAAGCTGGTCATGAATTCCGCGCCCAGGTCGTCGAGAATCAGCAGGTCGCAGTCCAGCAGCGATTCTTCCGCCGCGCCGCTCCCCTCTCCGGCCCGGGCGAAGCGCTCGCGCTCCAGACGGCGGAAAAGATTCTGCGCCGAGCCGTAGATCACCCCATATCCCCGCTGGATCACCTCGCCGGCAATCGCCAGAGACAGATGGGTTTTCCCCAGACCCGTCGGTCCGCTGAGCAACAGGCTGGGCGAGAATTCCGAGAACTCCGCCGCGTACTGCCGGCAAAACGCCAGCGCGGTCTCCATCAGTTTCCGCGGGCTCTGCCGCCCCGGGGCCGCCTGGCCGGGATAATAATCCAGACGGAACAGGGCGAACGCGGATTTCTCCAGCGGCGCGTCCATGCTCAGTTCCCGGTATTGCAGCGACCGCACCAATTGCGTAAAGCAGGCGCAGCGGCGCCCCCCCACAAAACCCGTGTCCCGGCACTGGGCGCAGGTATGCCGTTCCGTCAGGTACTCCGGCGGAAAACGGTGGCCGGTCAGCAGCTGGCGGCGCTGCTCCTGGGCAGCCTGGTTTTGCTGTCCCAGCAGCAGCAGGTAATCCGCCGCGCTCTCCCGGTCCATTTCCAGCGCCCGGAGCACGGCAATGCCCGCGTCGGCAATCTGCCGGTCCAGCCGCTCCAGCGCGGGGACAGCGGCATAGGCCTGGGCGCGGTGCTGCCGCAGCTCCCGGTCCGCCTGGGCGCGCCGCCGCTCCAGCTCGCGCCCCGCCTGGCGCAGAATTTCTCGGCTGACTTTCACAGGGGACACCTCCGGTTCTAGATGGGTTCGACGACCGACGCCGGGCTTCAGACGGAAGCGGCTTCGCCGCGGAGTTTCTGGTATAAGGCGAAGGGGGATTCTTCCTCCGTCTGGCGCTGGAATTTTTCCAGGTCATAGGACGGTTCCGCGGTCAGGGCGGGGGAGCCTGTCTGCCGGCCCCGGGGCGATTTTTTGGGGGCGGCCTCCGGCGGCTTCGCGGCGCGGGCCTGCCGGTAAGCTTCCACTTCCGCCTGGGTCTTCAGCCCCGCCTGGAACCAGCTGCCCAGGACCTTGTTCATGTACGAAAAGCTGACCTTTCCCGTGTGGTCGGCGGTTTCTTCGTAGGCCAGGAAGATCATCTCCGCCCCGTAGCCCAATTCCCGGCGCCAGCGGCGGAGGTACTCTGTCTGCTTGGACGTCGGCTTAGGGGTCTGGAGCCCCGCCAACTGCCGCAGCTCCGACCAGAGGCTCTGGCTCTCCTGGAGCGCCGCAACCTGCTCCGCCGCCTTCTCAATGCTGTCAATCTCCCGCTGGCCCCAGTCCCGGCCCACCGCCGCAATGTACTGGTTCGAAAGCTTTCCCGCTGTCACGCAGTACTCTAGCAGCATGGTGATCACCTCCACCGGCAAGCCGTATTCGTCGTGCAACGACAGCAGCATGGACTGTCCGTCGAACCCGATCGTGCGCCCCAGCTTCCGCTGCGCCTCCTGAAAGAGCCAGCGCAGCTCCGGCGATTCACTGACCCGGGCAACAATTTGCTCGCTGGTGGGTTTGGCAATCTCGATCACCGGCAAGGGCGCGGGCGCGGCAACCGGCGGCTCCGGCAGGGCGGACGGCGCGGGGGGCTGGGAAACGGGCGCCTGCGCAGGACGGCCGGCCGCCGGGAGTCCCTCCTCCGCTTCCGCCAGGACCAGACCCCGGTCAATCCAAAAATGCAGCGCGTCAATGATCTCTCCCCGGGGCTGGCCCAGGGCCGCTGCCAGCGCGTCCACGTCCAGGGATTCCCCGCCCCGGCGCAGCATCCACAGCAGGACCTTCAGCGACAGGCCCCCCGCCAGCCTCAGATGTTCGTCCGCAACGCTCTGCGGCACGGCAAACATGCCGCCGAACGCCAGATAGTTCATTCGATATTCCATATGTTTCCTATACTTCCTTCCCTTAAGCTCAACCATTATACCGGATTCTGACGCAAAAGGGAAGTCCGGTTCGCAAAAAATTTTTGTGAAAAAATATTTTCTGAAATGAACGCCGTTTCCTCTTGACAAACGCGTCCGGATGCGTTATACTATCTTTCGTTCTGCCGAAGACAGCTGGCCATCCTCTTTTGGAGGATTCTAAACAGTGCCCGCCGAGGAAGACGCGCCCGGTTTCGCCGATCAAAGTGGCCCCGCAGGGGGAATGCGAGCCCGGACCGCCTTTTGCCTTCCGGCAGAGAGGCGTTTTTTTATTTCATTTTCCGGAGGTGAATCAAAGCACATGCCAAGCGAAAAGATTCTGGAGCAAAAGAAGCAGGCCGTCGGCGCGCTGGCCGAAATGCTCCGCAGCGCCTGCACGGGCGTCCTGGTGGAGTATAAGGGCATCAACGTCGCCGACGACACCAAACTGCGCAGCGATCTTCGCGCCGCCGGGATCAAGTACAGTGTCATCAAAAACACCCTGCTGGATCTTGCGTCGCGGGAAGCCGGGCTGGACGGCCTCGCGCCCTTCCTCAGCGGCACCACCGCCCTGGCCACCAGCGAGAGCGACTACGCCGCCGCCGCCCGCATCCTGAGCAAGTACGCGGCCACCAGCAAGACCTTCCGCATCAAGTCCGGCTTCCTGGACGGCAAAGTTGTCAGCGACGCCGCCATCGACGGACTGGCCAAACTGCCTTCGCGTGAAATCCTGCTCGCCACCGTCTGCAACGCCTTCAACGCGCCGATCGCGGCCTTTGCCCGCGCGGCCCAGGCCATCGCGGACAAAACCGGCGCCCCTGCCGCGCCGGAAGCCGCCGAAGCGTAACCCGGTCCGCCACCAACCATTTTTTTGATTTTTAAGGAGGAAAACCATATGGCATCCGAAAACATTCAAAGCATCATCGAGACCCTCAAGACCTTGACCGTGCTGGAGCTCTCTGAGCTGGTTCACGCCGTTGAGGAAGAGTTCGGCGTCTCCGCCGCCGCCGCTGTCGCCGTTGCCGGTCCCGTAGAGGCCGCCGCCGTGGAAGAGGAGCAGACGGAGTTCGACGTCATTCTGGCCGAAATCGGCGCCGAGAAGATCAAGGTCATCAAGGCGGTCCGCGAGCTGACCGGTCTGGGCCTGGCCGAAGCCAAGGGCGTGGTTGACAATGCGCCGAAGGCGATCAAGGAAAAGGTTTCCAAGGACGACGCGGAAGCCGCCAAAGCCAAGCTGGAAGAAGCCGGCGCGAAGGTCGAAATCAAATAAGACCCGTCCAAAACCCGTTATGACGCAGCCCTTCCTGTCCGGGAGGGCTGCTTTTTTTGGGCGGCGCACCGGCCGGCATGTCCCGCTTCAAATCGACAATCCATTCAATTCCGCGGCCAAAGCGACAGGACTTTTTGCGTTTGTTGATCTTTGTGGAATTTTAAAAAAAGCCTTGCCAACGGCCTATAATTATGGTATAATGTGCATAAGGGTCGAAGGGCGCTCTTTGTTGTTGCGCCTTTGGCAGGCTAAGTGGTTGCGCAATGCCGCCCAGTCTCCGCGGCCTACCCCAGCGTTATTTTTTACCACAAGAAAGGAGGAAAACGATGCAGAAGATTCTTGCGATTATCCTGGCGATCCTGACGGCAATCTTTGGCTTTTTGCCTGGTCTTTTCGGCAAAACGGGCACGACGCCCGCCGCTGAAATCACCGTCGGCGAATGGCTGAAAGGCTTGGTTGTGACCTTCAACATGACGGAAACACCCTACGATCAGGAGCCGTATTACGCCACCGTCCCCGCGAGCGATCCGTACTTCGAGTCTGTGCAGATCGCGTATGAGTGGGGGGTCGTGACGCAGGCGGACTCCTTCAAGACCAGTGATGCTTTGCAGAAATCCTTCCTGGCGGCGACCCTGGTGCGCGTGGCTGAGCTTGAAGCCAAGCAAAACGGCGTGCAGATCCCTGACCTTTCCCAGTTTGCCAATGCCAACGAAATCGCGGCCGCGATTTCCAATGGCCTTATTGCGCTGACAAACGGCAAGTTCAAGGACGGCAAGGCCTCGCTGGCGGACGCGAAAAAGGCCTTGGAGAATGCCAAAGAGCTCTGGAGCACCAAGACGTTTGACGAGGAGGCCCTGGCCGTGAAACTGGCGGCCCGCAAGCCCAACCTCGCCGCCCAGGGCTTGTTTGACGACGAGGAGGGCACCGGCGACGAAACCGGCACCAAAGGGACCGAGCTTTCCGCCGCAGACGTGTTCGAGACCGTCGCTTTCCAAGGCGACTTTGAGCCCGACCTGACCGCCTCCGTCATCACAGACGAAAGCGGCAAAGTCCTCAATGAAGGCACGGCCGGAGATCCCGATTCCGCGCCGGTGGACGCCATCGTCGGCAACGGGCTGAGCCTGAGCGACCTGACGAACTTCAACCTGAAGGACGCGCTCTCGAAGATCCAGTGGAAAGAGCTGCTCAAGAAGATTAAGTTCAGCTTCAACATCGGCCCCGTGGCCATCAATGTTGCGGTGCTGGGCGACGGGTTCCGCGTGGGTCTGTCCGGGGAAGTCTATCAGGGCGTCCGCGTGACGAAGAACTACGAACTGACCAACTTCGACCTCAACGCGAAGATGGACGCCGACCTGCTCAAGGCCAAGATCAACAACGCCTATGTGCGTCTGGGCTATGACCTGACGGAGCAAACCATCATCAGCGGCGACTACGCGGCTTCCCTGGCGCAGCTGGAGGAGCAGGCGGACGGCCAGCCCATCGATGTCCTCAAGTCCATCGAACAGGGACTGCTGAAGATGCTGCCCGGGCAGAACACCGTCAACCTCTTCACCGTCACTGTGCCGGTGCCGAACCTTCCGGCTCTGACGATCTCCATCCGCTTCTCGCTGACCATCTCCGTTGACGGCAAGATCAGCCTGACGGTGGTCTCCAGCGAGCTGAAGGGCTACGAAATCGTCAACAACAACGGCCGCTGGATCAACCAGTCCGTGGTGAAGTCCCGCCGGTATGACATCGACGCCAACGCGGAATTCAAGGCCAACATCGACGCTGACATCAGCATCCTGGGCTTCTGCCTGGTGGATGTGGGCGTCACCGCCGGCCTGGGCGCCGAAGCGTACGTCAATGTTGTGATCGAAGATCCCAACGGCGGCGCGCTGAAAGCGAAGCAGATCAACCTGCCGTTCGGCATGGTCGCCTCGACGACCATCGGCCAGAACAACGATTTGATCAGCTACACCGGGGAGATTTATCTGTATGGCATCTTGGAGATCTATTACGGGCGCCGCTCCGTGATCCTCAATCTGATCCCGGCGCAGTACCGCGACTTCAAGATCTTCGGAAAGAACGATCCGATGAACTTCAACTCAACCATTTACCGCGCCCACATCGTAGACGGCCAGCTGATCGCGGCATAATCGCGGTCCTGCGCTGTTTTCCAGTACCCCTGCCGGAGCCGCTTTCCCGCGGCTCCGGTTTTTTTGCCGCCGGAGCGCAAGATTTTGCAAAAAAGAGATTGCTTTTTCCCGCCAAATCGTTTATAATAGGAAGGGAGTTGGGAGGGATGCGGCTTGACAGACAAAACAATCCCGTTTTCCATCAAAGATGAACGGGAAGAAGAGATGCGGCAGGTCCTGCGCGTGGTGTATGACGCCTTGGTGGAAAAAGGCTACAACCCCATCAGCCAGATTGTGGGATACATCCTCTCCGAGGACCCTACCTATGTCACGACCCACAACAACGCCCGCAGCCTGGTCCGCCGCCTGGACCGCGACGAGCTGCTGCAGGTGCTCGTCAAAGAGTATCTGCGGGAAGAGGCGTAACCATTTTCCCGGGACAGCCGGGAACGCAGAAATAGCCGGAAAGGAATGAACTCATGTCAGAACAGAACCCCGCCGCAGGCGCTGTTTCCGCCGATACTTTCTCCTCCTACAAGGGGCATCCGCTGGTGCGCAGCGGCAATACGATTTATTACGGCAGCCTGGCGGACTCTTTTGTGGTCTGTTTGAATATTGTCACGACAAAAAAATTCCAGAACCTGGACGTCGCGGACAAAGTCATCGTCCAGCTGGTTAACACGGACCCAACGCTCTCGCTGCGGCAGAGCATTGTCCAGAAGTGCGACCGGTTCGGACTGTTTAACGCCATCGACATCGGCGCGATCTGGCTGGATCGCGCGCTGAAGAAGGCCACATAACCATGTCATTCGCTTCGAACGTAAAACAGGAACTCATTGCGGGGGCCGGGGAGCTGGCTCCCTGTTGTGTTCATGCCCTGCGGTATGGGTTGTTTTTGTTTGCGCGCCAGTTCTCTGTGGGCGAGGTGCACTTCACCACCGAATCGGCGGACATCGCCGCTTTCGCCTTGGACCACCTGGCTGCCCTCGGCGTCACGGCGAAAGAGGTCCGCGCTGGGCGGCGGAAGGTTGACATCAGCGTCCCAGAAGAGAGCGGCCGCCTGCGGTTGCTGCGCGCTTTCGGGCACGGCCCGGAGGATGTGACGCTGCGCCTCAACCGGGCCAACCTCGCAGGGGAATGCTGCTTCGCCGCGCTGCTGCGGGGGGCTTTTTTGGCTTGCGCCACCATGACAACGCCGGAGCTGAATTATCACTTGGAATTTTCCGTTGGGTACCGCAAATTGGCCGGGGACCTCAGTGCGCTGATGCGAGAAATGGACCTCGCCCCGAAATCCACCATCCGCAAGGGCGTTCACATGCTCTATTTCAAAGACAGCGGCCTGATTGAGGATACCCTGACCGCCATGGGCGCGCAGGGAGCTTCGCTGGACCTGATGGGCATCAAGATGGAAAAGAACATGCGCAACCATGTCAACCGCAAGGTCAACTTCGAGACGGCGAATATCTTCCGCGCGGCGAACGCGGCGGCAGAGCAGCTGGAAGCCGTCCGGCAGCTGCGCGCCTCGCATGGATTTGCGGCGCTGCCGGAATCCCTGCGAGAGGCGGCGGAGCTGCGGGAAGCCAATCCAGAAGCGACGCTGGCGGAGCTTTGCGAGGAAGCGGAAGGCGAAATCAGCCGGTCGGGAATGAGCCACCGCCTGAAAAAGCTGGTTTTGTTCTCGCAAAACAAAAAAATATGATCCTCCCAAAGAAATTTTTGGGAGGATTTTTTGGGATGAACTTTTCGCCCCTTTCCTGCGTCTAAGAAGGTGAAACCGGTTTCCATACCAACAGAAAAGGAGGCAGCGCCATGGACCGCGCCGCGTTTGAGGCACAGTACCGCGCCCACGAACGCGCACTGCAACGATTGATCTACTACAAGACACCCAGCCGGGCAGACGGCGACGACGTGCTGCAAGAAGTCGCGCTGGCGGCCTTCCGCCACTGGACAGAACTCCAAAATCCCGCGCACACCAAGGCCTGGCTGCTGCGCATCGCGCAGAACAAGTGCAACGACTTCTACCGCGCCCGCGCCGCCCGGCAGGAAATCCCGCTGGCGCTCTGGGAGGAGGAGAACACACCCGCCCCCGGCTGCTGCGGATGGAGCATGCGGGACAGTGTCTCGGACACCCTTGACGCGCTGGCCGAGACGGACCGTCACCTTTTGCGCCTCGCGTACATCAACGGCCTGCCCCAGGCAGAGATCGCGCGGCGGCTGGGGATCCCCCTCGGCACCGTGAAGAGCCGCCTCTATACGGCCAGGCGCCGTTTCCGGGCCGTCTGGTCCGACGAATGGAAAGGAGAACCCCCTATGGGCAAACTGCCGGATTTTTTACCAGAATATACCATTTCTCCAGCGCAAGGACACCCATTTTCTGTCACCTGGGAGGAGTGCTTTGGCTGGTTCATCATCCCCCGGCTGGGTGAAACATGCCGCTGGGCCATTTACGACCCCCCGGACCGAAGGCGCGCTGAACACTATGATGTGGAAGTCCTCGGACGCGCCAGCGTTCACGGCGTGGAGGGCGTCGAAGTCCTCTCCCGGGAAGCGCCGTCCGGCGACGAACGCCGGTTCATTATGCAGCTGACCGACACCCACTGCCGTTTCCTGGCGGAGACCCACACGGACGGCGGCGTCAAGCGGACCGTCACCTTCCTCGACGCGGACGAGTTCCTGCCGCGCTGGGGATTCGGCGAGGACAACCGCGGCAGAGAAATCCGCCTGTCGCCCCGGGGAATCCTCCGGCGGGAGGGCGATATTGTCGCGGCGGAACAAAAGCCCTTCTCGCTGGATGTCGCCGGACGGTACACCGTCACCCTGGGCGGAAAATCCTGGGATACCGTCTGCGTAATGAACGTCGATTTCGGCAGCGGCATCGTGACCGAACAGTTCCTGGATCAGGCCGGGCGGACAGTGCTCCGGCGGCGTTTCAACCGCGACGACTGGAAATTTAGCCATTACCGGCAGCTTTGGAGCGACCGGCTGCCGGACAGCCAGCGCCTGACCGTCGGCGGCGAGACGTACGTTCACTGGTACGACTGCGTGACGGACGCTATATTCTAGACTCTGTAGTCACGAGATTCCGAGCCAAAGCGCCCAGCAGCGGATATGGACAGCAGCAAGGAAGGACGAGGAATTTTTCGCGTATCGTGTTGCGATGCCGCGCCACTTTTT
>JAIRXU010000008.1 GCA_031268095.1 Oscillospiraceae bacterium | reverse complement strand
GGGAGTCTATTTTACCACATTATTTGAGATCTTGCACCTGTTTTCTTTTGTGTGCTTTCTTATTTTTCGCTCTGTCTTTCCATGGCTTTTACTCTCGTTTTGCGCGGGTGGTAACAACCGCATCACGCATGACATTTACATTGTTGAAGCGATTATTTATTTTGTTCGGAAGTATGGCGTTGCTCTGTCCGATATCGAAAGCGAAAAGGAACTTCACATCAAGGATGGCTTTGGTCTTCGCAGGCATCAGCCGGATTTTGTAGTGCAATTCTGCGGTGAAAGCGTTGCCGTTGAAATTGAGCTTACCCCAAAGGCAAAAAACCGCATGGAAGAAAACATTCGTGAGAACTATTTTAAATACGATAGACAAATTTGGATTACGAACAACAGCAAGGTAAAATCGCTACTGAAAGATTTCGCGGGCGAATACTCTAGCATTGAGGTCTTGCCTTTGGAAGAAGTGCTATGTCAGGCCTAGATGTTGTCGGTGTCGTGATGATTTTACTTGCGGGAGGGATTTTGATGAGCTTATGGCGCATGATTTTTGGCGAACCAAAGGGCAGTGATGTCTTTGACTTCGTGCGCGACTATGAGCAAGCACGAAGCAAACCGCGCTTTGCGGGCGATAGTCCAGCCGAAGAATCCGTCTTTATTGGCACTGCCAACCGAAAAAACGTGTTTATCCCGAGTGATGCAAAACACGTTTTTGTTTGCGGGACTACTGGCAGTGGCAAGACCGTGGCGCTGGCTAATTTCTTGCAGGCGGGCACACAGTTTGATTATCCCATGTTGATTATTGATGGCAAGGGCGACACTAACGCTGGTTCACTGCTTGAAATGACAAAACAGCTTTGCCCAGATAGAAAGCTTTATGTTATCAATTTGAACGACCCAATCGCCAGTGACAAGTACAACCCATTCAAGAACACCAGCACGGACGTAATCAAAGATATGCTGATTAACATGACGAGCTGGAGCGAGGAGCATTATAAATACAATACGGAACGCTATATCGGACGGCTGTGTCGGCTCATGGCAATGCAGGGAATTGCGATTTCGCTTGACAGTCTAACGCAGTATTTACCCAAAGCCAGTTTTGTTAAATTGAGCAAAGATATTAGCGAGAATAAACTTATCAGCAAAGAGGAACACCTTGAAGATGTGGCTTTAGCCAAAATCAGCGGTGAAATTGCCGAGGGTGCCACCGCACGCTTTGCCACCATTCGGGATAGCGACTTAGGGAAAATTTTTGACGAAAGCGGGATTGATATTTACACGGCGCTACAGGAAAACGCCGTGATTTTATTTATCCTAAATCCATTGCTTTACCCTGAAACATCGCCCTTGATTGGCAACTTGATTATCATTGACAGCAAAAAAGCCGTCAGTCATTTCTATAAAGAGAAGAAAAAACGAATTTTGTACATCATGGACGAGATAAACACTTATGCCAGTGGCGCGTTACTTGACCTGGTGAATAAATCGCGGTCAGCGAATGTAACGTGCGTGCTGGCTACCCAAAGCCTATCGGACTTAGGGTATGTGTCAGAGCAATTCACTGAGCAAGTTATTGAGAACTGTAATAACTATATCGTATTGCGTCAAAATAGCTCCGTCAACGCCGAGCATTGGGCGAATGTCATTGGCACCCGCGAAACCCTGCAAGCGACATATCAAATCACGGGCGAGAGCGGCGAAGCACAGAGCACCAATTTAGGTTCTTTGCGGAAAACGCGAGAGTATCTGTATCACCCGGACGATATTAAACTTTTGGGTACAGGTCAAGCAATATTTGTTTCAAGAGATAAAATGCTTCACACACGCGTAAGTATAAATAAACCGTTTTAGGAGGATGAAACTGATGGCTTCAACAAAGCGAAGAAAAACATGGACAATTATTGGGATAATTACGCTTATTTTCGGGGTATTGCTCCTTGGCGGTGGTGTAATTGCACATATCCCTGTAATGCGAATTGGACTTGTGTCTCTTGTCGTGATGCTGATTGGTGTTATTATCATTGTGGTAAGCCACAAAAAGGTGAAAGAACCCGCTGAACAGCCAGTTGAACCCCAGCGAAAACCTAAAGCCCAAGTCGCGCCAAAGGCAAAGCCAGCGCGGACAAAGGGCAATGGAGCTTATGTGGTGTGGTACTTATTTTACTTATTTCTCTTTCTGCCCCTTTTTCCGATTTATAGCATTACGACAATCATTGCCTTTTCGCCACTTGCTGAGAAGCTATGGCGCAGAGTGTCGGGGATACGACCGCTTCGGCTCAAATCGGAAAAAGACCGATTGCATCCATTGTTTCACGAAGTCTATATGGGAGCATATAACGCAAATCCCGGTTTTCGGTCAATTATTAACATCTACATCAAAGAAGATATGAGCATCAACGCTTTTGCTTTCGGAAAAAGCACGCTGGTTTTGACAAGGGGTAGCATTGAGCTACTGAATGATGATTGCCTAAAGGGGTTGCTGGCTCATGAGTTGGGGCATTTTGCACATCACGACACCGAAGCAGTATTACTAATGGCGGTTAGCAATTTCTTTATGTCCCTTTTCTTTGGCAAACTAACGGATTGTGTCAATTGCCATGACAGCGGGTTTCTTGTCGGCGTGGTTAAGGTGTTGTTTTACTACCCGCTTAAAGTCATTAATTTTATCGGGGAGTTAATTCTAATGCGCAAGAGCCGTCAAAATGAATACCTTGCGGATATATTTGCCTTAGGGAGTGGCTTTGGTAAGGAACTCAATGGTGCTTTAATTGAGCTGTACGGCGTGTCAATTGAAAAGCCACAGAGCGTAAAAGAACAGTTCAAAGCCACCCATCCACATATAACGCTTAGGATTGAACAGCTAGAGAAGATTATATACTTTAATCCACCTTCTATTACATAAAGCAAAACGGCAAGCACGGCTTCAACCCACGCTTGCCGTTTTTCATAAAAACAAACAGATACAAGGAGTTATTACATCATGGCGAAACAGTGTAACCAGTGTAAGGGTTTCGGAAAAATGAAGTGCCCTCGTTGCGATGCTACAGGTAAAATCCAAAAGAAAATCTGCTATTACTGCCAAGGCTACCGCTATGTTACTTGTACCTTGTGCCGTGGGAAAAAAGAAATTGCTGATTAAGAAATAACCGTACATAAGAAGCAATGGACAAAACAAACCGGCAAGCGTTGGGGTCATCCACGCTTGCCGGTTTTTGAAAAAATTAACAGATACAAGAAGTTTGAACCATGGCTCGTCTATGCAACCATCATGATGGTTGCGGTCAGGTAGAATTGATTCCATTAATTTTTGTGGTTATGGATTAGCTCGTTCGCAAGGGAAAAGCTTGTAGCCATTTCCCAACGTCGGCCACATAACGCTCAAAAGCACACCTTCTTCTTTGTCGAAATATACGTTATAGTGTTCGCTTAAATAGTCAGGATTTTCATCGAGATCCAACCATCTTCGATTTGTCACATCTATTTTTGTTCCGGCTGTAAATAAGGTAAATTCACCTGATTCTAAAAATGAAAATTCGTTATATAAACAATCATCAAGATAAATATTTGCGAGACACTTTTCAGCAGACACATAGTTTCTTGCGCCCTTGCTATATACGATTTTATTATAAATATCTGCATATTCTTCTTCATAATGAATATCTGAAATTTTCATCTCAAATTCAATATACCTGCCGTTTCTTTCCTCAATAAATACCCAAGTTCCGTTCAAATCCCATTTTTGTTCAATCGACACAACGGAATCCCCAGCAGGATACCGTTGCCACTCATTACTATTCGGATTGTATTCAAACGCAATGATTCCCGTGGTTTCCATAATCATATATTTGTAATGAGCAATTCCTTTATAAGAAACGCTGTCTATCATGCTGTCTACATCATGCGATAATATAGTAACGCTTTTGTAGAGACTCAACGCAGTTTCAACTTGTTGCTGAGATACTTGCTGTCGGTTGACAGACGTGGCCGTTTTGCTTCTGCTAGCGGAGCCAGATAAAACAGCGTTGCCAGTAGAACTGATGCTATTATTGCCTTGTCTACCAAGCAACTGCGCAATATTGCCAATAATACCGACAGCTAAAAGAACAATCAACCAGAACCACCACCGCTTGTAAAGAGGTTTCTTTTGGGTGGGCTGTGGCGTTGTTGGCGCAGAAGCAATAGGCATTCTTGTCCCGCAGTTTTCGCAGAACTTAGCTGATTCAATCATTGGTACACCACAATTTTCACAAAACATAGCTATAGTATTTTCCCTCTCTAAATATCGTTAGTGCGATTGGCGTTCTTTCTTCAAAATGCAGATCAAACCGATAAGCATAATGGCAAAAGATATAAGCGCAAAAAGTAGCCTTGCAAATGTGGCAAGCACAGACGTGGCAAGCATAAATCCCAATCCAAGGGCGCCTAGAGCAAGCATGACTATTCCAATGATTGTCCTTTTTTCAATTTGCTTTACGGAAATGCTTTTTGACTTGTTGTCTTGATAACTATATGGTGACTCATATTGTGGTTCGATCGGTTGTGTTGGCTGTACAGACGCAATGGGCGTCTGCGTCCCACAACTTGCGCAGAACTTTGCAGTTTCCGACTGAGGCGCATTGCAGTTTTCACAAAATCTTTCCATGATAGCGATTGATCCTTTTCCAGCAAAATAAAAACTCCATAGACTTGTATGAAGTTTTGTGCAATTCCGCTAAAACCATAGTTTTGGCGAACTGCTATAACATGATAGCATATACGCTTTTCCCTGTCAATAGCTATCGAAAAAACGGCAAAACGCCAGTTTTGACCTCAAAACAAAAACCTTTGTTTGTACAAAACGCCGAAATATGTAGTCCGCTAAAACTATAGGTTTAGCGGACTGTCTGTTTTTAGTTATAATTAGGCTAAAAACAAAAGGGGCGTTCATCATGACAAGCACAATCTATGCGCTAATTCGCGTTTCAACAAAAAAGCAAAACGAAACTCGCCAAGTAAAAAGGATGCGAGAGCTAGGGATATCCAAAGAGAACATCGTCATTGAAAAAGAAAGCGGTAAAAGTACCGTTAGATCAAAATACCGCAATTTGGTAAAACGGCTTAAAAAGGGCGATACCCTTTATATCGAAAATATCGACCGCCTAAGTCGTGATTATGATGGCATCATAGACGAATGGCATGAGTTAACCAAACAAAAAGGCGTGATTATCAAAGTGCTGGATACGCCTTTGCTAGACACCGACCATAGAGATAAAAGCTTGCTGATGAGATGTGCGCATCAATTATATTGCTGACAGTGGCGAAGCGAAGCAATTAACAAGGGTCGCTTATGGTTCGAGGGTTGCTAAAGATTTGGAATTACGTTTACACGAAAAAATTAAAATCAAAGACGAAAAACCAATGCGCAAAATAACGGTTCAAGATTTATTTGATGAATTTATCGAAATTAAAGCCTGTGAATTAAGGAAAACATCAACAGAAAGAATAAAGCGAGCATATACTAAACATATTGCTCCAACATTTAATAACTATAGAATTGACAGAGTAACGGTTAAGGACATCCAAGATTGGAAATTATCTATAGAGAAAAAGGGACTTGCTTTTAACACCAAAAAGGTGCTTTTTAAGTGTTTCTGTTCAATAATGAGCCATGCTGTAAAAATGGAATATTTACAGAAAAATCCATTACTAAAAATAGGGAACTTCAAAGACACCTTAAACATCAAATGCGAAATGAATATATATACTCTTGAGGAGTTTAAGAGATTTATTTCAACGGCAAAAGAACTTGCGGAAGAAAAAGAGCGATTGCATAATGATGTATCAGAATGGAACTATTACGTTTTCTTTAATATAGCATTCTATACAGGGCTAAGGAAAGGTGAAATACACGCCTTGAAATGGTCTGATATAAACGAGACCTTTAACGGTTAGACGTAGCATTACACAAAGATTTAAGGGTGGCATTATAGAAACAGCACCGAAAAGCAAATCCTCGTTTAGGACATTACAATTGCCATTGCCCTTAATGGAAGTATTAAACGCACAAAAAGCAAGACAGGCTTTATTGCATAATTTCACAGATGATTTTAGAATATGCAATAGCATAAAAGATAGTCCAATTCAAAGAAGAAACAAATTGTATTCAAAAAAGACTGGATTAAAAACAATCAGAATACATGATTTTAGACATTCTCATGCATCTGTGCTTGCGAATAACAATATAAATATACAGGAGGTAGCAAGGCGCTTAGGTCATGCACGAATAGAGATAACATGGAATACCTATTGTCACCTATATCCAAAGGAAGAAGAAAAAGCAGTTGAGGTTCTTAATAGCTTTTCTTAGTAAAATCTACACGATTTTTACACGATTTCTTTGAAGATTGCAAAAATTTGATAAATACTGATTTGTATATAGTACACAAGAATCCTTACAAATAAAGGAAAACAAACGAACATAAAATATTATAAAACGATTCGATTTTGTAAAAATTATCCCGGCGAATCGGCACCATTTTGAAATTTATGTCCTAAATAAAGGGCTTAAACAATATATAGAAACGCTGTACACGATTTTTACACGATTTAGAAAAAAAGAGGCTTAACCTTGCACAAGAACAGTTGTCACCATCAAAGGTACACCTGTTTTTTTCTTGCCCGCTGTTTGCCATCTAAATGACAGGTATTGACCCTCCCATTGTCCGTTAGAAATGTTATAATTGGTATCGTAGCTGAAATTCTCAGCACAGGAGAACTCGTTAAACGCGGGTTCTTTTTGATTTGGCAAGGGGGCAATTGAAATGTGAAAATTGCATAAACAGACAATAACGCTGTATGTTCGTCAATAACGGACAATATCCTACAGAGGTATTGAGGTACAATTTTGTTAAGGGGGAATTATTGTGAAGATGTCATTAACCAAGAATTTAAATGATTATAATTTAAAAGAAACCAAGGCGAAAATAAGCGACTATTTCGGGGATTTAGAAAAATTGAAATGGGAGCAAGCACGGCTAAACGTGCAAAGAGGATTGGTTGCCAAACATGATGTTACTGATGAAAGCAAAAAACAGCCGTATGTTGCAACAGGCAAAGACGAATTCAATTTATCAGCCAAAGCCGAGAAAAGCGAAGAAGTAAAAAAGCATTTGGCAGGGTATCATTGGGCGCAAAGTATCTTGACCGCACAGGAGCAATTATACATCACAGAATATTTCGTTAATGGAAAATATCAAGATGAAGTTGTCGGCTTGCTCGGTTTCAACAGCAGTGACGACAGAGCATTTAGGAGCCTAAAGCGAAAAGCAATTTATAAGTTTGCTTACGTTTTAGATTTAGTCGTATAAAAAATTAGAGGGGGAAAATGGAATGGAACGAAAAAAATTAGCGAGTGAGCTAACGGATTTTTGCCTTGCTTGTGGGATATTCAATACCACCTACGGGGTAAAAGAAATAAAACAAAGAATTACGGAGCAGTTTGATGATGTGGTGTTTGTCGAGGGCTTGATTAACATGATTATTGTTAAAGCAAAAAAGCTTGAAGATATCGACACGGGTAAGCTTGTTGAACTGCTTGCCGAACTTGAAAAGGTCAGGCTGGAGCTAGAATATAAAACGCCAGTAAAAACAGGTGAAAAATGTTAAGCATTATAAAAGATATAAGTGCTTATGAACTGAAAGACGAAGTATGGAGCGGTGGCCTGGAAACACTGCTAATGATTATGGAAAATGATAAACTGCACGATTTTATGGATTTGCTTGCAGAGCTTTACCCGGAGCCAGTGGATATTACGACCATCAATGACTTGCTGTGGTTTGATGATGATTTCATTTTTGAACAGCTGGATATTGAGCCAGAGGATAACTACACGCGCTCAAAAGCCTTGTAAATCGGGCTTTTTTAATTTTATATGGGGACTTGGTTTTTCTGGTAGGTAGCTACCCTCACGTAAATAGCTGTTTCCATTACAACAAATCTCCTATCTTATAATTTCGATAGGGGATTGTTTTGTTGCGCCTGCTTCTGCCGCCCTTGCAATTGCATTTTTTTATGAGGAATGGAAGTCTTCAAGAAGAATTTCATCATCTCGATTTGCAATTGCTTCGGAAGCATGATTTTCTTACCGTCTGCCATGGTTGCACCCCCACGATTCAGCTTTTGTACAATGTATTGGGTGCGCGGGCGGATTATTCCAAAAACTTCCGTCCAGAAAACGGGAAACCAGCCTTTTGCTGGTATGGGTTTATTGCGGATGGTTCCAGTATTCCATACCCAATAGCCCTACGCTGGAATTTTTGCGGCATATAGGTTTTTTGGGTACGGTGCAAATTTCATCTCCCAATGCCTCTATGCGGGCAGCGGCGCGATGAACGTGAAACCGGACAACGGCTGGTTTTATTACAGCATGAACCGCCGGTCGCCGGCCTGGACCGGCGTACCGTTCCTCTATAACTTCTTAGTCCGTAACAAAGGCGCGGGCCCATACGGTCATGTGATCCCCGCGGAAGAGGTACAGCAGGGGGATCTGGTGCAGCTGAAGTTCGCGGGAAAGACAGACTTTGGCCATACGCTTTTGGTGGTTTCTGTCGGCCAGCCTGCGGACCCGTCCAATATCCTTGTCGCCGCCCACACCAACGACGCCGACAACCGCCCCTTGAATACGTACAGCTACATTGAGACCCGGGGCATCCATATTGACGGGACACGGCGCTGACCCATAACACGAGTGGACTCCAACATCCGGAGAGGAGGCGTTCTCATGCCCGCCATGCTCAAAATCATTTCTCCGCAGGCAGAAATTTCCCCGCAGGCGAAAATTTCTCCGCAAACGGAAATCCCCCGCAGCGTCACGGAGAAAACGCCGCCGTCTCCGGTTCTCTCCGCCGCGCCCGTGCTGTTTCCGCCGCCCGCGCAGTACCGCTGGATGCCGGGGGATTGGCACCTGGGTGGGTGTGTCTGGCTCTGGTATCCCAAGCGGGAAGCCCCGCGCCGGGGCGAAACATCCCCGGCGGAGCCCGGCGAAGTCGTTTTTCGGACTTGATTGGGCTGTCACAAATTTTTTTTGCCAGCGTCTTGCATATCCACGCCGTAGATGATATAATAAAATTCAGTAATCCAATTATGGAAGTTAGAGCAGGGTACCAGCTTTGGATAATGCGAGAAACACGGAACACTTGAGGGAGCCGGCAAAACGAAAAAACAGCCGGAAGAAAGCCATCCATCCTGCGGCTGCGACGCTCACCGTCGCTTTGGGTCTTTTTGCGCTCGCGCTCTATGCGCTGGGCGCTTTTGGCGGTTCCTCTTCGGTCAAAGGCAAAAGCTACGCGGACGGATCGCTGACCTACGACGGGCTCCTGACCGGCGGCAAGTTCGACGGCACGGGAGAATTGCGCTTCGCCGACGGCAGCAGCTATGTCGGCGCGTTCCGGGACGGGCGGTTTGACGGCGAAGGAACGTTCACTGCCGCCGGCTGGACGTATACCGGGAAGTTCTCGAAAGGGGTCGTTACCGGCGAAGGAACGCTGACCGGACCAGACGGCGGCAAGGTTTCCCCGGAAGAAGACGGCGAGGCTTGGAAGTTTCTTTCGGAGGATGGCTGGGCCTATACGGGCATCTGGGGGGAACGGGGCCAGACCGGGGAGGGGACGTTTCTTTTTCCGGATGGCAGCCGCTATGAGGGCGCATTCCTCCAGGGGCTGGCCGAGGGGCAGGGAGCCTATATTTCCGCCGGCGGACAAAAGATCTACGAAGGGTCCTTTGCGGCGGGGCGATATGACGGCCAGGGAATATATCATAGCCCGGAAGGCTGGATCTATGAAGGCGCGTTCCGCTACGGCGTGTTTGACGGCTTGGGCGTCCTCACCGACACCGACGGAACAAAGACGGCGGGGATCTGGAACTTAGGGAAGAAGTCCAACTGACAAAAGAAAAAATAGAAGGAGACGGCGGGGAATGAGGATCAAATGGCTGAGTGTCGTCCGGGTGCTGGGGCTTGCCCTGGTGCTGGTATATCATTTTTTCCCGGATGTACTGCCCGGCGGATTCCTCGGGGTGGACGTATTTTTCACCTTTTCGGGCTATCTCATTACCGCGCTGATGATCGAGGAGTACCGCAAAAGTGAAACGTTCCGCGCGCTGGCGTACGGAAAACGGCGCTTCCAGCGGATTTTCCCGCCGCTGCTTTTTTCCCTTGTGTTGGGTCTCCCCTTTGCCCTGCTGGTTTCCAAGGACTTCACCGTCGGCATCGGGCGGCAGGCCGCCGGGGTGCTGGGTTTCGCGACCAACTATTTCGAGATTCTCACCGGCGGGGCCTATGAAGCAAAGTTCATGCCCCATCTGTTTTTGCATACCTGGTCCCTGGCCGTCGAGGCGCATTTCTATCTGTTTTGGGGTCTGCTCTGCGCCGGGCTGGTGTACCTGATCAACCGGCAGCGAAACAAACGGAAAGACCAAACGCTGTCCCCGGCGGTGCGGCTGTTTCTGCTGCGCTGGGGGCTGTTTCTCTGCGCGGCGGCGCTTGCCCTCGCCTCCTACCTCCGCATGCTTGTCGCGCTGCGCGCTGCGCCGGCGGAAGCAGGGACGGCGCCGGATTTTTCCCGGGCTTATTTTGGCTCCGGCTCCCACGGATTCCCCTTCATGATCGGCTCCGCGGCAGGGGCCCTGTTTGGCTTGCGGCTGAAAAAGAGCCGGCGGGAATCCATGCGGCGCAGCCCCCGCCGCTGCGCTGCGCTCTCCGTCGCCGCCGGAGCGGTGTCCCTGGGAGGAATCCTCGCGCTGGCGGTTTCGGTTTCCTTTTCGAAGGCGTTTGCTTTCCGGTTCGGCATGCCGGCGGCGTCCCTGCTGGCCGCGCTGCTGATCTGCGCCGCCCGGGCGCTGCATGAAGTCACGCCCAAAACGCTCGCCGAGCCCAGGGCGCTCTCCGTCCCGGCGGAGCTGTCTTATCATATCTACCTGTTTCACTGGCCGCTGTATATCGTCTTTTCCCATGTGATTCCCAACAACATTGTGGCTTCGCTGGTGACGCTGCTGGCGGCAGTGGCTTGCTCCGCTGTGACGTATTACCGGCTGGATCCCCTCTTCCGGGGGAAGCTGCCGCCCCGGGAATGGTCCGGGCGCGGCAAAAGCGGCCCGGGGTCCGCGACGAAGCTGACGCTGAACCCCAGGACGCTGACGGCGGCGCTGCTGGTCCTGGCTGTGCCGCTGGATCTGGCGGTCCTGGCCCGGCAGCCGAAACTGACGTCCCTGGACGCGCAGCACTGGCTGGAGAGTGTGCGCCAGGACAAAGACGCCGTGCAGCAAGTCCGGGCCAAAGCCGCCGCGCTCAATGGGTCCCCGATAGAGGATGCCGGAGGCGCCGCCGCCATGGAACGCAGCCAGGACACATCCGTCGAAATCCCGGTGGACGCGCAGGTATCCGGCGGGCGGCAGGACAGCGGTGTGCTGCGGGGCACGACCGTCCTGGGAGATTCCATCTGCCTCGACGCCCGGGAAGGATTGATCCAGGCGGTGCCGGACTGTAAGGTGGACGCGCAGGTCTCCCGGTTCCTCTATCAGGGGCGTGATATGATGCTGCAAATGCAGCGGGCGGACGAACTGCGGGAATATGTGATTATTGCCCTGGGAACCAACGCCAGCGACTACTATGAAAGCCAGATTGAGGCGATTATTGACGGCCTCGGTCCAGGGCGCCGCCTCATTTTTGTGACGCCCTATGACGGCCGCTGGAACAAAACCTGGGCGTCGTACCGAACCATGGAGTTCGAACGGACGCTGGAGGCGAAGTATCCGTATGTGACGGTTGCGGACTGGGCGGCCGCGATCTCCGGCCACACGGACCTGCTTGCCGCGGATGGCATCCACTTCCGAACATCCGACGCCAAAGACCCGGCGAGTAAACTCTATGTTGATTGTGTGCTGGACGCGATTTTGCGGGCGTCGAGAAAACCGGCGAAATAAAGAGCCCCCCGCTGCCATCCCATTATGATAACGGAGGTTCCCTATGATCTCTCGCATGGAAATTCAGGAAACCAACCGCATGATTGCCGAAGCGAATCTGGACGTGCGGACCATCACCATGGGCGTCAGCCTGCTGGACTGCACGGCGGAAACGGTGGAGCGATTCTGCGCAAAGGCCTACGACAAAATCACCCGCGCCGCGGAACACCTCGTCCAGGCCGGGGATGATATCGCCCTGCAATTTGGGATCCCGGTGGTGAATAAGCGTATCGCCGTGACGCCCGTCGCCCAGGCGGCCGCCGGGCTGCGAACGGATACGGAAGGTTTTGTCGCCGTCGCCAAGACGCTGGACCGGGCGGCGGAAACCGTCGGCGTCAACTTTCTCGGCGGCTTTTCCGCGCTGGTCCAAAAAGGCAGCACCCAAAGCGACCGCACGCTGACCCACACCATTCCCGCCGCGCTGGCGGAAACGAAGCGGGTCTGCGCCAGCGTTAATGTCGGCTCTTCCCGCGCGGGGATCAATATGAACGCCGTCGCCCGCATGGGGCACGTGATCAAAGAAACCGCCGCCCGAACGGCGGCGCAGGGATCCGTCGGCTGCGCGAAGCTGGTGGTGTTTTGCAACGCCGTAGAGGATAATCCCTTCATGGCCGGGGCATTCCACGGCGCAGGGGAGCGGGACCTTGTCATCAACGTCGGCGTCAGCGGCCCGGGCGTGGTGAAGCGGGCGCTGGAAGAAGTCCGGGGCGCGGATTTCGAGACCGTCTGCGAGACGGTGAAGCGAACGGCCTTCAAAATCACCCGGGTGGGGCAGCTGGTGGCGCTGGAGGCGTCCCGGCGGCTGGGGGTTCCTTTCGGGATCATCGACCTCTCCCTTGCCCCGACCCCCGCTGTTGGGGACAGCATCGCGGAGATCCTTCAAGAAATGGGGCTGGCCCAGGCGGGTGCGCCCGGCACGACGGCGGCGCTGGCGATGCTCAATGACAACGTCAAAAAAGGCGGCGTGATGGCCTCCAGTTATGTTGGCGGCCTGAGCGGCGCGTTTATTCCCGTCAGCGAGGATCACGGTATGATTGAGGCGGCCCGGTCCGGCGCGCTGACGCTGGAAAAATTGGAGGCCATGACCTGCGTGTGCTCTGTCGGGCTGGATATGATCGCCGTGCCCGGCGACACCTCAGCGGAAACCCTCGCCGGGATCATCGCGGACGAAATGGCCATCGGCATGATCAACGGCAAGACCACCGCCGTGCGGATCATCCCCGCCGCAGGGAAGCAGGTTGGGGACACCGTAGAGTTCGGCGGTCTGCTGGGGTCCGCCCCGGTGATGCCGGTCAACAGCACTTCCTGCGAGGCGTTCATCCGCCGCGGCGGACGGATCCCCCCGCCGATCCACAGTTTCCGGAACTGATCCGTTGATTTTTTTGAAAACCAGGAGGGTCGCCATGATCAGCGTCATTGTTCCCGTCTACAACACCAAACCGGCCTCTCAAGGCCTGCGTGAAGTCTGTCCTGCGGCAGACCTATCCGGACTGGGAGATGATTCTGATCGACGACGGTTCCGCCCCGCCCTGCGCCGCGCTCTGCGACCGGCTGGCGGAAAGGGACCGGCGGATTAGGGTATTCCATCAGGAAAACAAAGGCGCGGAACGGACCCGGCAGTATGGAGTTGCCCTGGCGCTGGGGGAGGAGATGACCTTCCTGGACTCGGACGACGTCTTGGAGCCGGAAGCGCTGCGCAGGGCCAAGGAAGCGATGGAGCAGTACGGCGCGGATTTGGTGCAGTTTGAAGTCCGCCGTTTCCTGGGACCAATCCGCGGACCGCGGAAGAAAACGGATCCGCCGGTTCAAGTGGCTTTTCATGACGAGATTCTGCGGAAACTAATACTCAGCTATTATGGTATTGCGGGATTCCCTGGCTACATGTGTGGAAAGTTATACACCGCCGCGCTGATTCGCCGGGTTCTGGATTTTGCGGTGGTGGTACAGTTCTTTGGAGAAGATCTTAGCAACAACCTGCGTCTGCTGCCGCACGTCCGCTGCCTGGTGATGCTGCGCGAGCCGCTGTATTCCTACCGCATGGGTGGCGGAACCTCCCGGTTCATGAAGCATTTCTTTGACGATTCCCTGGCGCTCCACGCTCTTTTGACGGAGACATTGGAGCGGGAGCCGCTGATTCCCCGGGAGGCGGCATATTACGCGGCGGTGCAGCTGAAAAATGAATTATATTATCACCTGTGCGGTTGCCGCGAGAAGGGCGGCTATTCCATGGAAGCGCTGCGGGAAGAGTTGCTGCGCTATGGGACGCTGCCGCAAGTGCAGGACGCGGTGAACTATCCCCGGGCGGACCAGTCCGGCCGCGCGGGATTCCGGGAAGCGGTCGCGGGGCAGCGGTGGGAGGACGCCCTGGCCCTGGTGCTGGACCCGCCGAAAGAACCGCTGGTGAAGCGCCTGGCGCGCTGGGCAGCGAAGAAATTGGGCTGATAAAAATAAAATCAAAGCAAAATCAACGTCCCCGCGTCTCGTCGGCGCGGGGACAGTTCTGTTTCTATGACACGCTTACACCCAGTTCTTTATTGCTGGCGATGAAGATCTGCCGCTCGACGGCGAATTGCTGGCCGTGTCCCTGCCCGATGCCGCCATGATCGGAAGTGATGAGGATCAGCCAGTCTTCCGTGCCGAAAGTAGCGCGGGCCTTGACCGCTTGGATCAGCTGGAAGGCCTCGCTGTCCGCCGCGCGGAAGGCCGCGATGTATTCGGGATTCCAGTTGCCGTAGCCGCTGCCGTGGCCATTGTGGTCGCAGTGCTCCAGAATGCAGAACGTGAAGTCCGCCCCGGCGGGATCCTGCACTTCCTGCAGCGTCCGTTCATACGTGCCCAGGCCGTTCTCGTTGGTCCGGTCGTCCGGCTGGGTCAGCCAGAGGGCATTGTAGCTCTTCGAGGCCGCATAGGCCATGTCGTTGCGGTACGATGCTTCGGCGTCCGTGAAGTGTCCGCCCCAGGAGACAATGAAGGCGGTTTTCTGGACTTTTTCAAGATCGAACAGCTGCGTGAAAACGATCGGCGGGGCGTCCGCCGCTTTGGTCACGCCATTGGCGGTGACGCCGTGGCCGCCCTTGCCGTTGGCCCAAACGCCGGTCAGCAGCGTCGTCCAGCCGGGAGCGGTGACGGTGCTTTGCAGGTGCGGGATCTTTCCGCCCGCGTACATCTGATATACCCCGCCGGAAGCGGCAAGTTCCTGGATGCCGCTGGCGCCGTTGACCATGTTGAACAGCGCGTCGGCGCGGGCGCCGTCAAAGCCCACTACCAGGCACTTTTTCACGGTCTTCCCGGCGGGCAGAGGCGCCTTGAAATGATCAAGGACGATGTCGTGCAGGGCGGTCTGGGGGAGGGAGCTGTCAGCGCAGTTGACGAAGATGCCGGATTTGTCCAGCGTGTCGGTATAAACGCCGACGTCGGTTTTGGCCCCCGTGGCGCTGAGCACAACGAGGAAGGCGATGAGGCTTTCGAGGAAGGCGGCGATGCGAAGAATCAACTTAAACATACGTTCACTCCTACTCTTTTTAATTTGGCCATTAGCATTATACACGAAATTTTCAGAAATTGCAAGTGATTTTTTTCTGGATATTTCATCATTTCGTGCTGCGGGCCTCTTGACAATCTACCCGGCATGTGCTATCATACAAATCAAGCCCCCCCCGGAACTTGACAATGCCATAACACGATCTTATAAAGAGTGGCGGAGAGAACAGGCTCTGTGATGCCCGGCAACCTACGCGCGGCGGTCCGTGACGCAAGGGGCTCCATCCTGCGGCGCGACCGAAAGATAAGAGGATCTCTCAACATTTCCCAGTGTCTTTGGCGCGCCGAAGACGCTGGTTTTTTCTGTCCAAAACGCCCGGTGCTCCGTTGCGCCGCGGCGATCCCCCCAAAAAAATCATTTTTGCTGGAAAGAGGTGCCCATTATGCCATCCAACCGCAAGCTCTTTACGTCCGAATCCGTCACCCAGGGCCACCCAGACAAAATCTGCGACCAGATCTCAGACGCTGTGCTGGACGCGATCCTGGCCAAAGACCCCCAGGGCCGTGTGGCCTGCGAGTGCATCACGACGACGGGGTTGGTGCTGATCATGGGAGAAATCAGCACCAGTTGCTATGTGGACATTCCCAAAATCGCCCGGGACGTGATCTGCGACATCGGGTACGACAGCGCTGATAAAGGATTTGACGGCAACACCTGCGCTGTGCTGACCGCCATTGACGAGCAGTCGGCGGACATTGCCCTGGGGGTGGATCATTCCCTGGAGCAGAAGACGGCCGCTTCGGCGGACGAAGACCTGACCAATGGCGCGGGGGACCAGGGAATGATGTTCGGCTTCGCCTGCGACGAAACATCGGAATATATGCCCCTGCCGATCTCCCTGGCCCACGCCCTGGCCCGCCGTCTCACGGAGGTTCGCCGGGACGGAACCCTGCCGTACCTCCGCCCCGACGGTAAAACCCAGGTCACGGTGGAATACGCCGAGAACGGCGCGCCGCTGCGGGTAGACACCGTCGTCGTCTCCAGCCAGCACAGCGCCGCCGTTTCCCTGGAGCAGATCCGGGCGGACATGATTGAGCGGGTGGTGAACCCCACCATTCCCGCCGCGCTGCTGGACGATGCCACCGTGTATTACGTCAACCCCACGGGCCGTTTTGTCATCGGCGGCCCCCAGGGAGACAGCGGCCTGACGGGACGCAAAATTATCGTCGATACCTACGGGGGCTACGCCCGCCACGGGGGCGGCTGCTTCTCCGGTAAGGACCCCACCAAAGTGGACCGCTCCGCCGCCTACGCCGCCCGGCATGTTGCGAAGAACATCGTCGCCGCCGGGCTGGCCCAAAAATGTGAGATCCAGCTGGCCTATGCCATCGGAGTGGCCCGGCCCGTCTCCGTGCTGGCGGAAACCTTCGGCACAGGGAAACTGCCGGACGCCGCCTTGGGGGAGCTCGTCCGGGAACTGTTCGACCTGCGCCCCACGGCAATCATTCGGGCGTTTGATCTGCGCCGTCCCATTTACCGCCAGCTTGCCGCGCTGGGGCATGTCGGCCGCACGGACCTTGACCTGCCTTGGGAACGGCTGGACCGGGCGGAGGATCTCCGCCGGGCTGCCGCCGGGCTGCTATAAAGGGCGGCACAATTTCCGGGGACTGTTCTTATCCGGCGGAGTTGCCGCACACCCGCCGCCGCGCCGCAATATGATGAGCCTGAAAGGAGTGGTTCATCTGTCATCTTATTAATCCAACACAGCAAATATGCGCGCAGGATTCCGGATTATGGATCGCGGCCGCTGATTGTTCTGCTGGACCGGGCGGTGGGAGAAAACACCTGCTTCCGCCGGACTCTTTGGACGGGAAATTTCCTCCAGCTGACACTGATGTGTATCCCTGTCGGCGGGGAAATCGGGCTGGAACAGCATCTCCGGACGGACCAGGTCCTCTTTCTCGCCGAAGGCTGTGCTTTGGTGGAGATGGGGCCGGAGCGGTATACATGTTCCGCCCGGAAAAAAATTGGCGCGGGGACCACCGTTTTGGTGCCCGCCGGAACATGCGCCGGGCACCCTTCACCGGATTGCCGAAGAAGCCAGAGAAGACCGGGCCGCCTAACCAGAGAAAATCCCCCCAACCCCCCGGAACAAGCTTCCGGGAGGTTCTGCGTCTGCAGTGAATGACTTACACTGCACTGGATTCTGTATGCTGTCCTCCCAGGGCCCGCCGGTACTGGAGCGGCGTCAGACCGGTCAGACGCTTGAACTGGCGGGTGAAGTGGCTCTGGTCGCAGTAAGCCAGCTCCGTCCAAATGTCCGCCAGAGAGCGGCGGGTAGCCAGCAGCCGTTTGGCCAGCTCGATCTTCTGCCGCTGGATGTAGCTGGTAATACTTTCGCCTGTCGCCGCCTTGAAGCTGGCGTTGAGGTGGCTGGCGTTCATGCGCAGCAGTTCCGCGATATCCGCCACCCGAATGCGCCCGGTCAGGTGATCCCGGACGTAGCGCTCCACCTCTGACTGATATTGAGCGGACCTGCGCAGTCTGTCTTGCCGCTCCGCGCGGTCCGCTCTCTCCCGGGTTCCGATCATTTTCACCTCAAACGCCTCCTTCCCAAAGTTCGCGCCGGTCCGCCGGTCCGCTTTTTTACTATTTTATCAAAAAACTACGAATTGTACAAGACTTTTTTTAAAAATAGGCTCATAATGTCCCTGATCACCTGGCTGTCCCAATTTTTCTTCCGAAAGGATGGTTTCTCAATGATCGGACAAGGCAAATGGCTGTTTCACATCGATACCATGTTTTTCAACGGCGACACGCAGCTGATCGTCGGCGGTACGCCGGATCAGTACGAAATCGACATTATTCTCCCGGGCATGGAGCTGCCTGACCTGGCGTTTGCCAACATCGCGCAGGACGGCAACACGATCACCGGTACAGCGTCAACCAGCCTGCTCAAGGGCAAGGACATCCCCTTCAGCCTGACCTTCGAAGGCGAAACCGCCTCCGGCTTCCTGAAAATCCCCTTTTTGGGCAAGGTTCATTTGGATGACGGGAAAAAGATCGGCTGAATCGCCGAGATCGCGGGCGGACGGTTTTTGGCTGTCCGCCGTTTTATTTAATTTAAGGAGGATGGTTCCGTGGGCAAGCTAATCATTCTGTCGGGGCCCAGCGGCGTGGGCAAAGGCCCGTTGACCGCCGCGCTGGCCGCCTACCTCCGCGCTGTCGGCCGGGGGCTGCGCAAACACGTGCTCTATACCAGTCGCAGCATGCGCCCGGGCGAAGCCGAAGGGGAGAGCTACTTCTTCCGCTCGGCGGCGGAGCTGCGCCGGCTGCACGTAGAATCTGCCGGCCGCCTTTTGTTCCAGATTCACGGGAAAGGCGACTGGCAGATGATGGACCTGGACGCGCTGCGGGAAGAGCTGACCGCGTTCGACGTCGTGCTGCTGGAGATTTATTACGAGCAGGTTCCAACGGTGCTGGATTTCTGCCGGAACGAGGGCTTTCCCGCCAAGCAGATCTTTGTTTCCCCTCTCGACATGAAAGAACTCCAGTCCGCCGGGGAGGAATGCGCCGCCGCGGCGCTGAAGGCCGTGATGCAGACCAAGCTGGCCAACCGGGGGACGGAGACCGCCGAAAAGCAGCGCGGCCGCGCCCAAAAAGCGCCGGAGGAACTGGCGGCGGCCCTGGCCGGGGGCGCGGAGATTTTTCCCAATTGCTTTGGCGAAGACAACGGCCGCCTTTGGGGGTTGCTGCAAGAATTCGTCGCTGTTCCCGGCGCGCTGGAGATCGCAAAGACCTTCCTGGCCTTCGTCAAAACGATTCAAAAAGACGCGCCAGTTGCCGCGAGGCAATCCCGGAACCCGCACCGGCGCCGTCTAAGCCAGATCCGCTGGCGGCGGCGAAGCTGAAAGCGCAGGCCGGCGAACGTGCCCTCCAGGAGCGGCTGGAGCTAGTCCGTGAATTGCCGTACGGGGAGGCTGTGGCGGAGGCAGCCGCGGCGGAAGCGGCGGCAAAGGACGCAGAAGGGGAGGCCAGGGACCTGGCGGCTTGGCTGGAAGAAGCCTATGCGCGGGAAGAAGAGCACCCGCTGAGTTATGCGGTAAATAGTTCGTCTCAGCGGGAAGCCGGCAATGCGCAGGGACGGGCGAAAGAACTCCGCGCCGCAGCGGACGCCTTGGCCGACGAACTGCGTGCGCGCACAGAAGCAAGCATGGACGCCATGACAGATGCCTTGGAGCGCGAGCACCAGAAGGCGATGAACGACCCGGATTACGACTGAGCGTCAGGAACGAGAGCTGCGGCGCGCGGAGAGCGGCATGAACCCCAAAGGGGGAGATGTCGGCTGCGCATCGCGGCTTTGTCCGCGAAAATGCGTCACGAAACTGCGCTCATTTCCCAAAAAATATTTTTATTTCCCTCATACCCTCTTGCATTTTTTCCCGAACAGGCGTATACTTGCCTATCAGAAGTTCTCAACAGCCAAACAAGCTGAAAAAGTGAAAAGGAGGAATATCCATGGCGGATTTGGGGTTTCGGCTTGTCCACGCCAACCGGAATGTGGCGGATTTAACGGCCAGTGTGCAATTTTACAGCGAGGCGCTTGGATTCCGGGAAGTGCGCCGCAAGGAAGCGGAGGATGGCAGCTTTGTCCTGGTCTTTTTGGAGGCCGAACCGGGCGGATTCCAGTTGGAGCTAACCTGGCTGCGAGACTGGAAAGGCGCGTACGACTTGGGAGACAATGAGATTCACCTCGCCGTGATGACGCCGTCGTTTGAGGCAGCCCACGAGCTGCACAGCCAGATGGGCTGCATTTGCTACGAAAACACCGATATGGGCGTTTATTTTGTGAATGATCCGGACGGATATTGGATTGAGGTCATTCCGGCAAAATAGATCCGCTGCCCATCCAGGGAAGGACCGCATGAACTATATCTTGGCTTCCGCCTCGCCCCGGCGCAGGGAATTGCTGTTGCTGGCGGGGCTGGATTTTACAATTTGCGCCGCTGCGGCGGACGAAACACCGGAACCGGCGCTTTCCCCCGGGGAGGCGGCCCAGGCTATCGCGGCCCGCAAAGCGGCGGCGGTGGCCGATTTGCTGTGCCCTGCGGATGATACGGTAATCATCGCGGCGGATACCGTCGTCTCGCTGGACGGCGCGCTTTTTGGCAAGCCGAGGGACGACGGCGACGCGGCGCGGATGCTCCGGGCGCTGTCCGGCCGGGAACACAGCGTCTTCACCGGCGTCTGCCTGCGGAGAGGAGAACGGGGTTGCGGGTTTTATCAGGAAACCCGGGTGCGGTTTTATGCCCTGACCGACGGGGAAATTGCAGCCTATATCCGCTCCGGCGAGCCCAGGGACAAGGCCGGGGCCTACGGGATCCAGGGCAGGGGCGCGCTGCTGGCGGAGGGGATCACAGGGGACTACTGCAACGTTGTCGGTCTGCCCCTGGCGCGGCTGATCCGGACGCTGCGGACAATGGAGGCGGAGCCATGGACATGAGGCGGCAAGCGCAGGAGATCCTGGACCGGACATGGGAAGAAGAGCTGCGCAAGAAGCAGGAACGGCAGCGGCTGGAGCAGGAGGCGGCGGAGCAAGCGGCGCGGGCCGCAGCGACGCAGGAAGCGTTCCGTAAAATCGGCGGCAGCGCTGCGGATTACGTCAAGCTGGAGCTGAATGAGGAGCAGCAAGCGCTGGTCCACGAATTTGTCGCCGCCGTTCCACCGCCATGCTGGAAGGACAAGTTTCAGAAATACGTTGGCCCTGACGGAACCGTGCGGATGAACGAGCGGGAGGCGCGCGCTGGTCATGCGACTAGGCTGGTGCAAATGGCCAATGCCCCGCGGTTGGCGCAAATCAACCTACAGCGCAAGAATATTAAGGAAGACCTGCGCCGACTTGGCGGCGCGCGGCGGAAAGAGCGGAAGCAACAGGAAGCGGCGCTCGTCCTGCTGGATCAGCAGGAAAAAAATCTGAAACAGCGCGAGGGAGAGGAAATAAATGCATTGGCCGCGTCCTTCCCCATCCACGGCGACCAGCGCGCGGTCTACAGTGATCACAGTTGGTTTAGTCCGTATTATGATGAATTGAACTATGCGCTCGACTACGCTATCTTCGCGGACGGCGACTGTTTCTCCGAATCACATGGGCTACAATTTACGCAGACGTTCTTTGTCAGTCTCTTGGCCGATCTTCTGCGCAGAGAGCAGGACGGGTAATACGAACGAGGAGGCCCTATGATGCGAAACATCGTCAATATTGTGAATTTCCTCCGGGGCTGTGAACCCCGCGAGCCGGTGGATCTGCTGGAGCCGATGCGCCGGCAGATGGCCCTGCTGGAGCGGTATGACCTGCCCGGCACCTTCCTGCTGCAATACGACGCCCTATTGGATCCCCGGTTCACCGAACCGCTCCGCGCGGCCGGGGACCGTTTCGAGCTGGGGCTTTGGCTGGAGATGGTGGAGCCCCTCTGCGCGGCGGCGGGACTGCCTTGGCGCGGGCGCTTTCCCTGGGACTGGCACGCCCGCTGCGGCTTCAGCGTCGGTTACCTCCCCGAAGAGCGGGAGCGGCTGGTGGACAGCGCTTTCGCAAAGTTCCGGGAAGTCTTTGGCGCCTATCCGAAGGTGATGGGGTCCTGGACCATCGACGCCCATACCCTCTGCTATACCCACAAAACGTATGGCCTGGACGCCTCCTGCAACTGCAAGGATCAGGTCGGGACCGACGGCTATACGCTCTGGGGCGGGTACTATAACGGCGCGTATTTTCCGTCGGAACAGAACATGTTTTGCCCGGCGCAAAGTTCCGCCCGGCAGCTGGGGGTCCCCGTATTCCGGATGCTGGGGTCCGACCCCCTGGACCAGTACGATGACGGCCTCGGCCCGGACGGGGAACCGGCCCCCTGGCAGCAGGTGATCACGCTCGAACCCTCCAGCGCCCGGGGCGGCGGGAACCCAGCCTGGGTGGATTGGTACTTCCGGGAGAATTTCAACGGATGCTCTCTGGCGTACGCCTATACCCAGGCCGGGCAGGAAAATTCCTTCGGCTGGCCGCAGATGACGGTGCTGGAGCCGCAGCTGGAGAAAATCGCGGCGCTCCGGGCGGCGGGCCGGCTGGAGGCGGAGACCCTCGGCGAGAGCGGGCGCTGGTTCTCCCGCTCGTTTGCTCTGACCCCTGCGTCGGCCATGTCTGTGCAGAAAGGCGAACGCCGTTCCCTCTGGTATAACTGCCGGAATTACCGCGCCAATCTCCTGCTGGAGGAAGGACGGATCCGCCTGCGGGATTGCTTCCTGTTCCGGGAGGATTTCCCGGAACGCTATCTTCAGGCCAGAGAGGACAGGGACGTGCTCTGCTTCGAAACCCTCCCTTTGCTTGGACGGCTACCGCGCCAGCGGGAAGGGGATCCTGGCCGGCTGGGTGCCCTGCGCAGGCGGGGAGGAGCTGCGGATGAAGCGAAGCAGCAGGCGGTTGACCGGGGGTGCCCTGCGCAGGCGGGGAGGAGCTATTATTCGCCGACGCATCCTACGACGAGCCGGACGGGGAGACCGCTCGCCTGACGCTGACGGGAACGCCCTGCGGGACGGTTTCAGTGGTATTTGCGCCGGAAGAAATCACGATGCGGGCCGAGCGCCCCGGGGGGTTCTCCCTGGTCCGAAGGGAATCCCCCGGTGCGCCGGCGTTGCCCCGGCGGGAGATTGCTGGCCGTCGGGCAGAATGCACATACCGGAATTTTTCTTACGCCACGCGCCTGATCCGGGGATTTTATGACGGGGCAACGGCGATTCGCCCGGAAGACGGGCAGATCAGGGTTGCCATGGCGGAAAAAACGGAATGACGGCAGGCGTTCCTAAAATTTTTCTTGCAACGTCCCGTCGGCTGTGCTATAATAAATGCGCGGGAAAAGTCAAAAATACAACCCCAATATAGGAGGAATTTATCATGCCGCTGGTTACCACAACGAAGATGTTTGCCGACGCCTACGCGGGCGGCTACGCCGTCGGGGCGTTCAACGTCAACAACATGGAGATCATTCAAGGAATCGTTCAGGCGGGGCAGAAGTGCCAGGCTCCGCTGATCCTGCAAGTCTCTAAGGGCGCGCGCGCTTATGCCAACCATACGTACCTGACCAAGCTGGTGGAGGCGGCGGAGCTGGAGACCGGTCTGCCGATCGCCCTGCATCTGGATCATGGTCCGGATTTCGAGACCTGCCAGAGCTGCATCGACGGCGGCTTTACCTCCGTCATGATCGACGGTTCTCATTTTTCATACGAAGAAAATGTGGCCCTGACCAAAAAAGTTGTCGAGTACGCCCATGCGCGCGGCGTCGTTGTGGAAGGCGAACTGGGCCAGCTGGCGGGGATCGAGGACGAAGTAAACGTCTCTGCCGAAGACGCGTCCTATACCAAACCAGAGCAGGTGGAAGATTTTGTGGGGCGCACGGGGGTGGATTCCCTGGCCATCGCCATCGGCACCAGCCACGGCGCGTTCAAGTTCAAGCCCGGCCAGAAGCCCCAGCTGCGCTTTGATATCCTCGAGGAAGTGAGCCGCCGCTTGCCCGGGTTCCCGATTGTCCTGCACGGGGCCAGCTCCGTTGTGCCCGCGTTTGTCGCGCAGATCAACCAGTATGGTGGAAAAATGGACGACGCCGTCGGTATCCCGGAAGAGATGCTCCGGCAGGCCGCCCGCTCCGCTGTCTGCAAGATCAACATAGACTCCGACCTGCGCCTGGCGATGACCGCCGCGCTGCGCAAGCACCTGGCGGAACATCCCGCCCACTTCGATCCCCGCCAGTACCTGAAGCCCGCCCGCGACGCGATTCAGGCGATGGTGGAACACAAGATTGAGACGGTGCTGGGTTGCTCAGGGAAAGCCTAACGGCATTCCCAGAAAGCCTAACGGCATTTCCGGAAAAATTCTAAAAAACGCAAGGCTTAACAGTCAACAGGAGGCGGTTCCATGGAGATCGGGGCACAGCTCTATACCGTCCGGGACCTCATGCAGACCCCGGAAGACCAGCAGAAGACCTTGACGCGCATCGCAGATATGGGATACCGGACGATTCAGGTGTCCGGTTTCCCCTATGATCCCGCGCGGTTGAAGGACCTGTGCGACGCCTTGGGCCTGCGGATTGTCGTGACCCACACCCCGGCGGAGCGCATCCTGCACGATACCGCGGCAGTGATCGCGGACCATCAGCGGATGGACTGCCCGTATGTGGGGGTTGGGTCTCTCCCCGGGGAACGGACAGTCGCCGGAGCGCGGGCTTTCCTGCGGGAGTTCCGCCCGGCGATGGAGGCTTTCGCGGCGGCGGGGCTGAAATTCCAGTATCATAACCACAGCTTCGAATTCCAGCGGTTCCCGGAAGGGGACCTCTGGAGCATTCTGGTCCAGGAGAGCGATCCCGCGCTGCTGGGCTTCATTTTGGATACGTACTGGGTGCACCACGGCGGCAAGCATGTCCCCACGGTGATCCGGTCCCTGCGCGGGCGGATTGATCTTTGCCATGTCAAAGATCTGGCGATAGACGGCGGCGCGCAGCGGTTCGCGGCCGTCGGCAGCGGGAACTTCGACTGGCCGCCGGTCCTCGCGGCGTTCGGGGAAATCGGTACGAAATATGCCTTTGTTGAGCAGGACGACTGCTACGGCGCGGACCCGCTGGAGGAACTGGCGGCCAGCTACCGCTTTTTGACCAGAGGATCCGCTGCGTGACCGCGCCTGTCCGAACCGATCAGCCCGCCGCCGAAGCCTACATGCAAGAATGCATGGCGGATTCCGCCCACGACCGGGAGCATGTCTACCGCATTCTGCGCTACGCCCTGACGATTGCCGCGCAGGAACGCGGCGCGGACCGGGAACTGCTGACGGTGGCCTGCCTGCTGCATGACATCGGGCGGGCCGAACAGTTCGCGGACCCGCGGGTGGACCATGCCCACTGCGGGGCGGAAAAGGCCCGCGCCTGGTTGCGGGGGAACGGCTATTCAGATGCATTTGCGCAGGCCGTCCATGCCTGCGTCCTAACACACCGCTACCGCTCGGACGCGCCGCCGCAAAGCTTGGAAGCAAAAATCCTCTTTGACGCGGACAAACTGGACGTCTGCGGCGCGATGGGGGTTGCCCGGACCTTATTTTATATTGCGCAGGTGGCCGGACCGCTCTACTCCCTGCGGGAGGACGGCACAGTCTCCGGCGGAGACGGCGACCGAGAGCATTCGTTTTTCCGGGAATACAAATACAAACTGGAATCCGTCTACGGCCGGTTCTATACGGCGCACGGCACAGCCCTCGCCGCGAAACGAAAGGCCGCCGCGCAGGCGTTCTATGAAGCCCTGCTGGCGGAGGCCGAAGAGTGCTACGGGAGCGAGTGAAAACTTGAGCAACAGACGAAGCAGCGCCGCGTTGGGAAAACGGTGCGCAGCAGATGGGCAGCGGCGTTTGGGGTTGGGCCTGGGAGGAACCGCAAAAAAACAGCGACCCCCGGAAGCATTGATCTTCCGGGGATGTTTTTTGGACGGAGTTATTTCACATGCGCCTCATAGAACCCTTCGATGGCTGCGAAGAAGTCTTCCTTGCCGCCGTCGTTATAGATGGTGACACTGGCCAGTTTCTCGCTTTCGGAGGTATGAAACTTGCTCTCTTCGCCCGCGTCGAACTCCCGGAGTTTCTCTGCGCTGTTACCGTCCCGGGCGGATCCTCTGGCCAGCATGCGGGCGTAGCGGACCTCATCGTCGCTGATGACGATATCCACCAGCAGGAAGTCGTCGCCGAACGCGTCCTTGAAAAACTGCACGTCCGACGGGGGACGGATCCCGCTGACAAGATACACCAGCGCGCCGCTCTCGCGGATTTTTTTGACGATCTGTTCCGGGAAAAAGGTCTGCCCAAACTGGCCCATGTATTTCTGGGAGGTTTTATGCAGGTTTTCTCTCGTCAGTTCCAGGCCGTCCCGGGCTGCTAGCTCGCGCGCGATATCGCCGATGGAAACCATGGGGAGGGCATATTTGTCCCGGATATACTCCAGAAAAAAATCTTTCCCCGTGCCGTTTTTGCCGACTGCCGCAATGACTTTCATAAGCTGTTGCTCTCCTTCTTAGATATAGTATATCTATTGTACCCCGAAACGGCGGAAAAGTCAAGCGCTGGTATTTTCAGGAAAGGAGAGGGTTTTGTGCTGTTTTCTCAAAAACCAGGTTTTTTCTCTTGCTTTTTTGGCGGGAATGGCATATAATATTTTTAATAACGTAGCATCAGAAAGAGGGGGTATCTTTTGAAGAGAAGAGAGTCGGCGCCGGCACCGGACGTCCTGGACGAAACCGGCGCAGCGCAGGAATCGGAGACAGAGCAAAAGCCACCCGCGCCGGCGGACCCACCCGCGTCGGCGGATCCTCCGGCGCAGGCCGAAGAGGAAGGCGGCGGCGCCGGGCGCAAAGACAAGCGCAGAACCCTCGGGAAAAAAGTCCTGGCCGGACTGATCGCGCTGGGCGTGGTGGCGCTGGCGGTCTGCGCGGCGCTGGGCATACGGTGGATGCAGGCGAAAACGGCGGAACCAACCGCGCTGTCCGGCCCGACGCAGACCGGGGGGCATACCTACCGCTTCTATCGGTTCGAACATAAGGAACAGACCTGGGACCAGGCAAAACGCTATTGCAAAAAACAGGGCGGGCATTTGGCGACCATCTCTTCGGTGGAAGAGAACCTGTTCCTGTACGGCGCAATGACGGCGAACAAGTTAACCGTCGCCGCCTTCGGCTACTCCGACGAGAAAAAGGCGGATCAGTGGATGTGGGTCCAGAAAGAGAAGGCGGACGGAAAGTTCTTCCGTCAGAACATCACATTTTCCAACTGGCACGAGGGCGAACCCGCCGGTCTTTATGGCACGGCGAAATACGCCGTGCTGACCGCGCTTTATCCTGACGGCACCTGGCAGGCCAGCGATTTCGGCAGCGACAAAGTGTTTATCTGCGAATGGGATGACTGAGACCCGGCACAGTCCGGAACAAACAAAATCAAACAAGGAGAGATATAGCGCCATGGCAAACGCGGGAGGCGGGCTTGCCGCCAAGATCAACGGCTTTGTTTCGGAAGCCGCACTGCACTGGAGCAAACCGGCGAAGGGAAACTATGTCCCGTACAAGGAAATCGCGGGATATTCCGTCGGAATGTTCGGCTATTACTGCGCGATCGCGCTGGTGAGCAAGATCGGACTGGACGGCACCAACGCCGTGATCGCCCAAGCCCTCGGCGTGGATCCGACCCATGTGACCATGATGAATGTGCTGAACACATTTGTTTGTTTTTGGCTGACGATGTTCCGCAGCCATGTCGTGGATAATTCCCGCAACCGCAACGGCCGCTTCCGCCCGTTTATCAAGCGCTTCGGGATTCCTACCGTCCTGCTGGCGTTCGCCGTGGTGTGGTTCCCCTATCAGTGGCTGCCAGACGGCGGCCTGACCGGGACCGGGTATTGGATGAAAGTCGGCATCATCATGTTCCTGTTCTTGGGGATCCAGCTGGTCTGGCCGTTTTATTCGCTGGGGTTCAACGACCTGGTGCGGGTGCTTTCGCCCAACAGCCAGGAACGGCAGAACGTCATCGCCATCACATCGATCGTCTGGTCGCTCGCGCCGACGATCTATAATCCGATTATTACCATGATTTCCGGGCACTTGCCCAACCGCACGGCTGATATTACGCTCTATAAATATGCGTTCATTCCCATCACGCTGCTGGGTGTAGCCATGAGTTACGTAGGATACTACACCACCCACGAACGGATCATCCAAAGCCGCGAGCATATCAATAAAATCAATATTATTCAGGCGTTCCGGTCCGTAGCGAAAAATAAGAATTTCTGGATCATCTGCGCCGCCGGCTGGGTTGGCTTTTTGGAGGGCGCGTCAGGAGATATTTGGGAATGGGCATTTACATATCAGGAACGCTTCACGGGAGAGCAGAGGGCGCTGGTGGATTTTCTCGTTTCCAACGCCGCGCTTTGGGCGATGCTGCTAACGCCGCTCCTGACCAAACGGTTCGGGAAACGGGCGGTCCTGATTGGCAGCAACGTTTTGAATATCTTGCTACTGGGGGTGACGTACAATACGTACAACCTGCTGATTCCCTTCGCGGTTTTCCGCTACGTGAACTTTTTCCTGGGCACTGTGCAGCAGACCATCGGCCCGGCGATTGACGCCGACATCCGTGACGCGCAGCAGTACCTTTCCGGGGAACGCATCGACGGTATGTTCGGCCTGGTGGGATACGTCGGATCCATTATCGGCATGGGCACCAATTTTGTCAAACCCGCGCTGCTGCGGCGCGGCGGCATTTATAAAGGCAATCAGGCGGTGGATAATTACGGAAACCCGAACATGCTCTTTGCCCTGAAAGATCCCGCTGTTTATCACAAAATGTCAAAGACCATGATTGTCGCCTCCGTCATCGGCGCGATGGCGAATGTTATCCCGATGTTCTTCTATGATATTTCCGAGAAGAAGCAGCGGGCCATGGCCCGTGTGCTGCGTGTCCGCGCGATGCTGGAAGACTACGGCAACGGCGTCTGCACGCCTGGGCAAATGGTGGAGGGCGTGGATATCATCCGTCAGGCCCGGGCGGACTTCGGCGCGCCGCCGGTGACGCTTGCCCCCGGCATGACCCGCAAGCAGCGCCTGGAAGCCAAGATTCGCAACGAAGACATTTCCGTGGCTAATTATGTGGTAGACGAACTGAAAAAATTTGAGACCCCGGAAATTCGGCGGAAGGTCGAGCTGGCGCGGCAGATCAGCGACGCCGGGCTGGAAGGGCTTTACCGCTTCACGCCCGTGCCGCTTTCGGCGGACCCGAAGCTCCGGGCCATCGAGCGCGAGCATAACAACGCCCTGCGCAGGGCGCAGAGCAATGTGACCCGCTGCTACCCCAATCACGACATTCAGGAGCCTGACCTCGCCGCCTGCGAAGCGCTCTACGACCTGCCGGAAGACAGCCGGGAGCAAGCCAAATCGAAAAACGCGGCCATCAAGGCCATGGAGGCTGAGCGCAGCAAGTTCATCAACTCCGCGAAGCCCTTCACGGACGCGCGCCGCTTGCTGACCGAAATGGAAAACCAGACGCATCTGGAAGCCATCCTTGCCCAGTACGACGAAGCCGTCACGCAGACGGCTGAAAATGAGCGCAAGGCCGACGAAGCAGCGGCGCTGGAACGGGAGGCCCGGAAGCTCGAGACGGAGCGGCTCAAAGAAGAACGCAGGCTGGAAAAGGCGGCCAAAAAGAAAAAATAAACGGTCCCCCAATCCCCCGGTTTCGGACGAACCGGGGGATTCCAATTTTATCCATCGGATTCGCCTTGGTTTTTGGGCCGGGGCTGGATATACTATAGTTTATACTGTAGTTAAAAGACGGCAAAGTAAGCGCGTCAAGCGCATGAATCAATGAAATTTGACAGGAGGAAACGCCATGTCCGTATCCCGGGAAGAATACGATCAAATGACCAAGAAAGCCACACCGCCCAGCCGGTTCGGCAGGAACCTCGTCATGAGTTTTGTCGTCGGCGGCGGGATCTGCGCGCTGGGAGAAGGCTTCTGGCGGCTGTACGCCCGTCTGGGCTTTTCCAAGGAGATGTGCCAGTCTCTGGTTCCGGTCACGCTGGTGGTTCTCACAGCGATCCTCACCGTCTTTGGCGTGTTCGACCGCATTGCCAAGGTGGCCGGCGCGGGGACGGGGGTCCCCATCACGGGCTTCGCCAACGCGGTGGTGGCGCCGGCGATTGAATTCCAAAGCGATGGGAAGATCATGGGCGTAGGGCAGAATATCTTCCGCCTGGCGGGTCCTGTGCTGGCGTGGGGCAGCGGCGTCTGCGCTGTTTACGGCGTGATTTATTACGTGATTACCACGATGAAGAAGTAAATGAAGTAGTATAGAGAAGTAAGTATAGATCGGAGACGGAGGAGGGGTTCCATGGCGACGAGGAGGGGCGCTTCGACCATTGCATTGACCGCAGGATCAACCATTGCGGGGTTTGCCTGTGTGGGCGGGAAATTGGAGGGGGAAGGTCCCCTCAGAAGCGGGTTCTGTCAGATTTTCCCGGACGCGCGCGCGGGACAGGAGCGCTGGGAGCAGGCGGAAATTGAGATGCACAAATCCGCTCTGCGGCTGGCACTGCGGGACGCGGGAAGAGCCGCCCGGGATGTGGACCTCTTCTTTGGGGGAGATCTGCTCAATCAGTGCATGGCGACGTCGTTTTCCCTGCGTGATATGGACATGCCCCTGGCTGGGCTCTACGGCGCGTGCTCCACGTTTGCGCTGGCGCTGGGCATGGCGGCGCTGGCCATTGACGGCGGCGGGGCGCGGCGGACCATGGCGGCCGCATCCTCCCACTTCTGTTCGGCGGAAAAGCAGTTCCGTTTTCCGCTGGAATTCGGCGGGCAAATTCCCCCCAGCGCGCAACGAACCGCCACTGCCGCCGGAGCAGTCCTTTTGGACGCGGCTCCCGCAGCCGCCCGCCGTCCCATCCGGGTTTCCGCCGTGACAGTGGGCCGTGTGCGGGACCTGGGAGTCACCGACGCCAACAACATGGGCGCCGCCATGGCGCCCGCCGCCTGCGATACCCTCTGCCGTTTCTGGGCCGACACCGGCACCGAGCCCGCTGACTTTGACTGGATTCTGACCGGCGATCTGGGACAGGTGGGCAGCCGGCTGCTGCGGGAACTCCTCCAAGCGGAACTTGGTCCGGAAAAAACCGCGGCGTTCGCCGATGCGCACCGGGACGGCGGGTTGCTGCTGTATGATTTGGATCGGCAGGAAGTGGCGGCAGGGGGATCGGGAACCGGCTGTTCGGCGGCGGTTCTGTGCGCGAAGGTCCTGCCGGAGATGGAAGCCGGGCGGTTGCGCCGGGTTCTCTTCGTCGGGACGGGCGCGCTGCTTTCCGTCGTTTCTCCCCTCCAGGGAGAGAGCATCCCAGGCGTCGCCCACGCGGTGGAGCTGCAAGCGGAATCATGACATGAAAACTTTCAAACGATTTTCAATCGATAAAAAAGGGAGATGGCGTATGAAAGAACTATCGGGTGCGCTGAAAGTGTATCGTTACGCGTACAAAGCCGCCGCGCTGATGAAGGCTGGCCGGGGCATCGCGCTCGGCTGCGCCGCCGCCGCGCTGGCGGTGGGAGCGACGCGGTTGGCCCGACAATGGAAATAAAAAACAGCGCCTGCCCGCGAAAGCGGGCCTTTTTATTTAGCAAAGAGCAGAATAAAGCATGCAATTCAGCGGTTTATCATACGGATTTTAAAGCGGCAATTGACAAAACGGGGAAAAGAAACAGATGATTGCAAATTTAGAGAAAAGCCGACAGAGAATGTTCCCTTTTCCTGTCACAATGCGATTTTCAGCAAAAAATGTCGGAGAAAAAATCATTTTTGTTACGAAGATGAGTTGACATCCGTAAAATAAATGACTATAATGTCTCCACTCATTAAGGGTAAACAGAGGTAATATCAGGGCAATGCAGCAACGCGCCAGCACGCTGCGCGGGAGAAATTGGGAAGGTCGCTGCCGGAAGGAACTGCGCAGGCAGCGCGGCGTGACCAGCGCATCTGGTAAGAAGCATAGGGCGGCGGCGGGCGCAAACGAGAAAATAGAGCAGGAAAAAACGAGGAAAACGGAAGAGGGTGAACGGTTGGATCTGTGGAATGCGCAAGCGGAATGGCAGGGCCTGCCGGTACCGGTTTTCCTCTTGGGGACCTCCGCCGCCCCAGTGTGCGAAGAGCTTCTGTGCCGCCCCTGCGCGGTGCGGCGGCTGGCCGCGCCGGAGGAATTGCTCCCCGCCCTGCGGGAGGTTCTGACGCGGGAACCGGCGGTTCCCTATGTTGTGACGGTGGGCGGCTTTTGGGGCGAAGATATTCCGGAGCCGGCGGCGCTGAGCAAGACCGCGGCGGCGGCGGCGGGAACGCCGGTCAACGCAGTGTCGTTTCGCTGGATGGAAGACCAGGGAACCCCGCTGGCGGCGGAAATGACGGTCCGGACCCCTGGCGGTCCGAAGACACTCTACGTTGTGTCCGCCGTGCCTGCGCGGGCGCGCCGGGTGCTGGAGTACCTGGGAAGTCTGGAGGCGTCGGCGAGCTTAGCGGACAAAGGCCGGGCCCAGCAGTCGGCCGCGCCGGTTCCGGACAAGCCGCCGCCCGTCAATCCCTTCGCTTTCGGCGTTTCGGTAGTTCGGCCGAGTGAACCGTCTCCCCCGCGCGCCAAAAAACGAAAACGGAAGCGGGACGCAGCTGGCTGGGCGCCGCTGCCGCCCGTGGAACGCGTGAAGCGGCGGAAAGCATTTCAGGCGGCGACGGCGGCTGTTTTGGCGCTGGCAGGCGCGGCGTTTCTCTTTGCGGCGGGATTTCTGATCAACTACGCCACGGAAGCGCCCCGGCAGCGGGCAAAGGCGAAGGAACTCGCGGGACTGTATCATCAGAGCGAGCCTTCGGGCGCGGCGGAGGGGCAGAGCAAGCCCGCGGCGGCGCCGCAGACGCCGGACGGCAACGGCGGACAGCTGTCGAAGTTTTCCGCGCTCTATAGCCGCAACAGCGACTTGACCGGCTGGCTTTCCATCCCCGCCGTCGGAGTGGACTTGCCGGTGATGAAGGGCGGAGACAACGATTTTTACCTCGACCACAACGAGGACAAGAAATACAGCCGGTACGGAGCCCTGTTCCTGGACAGCAGCAACATTGTCCTGCCGCTGCAAACAGGCAGCAATCTGGCGATTTACGGCCATAATTGCCGCAACGGGGCGATGTTCGGCCGGCTGGCAAAGTACCGCGATCTATCCTTTTACCTCAAGAATCCAACGTTTTCGTTTGACACGATTTATGAAGAGCACAACTGGGTGATTTTTGCGGTATTTATCACCAACTCAGATCCTGCCCAGGACAACGGACACTTTTTCGAATGGCGGCTGGAACGCCAGACGGCGGGAGCCAACATCGACAGTTTCGCGGCGGAAGTCCGCCAGCGCTCGCTTTTCTTCACGCCGGTGGATCTCCGGCCGGGAGATCGGGTGCTCAGCCTCACCACCTGCGCCTACGACTTCCGGGAAGCGCGGCTGGTGGTCATGGCGCGGCAGATCCGGGAAGGCGAGGAGATCGACGTCAGCACCGCCGCCCGCAATCCTTCGCCGCTGTATCCGGCGGCCATGCGGTAACCGTTTAGCAATGTAAAATTCCCAAGGGAATTTGATGACGATAGATGACCCGAGAAAAAAACAAAGGAAGTCCAACGTACTGATGTCCATGAGGGGAAGCAAAGGAAGAGTCAAGCAAAATGGGAGAGCGTGGAGATCTTGAAAAAGATCAAAGAAAGGAAGAGGGTTAGTTATGAAACCGAAAATCAAGGCAAAAAGTGCGGCGGTCGCCGCACTGCTGGTCCTGATAATGATCCTGGGTCAGTTTTCCATGCTGGTTACCCAGTCGCTGGCGGAACCGACGGACGGCAGCTGGCTCAACATCAGCATCGGCCACCTGACGCAGTATACCAACAAGGTGCAAATTACGATTCGGGATCCCTACACCGGCGATGTCATCACCAGCATCGCGGGGGGCAGCGGCCTGACCTACCCGACGGCGGGCGGCGGCTGGGAGGGCTTTTGCGCCCAAAAAGGCCGCGCGGTGTCCTCGGGCATGCACCAGGCGGAGTTGCTCTTCGGCGGCGGCGCGGCGGCCCGAGCCCTGAGCGCGACGATCAAGGAAAACATGGCGCGCACGGCGCTCTTCGGTTACCCGAACCGCCCCGTGTCAGATTTCGGCCTGACCGACACGGCGGCCAACCGGCAAGCGGCCCACTGCGCGACCCAAATGCTGATTTGGGAAAGCGAGCTGGGCTACCGCGACGCGAACTACAACCGAACCAACAACGACATCTACAATCAGCTCAACTACCCAGAAGTCGTCAAGATCTATAATCAGATCGTCGAGGAAGTGCACGTTTACCTGCTGGATCCGAGCTTCCTTTCGACCAGCACAACGCTGCACCTGGATCTGAAATGGAACAGCAGCACCTCCCGCTACGAGCAAACGTTCCAGGACATGACCGTTTACCCCGGCACCCGGCGGCCCAAGCTCGCCGTCGTCGGCGCCAATCCCAACGGCATCCAAGTCGACATTTCGGGCAGTATGTATACCTTTTACGCCCCCAGCGGCACCAACCCGGCGGACCATCTGTTTACCATCACGCTCAAGCGAACCGATATCCCTTACGCCAGGACCGAAGATCTGGGCCCGCTGCTGCTTTGGATTTATGACGGCGTCGGCGGCGGCGTGGGCGAAGAAGCGGCCGACCAGATCCTCTTTTCCGGGGTTGAAGGCCGGGATCGTTACTACAAAGCGGAAGGGAAGATCTTTCTCGAACCCGACATCGGCATGAATAAAAAAGGCTCCCTTCCACAAGGGTCCCTGCTGAAGGCCGGGACGGAGATTGAATATACCATTGAAGTTTCCAACCGGGGCGACTACGCGGTGGAAAGCTATACTGTGACCGATCCGCTACCCGCTCACGTGACGCTGGTGCCCGGCTCCATCACCGCCGGAGGGACCTACAACGCCACGACAAGAACCATTACCTGGGTGCTGAAGAACATTGAGATCAAGGAAACGCGGGAGCTGAAGTTCCGCGTCACAGCGGATGAGATGGGCCTGAACGAGTGCCCGCGCTTCATCATCAACGTCGCCTTCGGCGAGGACGGGGAGCACACCAACGAATGGACATACGAGCAGTGCGCCTCGGACCTCCAGCTGGTGAAGACCGCCGACCCGCCGACGGGATCAAAGGTCCCGCAGGGGGGGACCATCACCTATACCCTCACCGTCTATAACAGCGGCCCGCAGGACAGCGGCGGCAACGTCGTCCGCGACACAATCCCGCCCGGGACCTCCTATGTCGCAGGATCCGGCCGGCTGGTGACGAGCGCGGGCGCGCCAGGAGACTTCACCGCCTCCGCTGCCCAGATCGTCAACGGCGAAATCGTCTGGGACAATGTTTTCATTAAAGCCGGAAAGAAAGCGGTCTTTGAGTTCAAGGTCACGGTGGACGCGCTGGACAAAGGCGTACAGTTCGCAATGATCCAGAACCAGCCCTACCTCAACAACATTCCCGGCAACCCCACCTGGCACTTCGTCTATTCCGGTGTGCTCAACGCGGTGAAGACTTCCGTGCCGCCCTCGGGGAGCATCGTCAAAGTCGGCAGCAACATTACATATACCGTCACCATTTATAACAGCGGGCCGGATGTGATCCGGGATATTACCGTGACGGACCAGACGCCGGACGGCACGACGCTGCTCGGCACCCCGGCACCCACCCCGACGCCCAACAGCATCACGACCCTCCCGACAGGACACAAGAAACTGACATGGCTTGTGCCTGTGCTCCAGGGGAACGAGGAGAAGAGCTTCAGTTTCACCGTCCATGTGGATGAACTGCCCGACGGCGTGAAGTTCCGGACGCTGGAGAACGTCGCCACGGTGGACGATTCTCCGACGAACCAGACCACCCACTATGTCGGTTCAGCCAACATCATTGGCGTGAAGAAATCCATCCCCATCACGGGAACAACAGTATATGAAAACGATATCATCACCTACCTGGTGGAGGTGACCAACACCGGCTCGGAACCAGCTTATAATACCATTGTCACCGACCAGCTGCCGGACAATCTGGACTATGTTCCGGGCTCGCTCACCAACGGGACGGCCACCATGATGGGCGGTACCATCACCGGGACGTACTATCCTGCGGGAACGCCCCAGGCGGACACGGACGGCTATAACTTCTACTGGGTGATCAGCGAACTCAAACCGCTGGAAAGCACGGTCGTGCGCTTCCAGGCCAAGGTCAAAGTGATGCCCCAGGGCATCAGCCAGCGGGAATTCCGCAATGTAGCCTACGTCAACGGCATCAATACCAACGAGACGGAGCATTACCAGTACGCGGGATCCAAAACCGCCGTGAAATACGCCGACCCGGTGGAAAATTCCATCGTCCATGAAGACACGGTGATTACGTATTACATTGACGTCTTCAATCCCGGCGCGGACACGACGTACAATATTCCGGCGCAGGATTCGATTCCGGCAGGGACCGTTTATGTTCCGAACTCCATTTCCGTCAAGATCGACGGCACAGAAGATACAGCTTCCGCCAAGAGCTTCAACAGCGCGGATAACAGCCTCAACTGGAATATCAAAGCGCTGGCGGCGGGGAAGAAGGCTGTGCTGAGCTTCCAAGTCAAAGTGGAGCGGATGCCCGAAAACCTGGACAAGCGGATCATTGACAACGTCGCCAAAGTGGCCGACTTCGAGACCAACCATGTCATCCATAACCAGACGAATTACTTTGTCTACGGCGTGAAGTCCGCCGATAAAACCACCAGTTCCCGGCTGCACGAAGGCGAGACCGTCACCTACACCATCGAGGTGATGAACAAGGGCTCCGAAGAGGCCACAAAGGTGCTTGTGCGGGACAAGATCCCGCTGGGAACGACGTACGTCGCCGGTTCCGCATCCACTTCCGCCAACGTCGCCAGCAGCGGAACGCTGAACGCCGGCGGGGAGCTGACTTGGACCATCGCCAGCATCCCCCCCAACGGGACGGAGACCATCACCTTCCAGGTGACGACGAACGCGCTGCCGGAAGGCGACTTGGTCGGGACGATCAACAACTTTGCCTATGTTGATGAGATCGTCACCAACACTGTCACCCACACAGTCGGCAAAGACCTGCCTCTGTATGAAAAAACGGCGGTCCCGCCGACGGAGTCCGACGTCATCGAAGGCCAGCGTATCACCTATAAAATTCAGGTGCAGAACGTTGGCGACATGAAGTCCCGGAATCTGGTTGTCACCGATCAGGTCCCTGTCGGCACAACCCTCGTGCCCGGCAGCATCTCCCACGGGGGCACAGAAAGCGGCGGGACCATCACCTGGAATTTCGCAACCTGGTCTGTCGGCGAGATCCGAGAGCTGACGTTTGAGGTCATCGTTGACCGGCTCCCCGCCGGGACAGGCAGCGCCACCATCACCAACCTCGCGACGGTGGACGGCTCGGAGACCAACGTCGTCCGGCACCATGTCAAGAAGCCGGTGCTGGAGTACAGCAAGAGCGCCGCGCCCAAAGAGAGCACGGCCGGGAATATCACCCGCGTCCGCCCCGGCGACATCATCACCTACACCATCACGGTCCGCAATGTGGGTACCCTGGCGGATACCAACGTCCAAATCATTGACGCGATCCCCGCCGGAACGACGTATGTGCCAGGATCCCTGACCGGCACCGGCGATGGCACCGGCAAGTACGAGGCCTCCACCGGCCGGGTGATTTGGACCATCCCGCGGCTGGAACCCACCGGCGCGGCGGGCGGCACCACGGCACCCATCGGCGGCGAAGTGTACGTCACGTTCAAGGTTCGGGTCAATCCCCTGGCTTACGGCCAGCTGTCCAGGGTCATCAAGAACCACGCGGTGATCTACGGCTACGACACCCCCGGTGAAAATACCAACGAAGCAGAGCACACCGTTGTGCCGTACCTCATTGATGTGGACAAGATCGCGGATCCGCCCGATGGCAGCGTCGTCGCGCCCGGGCAGCAAATCAAGTATACCATCACCGTCACCAACCACAGCGGAGACCTGCTGGAATACCTCCCGGTCTGGGATACCGTTCCTCTGGGGACCACGTATGTCCCCGGCTCCGCCTCAGACGGCGGCCGCCTGGTTCGGGAAGAGAACCACGTCACCAACCGGGTGGAATGGGTGCTCCGTTTCATTGAGCCGGGAGACAGCTATACCCTGACATTTAAGGTTACTGCGGATCCCCTGCCGGAAGGCGAGTATGCTCGCAAGGCCATTAACGTCGCCATCGCGGGCGAAGGCGGGACGAAAGACAAGCCCGGCATTCCGGACGTGCCGTCCAACGAAGTCGAGCACGAAATTACGCAGCCCAAGATCGTGCCCACCAAATCCGCCGATCCCGCAGACGGCAGCGAAGTCTATGTCGGCCAGACCGTCACGTACACCGTCGCCCTCAAGAACGTGACAGATAAAGCCATCGCTTTCGTGCCCGTGCGGGATACCATCCCCCAGGGGACGACGCTGAAGGCCGGATCCATCACCGCCGGCGGACTCTATAACAATGCGACGAAGAACATTGACTGGGTCATTCCGTCGATTGCCCCGGGAGCGACGGAGACCGTCTCCTTCGCCGTTACGGTGAACGAGCTGCCCTTCGGCAAAAGCCAGGGCCGCATCGACAACGTCGCCTACACCGGCAACGGCGGCGGCACCGCCGACGATCCCGGCCTGCCGACGATTCCTTCCAATGAAGTTTCCCATTACGTCATTCTGCCGCCGGTGGAAGGCACCAAGTCCGCTGAGCCGCCCACCAATACCACCATTTACGCAGGGAAGACGGTGCAGTATACCATCACCGTCACCAACCGCGCCGCTGTGGCGGTGGAAAATATCCCCGTATATGACTACATTCCGGCGGAAACGTCCTATGTTACCGGCTCCGCCGACAATGCCGGCCTCTATGATCCCAGCTACAACTGGGTACAGTGGGTGATCCCGCTGCTCGCGGCGGGGGATAGCATCGACCTGCACTTTGAGGTCACGGCCGGGCAGCTCAAGTCCGGCGAAACGGAACACTATATTTATAATACCGCCATCGTCAGCGGTTCCGCCACCCAGCAGGTGATCCACAAGGTGGTCCGCCCGGACGTCTACGGCGAGAAAAGCGCCGACCCGGTCACCGGCTCCATGGTCGAGCAGGACGATGTGATCGAGTACAGCATTGAGGTCTTCAATCACGCGACTTCGCCGCGCAGCAACCTCATTGTCACCGATCAGGTGCCCCAGTATACGGCCTATGTCGCCGCCTCGGCCACCCAAAATCCGGCGCTGGGCATCGCCGCGAGCTACAACGCGGGCTCGGGCGTCATCACCTGGACCATCAACAGCATCCCCGCCGGCGGGAGCGTGGTATTGAAGTTCAAAGTGACGGCGGATCCGCTCAATACAGGGGAACTCGAGCGGACGCTGGTCAATCGCGCGGTGGTGGACAACTTAGCGACCAACCCCGTCTACCATTACGTCAAGGGCAAAAACGCACTGAATACCCTCAAGACCTCCAATCCGGCTCCCGGCACGGAAGTGGTGGAAAATGACGTCATTACGTATATCGTCACCGTGACCAACGACGACGTGCTGCCCGCCACCGGGACGGTGATAACCGACGCCATCCCTGCCGGAACGCAGTACTACGCGGCTTCTCCCGCCCCGGCCGGTTCGACCGGCGGCTACATCGCCGCCGCCAACGAGATGCGCTGGACCATTGCCACCCTGGCGCCCGGCGCGACCATGGCCTTTACGTTCCGGGTCAAGGTCCTGGCAATGCCGCAGAACCTCATTCAGCGGACCATCCTCAACCGCGCGTTCATCAACAACCGGGGCACCAACCAGGTGATGCATTTCCAGAAGAACGCCCCGATTTCCGCCTACAAATCCGCCGACCCGCCAAGCCTGTCCAGGGTGCTGGTAGGGGCCGAAATCCTCTACACCATCCGCGTGGAGAATCCCGGCGCGGCAGCGGTAACCAACGTCGTGGTCCTGGATTACATCCCGGCGGGCACCACCTATGTGGCCGGTTCCGCCAATGCGGGCGGCGCCTATGATCCCGGCGACAACCTGGTCCGCTGGACCATCGCGTCCGTTGCCCCCGGCGCGACGGAAACGGTGACCTTCAAGGTCAAAGTTTCCCGCCTGCCCGACGGCCGGACCTCCGCAAAGATCCTCAATGTGGCGCTGGTCAACGGCGCGCCGACCAATCAGACGGTTCACGACGTCGCTTCGCCGCACATCGTCGCCACCAAGAGCGCCGAGCCGCCGCACCTGAGCGAGGTGCTGGAAGGCCAGGTGATCCGCTACACCATCACCGTCAAGAACACCGGCGATGTGGCGGACTACAACATCAAGGTCAAGGATCTGGTCCCGCAGTACACCACTCTGATCAAGGACAGCGTCACCAACGGCGGCGTCACCGTCGCGGAGGAGATCACCTGGATCATCAACACGCTCGAGGCCGGCGCGGAGAAACACCTGAGCTTTGACGTCTATCCGAATCAGCTGCCCGAGGGCCTGGCCCGGCGGAAGATCGAGAACACCGCCCTTTACGGCCAGGGGGGCGAGGATCCGGAGACGCCAACCAACACAGTCATCCATAACGTCAACAAGGCGCGCGTGATTCCCTTCAAGTCGGCGGTCCCGGCCTCCGGCAGCACCGTCCGGGTGGGCAGTTACATTGAATACACCGTCGGGCTGCGCAACGAAGGAACCTTGATGGCCCTCAATACCCTCGTATATGACGAGATTCCGGCAGGCACCACCTTTGTGCCCGGATCCATCCGCGGCAACGGTTACTATAATGCCGCGCTGAACCGGGTCGAGTGGTCCGTGACCAACATCCAGGCGGGGTCCACGGCCTTTGTCGGCTTCACGGTCCGGGCCAATCCCCTCCCGGCGGGCGAGACGGAGCTGGAAGTGGTCAACGTCGCCATCGTAGACGACAAGCCCACCAACGAGGTGACGCATACGGTTGTCCCGCCGGTGCTGGGCGCCGTCAAGAGCGCCGACCCGCCGCATATGTCTGAAGTTGCGCCGGAAGATATCATTACTTACTACATCACCTTCACCAACAACGGTACCGGCACGATTTATAACATTCCCGTGATTGATACCGTTCCGGTGGGAACCACCTTCGTTCCGGAGAGCGCCACGCCCAACGGCGTCTATTACCCGCCAAACCGGCGCATCACCTGGCAAATTCCATCTCTGGCGTCCGGCGCTTCAATTACGCTGAGTTTCCAGGTGACGGTGGATGACCTGCCCGCGCTGATGGAGAGCCGCGAGATCATCAACACCGCCTATTATAACGAGGGCGGCGGGACACCAATCAATCCCGGGATCCCGGATCTTCCGACCAACGATGTGATCCACATCGCCTACCCGATGGCCTTCTCCGCCGAAAAGACCGCTTCGCCCGAGAGCGGACAGGCCGTCAAACCGGGAGATACGGTGGACTTCACCATCACGGTGCGCAACTACGGCCCCAAACCTATGCTTAACGTTCCGGTGACCGACGTACTGTCCACGTATTTTGACTTTATCTCCGCGGACAGCGGCGGCACGTTCAACCCCATCACCCGGCAGATTGCCTGGAATATCCCCACTATCCCGGCGCTGCACGGCACCGCTTCCGTCACATTCCGGGTGCGGGCCAACAACCTCACCCCCGGCGAGTCGATGCGCACCATCTATAACATCGCCTACGCCAAGGGCAAGCCAACCAACACCACCGTCCATTACGTCATGCCCGACGATCCGGAGCCTGATCATCCCTATGTCCAGGTTGCCAAGGACGCGACGCCCACCACCGGCAGCAATGTCCTTCCGGGCGACACGATTACGTACCGTCTGACGGTTTCGAACATCGGTCTGGGCACGGCGCAGAGCCTGGTCGTCGAGGACCTGATCCCTGTCGGCACCACTTACGTGCCTGGCTCGGCGGATCATGGCGGGAGCTACAGCACGGCGGACAAAAAAGTCATCTGGTCCCTGGGGAGCATGGCCGGCGGCGCGACGCCCATTGTGCTGAGCTTCCAGGTAACGGTGGACTCGCTGGGCGAGCTGACCTACCGTCAGGTTGTCAACAAGGGGACGGTCAGCTACCTCGACGGAGCCACGCCGGTGACGCGGGATTCCAATCCCGTCAACCACGAGGTGAACCCGATTCCGGATGATTTCATCGTCACCAAGACCGCCAATCCGGAGGAGTACAGCACCGTTGCGCCCGGCACGGAGATCACCTATACCGTTACCGTGACCAACCTGTCTCCCGCGCCGATGACCAATGTGACGATCTATGACCCGATTCCGGCGTACACCACCTATGTTGCCAACTCGGCAGACAACGGCGGCGTTCTGGTCGGCGGACAGGTGGTCTGGACCATTCCCACCATTGCGGCCAACGGCACCGCACAGGTGACCTTCCGCGCCAAGATGGATCAGCTGCAGTCCGGTATTTTCCAGCGGACCGTCCACAACAGCGCCTACGCCACCAGCGCGGGCAAGCGCAAATACGCGCCGGAAGTGATTCATTATGTGATCGCGGGCGACACCGGCGGGCCGCGCATCGGCAAAAAGGCCGTTCCTGTCACGGGATCCACCGTGGAAGCCGGCACGGAGATTGCCTACAGCATCACCGTCACCAACGGCAGCACAAACGACCTGCTGAACATGAACGTGCGCGACAGCATCCCGGCGAACACGACCTATGTCTCCGGTTCCGCCAATCCCGCCGCGACCTTCGCGGACAACGCGCTGACTTGGACCATTGCCAAGATTGAACCCGGCAAGACAGTAGAAGTGACCTTCAAGGTCAAAACGTTGGCGCTGGGCTACAATTACCAAGTGACCAACACAGCGCAGCTGCTGGTTCCGGGGGGGACTTGGTTGTCCGACCAGGTGACGCATTACGTTACGGGCGAGACTCCGCCGGTCAACGCATCCAAGTCGGCAATTCCTTCCAGCGGTTCACCGGTTGAAACGGGCGATGTGATTACCTACGCGATTAACATTCAGAACCCGGGCACCAGCCCTGTCACCAACATCCGGGTGAACGACATTATTCCCGCCGGGACCTCATACATCCCTGGTTCCGCCTCCGACGGCGGCACGCTGCAAGGCGGCACGCTGGTCTGGAACATCTCCGGGCTCGCTGCCGGCACGATCCGCCAGCTGACGTTCCAGGCAACTGTCACCGGGACAGACAATGTGATCCGCAACCACGCGACGGTTTCTGTCAACAATGCCACCGCGGTGGAAACAAACGAAACAGCGCATTACATGGCGACAACGGAAAACCTGACCGTCACCAAGCGCGCCATTCCGGCGGCGGGGAGCGTCGTCCATGCAGGGGACGAAATCACGTACTATCTTGATATCAAGAACAACGGAACCTCTGCGGCGACCAACGTCCGGGTGTTCGATTACCTGCCCAAGGGCGTAACGTATGTACAAAACACCGCCATCCCCAACGGCGTCCTGAACGACGTTCAGATGGAGTGGATCATCGCCAGCATCGCGGCGGGACGGACCACCAGCGTCACGTTCCGCGTCAAGGTGGACGATTTGCCGGACGGCGTCAATTTCCTCCAGCTGCGCAACCAGGGCCATATCCTCGAGAGCGACGGCCCCCATTACTCGAATGTCGTCCTGCATAACGTGATACGCGACACCAATACCCTGCAAATGATCAAGACGGCGTCGCCGGTCACGGGATCCACCGTCCAAAAGGGCGCAACCATTCGGTACACCATCACCGTGACCAACAACTCCTCTATGGAGGCCACCAACATCCTGGTGGAAGATCCGCTTCCGGCGAACACCGCGTATGTTGCGGATTCCGCTTCGGACAACGGGACGCTGAACGCCGGCAAGGTGCAGTGGACCATCGCGTCCCTGTCGCCTGGGCAGTCGAAGGCGCTGACCTTCTCGGTGACGGTTAACGGCGGCGACTGGGTGGGCCTGCTGGAGAACACCGCGACGGCCACCTACAGCGGCCAGACAATCCGCTCCAACCCGACCCATCATTATCCGGGTACCACAAATCAAGTGCCGGTGCAGGTTCTCAAGCGCTCTGCTCCGCCCAGCGGCAGCAATGTTTCCCAGGGCGAAACGATCACTTATTATGTGGACGTGTTCAATTACAGCGACAGCCCCCTTGCCAACGTCCAGGTATTTGACGACATTCCCGCGGGGACGGAATACCAGAACGGCACGGCGACCAACGGCGGCAGCCTCGAAAACAGCAGCGGCCGCCTGCACTGGGTCCTGACCAATATCCCGGCCCGGGAGAGCGTCACCGTCAGTTTCCAGGTGACCGTCGGCACCCTTCCGCAGGGGAGCAGCGCCCGTCGGCTGAGCAATCAGGCCTACGCGCTGACCTCAGACGGCCCCGCGGTCAGCAACCGCGTCAGCCACGAGCAGCAGGCTCAGGGAGCCGTCACCCCCATTTCCGTCAGCAAGACAGCCCTGCCTGCCTCGGGCTCGCCGGTCCTGCCCAACCAGCTGGTGACCTACACCATCACCGTCAGCAACCCCAACAGCCAACGGGCGGAAGACATTGACGTCTATGATCCGATTCCGGCGGGAACTGTTTATGAACCCAACTCCGCGGACAATGGCGGCATCCTTCTGGGCGGCAGTATTTATTGGCACGTCAATCGCCTCAACGCCAACCAGAGCGTGACCTTCCACTTCTCCGTGCGGGTGCTCTCCTCCGCCCAATCGACGATCCAAAACGTCGCCCAAGCGACTTATGGCGGCCGGACGGTCAACTCCAACGCCACAGAGCACTATCCGGGAACCGCGAACTACGCTTTCTCTAAGGGTTCCACGCCGATCGACGGTTCCACGGTTCAGCCCGGCGACGTGATCATCTATCACCTCTACCTGACCAACACAGGAACCTCGAACCTGACGAACGTCCTGCTGGAAGACATTGTCCCCGGCGGCACGAAATATCAGGAGGGCTCCGGCCAGTACACGGTCGGCGGCGGCGACGGCGGCGCCATCGGCAATTACGCGCATGTAACGACGCTGGAAGGCGGGCAGGTGCAGTTGACCTGGCTGATCCCCTCCGTCGCTCCCGGCGACACGGTACACGCCTTCTTCGAAGCGGTCGCCAGCGTCCTGCCGGCCGGAACCTCCGGTGTGCTGCTGCGCAACGTCGGCGAATCGGTGGTCAACGGCATCAGCCGCGAGAGCAACGAAGTGATCATCAATGTCGGCACACCGCCCCCGCACCCCATCCAGCTGACGAAGACGGCCAGCCCACCCGCGGGCAGCCAGGTCACGCCGAACAGTGAGATTGCCTATACCCTGACCGTCCGCAACCCGGGCACCGCGCCGGTCAACAACATCCTGGTGAGCGATCCGGTTCCGGCTGGAACCTCCTACGTATCCGGTTCCGGCGGCATCCTCTCCGGCGGAAACGTCACCTTCCAGATCGCCCAGCTGGCTGGGAACGAAACCCGGACGCTGACGTTCAAGGTGAAGGTCGATTCCGCGGCGGCAACGGGTGCGGTGATCCTGAACACGGCCCAGGCCACGGCGGAAAGCTTCCTCTACTACTCGAACCCTATCTTCCATTCCGTCAACGGCCAGATGCCGCTGGTCTCCGCGACGCTGAGCTCGAATCCGATCAACGGGTCCTTGCTCCCGCCCGGATCTACGGTACGGTATTCCGTCGTGCTGGTCAACAACGGATCGTCGCCGGCGTACAACATCCCGGTCCGCAACCCCATCCCGGCCGGGGCCTCCTATGCCAACAATATTTCAGCCGGCGGATCGTATAACAGCACAAACAACGAGGTCAGCTGGACGGTGGCGTCCATCGCCCCCGGCGCAAGCCAGACGGTCTGGTTTGAAGTCACCGTCAACGCCAACAATTCTACCACCCCCGGGATCATTCGGGATACCGCCTACTATACGCCGAATCCCAGCGGCAGCTCGGAAGCGGCCACCAACGAAATTATCATTGTGGTTCCGCCGGCGGATGAATTCCTCAGCGGCAGCAAGATCTCCAACCCGCCCTCGAATACGACCGTAACGGCTGGCCAGGAGATCACCTATACCCTGACGGTCTACAATGACAGCACCCTCGCCGCGACGAACGTCACCGTCGGCGACACCTTGCCGGAAGGACTCGGCTTTGTGAACGGCTCCGCCAGCGACGGCGGAACCTACGCCGCCGGGACCAATACGGTCACCTGGATCATCCCAACCCTGGGCGGCAAGCAAAGTAAGTCCGTCAGTTTCCGCGCGGTGGTCCTCCCGTTGCCTGCGGGCGCGAATTCTGTGAAGTACATCCGCAACACGCCGGTGGTGAACGGCAAGGAAGGCAATGAGGAAATCGTTGTGAACCCCGGCAGCTTCAGTCAGCCGCATACGGACGGTTACCTCTTCACTGCCCCGGTTTCCAAGAGCAGAGTCCAGGTGGGCGACACCATCACGTACACCATTATGGCCATCAACAACGGCAATACGGACTTGACTGACGTCCCTGTCCGCATTCCCGTCCCGTCCGGCACAGTGTACCTCGCGGATTCCGCGACGGACGGCGGCGTCCTCAACGCGGGCGAAATCCGCTGGACCATCCCGAGCCTCCTCAAGGGCACGACCAAGAACGTGAGCTTCACCGTCACGGTGCAGGAACTTGGCGCGAACCAGCCGTTCCGTGTGCTGGATGCCATCGCTTACGTCGGCGGCCCCAACGGGGAACGCAACACCAACCAAGTGTTCCACACCCAGACGACGTCTCCGGCCCAAGGGGATCTCCTTCTGCAAAAATCAGCGGGCCGCGCCAACTACACCCAGGTGCAAGTGGGCGATACCATCACCTACAGTCTGACGGTGACCAACCTCGGCTCCGCCGCGCGCAGAAATATCACCATAACGGATACAATCCCCGCGGGAACCACCTTTGTGGAAGGCAGCGCCAGTGACGGCGGTGTGCGGACCAGCCAGAACCTGGTCTGGAACCTCGCTTCCCTCGGTGCGGGCGCATCCAAGACCGTCTCCTTCCAGGCGACAGTGAATGCTCCGGCGACAGAAGACATCACCACGGTCATCCACAATCAGGCCTTTGTGAACGGCACACCTGGCAACGCGGTGGACAATCCCGTCTATCAGCCGAGCTTCAAGGGTGTTGGCGCGATGAAGCACGCGAGCCCCGCGGCGGGGACCGCCGTCACGCAAGGCGACGTGATCACCTATTCCATTGATGTGACCAACCTGGGCGCCGCAACGGTGACCGGCACAACCGTCACGGATGAAATCCCGGCGGGGACGACGCTGGTCGAAGGCTCCATCGACAACGGCGGCACCATCAGCGGCCGGACCATTACCTGGGCGGTGGGCGCGCTCTCCGTCGGGCAAGTCCGGACACTCTCCTTCAAGGTGACCGTCAATGCGCTGGGCGCGGGCGAAGAGCAGCAGCCAATTCGCAACCAGGCGACCGTGAGCGGCCCCGGCGGCAGCGGCAGCGTCCCGAGCAACCCGGTCTACCACAGCAACCAAAAGTCTTCCATCAGCCTGGAGAAGTTCACGAACACGGCGGTCAACCAGGTGGTGTCCAAAGACGACGTCGTCACCTTCACCCTGCGCGCCCGCAACAATTCCGGCTTGCAGGCAAAGAACGTTGCCGTGACCGACGCCATTCCGGAAGGGACCTCCTATGTCGCGAACAGCGCCTCCGCCAACGGCACTTACGCTGACGGGATCGTGACCTGGATCATCGCGTCCCTCGCGCCTTACGCCAGCACGGAAGTGTCCTTCCAGGCCAAGGTAACCAACAGCGAAACGGGCACCATCCGCAACGTCGCTTACGCAGGCGGCAGCGCGTCGAACCCGGTCGTACTCAACAAGGGGACAAAGGGCCCCGGCGGGACGGATCCCAGCAATCCGGGCGACGGTTGCACCTGCCAGCCGACGAATCCTGGTAACCCGACGAATCCCGGCTGCTCCTGCGGCACAAACGGCAGCACCTGTACCTGCGGAAACGGGAGCGGAAATGGGAACGGCGGCGGGGCCTGCGCCTGCGGCAACTGCGGCGGCAACTCGGGCGGCTCCGGCGGAAACGGCGGCTCCGGTGGTTCTGGCGGCGTCAATGGGGATATCAACATTGATATCAACATCAACCTGCCCGGCGGTTCCGGCACCGGCACCGGCGGCGATACGGTCATCAACGTTGACAACAGCAGCAACAATTCCAACACGAACACCAACGACAATTCTGCCAACAATTCGAGCGATAACTCGAGCAGCAACACCAATACTGTCGGCGGCTCCAACAGCTCGGGCGGTTCGAATGGATCCAACGGCTCGAATGGTTCCAGCGGCTCGAATGGATCCAACAGCTCCGGCGGCGACAGTTACGTCCCGAAAATGAATGAGCCGACGGCCATCTGGGCGATCGTCCTCCTGCTGGGTTCCGCAGCGATTATTGTTCTAGTGGTGTTCTTGCGCAAGACGTACCGCAAGAAGCATTCCCGTTCCTGACCTTTTCCGCGGCACGATCCATTTGATCAAAAGCATCGCATGGTGCACGGAGAAATCTCTCCCGCTCTGGTGTGGTACCGGAGCGGGAGAGAGCAGGGGAAGAACAGGGAGAGAGGCGAAGGAAAGACCCCGGGGCAGGTCCCCGGGGCAGCTTCGGACAACGGCGCTTCATCCCGTTACGCGACATAGCAAATGAAGGAAATCCATCCCAGAGGGAACGGCATCATGGGCGCCTGTTTCATGGCGGCGTTCCCTCCGCGACGGATCCCAAACATTCGATAGAAACGGAGTCTGCAACTATGGCAAAAGAGAAAAAAGCGAACAAGGCAAAAAAGGACGAGAAAAAGGGCCCGATCGGGAAGATCATCGCGGTGATTCTGGTGGCCTGTCTGCTTCTGGGAACCGGCGTCTTCTTTCTGGTAACCTACCGCAAGGATACCATCAAGGTTGCCGCCCGCAGTGATGTCATCAAATTCTGGGACGAGGCCGGGATCACCAAGGCGTTCGAAGATGAGTTGCATGTGCGGATCAAGTGGCTGGATTATGGGGCGGAGAACGAGAAGGTCTACGCCAAAATGGCGGAAGACCTGCCCAAGGAAGGCGCGGACCTGCCGGACTGCTACCTCGGCACAGGGCTGGAGCTGAGCCAGCTGACGGCGCTGACCCAGCAGGGCGCCTTCCTCAACCTCACCAACATGGCCCAAGACGACAAACTGATGCCGAATTTTTCCGAAGTGATCCGCAGCGACACGGCCCGTCTGCCGGAGCTGATGCTGGACGGCGGTATTTACTCTCTGCCCGCTTTCCAGGAATCCCTCAGCGAGGAATACCCGCAAAAGGCTTGGATCAACGCCGAATGGCTGCAACGGGTGGGAATGCAGATGCCCGCCACCACGGATGAGCTGCTGGCCGTGCTGCGGAAGTTCCAGACGGAGGACTGCAACCGCAACGGTTCCGCGGCCGACGAGATCCCGCTGGGCGCAGCTTACGGCGGGCAAGGCAATGCTACGACCTTGGGGTACCTCATCCATGCCTTCGTCAACACCGACTACGACCTGGCCGACAGCAATTTCCTGGGCCTGGCCGAAGACGGCAGCGTGACCGCCGCGGTCACCGGACCCGGATTCCGGCAGGCGCTGTCTTACCTGCGCACCCTCTACGGCGAAGGCCTGCTGGACCAGAACGTTTTCCAGCAGGGGACGGAGGTTTTCCTGGGCGGCAGCCGCGCCAATGAAAAATACGGCGTGATCCTTGCCAAAGACCTCTATGCCCTCTTCAACGACACCGCCCGGGCCGCCGTTTACGTTCCGTTGCCCCCGCTGAAAAACGGCAGCCAGCAGGGTACGCTGGTCCGCCGCAGCCAGGTGAAGCTGGGCGGTTTCCTGGTGCCCTCCCGGCTGAGCGACAAGAGGCAGAAACTGGCGCTGCGATTCGGGGACGCGATGCTTTCCGAGCACGGATCGCTTACGGTGCTCTACGGCGCGGAAAGCGTTGGCTGGTTCCCGGCGGATAACCGCATTCAAGCCATGGGCGGCGCGCAGGCAACCTGGCGGCTGGCGGACAAAGCGGTAGACGGGACCGCCATTTACGGCGCCATCCGGGGTGAGCTGCCCTACTGGATGTCCGCTGACCGGAAGCTGGCGCAGCAGGCCACCCCGGACCAAAACGGCAGCGCCGATCTGCTTAGCCCGCTGAATTGGCAAGGCTACCTGAACCAGGTAACCCGTCAGTACTACGAACCCATCGGACGCGCCTGCCTGCGCTACGAATTGCCGGAACTGATCCTTACCGCCGAGCAGAGTGAAGAACTCAACAACGGCAGTGATGCGAACGTCTACAGCGACCTGATCGATACCCTCAACAAAACCTCGAGGGAGTTCGTTACCGGCGCCAAGAATCTGGACGGCGATTGGGATGCGTTTGTCAAGACCATGAACGACAAGGGCTTGAGCAAGTTGGTCCAATACATGCAGCAGGCACTGGAAAAAAGCAGAGCGGGTTGAGCGCTCTCCGCTCACCCGTTAGGACGTGAAAACGAGACTAGGAGGCTTCGCAATGAAACAGGCGTCGAACCCCAACCCCGCCGGCGCGTCCGGCAAACATTCCGGGCATGCCGGAAAGAAAGAAAAATCCCAGAATACCTTGCTCAACCTGATGATCATTCTGCTTTCGCTGCTGTTGGTGCTGGCAATTCTGCCGCTGGCGCTGACCAATGTCATCAGCGGATGGGCGGGAACTTGGTATGGCTTCCGGCCTGTCCGGGTGACGACCGAGTCCATGTCGCCGACCATCCTGCCCGGCGCGCTGGTCATTGACCGCGCCGTGCCGTTTGCCGACCTGAAGGAAGGCAACGTGATTACCTTCACCAAGGAAGACGGCAAGACACTGAATACGCATCGCATCGTCGAGGACCGGGGCGTCTATAAGATCACCAAAGGCGACCACAACCCAACGTCCGATTCTCCGCCGGTCAGCCAATCCAATTACCGCTACAAAACCATTGTGATTTTAAATTTTGTCACCAAGATCAATACCGTGCAAGGGTTTCTGCTGTATGTTGCCGCCCCGCTGGGCGGGCTGGCGCTGCTGAGCATTATCATTTGTATCATAGTCTATGCGGCCCGTGCGGGCAAACAGCGCAAAAAAAATCAGAGGGAAAATGGAGAAAATCAAAAGCGGCGGGGGAGAGAACATCAGGCGCCGGAGGAAGCGCCGGCAAGCGGGAGAGAGGGAGTTTTGGCGGTTGGGGAACCGCAGGGGATGTCCTTGGAATCGGAAGCGGCAGCTTTGGGGAGCGCGCAGGATCCCATGGGATCATTTGATCAACCCAATCCATTGGACCTGTTCGGGCAGGGGGAGCCGGTTCGCGTCGAATCGTTCCAGCTCCCGCCGGCGCGGGAGTTTCCAAAAGAATCGGCGCTGCCAGAGTTTCCGGCCTTCCCGCATGTCTCGTCGGTCCAGCCGCCTGCGCCGTTGATGTCCCCGGAAAAATCCGCTTTGCCGGAGCCCCAGCTGCCGCCGCGCCCGGCGATTCAGCCATCGGATATCCTGCCCCGGTCCGTTGCGGACACGGCAGAAGATTTTTCCGTGAAAGAATCTTCCGCGGAGGAATCTGCACTGCCGCCGCCGCACTTCGCGCCGCCTGCCCGGGAAAGCGGCCCGGAAGAGAAGCTGCGCAGGATGAACCGTTCTCTGGAAGAATTGCTGATGAGCCCGTCGCCGGCCGCGCCGGCCGAAAAGACGCTGCCGGCGGAAGTGCCGCAGCCAATTTCGGCGGAACCGGCCGCGCCGTTGCCGGAAGAACTGAAGCCTGCCTCGCTGGAAGCACCGGCAAAAGAGCCGTGCGGTATCCCGACCGCCGCGCATGTGATTTCCGAGCGTACGCCGGTCATCGTTCCGGTGCCGCCCCCGCCGCCCCGCGCGCCCAAGCGGACCGCAGCCGCGGCAACCGCTGCCGCCCCGTCCCGGCGGGTCGCATCCCTGTCCGACTTGACAGACCCGGCGGGCTTGAAACGCAAACTGGCGGTCTCCCAACTGGCGTCCCCGGCTGCCGCCGAGGTTCCCACGGTCCCGTCGGTCCTGCTGGCGGCCGCGGCGCAGGCGGCGAAAGCGCCCGCGGAAGAAACCATCATTGTCAGCATGCTGCCCGCTGCGGGACAGGACGCCGCCCCGGCCTGGATGGATGAACTGCTGACAGTGCTCAACAACTGCTCCGCATTCCGCAAGGAAGATTGGGTAGACCGGTTCCTGCGCGGATGCAAAGATTTTTAGCCGATCTTCGCCGGACGGGCGGAGCCGGGAACTTTGGAAAGGTGGAACTGATTTGCAACGGTTTTCCGCCCCGCCAGGCCTCCGGAAGGTCCTGGCCTATCTTCCTCTGCTGATTGCGGCGCTCTATCTGCTGCTGGCCTTCCTGCCCTTTGCCCGGGCGCAGGCCGTAGACAACGGCCATATGACGGTTTTCAGCCGGTCGGTCTACGCGCTCCCGGCGGCGGTGATTGTCCAAGTAGTCCTGTATCCGGCTCTGGCGGCGGTGATTTGGCTGCTGACTTGGCGGAACAAGGATTTTGCGCTGCTCTCGCGGTATGTCTATCTGGCCATTTCCGCGCTGCAAGTTGGGTTTCTCTTCTGGCAGCTGTTCGTCGCGCAGAGAGTGCTGCGGGGAGAGTTGTTGTTGGCGCTGTATCCGGGCGGCAACATTGTGAACGTGACGGCGGGGGTCGGGTTTTGGCTGCTGCTGGCGGCAACGCTTCCGCTGATGGCAAACGGCGTCTTGCGCTGTTTGGGGCGGGGCGTCCCCTACTTTGGGGAAAGGTCGGGACCGGAGAAATCCAAGACCGCGGAGTCTGCCGCTGCCGCGCGGCAGGACGACAGCTTCCAAATCCCCTGACGGGATCGGGGATCCCAATTTCATAGGTTCCGCGGGAGGCAGGGTTTCCGGCCTCCCGCCTGCATATTCCTCCGCGCGGCGGTCCAAAATAACCGGGAACCACAAAACCGAACCGTGGGATCCGCCAAAGCGAAAGGATGGAATAGTGTATGATAAAAGGAGTCAACCACCGGGTGATTGAGGTGCTCGAAAGCGACTGCGAATTTTTCGAGCGGGTGATTTTTTTCGTCAAACCGGAATTTTCCGCACTGAGCGAGGGGACGCTGCGGGACCGGGCCCAGGCTGTCGCTTCCACCGCCGGCGCCCCGCCGCCCACTCGCCTTTGGCGTTCCCGGGCGCTGAGTGTGGCGACGCTGCTTTGCGCGGCGGCGCTGGGCGCGGGAATTTGCGCGGTGCTGCTGTTGGCCTTGCGGTAGGAATTGCCGCAGTCTCCGAAGGAAATTCGCCTTCTTTTCCGACAAAATTATAGTCGTGCCGCTAGAAGTGCTTGCAAAGGCGGCGAAAATGTGGTAAAATCAAATCCACCTTATAATAGGGAAAGAAGGTTTGGCAGATGAAACAGACGAAACGGCTGTTGCTCGCGTTCGTGGCGGTGTTCCTGACCGTTGCCATGCTGGGGGCGCTGGGAGCCTGCCAGCATGGCGGGAAGGACAAGCCCACCGAGTCGCCGGAAATCACCAAGCCCGCTGAGGGCACTGACGGGGAAGGCCAGGGCTGGTCCGCGTTGGTATCTTCACCGGAGCAAGTGCAGACGCCCTTGACCCAAAACGAACTGAAAACCATCGTGGAACAAGTCCTCAAGCGGCAGAAGGCAGCTTCGTTCGGCGGCGGGACATTGACCGACGCGCAGCGGGCGGAGATCGACGCCATCACTTGGGACGGCGACTGGTCCAAGCTGGATCAAGCCCAGAAAGACCTGGTCGTCAAGGAAATCAAGGATACCACAGGGTATGACGTCGTGATCGACACCTTCGGGCCGAAGTATCAAATGACAGAACGGTCCACCGCCCGGGGGGCCGCGCTGCCGCCTCCCCGGGACGAAAAAAACCGCGTCATTCCCACCGACGCGGCGGGAGTCCAAATCCCGACGGACGCTAATTTGCAGCCGCTGCCGACGGTGAAGCCCGGTGTTCCCGCCCCAACACAGCCGCCGCCCACTAACCCGAACGGCGGGCCGGTGGCCGAACCGCCGGGGAAAGGGAATATCAACGTCGTGACGGATCCGCCCACCACCAAGAAAAACGACACAGCGCCGTCTCTCACTGGCGCGCAGCGGCAGAACCTGACCACCTTCGGCGGCAAAGGGCACCAGCGGTTCACGAAGGTGATCCCCGCGGCGGACGGCGGCTGGCTGGCGTTGGCGCTGGTGGACAGCCAGGCTCCTGGCATCCCTGCGGGCCTGAAGGACTACGCTTCCGCGGTGATTAAGTACAGCGCCACGGGCGCGGAGCAGTGGAAGCGCTATTATGGCGGATCCATGGAATTCGACTTTGAGGACCTGACCCAGCTCAAGGACGGCAGCATTGTTGCCGTTGGCTGGACGTTTTCAAAGAATCTCTCCGTCCCTACGTCACCCGGTCTCAATAGCGACGCTGTCATGGCGAAACTCAGCGCGTCAGGCGAGCAGATCTGGCTGAAATCCGCGATCGGCAGCCGGGAAGACGGCTTCACCGCCGTGAATGCCACACCGGACGGCGGATTTGTGGTTGGCGGATACACCAGTTCCGCAGACCAGGATTTTGTGGGCCTGCCGGATTTCATTACCCAGGTCGGGGACGTGGTGCGGACCGTTGCCGCCGAGAAGGCGCTGATTTTGAAATATGACGCGAACGGGACGGTGTACTGGAAGCGGGCGCTGACCGGGACCAGGGCCAGCCGGATTTCCGCCGTAGCGGCGGAGATCGCAGGCGGCGCGGTATACGTCGCAATCAACACGAGCGCGACGGACTATGACTTCCAGAACATCACCGGGGCGGGGCAGCAGGACGCGCTGCTGATGCGCCTGAACAAAAACGGTGAAACGGAGTGGATCAAACCTTTCGCCGGGCGCGGCGAGGATTCCATTCGGGATTTGGCGGTGACGCCGGACGGCGGGGTCGCCGTGGCGGCGGTGGTCAGTATGATCTCCTACCGCAGCGGCAGTTTCTCCGGCGAACTCGGCTCGGCATTCGCCGCCCGGGGGCAGCGGGACGCCGTTGCCCTCAAGTACCGCGCCAACGGGACGGTGGCCTGGATCCGCAGTTACGGCGACGTCACAGATGATTATGCCACCGGTATCGCTGTGATCGACGGCGGATACGTCCTGGCGGGCTACAGTACGGATCCGGTATTGCAGCAGAAGTTTAAGTACGACTGGCTGGATCACCAATATATGGGCGGGGAGCAGGACGGGTTCCTGTATATCCTGGGAGAGGACGGCCGGCCCATCCGGATGATGAACCTCTCCGGCGAGGGGAAGGACTGGGTCAACGCCGTTGCCGCCAAGGACGGGAAGACCTTCGCCCTCGCGGGGAGTTCGCCCTCCCGTCAGGGCTTCCTGGCGGAGGCCAACCCCCAGGGCAGGGACCTTGATCATGTGGGTTTCCTGTCAGTTTATCAGGCAACCTGGAGCAAGTAGCGGCATGCGGGGCACCGCGAATCGCTTGGAGCGGCGTATGGCGGGGAAACGGGTGCAGGAGGGAATTGCCTGCGCCCGGGTTTCCGTATCTGTTGTAATTTTCATGTGTCTTTTTTCGCGTTGATGAATACGATACAGTAGGAAACCCCATCAGATATGAGGAGGATAACTAGGATGGCAGAGTTTACGTATGAGATCGTGGAAGAATTGGGCGTTCTTTCGGAGACGTCCCGGGGCTGGACGAAGGAGTTTAACCTGATCAGCTGGAACGGGCGGGAACCGAAGTATGATATCCGGGAATGGGCCCCGGAGCACGAGAAGATGGGCAAAGGCGTCACGCTCAGCCGGGAAGAGGCTGCGGAGCTCAAAAGTCTGCTGGCGTCTGTCCAGCTGGAGCTGGAAGATGAGTTTGACTAAGTGTCCCGCCCAGTCCGCAGCGCTCCCTCAACCCCAGGCGAAGGAAGGTCAAATGTGAACGCAAAACACCGCGCCGGAAAAATAATCACCATTGTCATGATGGCCATCCTGTTCAGCGTTTTTGCGCTGGACATTATGACCGTTTTGCTCTGCAACCAATACGAGCGGCGATACCCGGTGACCCAAGAGACCTTTGCGGGCTACCCCGCGGGGGCGGACCGCGGGTCCGCAGAAGCATCGGACGGACAAGCCGCCGGGCAGGGCAATAAGATCCACTTCCTGAATACCGATAACTCCGACTGCATCCTACTAGAGAGCGGCGGGCGGTTCGCGATGGTGGACAGCGGCTGGGGGAGCAATAACCCCCGCAAGTCCGCCCGGCGGGAAGGCTATGAGCAGCGGGTGATCGACTACCTCAAGAAGGTCGCCGCCGGGCTGGACGGCAAGGTGACGCTGGACTTCATTTTGTGTACACATTACCACTACGACCATGCGGGAGGCTTCTCCGGGATTCTCCGGGATCCGGATATTACGGTGAAGACATGCTACCTCCGGTCGCTGCAAACCACCAACCAGCATGAGTATGAAATCGAAAGCTGGGATATTGACAGCATCCACCGAGAGGTGGTGGCCGCCGCGGAAGAGCGGGGTTTCCCCATTGAGGAACATCCCCCGGCGGAGCCGTTCGCCTTCGGAGACATGACGCTGCGCTTTCTGAACCTGGACAGCTACGAAAATCCCAAGTACAAAGGCGAGAACGATAATTCTGTTCTGACGCTGATAACCTGCGGCGGGACGAAAGCCCTCTTGGCCGCCGACGCATCCAATCTGCACGGCATGGAATCCCGCCTGGCGCCGGAAATCGGCCGGGTGGACCTGCTGAAGCTCTGCCACCATGGCTACGCGATGAGCAATTCCATGCGCCTCCTGCGCGCCCTGCGCCCCAAGGTCGGGATCGTCACCAACGGGCTGGGGCAGATCTACCCCAACGTCAAGTGGAATCTGACGATGGTGTCTCATACGTCGGTTTTTTCCACTGTCAAAGAGAACGGCGTGATCGCCACCTTGTCTCCGAACGGGGGAATTACCCTGACGGGAAATCTGCATGAGCGCTAAACGGTCATGCCCGCTTTCGTCGTTTCGCCGAAGATTTTCCCCTGTTTTTGGTCAAACTCGCCCTTGCTCGGTGGAAAACCCGGTGGAAAATGTGGATAACAACAGCAAAAAGCCGGATTTGTCGCCGGTTCGGCGGTGGATATCTTGGGAAAGCTATGAATTCGAGCAGAGGAAGGTGCCGCGATGAAATACGAAAACAACCCGGACGCTCCATGCTACAGCGCTGAGGAACCTTGGGATCATCATTGGGATGGCTGCGAGAGCAGCGACTGCGGGGCAAAAGCTTCCCACTATTACGGCAGCCTCTCCTACCATGACTGGGACGGTTGCATTTGCAAGCAGTGCGGGACCAAGGCGTACTATCTTGATGACAAACGGGAGATGCATGATCTGGATGACCACTGCCGTTGCCGCAAATGCGGATTTGTCTATCACGACTGGGATGGCTGCACCTGCACACGCTGCGGCAAGCACCGCGATCAGAACCACGACTGGGACGGCTGCACCTGCAAGCGCTGCGGGAAAGTAAAACATACCTGGGACAGCTGTCGCTGCGGAACATGCGGGGAGATCAACCCGGACGAATCGGCGCATACCTTTGACGGCTGTACCTGAGTTCGCTGCGGCAAGCACCGCGGCCAGGGTCATGCCTTTGACGGCTGTATGTGCGTCAAGTGCGGGGCAGTGAATCCGGACCAGGCCGTCCACGACCTGGAATTCGTCGAGGAGACACAATTCTTCGACGGTCCCTACGAGCAGTGGGTCTGCATGGAGCCGGAAGAATACTGGGTCAGCGTTATCCGCAAGGTCTACCGCTGTCGCAAATGCGGAGGGACGGTCAATATAGACAGGGACGAGCCCGGCGTTTACCGCTGAGGGCGCGCAACATCAGCGACGGGGGCAATACATATGAATATCATGTGGATGTTTGGCAATGCGGCAAGGCCTGAAGACGAGCTACCGGGATTTTTATCAGTCGAAGTATGTGCGGGAAAACAAGGAAACCAATATGATTTACCAGGCCATCGAGAAGGATTACAATACTTGGTCTGATTTTGAGTACGCGCTTGGCGATCTAAGCAAAGCGCCGAAAACCAAAGAACGGCGAGAACAATTTTTCGGGGCAATCTGTGATGCCTATGAAGATCTTCAGGAGTATTTGAAATATGCGTCCCGGAGAATGCCTAGTATAAAATATTCGCTTCCTCTTGAGCTTGGCCAATATTTGTCCCGCGGTTCCCGCGAAAACTTCGAAGCTTGGCTGCGCGGTTCCCTGAACGAATCCTCTCGCATTCACATCGATGTTGCTACATTCAATTACACAGACGCAAGCGATTTTCCAAAAATTGGAAATTCCATTCGCGCAGCGGGCAGGAACATCCCCGTAGTAGAAGCCAATTTTTTTCAGCTCCATGGAACCTTGGCGAATTTTATCATCGTTGGGTGCGACAATGCAACGCAATATTCTGCGGAGTGCTTCTCCAGCCAAAACGAATATTTGATATCGAAGGATATCGTATGCAGTGACGCTGACGTCCGTTCCGCCCGAAAAGAAGTTTTGCTGCGTATGACGGACTGTCAGCTGATGGTGATATTTGGAAGCTCCCTGGGCAAAACAGATCAAACATATTGGCGTACAATACTTGTGCGGTTGACCGATCCTTCGGTTCGTCTGTTTATTTTCGATTTTTAACCAGATTACTGCGCCAAGATTGAAAAATTCACCCCAGTCCAATATTATCGGCGGCGCTTAGTCACAGATGGTCTTGAGGATTTGGAGATGCAATGCAAAAAGCGTTTTTTTGAGGCGGCCGGCGCGCCGTATCAGCCAGAGTTAGCCGAGAGAATTTTTATTTCGCTGGAATTTAATAAGCTATTCAGAGGTGTAGCAGCAAGCAACGCCGTTTCGGAGATACTAGAATCTATAGGATCTCCAATTTCCGATACGAGAGGCGGACCCAAGACGCCGCCACTGCAGGCTGGAAAACAGTTCACCAATCCGAATGCGCCAAGATAGGTACGTTCCTGCGGATTTGGAGTCCAAATAACGAAAGGAGTCCTCCCCATGTCCGAACTCACCTCCTCCAACTTCATCCATGATTTCATTGACGAAGACCTCGCCAATGGCCTCAACACCCGCGTCCAGACGCGCTTTCCCCCGGAGCCGAACGGCTATCTGCACATCGGGCACGCAAAAGCCATCTCGATCAGTTACCAGGCGGCCCGCAAATATGGCGGGGAATTCAACCTGCGTTTTGACGACACGAACCCGATGAAGGAGGACGAGGAGTACGTCGAGGCCATCCAGCGGGATATGCTGTGGCTGGGGTTCCGGTGGAAGGACTGTTTCTACGCGTCGAGCTACTTCGACTTCCTGCATGAGTGCGCTTTTCGGCTGATCGAGAAAGGGAAGGCCTACGTCTGCGACCTGACCGCCGAGGAAGTCCGGGATTACCGGGGGACGCTGACCGAGCCGGGGAAAGACAGTCCCTACCGGGAGCGCCCGGCGAAAGAAAACCTGGACCTGTTCCGCCGCATGACCGCCGGGGAATTTCCGGACGGGACGCGGACGCTGCGGGCCAAAATTGACATGGCGTCGCCCAACCTCAACATGCGCGACCCGGTGATTTACCGCATTGCCCATGTGCCCCATCATCAGACCGGTGACAAATGGTGTGTCTATCCGATGTACGATTTCGCGCATCCGCTGAGCGACGCCGCTGAGCGCGTGACCTACTCCCTCTGTTCGCTGGAATTCGAGAACCACCGGCCTCTATACGACTGGTTCATCCGGGAAATAGGCTTCGCCGAACCGCCGCGCCAGATTGAATTTGCCCGCCTGAACCTCAATTACTGCCTGACCAGCAAGCGTAAATGCCTGGCCATGATCCGGAGAGGCATCGTCTCCGGCTGGGATGATCCCCGTATGCCGACAATCTGCGGCATGCGCCGCCGGGGCTACCCGCCGGCCGCCATCCTGGATTTCGTGGAGCGCGTTGGCGTAGCGAAAGCTTTCAGCGTTGTGGATTACGGCCTGCTGGAAGCCTGCGTCCGCGACAACCTCAATCAAAGTGTTCCCCGGGTCATGGCGGTGCTCCGCCCTCTGCGGGTGGTCATCGAAAATTACCCCGAGGGCAAAACGGAGCAGATTACGGTGGAACGCCACCCGGATCATCCGGAATGGGGCAGCGCCGCCGTGACCTTCTCCCGGGAAATTTTCGTAGAGCAGGATGATTTTCAAATCGATCCGCCGAAGAAATATTTCCGCCTGTTTCCCGGCAATGAGGTTCGGCTGAAGGGCGCGTACTTTGTCCGCTGCGTGGGATATGAAACGGATGAATCCGGCGAGGTGACGCTTCTGCGCTGCACCTACGACCCCGAGAGTTTCGGCGGGAATTCCCCCGACGGGCGCAAGGTCCGCGGAACGCTCCATTGGGTCAGCGCCGCCAGCGCCGCGGAAGCGGAAGTCCGGCTCTACGACCGGCTGTTCACCGTGGAGAATCCCTCCGCCGAGGAAAATTACGAAGCGGTGGTTAATCCGAATTCCCTGGTGAAGATAGAAAGCGGCAAGATTGACGCGGCCGCCCTGGCCGAATTCACCGTCGGCGCGGACCTCTCAGAGGAATCGGACAGCGTCCCCCAAACACCCAAGGCCGCCCAGTTCATGCGCCAGGGATACTTCTGCCTGGACCCGGACAGCACACCGGAACGGCCGGTGTTCAACCGCACTGTAGCGCTGAACTCATCGTGGTAATTTCACACTGTCATCGTTTCCGGGAAAAATCACGGGAGGATCGCGGGTTCCGTTTTCAGCGAAGAGATCCGTTACCCAAGGCCTGCCCAAGACCAAGGCTGTGCTCGCCGGTTACGAATTTACCCTGGAGGTTAAGGCTGCGGCCCCGGAAGGCGCGACGCTGACATACCGCTGGGTCGAGGCTGACGCGCGCACTTGGTCGAAGTATCCCAAAGCCACAAGAAACGAAAAGACCATCGAAGGGGCAACCGACAGCAAAGCCAAGATCACGGTGAACGACCCGCTGGGCGACCACTGCTACCGCCGCTATGTCACCGCCATCTTTGAGGACGGAACCTACCGCGCCGTGCAGGGCCAGGTATGCTGGGTGCGGGCGCTGGGGTCCTTCAAGGGTACGTTTGCGGCTGATAATATCGGCCTAAGTCTCGTGAGAGAGACCTTGTTTGCGCCGTTTATTTACGTATGCTGGATCTTTAATTCCCAATACAGCCTTTGGTTTGACAATGCCACGTTTACGGTTTTTGGCTCTGCGCAAGCGCATGAAATGCAGGATGAGGATATCGCGCGGCCTGGGAGAATAGCGCCTTTGTGGGCTGATCCCCTGTCCGCAGCAGACCGGGCGAATAGTGAAAACGGAGGGAGTTCCCATGGGCAATCAGAGCAACCGAATCCATCAGAACGGAAAACCGGGCGCGGCCAGCCAAGCCAAGCCCGGCCGCCGCAGAACCAGCGGCGCAGAGATCATCCGGCGGACGATGACCCTGGCGGCGGCGCTGCTGGTCATCCCGGATCTGATCTTTAATTCGATGATCCGTCTCGTCGTGAACCTCGGGCTGGGGGACAGCGTCCCCGACTGGCAAGAGTTCATCAGCCCCCGCTGGGTTTGGGACGTCGTAGGCCAAGAAGGCCTGCGCAGCGCCTACCATACCCTGCGGAACAACCCGCCGGACCGGGAAATCCTGCTCCTGCTGCGGCCCGCGCTGGTTGCCTTGGGGCTGATCCTCTTGGCCGCGCTGGTGTTGTTGGCGGGGGGAATTGTCGGCGTCAGCGGCCGCAAAAAACGGCCCGTGTTTGTCCTTTCCGGAACGACGGTTCTGCTGCTGATTGCCGCGCAAATCAGTTTTTCTTTCTTCGAAAAATCGGTGACAGCCCCTGACTTCAATCTCCTGTCGGTCATCGACGCAGGGTCGCTGGGCAGCATCGTCGGCGCCTTCCTCGATCCGCGGATAGAACAGCTGAAACTTTCCAGCGCCGTGCTAATGCTGGGCCTGCTGGCCGGGCTGATTGCCCTTTGGAACCTTGCGTTCCTGCTGACGGAGGACACGGAATCCCGCGGGAAATGAGCGGAGCAGCCGGCCCCTGACTCCAGAATCTTGAAGTAATAACCCTGTTCCGTCAGGGAATACTACCTTCTGACCGAACTCAAATTCGACGCAGGAGGGTTTTGCCGTGCATACGAATTTTGGAAAATACGAGAAACTGAGCCGCCGGGTGCTGGTGTGTCTGCTTATTTTGACAGTGCTCACCGGAATTGCAGGCTGCGGAGCGGATGACGTGCCGCCGGAAAAATCATCGCTTACAACGTCCACGACTTCCCAGCCAGCGGATATCCCAGCCTTTCCCCAGCCGAGCGATTCCTTGATCGGGGATACGTCCGTCCCGGGCCTGGCTGCCGACGTGCCTCCGGCGGCGAGCCGTCCATTGATCCAGACCGGCGCGCCCAGCCCAAGCGCCACGACCTACACGGGCTTTCTGCCGCTGCCCGCCCGGGCGGTCGAAATTGCCGATCCCAATAATAGTAAGGGCCTGCCGACCAAGAAAATTGAGCACGCTTACGGCGCGGCAAAAAATGAGGCGCCCCACAGCATTTCAGTGGAAAATCAAAAGTTCTTTGAGGCCAAACAGTACGCTGCCGTTGCCTACGACGACAAAAGCACGGAAAAGGTGCTCTATCTGACCTTTGACTGCGGCTACGAAAACGGCTGCACAGGGATGATATTGGATACCTTGCGGGACAAAAAGGTCCCCGCCGCTTTTTTCTGCACATTGGAAGAGGTCAAATCCGCGCCGGAAATGGTGACGAGGATGATCAAGGAAGGGCATATCCTCGGCAACCATTCCTGCAAGCATCCTTCTTTTGCAGAGATCGACCGGACGAGAATGGCGAAAGAAGTGCTGGAATTTGACAATTATCTGCGCGAACACTTCGGATACTCTGCACCGTTCTTCCGCTTCCCGAAGGGAGAATACAATGAGAGTGCCCTGGAGGCCGTCCAGTCCCTGGGATTCACCAGCGTGTTCTGGTCCTCGTCCTATGCGGACTGGAACATCAACAGCCGCAAGGGCGCGCAGTACGCCATTGATACCGTGGTGGCCCGGCTGCACCCCGGGGCAATTATTCTGCTGCACAGTGTTTCCTGGGACAACGCGGAAGGGTTGGCGGGGATCATCGATAAGGCCAGAAGCATGGGATATGAATTCCGAGATTTGACGGATCTGCCTGAATAAAGTAACAATTTCAGGGAATTGAGGAGAAAATCCGCAAAAACCAGGCGATTTCGCGGTTTATTGTGTTGACAAATAAAAGCAAAGCATGTATCATTAGAACAACAAAAACAAACAGGATGCGGCGGTTCTGTCGGCCCCTGCCGGGCGGTCTGTGGGAACGCCACCAAAAGGACGGAAGGATGACCGAAAATGGATAACAACAACGCCCCCGGCCGCGGCAGCGTCAATCCTTACGAGCCCGCCGAAGCCGGGGAACGAGAAGAAAAAAAAGAACTGCTGCGCTCCAAGGTAAAAGCCCTGGTCGCCTCTTATGAGGACGAAAAACGCCGCAATGAGGAGTTGGAACGAGAATTGGAACGCTTGAAATCACAACAGAACGCTTACCCTCCGATCCCCCAGCCGGGCATCCCGCCGCAGGGCATGCCTGCGCAGCAAGCTCCGCCGCAGGGGAGCATGTCGGCGTATCCGGCCTATCCTCCCCCGCAACAGGGTCCGCAAGGTCCGCAGGCGCCCGCTCCGGCTTTTTCTCCGGCGGGGGCCAGCCAGCCGCCGCAGTCTGCCCAGCGCCCGTACGCGCCGCAATATCCGCCGCAGCAAACATCTTCGTTTGCCCCGGGGGGGCAGCCTGTGTCCCAGCCAGGGGCTCCTTACGCCCAGCAGCCGCCTTACCCCCCGCAGGGTCCGCAGGGTCAGGGTCCGCAGGGACCCGGCGCCGCCGCGCCGCAGGCGTATGGTCAGCGGCCGCCGCAGCCTGGCTATCCCCAGCAGCAGCCTGCGCCCTATCCGCCGCAGAGCCCGTATGGCCAGCAGCGGCCGCCGCAGCGTCCCCAGCCGAGCGCGCTGCCGGATCCTCAGTTCCCGCCGCAGCAAGGGCAGCGGGATCCCCGGGCTGACGCTTACTATCCTCCGGACCGCCAAGTGTCCTCCTACAGCGATGCGCCTGCGCAGCCGATGCAGCCGCCGTATCCTCCCCGGCAGGGAGATCCCCGTGCCGCAGGCATGACGGCGAATTCCGCGGAGAAACTGCAATCGACCGCCAACCGTATCCTCAGCCGGATTGAACAGGTGCGGGCTAAGCTGCGCCAGAACGATACCTATCGGGTGCCTGGGGATTATGGGTACAACCCGCCGCCCGCCCTGGACCAGGAGACCGTGTATCTGCTGGATCAGCTATACGACGAATTGGGCGATTTGGGCCGTGATTTGGCGACCGTCCGCGCCGCTATGCGGTACACAGAGAGCTATTAAACAAACCAAAACCAAAAGCCGTCCGTCGGGCGGCTTTTGCTTGTTTTTTGCGTAAGATGAGTGGATGGAGCAGTCAGCAATGCGCGGCGAAACAGACCCAGCCGCCTTCTTCTGCCCGGCGGAGGATGGTAAAACCAGCCGCTTCCATGGCGGAGGCCACTTCCGCTTCCCTTGGAAGAATGATTCCGGAACTGATCCAGACGCCGCGGTTGTCGTCGGAGCGAAAGAACCTGCGCACGTCCGGAATCAACCGCAGGATGACGTCAGCAACGATGTTGGAGCAGAGAATGTCGAAGGATCCCTGAATCTGGTCGGTGAGATTGCCTTCCAGGAAGGTTAGGGCCGGAGGAGCGAAGCCGTTGCGGACGGCGTTCTCGGCGGCGGTGCGGACCGCCAGGGCGTCGATATCCACCCCGACGGCGCGTTCCGCTCCCAGCAGCAGCGCTGCCACCGCCAGGATTCCAGAGCCGCAGCCGACGTCCAGCACCGCCGCGCCGGGCCGGACAGTTTCCTCCAGCGCCTCCAGGCAGAGGCGGGTGGTGGCGTGGGTCCCGGAGCCGAAGGCCAGGCCGGGTTCCAGCCGCAGCACAGCCCGCCCCGCTGCCTGTGCGGGGTCCAGGGGTTCCCAATCCGGCTGAACCAGCAGTTTGCGCCCAACCGGCAGAGGATGAAAGTAGGCCTTCCAGTTGTTTTCCCAGTCTTCGTCGCGGCAAGGGCGGGTCTCCAGTTCCAGGGGAATCCCGGCGGCGGCGGTGCGCTCGGCCAGGAAGGCGGAAGCCTCGGCGGGGTTCTCCTGCGGGGGAAGGTAGACGTGTACCCGGCCGACGGCTCGGTCCTGCGCCAGCAGGGCTTCGTCAATCAAGTCGATCCGGGCGATGGCGCGGGCCTCCGCCTCAAGGTCCCGGTAGTCTTCCACATAGATCCCATAGGGAACGACCATGTTGGCGATGTCCCCGACCTGGTCGATGTGTGCGGCAGGGACGGTCAGGATCAGTTCAGTCCAGGTCATAAAGGCCTCCTCTTCGAATCATCAAACAAAAATCCTCATTTGCTGAATGTTGCTAGCAAAGCCTTGATATTACTGGCTTTTGGGGTTGTACATGTTACTAAGCTGACCATAAAAAAACGCGATTTGAACAAAATACTACTAGGAATGGCTTGAAATAAGGGGTTTTCCGCTCGAAGAGCAACACTCGGCAAATGAGGATTATCAAACAAAGACAACGAAACTATTGTATCAGCCCTGCGCCGCAAAGTCAAGGCCTGATTTTTTTCACAAATCAATTGCATTTCCCGAGAAAATTTGGTATACTGTTGCCAGCCTGTCCGGCGGAGACCGAAGGCGAAACCATAAAGAGTGAGGAGAATGCGTCCATGGAAGCCCTGTTCAAAATTAAACAAAGCGGCAGCAGCATTCCGCGGGAAATCATCGCAGGCCTGACCACCTTCTTTGCCATGTCCTATATCATTTTCGTCAACCCCCAGATTCTTGGGGAGACCGGGATCCCCCAAAACGCGGTCTTCCTGGCAACGATTTTTGCTTCCGTGGCGGGGACGCTGGTGATGGGGCTCTTTGCCAATGTCCCCTATGCACAGGCGCCGGGGATGGGCCTCAACGCTTTCTTTACGTATACGGTCTGTATGGGGCTGAAGTTCAGCTGGCAGGAAGCGCTGGCGATGGTATTCCTCTGCGGAATCATCAACATTCTGATCACCGTTACGAAGCTGCGCCGCAGCATCATCCGTTCCATTCCCCCCAGCCTTCAGCATGCCATTGGCGGCGGCATCGGCATCTTCATCGCCTATATCGGCGTCAAGAATGCCGGTTTGCTGAAGTTTTCTCTGGACCCCGGCACGTATACCGTTTTTGGCCCCGACCCCGCAACATCTGCGGCGGAGGCGACGTCGGCCGCGGTGCCGGGCTTGGTCAACTTCAATACGCCCGGAGTTTTGCTTTCGCTGATTGGTCTGGTGCTGCTGATGGTCTTGCTGGTGGTGAAGATCAAGGGCAAACCGTTCCCCGCCGCAATTTTGGTCAGCATTATCGTCACGACACTCATCGGCATTCCCTTGGGGGTGACGGATTTCCATGTAGGAAAAACAGAGGGCCTGCGGGAAGCCTTCGCCGCTTTGGGAACCACGTTCGGCGCCGCCTTTGGCAAAGACGGGATGCAGCATCTTTTCGGCGACGCATCCCGCATCCCCTTGGTTCTGATGACCATCTTTGCTTTCAGTCTTTCGGATACCTTCGACACCATTGGCACCTTTATTGGGACAGGGCGGCAGTCCGGGATTTTCAGCGAATCAGACGAACTGGCCATGCAGGACAGCAAGGGCTTCAAAACCAAGATGGACAAGGCCCTCTTTGCCGATTCCGTGGCCACTAGCGTCGGCGCGCTCTTTGGCACATCCAATACTACAACGTATGTCGAAAGCGCGGCAGGGATCGGCGCGGGCGGCCGGACGGGCTTCACTTCCGTCATTACCGCGCTGATGATGCTTCTGTGCATTCCGCTGGTGTCTATCGCCGGAGTGGTTCCCAGCCAGGCGACGGCGGCGGCGCTGATTGCCGTCGGGATCATGATGCTCTCGTCCTTCCGGGAAATCAAATGGAACGAGCTGGGCGAGGCGATCCCCGCCTTCTTCGCGGGGGTGTTTATGGCCATGGCTTACAGCATTTCCTACGGTATCGCGGCGTCCTTCTTTTTCTACTGCATTGTCAAAGTCTGCAAGAAACAGGCCAAAGACGTCCATCCCATCCTCTGGGTCGCAACGGCGCTGTTCATCGCCAACTTCGTGATCCTGGCGCTGCTCTAGAGACTTGCGGATAACGCGGATAACAAATAAAAATGAGGCCTTAGATCCATCCGAACGGAAGATCTAGGGCCTCATTTCTCGTGAATCACTATACAGCGTCTAATGTCCCGGCTTCGATCTTCCCGATCAGTTCCACCCGGGCCTGGTGCCGTCCGCCCTCAAATGCAGCCTCCAGCCAAGCGTCCAGGATCATCTTCGCCAGTTCTGACCCCACCACCCGCGCACCCATGCAGAGGATGTTGGCGTCGTTGTGCTGCCGGGAGAGACGGGCGGAATACGGTTCGCTGCAACAGCAGGCGCGGATGCCCCGGACTTTGTTGGCGGCAATGGAGATCCCGACGCCGGTGCCGCAAAGCAGAATGCCCCGCTCACATTCCCCGGCGGCGACCGCCGAGGCGACCCGGTAGGCTGAGATAGGGTAGTCCGCTTTTGCGTCTCCAAAGACGCCGAAATCCAGCACAGCCAGCCCCCGATCTTCCAGGTAGGCTTTGAGTTCCTCCTTGAGCGCGGTGGCGGCGTGGTCGCAGCCGATGGCCAGCATAGATGCATCCTCCCTCAAAAATAATCCGTCAGGCTTCCGCCGCAAGGCTAGCCGCATATTGCTGGGCGAGGGAACCTTCGGTGGAGAGCAACTCAACGTCAGAGTAGCACTTCATCCCCGTTCCGGAAGGCAGAAGCTTGCCGATAATGACGTTTTCCTTCAGTCCGATCAGCGGGTCGCTCTTGCCCTTAATGGCGGCGTCCGTCAGGACGCGGGTCGTTTCCTGGAAGGACGCGGCGGAGAGGAACGATTCTGTGGCCAAGGAGGCCTTCGTGATCCCCATCAGCACCGGAACGCACTCCACCGGCCGGGCGTCCTCGCCTTTTTCGGCCAGGATCGTCTCGTTGACCTGTCCCAATTCCCGCTTTTCGATGACAGTGCCGGGCAGCAGGTCGCTGTCTCCCGTCTCAGTCACCCGGACTTTGCGCATCATCTGGCGGATAATGACTTCAATGTGCTTGTCGCTGATGTCTACGCCCTGCATGCGGTAGGTGCGCTGCACTTCGGCAATCAGGTAGTCGTGCACGTAGTGGATTCCCAGCACGGCCAGGATGTCGTGGGGGTTGCGGGCGCCCTCGGTGATGTTTTCCCCTTTCCGGATCCGCTGCCCGTCCACCACCTTGATGATCTGATCGTAAGGGATGGGGTAGGCCCGCTCGTCGGGGTTCTCCGGGTCCTCGCCGGTGACGATAACGTTCTTGCTCTTCTTGATTTCCCGGAAAGAGACGACGCCGTCAATCTCGCTGATGATGGCCAGCAGCTTTGGTTTGCGGGCTTCGAAGAGTTCTTCGACGCGCGGAAGACCCTGGGTGATGTCGCCGCTGTCCTTCGCGCCGCCGGTATGGAAGGTGCGCATAGTCAGCTGCGTGCCCGGCTCACCGATCGACTGGGCTGCGATGATGCCGACGGCTTCGCCTACAGTAACGGGATCTCCCGTCGCCAGGTTCGCGCCGTAGCACTTGATGCAGACGCCGTGGTCGGCGTTGCAGGTCAGCAGGGAACGGATGGTGGCGGTGGGACGGCCCCCAGGCGCGGCCAAGCCTTCGGTTACGGCTTTTTCGTAGCGGCGGCGGACTGCGGCGGCAACTCGCACGGCGTCGTCCTCGCTCATCATAGCGTCCTTGCTCTGAATCTGCTTGCCCGTATCCGGATCAAAGGCGTCCTCAAAGAGGAAACGGCCCGTCAGGCGCTCTTCCAGCGAAACGATCTTCCGCCCGTCGGCAAAGATATCGTAGACTTCGGATCCTTCCGCGCAGCCGCAGTCCTCCGCACGGATAATCACGTCCTGGGAGACGTCCACCAGCCGGCGGGTGAGATAACCGGAGTCGGCGGTGCGCAAGGCAGTGTCAGCCAGGCCCTTCCGCGCGCCGCGGGAAGAGATGAAGTATTCCAAAATGTTGAGGCCCTCGCGGTAGTTGGTACGGATCGGGACTTCGATGGTTTTTCCGGCGGTATTGGCGATCAGGCCGCGCATCCCGGCCAACTGGCGCAGCTGGCTGTCGTTGCCGCGGGCGCCGGAGCGCAGCATCATATTGATGGGGTTGTATTCGTCGAAATTCTCTTTCAGCGCGTCGGCCACTTTATGGGTGCAGTCTTCCCAGGTCGCAATGACCCGGTCGGAACGTTCGCTGTTGGAGAGCAGGCCCCGGTTGAACTGCCGGTTGATGCCCAGAATCTTCGTTTCCGCCTCGGCGATGAGGGTCGCCTTCTGCGGCGGGATGGTCGCGTCAGACACGGCGACAGTGATTCCGGAGCGGGTAGAGTAACGGTAGCCCTGGGCTTTGATGCGGTCCAGCACGTCGGCGGCGATGGCGGTGCCGTGCACCCGGATGCATTTGTTGATGATCTTCCCGAGGGTGGATTTATTGACGAGGAAATCCACCTCCAGCGCAAAACGGTTTTCCGGATCGCTGCGGTCCACGAAGCCTAGGTCCTGGGGAATGGATTCGTTGAAGATCACCCGGCCCAAGCTGGTTTCCAGCAGCTTGCTGACGGTTTCGCCGTTCTCCAGCGTTTTCGTCATGCGAATCCGGATCTGGGCATGCAGTCCCAGGTCTCCTTCGTGATAGGCCATCATCGCTTCCGATACATCCCGGAAGACTTTTCCTTCCCCCGTTTCTCCGGGACGGACATAGGTCAAGTAATAGGAGCCCAGTACCATGTCCTGGGTGGGGACAGTGACGGGCCGTCCGTCGGAAGGTTTCAGCAGGTTATTGGCGGCCAGCATCAGGAAGCGGGCTTCGGCCTGCGCTTCGGCGGAAAGCGGCACATGAACCGCCATCTGGTCGCCGTCAAAGTCAGCGTTGAAGGCAGTGCAGACCAGCGGATGGAGCTTAATCGCGCGGCCTTCCACCAGCACGGGTTCGAAGGCCTGGATGCCCAGGCGGTGCAGCGTCGGGGCGCGGTTGAGCATGACAGGGTGATCTTTGATCACGACTTCCAGTGCGTCCCAGACGCCTTCGTTGGAGCGTTCCACCATTTTGCGGGCGGACTTGACGTTTCCGGCCTTCTCCGTTTCCACCAGCCGCTTCATCACAAACGGCTTGAAGAGTTCCAGCGCCATTTCCTTCGGCAGCCCGCACTGATATAGTTTCAGTTCCGGGCCGACGACGATAACCGACCGCCCGGAATAGTCCACGCGCTTGCCCAGCAGGTTCTGACGGAACCGGCCCTGCTTGCCCTTAAGCATGTCGGAGAGGGACTTGAAGGCCCGGTTGTTGGCCCCGGTGACGGGACGGCCCCGGCGTCCGTTGTCGATCAGGGCGTCCACGGCTTCTTGGAGCATCCGTTTTTCGTTGCGGACGATGATTTCCGGCGCACCCAGCTCCAGCAGTTTTTGCAGGCGGTTGTTGCGGTTGATCACCCGGCGGTAAAGATCGTTGAGGTCGGAGGTGGCGAACCGGCCGCCGTCCAGCTGGACCATGGGCCGGATTTCTGGCGGGATCACCGGGATCACGTCCAGAATCATCCATTCGGGACGGTTGCGGGACTGTTTGAACGCCTCCACGACCTCCAGCCGCTTGAGGAGCTTAGCCCGCTTCTGGCCGCTGGCCTCCTCGAATTCCGCCCGCAGTTCCACGGAGAGCTGGTCCAGGTCGATATCCGCCAGCAGTTTCTGGATGGCTTCCGCGCCCATGCCGGCCTGGAAGTCGTTCTCGTAGCGCATGCGGTATTCCGCAAAAGTCTTTTCATCCAGCGTTTGCCCTTTGAGCAGGGGCGTGTCGCCGGGATCGGTCACAATATACATCGCGAAATAGAGAACCTTTTCCAGGTTCCGCGGGGAAATGTCCAGGATCAACCCCATCCGGGAAGGGATGCCCTTGAAATACCAGATGTGAGAAACCGGGGCGGCCAGCTCAATGTGCCCCATCCGCTCCCGGCGGACCTTCTGCTTGGTGACCTTCACGCCGCAGCGCTCGCAGATCTTATCTTTGTAGCGCATGCGCTTATATTTGCCGCAGTGGCACTCCCAATCTTTCGTCGGTCCAAAAATGCGTTCGCAGAACAAGCCGTCCCGTTCGGGCTTGAGGGTGCGGTAGTTGATGGTTTCGGGTTTCTTCACCTCGCCGAAGGACCATTCCCGGATCTGATCCGGGGAGGCCAGGCCGATGCGGATGGATTCAAAAGTGGTGTGCTCCAAAATTCTCCAACCCCTTTATTCTAACGTAATGCACGTAATGTTCGGAAAGCCCCGGCGGACTTATTCGTCGTCCGGGAGGAATGCGTCATCGGTGTAATCGTCGTCAGTGTAACCGTCCTCCTCCGGTTCTTCGGCGCCGAGTTCGTCCGCCAGCGGGTCGGCTTCTTCCCCCAGGAAGTCGTCGTCGGTTTCAGAAAGATCTTCGTCCTCTTCGTCCTCGTCATCCTCGTCAGCCAGCACGTCGTCGCCCTCCAGGTCGGCGGGGTTGACCGAGGCGGCTGCCCGCTCGTCGAGGATCCCGTAGCCTGGTTCGTCCTCGAAGCTCTGCTTGAGGTCGATTTCCTCGCCGTCGGCGTCGAGGACGCGCACGTCCAGGGCCAGGGACTGGAGTTCTTTGATCAGCACCTTGAAGGATTCCGGGATGCCCGGCTGGGGCACGTTTTTGCCCTTGACGATGGCTTCGTAGGTCTTGACCCGGCCCACTACGTCGTCCGACTTGACCGTTAGGATCTCCTGGAGGGTGTAGGCTGCGCCGTAAGCCTCCAGTGCCCACACTTCCATTTCTCCGAAACGCTGGCCGCCAAACTGCGCCTTGCCGCCCAGCGGCTGCTGGGTGACCAGGGAGTATGGGCCGGTAGAGCGGGCGTGAATCTTGTCGTCCACCAAGTGGAGCAATTTGAGAAAGTACATGACGCCAACGGTGACGCGGTTGTCGAACCGCTGGCCCGTCCGCCCGTCATAGAGCCAGGACTTGCCGTCTTCGTCCACCCCGGCTTCCCGCAGCGCGTCGCGGATGTCGTTTTCGTGCGCGCCGTCGAAGACGGGGGTCATCAGTTTGATCCCCAGCCGGCGGGCGGCGAAGCCCAGGTGAACCTCCAATACCTGCCCGATATTCATCCGGGAGGGCACACCCAAGGGGTTGAGCACCACGTCCAACGGGGTGCCGTCGGCCAGGAAGGGCATATCTTCCTGGGGCAGAACACGGGAGACCACGCCCTTGTTGCCGTGCCGCCCGGCCATTTTGTCGCCGACGGACAGCTTGCGCTTCTGGGCGATATAGCAGCGGACGACCATATTGACGCCGGGGGAGAGTTCGTCGCTGTTTTGCCGCGTGAAGACTTCGACATTGACAATGATGCCATATTCGCCGTGCGGCAGGCGCAGGGACGTGTCCCGCACTTCCTTGGCTTTTTCGCCGAAAATCGCGCGCAGCAGCCGTTCCTCGGCCGTCAGTTCGGTTTCGCCCTTGGGGGTCACCTTACCGACCAGCAGGTCTCCGGAATGCACTTCCGCGCCGATGCGGATAATCCCCCGTTCGTCCAGATCCCGCAGCGCGTCGTCGCCGACGTTGGGGATATCCCGGGTGATTTCCTCCGCGCCGAGTTTGGTATCCCGGGCCTCGGTCTCGAATTTCTCAATATGGATAGAGGTATAGACGTCGTCCTGGACGATTTTTTCGTTGACCAGCACCGCGTCTTCGTAGTTATAGCCCTCCCAGGTCATGAAGCCGATCAGCGCGTTTTTGCCCAAGGAGATCTCGCCGTGATCGGTGGCGGGGCCGTCGGCAATCACTTGTTCCGCCTCCACGGCATCGCCCACGGAGACCACAGGGCGCTGGTTGATGCAGGTGCCGTGATTGGAGCGCATGAATTTGATCAGGTCGTAGCTGCGCTTCAGCCCCCGCTCGGAGCGGACCTCAATCTTTTCGGCGCTGACGTACGTTACCGTTCCGGCTTCTTTCGCCAGCACCACGACGCCGGAATCGACTGCGGCCTTATATTCCATACCGGTTCCGACAATCGGCGCGTCGGTCTTCAGCAGCGGGACAGCCTGCCGCTGCATGTTGGACCCCATCAGCGCGCGGTTGGCGTCGTCGTTTTCGAGGAAGGGGATCATTGCCGTCGCAACGGATACCACCATCTTCGGCGAAACGTCCATGTAGTCTGCCTTGACCGCGTCCACTTCCAGGAATTCATCCCGGTGCCGGGCGTTGACCCGGACATGAACAAAGCGGTTGGCTTCGTCGAGCGGCTCGTTGGCCTGCGCGACGATGTAGTCGTCCTCCACGTCGGCGGTCATGTACCGCACTTCATCCAGCACAGCGCCGTTTTCGACGCGGCGGAAGGGCGCTTCGATGAAGCCGTATTTGTTGATCCGGGCAAAGGTCGCCAGATAAGAAATCAACCCGATGTTGGGGCCCTCCGGCGTCTCGATCGGGCACATGCGCCCGTAATGGCTGTAGTGCACGTCGCGGACCTCGAATCCCGCGCGTTCCCGGGAGAGGCCGCCCGGCCCCAGGGCCGAGAGACGGCGCTTGTGGGTCAGTTCCGCTAGGGGGTTGGTTTGATCCATGAACTGGGACAGCGGCGAGGATCCGAAGAATTCCTTGATGGCCATGGAAACGGGGCGGATATTAATCAGCGTCGCCGGCGAGATTTTGTCCACGTCGTCCTGCGCCTGGAGCGTCATTTTTTCCCGCACCAGTTTTTCCATCCGGGCAATGCCGATCCGGAACTGGTTTTGCAGCAGCTCGCCCACGGAGCGGATCCGGCGGTTGCCCAGGTGATCGATGTCGTCCGGTTTGCCGACCCCGACGGCCAGGCAGTTGACGTAATTGATGGAAGCGTAAATATCGTCCAGCGTGATGTTCTTGGGGATCAGGTCATCAGCCCGGGCGCGCAGTTCCGCCATCAGGTCGTCGTCCCCGAGGTTTTTGTCCAGGATTTCCGTCAGCACAGGGAACACCACTTTTTCATTGACGCCGATGTCTTCCAGCTGCGCCTCTGTGAACTGAGGCAGATAGTCCCAGGAGCGCTCGCCCGTCCGGGGATCCACCCAGCCTTTGGGATCTACCATCCCGTTGGAGAGGATCGTCAGCGTGTGTTCCTCGTTCAGGACGGCCACGGCGCGCGCGACGCCAGCCTGCTCGATCTGATAAGCCTTTATGCGGGTAATCACCTCGCCGGGCTCGGCCAGCAGCTCCCCCGTCCGGGGGTCGGCGATGGGCTCCGCCAATGTGCAGCCGCTCAGCCGGGCGGAAATGGCCAGTTTCTTATTGTATTTATACCGTCCCACCCGGGAAATTTCGTAGCGGTGGGGGTCGAAAAAGAGCATGTCAATATGCTGCCGGGCGGTTTCCAGCGTGACGGGCTCACCCGGGCGAAGTTTGCGGAAAACTTCCATGCAGGCTTCGGCGGAGTTGGCGATTTCATCCTTTTCCAGCGCCGCGCGGACGCGCTGATCGTCGCCGAAATAATTCAAAATTTCCTCATTGCTTTCGAGTCCCAGCGCGCGGATGAAGGTGGTAATCAGAATTTTGCGGTTTTTGTCGATGCGGACATAAAACATATCGTTGACGTCCGTTTCGTATTCCAGCCAGGCCCCCCGGTTCGGGTTGATGGTGCCGCTATATAATTCAATGCCGGTTTTGTCGTAACCGCGGTCGAAGTAGACGCCCGGAGAGCGCACCAGCTGGGATACAATCACCCGCTCCGCGCCGTTGACGACGAAAGTCCCGCTGTCGGTCATCAGCGGGAAATCGCCCATGTAAATTTCGCTTTCTTTCACCACGCCGGTTTCCCGGTTGAGCAGCCGCGCCTTGACGCGCATGGGAGCGGCGTAAGTCGCCTCGCGCTCCTTGCATTCCCGGACCGAATATTTCGGTTTGTCGTCCATCCGGTAATCCACGAAACTGAGCACCCAATTTTTGCTGTAATCCGTAATGTCAGCGATATCACGGAAAACTTCCCGCAGCCCCGTTTCCAGGAACCAGCGGTAGGAGTCTTTCTGCACCTCAATCAGGTTGGGCATTTCCATCACTTCGTGAATTTTACCGTAACTCATGCGGGTTTGTTTGCCCCGGACAACCGGCTTGATGTCAAGCATAAACCTTCCTCCGTTTCCCTTTTTCTGCTTGTTTCAGTTTGCTTGCGCACACGCGCGTTTTTTTCTGATCGACGCTTCCCCCTGCGGTCGCAGGCTCCATGCGTGTCCCGCCTGCCTCCCCGCAAAAAAGCCGAATTTTTCCCTTGCTTTTTTGTTCCGCCTGTGCTATACTAACACTAGGATGAGACGAAGTAGGCATAAAACACGCCAGTTTACATACTAACAGGTCTTAGTATTATACCCCCCGGCAGGCAGCTCTGTCAAGGGGGTGTTTTGATTTCCGTGCAATTTTTTGCGAAACCTGCCGGCAGCACAAAAATTTTCGGCAAAGGCCGCTGGAACAGCCGTCAGGAAACGCCCGGATCCGTTGCTGTTTTTTGGCGCAGATGCTCCCAGAAAGACTCCCAAAGCTCCACGATCTTGAACCGAACCTCATACTGCGGGTTGCTCTTGACCAGTTTCACCTGCTGTCCGGTGAATACCGCGTCGAGCGGGCTGTCCGTGCCGCGGGGGCTAGCGGCGGGGAGGCAGAGCGGCGGAAACATCACGCACCACCAATTGCGCCCTTCCCCGGCGCCGAGGATAACCCGTACGGCATGATAGCGCCCGGCCGGCAGCGTTACATCTTCGTAGCTGCGGGTATTGAAGTACTCGACGCCGACAGTTACCTCCACCGGATAATCCAGTCCCCGGCTGGCCAGCGTTTGCCGGGCGGTTTCCGCCAGCCGGTCGAGCTGAGGCGCCAGTCGTGCTTCCGCGTCGTTGGCGGTGACGGAACCGTCGAAAATGTCGGCGCCCTCGGTCAGGATTGCGTCCCGGACGGCCAGCTTGGCCGACTGATCTTCGTCGCTGTCGGAGTTGGCGATGACGTGCAGCCGCAGCACCTCCCGGCGGATGCCCGCGCAGGTGGCCTGGAAGCTCAGCAAGCTCCAAAAGAAAGTGCCCGCCGCCAGCGCGGCGATCCCGCGCAGCGCCCTGTTTTTTCCGTTCTTTGCCGTATGTATTCCGCCGCTCATTTCTGGTTCTCCTCCCGCCCGCCGCCGGCCTCGGGAGCCGCCGGGCTGTTTGATGCCCAGAGTATGGACGGGCGGGAGAAGAATTATACACGGAGAAAAAAGTTTTTATGAAATGTCATGCTGCCGCGGCCGCCAAGTCCGGCGGGGAGGCCTTGGGGCCTTCGTCCGTTCCGCGCAGCAGCCGCGCACACGCCCGTGCCGACCAGAAGAATACGGCGAGATTGACGGCGGAGACCACGGCCAAAATGGTTTCGTAATGAAGCAGCCAGGGCGCTTCCATGTTATTGTCCCGGAAAAGGACCAGCAGCTGGTTGAAAAATACAATCACCGACAGCGAGCCGAACAGGTGCAGGAAGCGGCGGTTGCCGGACGTAACGTAAGCCATCAGCGCAAAGGGGAGCACGACAATCTGATACCGCTCGTGCATCCGTGTGGTCCAGAGGAACAGCCCCTGCGTCAGCAGCAGGCCCGCCGCCCAGCCGGATTTCCCCTTGCCTTTGATATAGAGATAACACACCCAGCCGATGATCAGCAGCGTCAGGACCGTGCTGAGGTGGGCGGTGGTGATTCCGGCGAGGAAATGGCCCTCCGGGAGGCCGAAGAGGCTCTGAGTGTCTTTGGTGGCCGGATCCCCGAAGCCGCCCCAGTTCAGCCCCAGCAGGGCGTAAAAATTGCAGGCGTTGAGGGTATAGTAAGGGTACTTGTTTTGCCCGCCGAGGTAAAGGTCGAAGACCAGCGCCGGGTTCTTCGCGCCGATGGAGAACGGCAGGAAGACGGCGAACACCGTCAGCGCCGCCGCGCCCAGACCCAGCAGCGCCTTCTTCCAGGGAATCGGCCTTGTCTTGCCGAAGAGTTCCAGCAACAACACTGGCAGAAACGCCAGCGCCTGGTATTTTGTTAGCCCGGCGGCGGCGAAGGCCACGCAGCCGGCGATGGGTCTGCCGCTGTCCAGCAGCCAGAAACTCAGCAGCAGTTCGAAGCAGAGAATCGAATCCGTTTGGCCCCACATCGCGCCGTTGAGGAACATCGCGGGACAGAGCGCCCAGGCCAGCGCGGCGGTCAATGCGGCCCACTGGTTCCGTTTGCGGCCGACGGCGTAGATCAGCGGGATGCAGGCGGCGTCGAAAAGGATCGGCACAGCCTTGAACAGCAGCATTTCATAAGGGTAGTAGCGGAGAAGGTTCGGGAAATGCTGACAGAGCCGGCCAATCGCGTGCAAGGGGAAGAGATAGAGCGGGGGATAATCCAGAGAAATCTCCCGCGCGCGGGTATAAATCGAAAACAGACCGTTGGGCGCGTCCATCGCCCAGCCTTTGTACCAGTACAGATCCAGGTGACTGAACGAGCCGCAGGCGGCGGCCAGCCGCGTCAGCAGCGCGAAAGCGGTGATCCAGCAGAGCATGGCGAGAATTTGCCGGCCGCCCCTGTCGGCCGCCGCAGTGGCCGTGTTGGGTTTTCGCATGAAGGATACCGCCTCCGTTCGAACATGGTATTTTTTGATTGGACTATTTTTGGCGTGTGGTTTTCTCTGCGGGGAAATCCGGCGTGTAGTTCTCCTGGGCCGCGTCCCGCTGCTGCATGTACCCCCGGCGCAGGCCGACGGCGAAGAAATGATCCACCACGGATTGGTATTCGAACGCGGTCAGCCGCCTGGCGAGCGGGCCGCCCAGCCGCCGCGCGTCCTCCGTCGGCGTGTATTGGGCCATCAGGCTCACCGCCGTGTCCGGCAGCGTCGCCCGGATCCAGTCCAGCACCGCCATAGAATCCTTCCGCTGCCCTGGCAGGACCAGATGCCGGATCAGCAGCCCCCGGACGGCAAGGCCCTCTCCGTCCAGCCGGAGATCTCCCGTCTGGCGGTGCATTTCCAGAATGGCTGCCGCGGCGGCCTCAAAATACCCCGGCGCGGCGGAGAACCGGCTGGCCAGCGCGTCATCCCGGTATTTCAGATCCGGCAGATAGACGTCCGCCAATCCCTCCAGCCGACGCAAGGCTGCCGGGGTTTCATAGGCGCTGGTATTATAGACCACAGGAATGGACAGCCCCGCGCATTTTGCGGTTTCTAAGGCTGGAACGAGCCCGGCCAAGGCGGGGGTTGGCGTGATCAAATTGATATTGTGGGCGCCCAGCGCCTCCAGATCCAGAAACAGGCCGGCCAGTTCCTGCGGCAGGAAGCTCCGGCCGCGCGGTTCCCGGCTGACGGCGTGATTTTGGCAGTAGACGCAGCGGAGGTTGCACCCGGCGAAGAAAACGGCGCCGCTGCCCCTCGTTCCGCTGATGGGCGGTTCCTCCCAGTGGTGCAGCATAGTTTTGGCTACAACAACCCCGGCCGCCGCCTCTCCGCCGCCGCAGAAGCCGCCGCGCGGAAGAGAAAAAGACCCCGCCGAACGGCTGTGATCGACGGGGCAATGGCGCGGACAAATCCCGCAGGTCATCGGATGGCTTCCGGCGTTTCTCGCTGGGCCCACTTGGTGGCAACCAAAGTCTGCGCGGACAGGAACACTTCCGCTCCCAGCGCGCGCAGGTCCGGGTTGTCTTCCTGCCCGCAGAGGCGGGCGAAAGCCTCGCCCACTTCAACGGCCTGGTCGGCAGAGGCGCGGCCGGCCCGGAGGGCAAGAAGATACTGCGTGAAAGCGCTGCCGTCGGCAATCGTTTCCCAGAAAGAACCGGAGGTTTCGATCAGCGTGTCATGCATCGCGTTGACGGCCGCGTCCGTCAGGATCGGCCGGTCCAGGACGCGCCTGAGGGCCGTCTGGCCCGCGAAGACCATCAGGACATGCAGCTGCTGCTCCCGCCGCTCGTCCAGCGATACGCCGAAGTGCACCGTCAGATCTTGCAGCAAGGGGCTTTGGGCGGACATACCCGCCAGTTCCTGACCAAGGGCTCGGGCGCCGCCCAGTTCCCCGCTGGCCCGCAGTTCTTCCGACTGCTCCGCCAGCAGGTCCAGGTCCTCGCTGGCCGGTTTCCCGGCCGGGGTGAAGATTTTCATGTCGCCGTCGTTTGCCAGTGGCATGGGACATCGCCTCCTTTGCCGGTTTTTCCAAGTTGCTTCCGCTGTGATACAATCCCAAAAATAAGTTCCAACCGAGCCCGGACAAGCCAAATCAGACGCCGGCCATGCAGCGGGATCAGAGGAGGACGTTAGGCGTTGTTCAGCGCCAGATCGCCGACGAGGTCTTCCGCTTCGGTGGCTTCAGCGGCCCGGGCGGAGCGGCGGCGCATGCGGGACTTATAGGTCAGCAGGGCGTTGATTTGGGAGTCGTTGACCTGCTCCTGACCGACGCCGACGCGGCCGTTGCCGTACATGCCCCGGAAATCGCTGCCGCCGGTGACAAGGATGTTGCTTTTTTTCGCGGTTGCCAGCAGCTGCTTTTGCAGCTCCCGGGAGTTGGCGCTGTGATAAATCTCAATGCCGTCCAGCCCCGCGCGGATCAGCGCGTCCAGGTCGAGGCTGGCGTGAGCGCCGGGGTGGGCAAGAACCGCCACGCCGCCGGATTGGTGGACCGCCTCAATGACTTCCGTCGGTGAGGGGAACCGGGAGCGGAAGAGAATGTTGCGCTCGCTCTCTTCCCGGAAGAGTTCGTCATAAATTTCGCCATAGATGCGGTCGGTCAGGCCGCTCTCCATCAGAGCGTGAAGCATGTGCTGGGGATAGACGCAGGTGGAGCCGGTGGCGCACTTCGCCACGAGTTCCGGGCTGATGGGGTAGCGCTGCACCAGTTTCACCAACATGTACTGACTGGCCTTTTTTCGCGCCAGCAGGTTGCGGTGGCATAGGCCCTCCAGCCGGTCGGGGCTTTCGCTGAGGTAGCCGAGGATATGGACTTCATCGCCGGAAGCGGGATCGGTGCAGGAAATCTCGACGCCGGGAATCACCTGGATACCGTGCCGTTCGCCAATGATGCGGCCACGCACCGTCCCGGCCAGGCAATCCTGATCCGTAATGGCGATCGTCGTAATTCCGCAGTTTTTGGCCAGCACGATAAGGTCGTCGATGCCCAAGGAACCGTCCGACAGCTTCGTATGGCAATGCAAATCTCCGGCCAAGCAAAACCCTCCCCGAATTTTTCGTCTTTTCTCTTGCACCTACCCGATGGGGGTCCGCAGATCCCCAAACCCACCCAAGCACCCAAGTATGTAACAATAAAATTATAGAACAATTGGTCGTCGATTGCAAGAGGTTTTTGCTCCCAGATGCAAATTTTTCTTTCAAACAAATGTTCTGGTCTTTTGCGAGGGGGAAAACGGGGTTGGCCCAACGGCGCAGGGAGCATAAGCCTGCGGTGCGGTGATTGGAATTCCCGCCGCCTGTGTGATGACAAGACGCTTCCGTCCGGCAAAATCAAAACAAAGAAAATGTGCTGTGCAATATTGACAGCAGCGTTTCAGACGTGTATAATGTAGCATAGAAAGTTGTCCTTTGGTGCAGAATGGCGCTGGTCCGCCCAGAGGACGTTCGATATTTTTTGGCCTACGGTTTGCAAAAAAATGTCAATTAATGCAACGGGCTAAAACGACAGCGCGCAAGCAAATGGCGCTGCGGACTGGACTGACTATAGAAAAGTAGGATGGGAAAACGTCATGATTGATTTCCGGGAGGTTACGAAAGCTTACCCCAACGGGACGCTGGCGCTGCATGAAATCACACTGCACATTGAGCAGGGGGAGTTCGTGTTTGTGGTGGGGGCGTCCGGCGCGGGGAAGAGCACCTTCCTCAAGCTTTTGCTGCACGAAGAAGTGCCCACCAGCGGTTCGGTCCGGGTGGGGGCGTTCGAGCTCAATTCCCTGCGGGCCCAGGACATCCCGATGTATCGGCGGCAGATGGGCGTTGTCTTCCAGGATTTCCGGCTGCTGACCACAATGAACGTATATGAGAATGTCGCGTTCGCCATGCGGGTGATCGGGGCCAGGGGGAAGCGGATCGACCGCCGGGTCACTTACTTGCTGCAATTGGTGGGGCTGGAAAAGAAAGTCCGCTGCATGCCCAACGAGCTTTCCGGCGGGGAGCAGCAGCGGGTTGCCATCGCCCGCGCGCTGGCCAACAACCCCGATCTGATCATTGCCGACGAACCCACAGGGAACATCGACCCCCAAATGTCCAAGGATCTGCTGGATTTGTTTGTGCGCCTCAACGAAGAAGGCACCACCGTCGTGATGGTAACCCATGCCCATGATTTGGTCCGGCAGTACAACAAGCGCGTCGTGATTCTGGACGGCGGGGTCATCACGGCGGACGGCGGGCTGCGCGCGCAGGGAGGAATCCCCGACCAGAACCGCGGCGGCCAGGCGGCGCCGGCGTATATGACCCAGACGATTCCACCGATCCCGCCGTTGCAAGAAGTTCCGTCCTATCATCGGCGTCCCAGACCGGTCGCGCCAGCGGAGGGCCGGCAGCGGACAGCAGAGGAAGGGCTGCCGTTCCCCTGGGAGCTGGAGCGGATGAACCAGGCCAAATGAATGCTTTGCATTTTCCATATTTTTGCGTCATGTTCAACAGGATGGGGGAGAAACGCGCATGAGCGGCAACAGCGGACGGGTCTACTTAACCAAAATGGGCCTGCTCAACATCAAAAAAAACCGGACGATGAGCGTCGCATCCGTGCTGGTCCTGCTTTCCTGTCTGACGTTGGTGGGACTGGTGATTTTGGCGGCGCTGAATTTGTCGGCGATGTATACGAAGTTCAGTCAGCGCAACGTCATCATGGTCTTCCTGAAACCGTCCCTCACGCAAGGGGAAATCAGCCAGTTGGGACTGGAGATTCAGGCGATGGACAACGTCGAGGAATGCAACTTTATTTCCAGCCAGGAGGCGTTCGAGCGGATTGCGGGCGCCAACGGCGAGGACTATGCGCTGCTGCACGACCTGGATGTGCAGTTCATGCCGTCCAGCTTTGAGGTGGTGCCGGAGGACATGGGACGCTTCGGGGACTTGGTCACCCAGCTGACGGCGCTGAACGGCGGGATTGAGCGGGTGCGGCATTTTCAGGATCTGGCGAATCAGCTGGAGGCGCTGAAGAACGCGCTGAGTATCGTTGGCGTCGTAGGAATCGTACTGTTGCTGTTGGTGTCGCTGTTCATTATCTCCAGCACCATTAAGACTGCCATGTATAGCCGGCAGCAGGAAATCAAAGTCATGAAAAGCGTAGGCGCCTCGACTTCTTTCATTCGCTGGCCATTTTTTGTAGAAGGAATTGCCCTGGGGGTTTGCGGTTCTCTGGCGGCGCTGCTGGTGGTTTTCGTGGTGTATTCCGCCTTGGGCAGGGCGCTGGACCCGCTGCTGGGCCGCCTTGTCAGCGGGTTCCGGCTGCTGTCCTTCGGGTCGCAGTTCCCGCTTCTGCTGCCCAGTTTCCTGGGGATCGGTCTGCTGACCGGCGGCGGGGGGAGTATGCTGACGATTTCGAGATACCTCAAAGAACAGATATACCAGTCGTCGGAACTGGACTGAGCGGAACCCAAAATTCGTGAATCGTTGGGAGGGTGTCCATATGCGAAGGAAGATCTGCGGCCCAAAACCCGCCGGAGCGTTCCGCCGCGCTCTCTGCGCACTGCTGGCCGCCGTGCTGCTGGCCGGGTCTTTGCCGCTGCCCTCCTCCGCGGAGCTAAGCCAGGCGGAGCTGGAACAGGAGCGGGCGAAAACAGAAGAACGCATTGCCCAGCGGGAGGCGGAACTGAAATCTCTGGCCAAGGACAAAGCCAACCAGGAGAAGCGCATTGATCTGCTGGCCGGGCAAATCGCGGACATGGACGCGAAGGCAAAGCTGCTGGATCAGTCGGTTGCTTCGCTGGACAAGTCCATCCGCCAACTGACCGCCAGAATAGAAAACCTCCAGGGAGAAATTGCCGACTGCGAGCACCGGATTGCGGAGATCCGCAAACAAAAGGCGGACAAAGACGCGGTGATCCAGCGCATGCAGGTGGAACTGATGGGCCGTCTGCGGAATCAGTATATGGATGGGCCGGCGTCCAACTTGCAGCTGCTGCTGGACAGCGACGACCTGACGAGTTTCCTGACCATGGCGGAATATATCAGCAAAGTCGCAGCGCGGGACCAGGAATTGCGCCTGGCGCTGGAACAGGAAATGGCGGATCTGATGGTCCTGGAGGCCCAGGAGAATCAGCAGAAAAGCGCGCTCAATGAGAAACTGGAGCAGGTGCGGGTGGATTCCGCCGAGCTGGAGCAGCAGAAAAAAGCCGTTCAGGCGGACAAAGCGGAACTCCAGAAAGAATACGACAAGCTCAGCCAGACCCAGCGGGAAATCCAGACCATTCTGGATTCCCTGGACAAGAAATCGGCGGCGGTCGAGCGGCTGCTGGCGGCGGACCGGAAAGCGGAACAAGAGTTTGAGGCGCGGATCAATGCCCTAATTTGGGCAAAACAAAAGGAGCAGAGCGCCAAAGGTGGCCCCAGCGCCAAGGGGGAGATGATCTGGCCGGTGCAGTACGCCAACTGCTATATTTCCGATTATTTCGGCGCGCCGCGGGAGACCGGGACGCCACACAAGGGACTGGACATCTCCGCGCCCGGCGCGAACGACAAGACCTACTATATCACCTGCGCGCTGGAAGGAGAGGTCATCGACACTGGCTTTGAGCGCTCGATGGGCAACTATATCGTGATCTACAACGGCCTCTATTCTCCCAAAGGCAAGGAAATCACCACCACCTACATGCACTTCCGCTCCATCGATTCGGCTGTCAGGAAAGGCGCCGTCGTCTCCCAGGGGCAGAGGCTGGGGGTGATGGGCACCACGGGCCGAAGCACCGGCACACACCTGCATTTCCAGATTGGCGAACTGAGCAGCAGCGGCGGCGTCACCTATGTTGACCCGCTGAAATATATCCAAAATCCCTATAAATAGTCGGAATAGCAATGCTGTCCCCGCCGCGCGGCGTCTGCGCGGCGGGGTTTGTTTTTTCCGCGGGTGGGACTTGTATCATCCATAAATCTGTATAGCGGCCCCCACCAAGGCATACACTACCAGTGCGGAATCCAAGAACGTGCCAAAAGAAGGATTTTTTCTATGACGCATCTGCACATCCACCGGCCGCGGGACGAAATGGCTCTGCTCGCGTACGCGGCGCGGCCTCTTCGCGAACCCCATACCGTCCCGCATCCGCGCCTGTGTCCGAGGCAAGCTACCGCTTCGGGCAGATTCAGACAGAGAAGAAAACGGGGTAAAATAGGATAAAAAGAGAAAAAACGAAATATCATAAGAAATTCAGATCATGTCGGGAACTGAAGATGGGAAATTGACCTTTGACAGCCGCAACAAATTGCGGTAAAATAGACGCACAAGGTCAAAGATAGTCAAAGACAAAAACGAAGGCTGACCAAGAAAGGAGGGAAGGTATGAACCTCAGCGCCACCATTGCCCAGATCATTTTGGATATGCTCGAACAGACCGGCGACGCGGAGATCCAGCGCAACGAATTGGCCCAGAATTTGGGCTGTGTCCCGAGTCAAATCAACTATGTACTGGCCTCCCGCTTCACCCCGGAGCAGGGCTACATCGTCGAGAGCCGGCGGGGCGGGGGAGGGTACATCCGGATCCGGCGGGTAAAGCTGGATCGGGGCGCCGTGTTTATGCATGTATACCATACGGTAGGCGCGGGCATCGATGAGGCTACCTGCCGCGCGCATATCGGCAATCTCCTGCGGCAGTCCCTGCTGACGGAAGAAGCCGCCGCGCTGTTCCTCGCCGCCACGGCGGACGCCGCCCTGCGGGATCTCCCTGCGGGCTGGGAGGCCGCTCCGGCAAAAGACGCCGGGCCATCCCGGGACAGTGTCCGGGCCTCGGTTTTCAAGCAAATGCTGCTGATCTGCTAGATTGTGTAGTCACGAGATTGACAAGTCGGTTGAGATATGCTATACTATAAAGAAAACGGAGGTTTTCTTTGATGGAAGAGCGTTTGGCGGAGTATCATCGGCATGACATTTCG
>JAIRXU010000071.1 GCA_031268095.1 Oscillospiraceae bacterium | reverse complement strand
GGCCGGTCATCTTGTGCCCGAAGGCCTTCCCGAAGGTATACCGCACCTCCGCGCCCCGCGCCAGAAGCGCCTCCAGCCAGGGCGCTTCGCTGGGTCCGGCGGCGTAGCGCTCCGGGTGGCGGACGCACTCGCTGAAGGTCCCGCCTCCGCCCTGGGAAATGCCGGTCAGATAGATCCGGCGGCGGTCCACTTGGGGAATGCGTTCAATCACCGCACCAAGGGCGTCGCTGAACTCGTCGGTGTCATAGTTCGCTCCATACGCCAGCTGGGGAATCAGGACGTAAAATTTCTCCCTGCAAAATATGCGCAGGTGGCAGCGGAGCAGAAAGGCGTGGGCCAGAGAAGCCTTGCCGTCGGTCCCGTTGCGGTCCGCGCCATGGAGAAAAATCAGCAGCGGGAACGTCCCATCTTCCGCGGTGCTGTTCCCTCGCGGACCTTTCAGCCGAAAGCGGAAAAGCCGCGTTCCGCCCGGTTGGCCGTAAGTTCCCCTGCGCCAGCGGGACCGGCCCGCAGTCTCCATCTGCGGCTGGGTCAGTGCGGCGCAGATCGCGCGGTCTGCGGGGGCAAGCCGTTCCGCTTCCGTGCGTATGCGCCGCCAGATGCGCAGGGACCGCTTGCTCTGGCGCAGGCCCAGCCGCAATCCGCAGTCTGGATTGTTTCCCGGCGGAGACCCAGCCTTCCTTTTCCGCCCGGTAAGCGCGTCCCGCGCTGTCCCGGTAGAAGGCCGGAAAACCCTCGGCCGCCTGCCGTTCTTGAAGGATGGATAGACCGTCGTTCCCGAAGCGCACCAGCGTTCCCGCCGGTCCCGCCTCAATCAGTACTCGGAATGGCGGCTGGGTCAGGCGGTCATAGGCGGGGTGCTCCGCAGGCAGAACCGTATAAAATGTCATATGGAACGGCCTTCTTTCATGGCTTCCGGCGTGGCGCGGGCGGCATTTTTTCGCTGGGCAAAGAGCCAACTGGACCAGGCCCGTCCCGGCCAAAACCGCAGGTGGCAGAGGTTGTGTCCTCCCCGGGGATACATGGTCCCGTGTACCGGAGCGCCGCGGTCCCGCAGATTGTCCCGCATAGGCTGCACCCATTTCTGCTCGATTTTGCCGCTGACAAACCACACCGGCGTCCGCGCCAGGGCGTCGTACCCTGCGGCCTCCAGCGGACGCTGATATTCGTCCGCCGTATCGCCGAGTTCTGTCTGCAACAGTTCCAGGTTTTCCATCCATGGCACGACAGGAACCGCGGCGGCGTAACGCTCCGGGTGTCGAACGCACTCCATAACCGCGCCGTATCCCCCGTAAGAGATACCGATCACGGCCACCCGTTCCAGGTCGGCGCGGGGGAGGCTCGCCAAAACGGTGCCGATGGCGGCGCTGAATCCAGAGGAATTGAAGTCTGTATAGTAGGTGTGGGGAATCACCCAGTGGCAACGTTTCCCCCGCAGCCAAAGGCAGATCCGCGCGGGCAAAGCGTCCAGGAGACAGCGCCCGCCCTTGCGGCCGCCGCCCCCGCCGCCGTGCAGAAACACCACCACTGGCAGGGGCCGCTTGCCGCGCTTCTGACGGACAGCGAACCGGAACGTCATTTCCTCTCCGGGCAGCGCGGCGAGCTCATGCCGGAACCATGGGGTCCACCAGATCCGCCCGTTCGGATAGATCGTCGGCACCGTGACAGATTCGCACAGGACGCGGTCGGCCGCGCGGTCGACGGCCCGCCGCTGTTCCCCGCGCATCCAGCGCCGGTGATGAGCAGCGGGAAACAAGTGGGTTTTCAGGGGATGCAGCGTCACGCCTTCCGCCCCGACGGTATAATTGCGGCGGTTGCTGTCCCAGTAGGCCAGGTCCTGCCCGGCGGTGGAACGCGCCTCCCGCAGCAGGGGAATGCCCTCCGCGCCGAAGCGCACCAGCGCGCCCAGCGCCGGATGGCGTTCCATCACCCGGAAAGGCGGCCGCGTCAGCGCATCGTAGCAGGGATGATCCTGGGGAATATGCGCGTAATTGGGCATGCCGGTCACCTTTCGTCCCGCGCGGTCCTTGCGTTTATTCACGGTTTTTTTATACTTTGTCCAAGCTGTGCATCATCAGCGGAAGGGGGAACCAGGCCTGCGCCAAAGGGCAGCCGACGCGCCAGCGAGACCAGGGGGCCAGGAAGAACCTCTCGGCCTGGAGGTGTCCCAGTGTCTGCTCCGGCGCAGTTTCCGCGGCGGCAACAGAAGGTACGCCGTCTTTGACGGCAATACGGAGGGTTTCCGGTCCGGCCATGCCCTCGATCCGGACGGTCATGGTGCCGTCGGGCAGGGACCGGCACTGGGCCTGGAGGCGCAGCAATGCCCGGAGCATTAGTTCCCAGGAGAAGATGGTATACATCCCCGTGTCGGCCGGTACGGCGTTTTCCCCGATTTCTTCCGCTTTCTCCAGCAGCGCCGTCTCCCACAAAGGAACCACCACGCTGACGGAATCCACATCCTCGGGCAGGACGGCATATACGCTGCGCAGCGCCATTTCTAAATCTGTCACATTCCGCAGGTGCAGCTGCGAGGCAGAGCGGCCGAATCGGTCCAGCGTGAAAAAACCCGCAAATCGGCCTTCGTGCCGGATCATGTAGGGACGCTCACTCCAAGAGGAGAGGATGTCGTACATCGCGGCGGGGGCATGGATCACATGGAGGGGCGCGGCCTCAATCAGGGCCCGGATGCCCGCCAGCGCCGCCGTGTCGTCCGGCTCCACCGGATCGGCGCGCCAGCCGGGGGTCAGATCGTTGTCTCCATGGGTGCTCGCGCCGGGCGCAACCGTGCCAAAGGCATGGCGCAGGTTTTTCCGGGAAAAAGAAGTGTTGACCGCCATGCCGCCCCGTTCGAATCCCCAGAACTGATAGCGCTGCCGCTGGCCGCCCAGTTCGCCGAATGCGCAGTCCGCCGCTTTCATCGCGTCCATCGCAGCGTCCATCGCCAGTTTCATGTATCCCTTGCGGCGGCTGTCCCGGGCGACGGCGACATTGCCGATCCCGCCGCAGCGCAGCCGTTCTCCGGCAATCTCCGCCTCGGTCACGTACATCCCGACAGCCGCCTTGATCACGCCGTCTTCCCAGACGCAGTAGTTGTTTTCCCAAGGCCGGTATTCCGGTTTATAGAGTTTTGGCAGCAAAGCCAGAAAGTCTCTCGCCTCTTCCGGGGAATCGTCGCGGAAAAAGACGTTGTTGAGCAGTTCCATCAGTTCGCCGTGATCCTGGGGCCGCGCGGGGCCGATCTTCAGTTGAGACATGGATGTTGTTCCTTTCCGTCGTGAAAATGTTGTGGAATTCAGTATTTCGCCAAGAACGCGTCCAGCTGCTTCCGGGCCAGGGCGGGCCGCCCCTCGATCACCCGGTACAGGTCCGCGATGCTGTTTTCCCAGCGGGTCACGGAAGGCGCCTCCCAGCGCCCGGCGTTATTGGTGATTTCCGGACGCATGAGCGCGGTCATGCGGTCCAGCACCTCCCGCATGTGCTCGGTGGTGAAAGCGGTGTCCAGCAATTCGTAATACCGGGCGCGGAACTTGGCGCGGAAATCGTCGTTGCGCATCAGCGAGCGCTGCAGCAGCGTACTGAACATGTGGCCGCTGCCGTGCCCGTCCGGGTTGAACATATACTGGATGCTGTTCATGGACGTGTAGATCGCGTCGCTGTACATCGCCGCGTCGAAGTCGTACATTTCCCAGCGCCACTTGCTGCCGCCGTTGGCCCCCTCCGGGCGCTCGCGGTAGCACTTGATGTTGCCGGAATCTTCGTTGTAGAAAAAGATGGTCGAAATCAGATAGTCAATATAGTTGTCGATATCCATCAGAGAAGCCATGTGGTCATAGGCCGCTTTCTGCCGCAGATCGTGATTTTGGGCGTACAGGATCATTTCCCGGAAGCCCATCCGGTTCCCGGCGAGGACGATGGAATCCCCTTTGATAATATCCATATGGTCCTTGTCCAGCCCTTCCCGTTCCGCCAGATAGCTGCTGTTGATTTTTTCCCGCCAGTCGAACAGTCCCCAATATTTCCCGTTGAGGTATAGCGCCACGGGCTGCCAGTCCATGAATACCTGCCGGGTGTAACCCTTGACCACTTCGGAGCAGAACGCGTCGCGGATTTTGGCATTATATTGGTCCTGCCCGGCGGCGCGGAGGACGAAGTCTGTGTTGGTTGTATATTTGTTGCCCGGAAAAAACGGGTACGTCACCGTGTGCATCCCGTAGCTGTCCCGCAGGTGCAGCGCCAGCGATTTCTGGTCGTAGGCCCGGGTGTACTGACCATGGACCGCGATTCCGCAATGGAATTCCGTCTGTTTCACCCCCGCCGGGCTGTAATACTCTAGCGTGGCGGCCCGCTCCCAATCCTTCCAGAAGTTTGCGCCTTCATACGGAAATTCGCCGCCGTAGCCCGGCCCGTCGGCAAGAATGCCGTTCTGGTAGCCGGTCAGGCCGTCCGGGTCGCTCGAAAGGAAGATCACGGGAATCTTATGCTCCAGATCCAAAAGGTAGGACTCCGTCGCCGTATCGCTGGGCAGCAGCCCGTCCGCGAAAGCCCGGACCCGCAGCGTCACGGTTTCCTGGAGCCGCAGCGGACCGCCCACCTTGGGGGACTGCTCTGTGGGAACGCTGCCGTCGCTGGTGTACCGCAGCGTTACCCCCTGGGGCGCGGATACGGTCACAGCCGTCCCCGGCTTGGCATAGCCCCCGGCGGGAGACAGCGTCGGTTGGGGGGCGATGCCCCGCAGGGGGGCCGCGTTGGCCTTCCCGGGAGTCGGGTTGGCGAACCAAACCCGCTCCAAGCTTTCCGCCCTGCCGGACGTCTCGCCGATCCGTAACTTGCCGGTTTCGAAAACGTCAACGACCCGTCCCTTTCTGTCTACGAGATAGAGCGTGTCGCCGGAGGTATCCACTTGAAAGGGCGCGCCGTCCCGTGCCGTCGGCGCGGCGACAGGGGCATCGTCATCATCATCATCGTCATCGTCATCGATGTCTTCGGGCCGGCGGTAACCGCCGGAGATCAGCCCGGAGATCGGCTCACCGTCCGTATCTTGGGCGCTGTCAGCATCCATATCCCGGCCCAGCGCCTCAATCACGCAGTAGCCGTCCGCCGCCAGCGTCTGCTGGCCAAAGATATAGCGGGGCCCGTCCAACTTTTTACAAAGCCCGTAACCGGTCAGGTCCACGGGCTCTGCGGAGCGGTTATGCAATTCAATCCAGTCGTGCTGTTCCTTCGTTTTGTTCCCTAGGGCGTAGGCGGCGCTGACTTCGCTGATATATACTGTCCGCGCCGCGAGGGAGTGTGTCGCCGCCAGGGTTTCGAAGGAAGGGCCTGTGTTGGCTTTTCCCGGCGTCGGCATGGTGAAATAGCGCAGGGCTTGGGGATCCTCCGCCGCGCGGCCGTAGGAAATGTTCTCCTCCAGTTTCACGACCGGCAAGGCGTCCGCCAGTACGCTTTCGGCCGTGAAGAGCGCCACAACGGTGTCGTCATCCCCGAGCTTGAAGCTGGTGTGCAGTTCCCCGGCGGGCGCATCTGTTTTTCCGGAACACCAAACCAGCAGGTATTCCCCGGCCCTGATCACCGTTCCGGCGGGGAACTGCCATTTTGTCGGCTTTTTGTCGTTGTCGGTGAGGCAGTATTGATCCAGAGCAACGTCGCTTTTCCCGGCATTATAGAGTTCCAGCCAGTCGTAGTAGCCCCCGTCGGGTGCATAGACCGTGTAGGTATTGTGAGCCATGTATTCGTTCAGACGCAGGTCCGAGGCTGTCTGTGGCGCCGGCGGCGCCGTACCGCTTCCGACGCTGGGATCTTCCGCTGCCGAAGAAGGCGCACAGCTGCCCAGCAGCAGTACGCAGGCGCCGGCCAAAAACAGCGCGACCCGCCGGCGAAGCCGCCGCAACAGATTTCTGTTTTGCTTCATAGGGATCCCCCGAGTTTTCTGTAATTTCGATGGATCTATTTTATACCAAACCGCAGCGGATTGCAACCGGTTCCGAAAGAAATTGTTGGAATTTCTACTGCCAAGTTTCGATCAGTTGCCGGAATTCCTCCAGCACCGCGGCGGGGATCACGACGTTCCCGTCCGCTTCCGTCCGGCTCGCCGCGGGAATTGCCACAGGATGGCAGCCGCCCTGGCCCGGGAGGCCTATCGTCTCGAGGGCGACCCGCTGGCCGCAGTTCTGGCAAACCAGGTCCTGCCCCTCCTGGACGTAAAACCCCTTGCCGCTGGGATAACAGACTTGACTGATATTCAAGGCCGTACGGACACTCCCGTCAGACACACGGTACGCCAGAACGTTTGTTTTGATCTTCCCCAGCTGGACCGGAACCATTTTCAAATCATCCGTAATCTCGGGGGCAGGAATGGCCAGGTCGGTTGTGACCGGTTTCGATTTCCCGCAGGCGGCCAGGGGCAGCAGCAAGGCAAGCAGAGCCCCCAGCAGAAGACGCTGATAGAATTTACGCAAGAGAATTTCCTCCTATCCAAAAATTGCAGAATTATCCTACACCAAACCGGCGCGTTTGTCAAGGCCTTCGCGCAGGAAACTTGATCCCGTCACTTTGCCCAAAAAAACACCCGTATTTTTCTGCATTGCTTTTTTCATTGGCATATGGTATTATATTGTCATATAATTAAGTTTGCGGCGGACAAGTCTTTCGGCCGCCGCTTCCGAATGAAACAGGAGGTCCTACTGTGTTACAGCAAATGTTATCCTGGATTCTGGCGGCTCTGACGGCGCTGTTTGGGGCGTTTCCGGCATTTTCCGGCGTATCGTTCGCCGCCGGAAACCATGCGGAAGCATCGGCCCCGGCCAAGCAGGCTGACCCGGTGGCGCTGGCCGGTCCGGCGGCATCGGACGATCTTGCCACGGCGCCGCTCTTTTCCTGGAGCGAGTCTGCCGTTCCGGCGGGGCGGACCGGCCATACCCTGGCACCGCAGGAAGAAACATCCTGGTCAGGCAGCTTCGGTGCGCAGCTTGGCAGAAAATCCGTCACAGCGCAGCAGGTCTACGCCGCGCTGCTGTCCCTGCCCCCGGCGGAATTTGACGCTCTGCCCGGTACGGAGCCTCCGGACGCGGACACGAATCCCCACTGGGATGCGGTGACGCGGACAGCCCCCATCCCGGCGGGCAGCCGCCTGACCTACCGTCGGCTGTACCTCGGCGCTGCCGACAGCGTGACGCCCAGCGACAAGGCAGAGCTTTCCCGTCTCCTGGAGTCCCATATTCAGGCGGCGCTGGAGGCTTTTGGTCGGGATCACGCGGATATCTTCTGGCTGTCCTTTGGCGACGGCGGAACAACCTACAATTACACTTACCGCACACAGCTGGAGAACGGCAACACTGTCGTGTTCGAGATCACCTCCGTGCAGTTCTATCTGCGAGTCCTGCCCGCCTACCGCGGACAGGTCGGCGCGGTGGCCGCCAACTTGGCGGCGCAGGTGGCCGCCATCATTGCCCCGGCGCTGCAAGTTCCGGACCGCTATTATCAGGTCAAATATTTTCATGACGAAGTCATCAAACTGGTGAAGCGGAATTTAAATTACATGGGCGCGACGGTGGACGAGGCGGTGGGCCCTCTGCTGAACCACACTGGTTCCCCCCTGGGCTGCGCCAAAGCGTATCAACTGCTCTGCGTTGCCGCCGGGATCCCAACGGTCATCATCTCCGGCCAAAAAGACAACAACGGCCTGATGCAGCATATCTGGAACGAGACGCAGATGGAAGACGGGCTGTGGTACGGTGTGGATACCGTGCTGGACAACGGCTACAACCCCTCCGTCGATGCGATCTATGACGAATATCTGCTGGCCGGGAGTCAGACGGTGGATTATTTGTTTGAACAAAAGCCTTTTTCCCTATCTCATTTGTCCAACGGCTACTTCACCAACGACAATCATTTTCTCTTTGCCTATCCTCCGCTCGCGGCGGAAAAATTCGGCCTGAACCTGGCGCCGCTGATTAATGCGCTGCTGCTCAAGCCCGCGCTCCCCGATGAGTTTTACGTCCCGGAAAGCCTTCAGGCGTTCCGCTTGGCCTGGCAGGCTGGCCGACTGCTCTTTGAGGAAGTGACGGGCCCGCAGGACCAGCCGCTGGTGGACGCCGCCGCCGCCGCCATCGTATCGGCATACGAAGCCCTGCAGCCCATTCCCTTGCTCCAGGCAGCGCCGGGCAGCGCCGCAATAATCGACCACACCCGCCGTCTGATCACCTCCTTCCGGGAAGGCGTCCGGTATGCCGATCTCGGCAACTGGATCCTGCCCCGGACCGGCCTGGCCTACACGGTGACCCCGGCGATGCCGCAGACCGCCCCGGATGAGGAAAGCGGCGAGGAAGTCTCTGTCGGGACCGGAGCCGTTGGCACCGGAACCACCCTCGCGGTCACTTTTGATACGGAGGACGGGCCCGTGGACGTTACCTATACCGTTCTGCTCTTCGGCGACCTCAGCGGCGACGGTTACGTCAATTCCATGGACGTCTTTTTGCTGGACCTGGCGCTGGCGTCCGGCCTGCCGCTGGAAACAGCGCTGGGCGCCCTTCCCGCGATGGCAGCGGACTGCAACCATGACGGCATGGTGGACAGCGCGGATCGAACGCTAATGCTCTTTTCCACCGTGAAACTGGCGACCATTGATCAGACGGCGTGACGGAGCCTGTGTATTTTAACCCAATGAGGAGGGATTTGATGAAGCATCTGATTTGGCGCAAACCGCTGGCAGCGGCGCTGGCGCTGGCGCTCTCGCTGGCGATGCTGCCGCTGGGCTATCTGCGCGCCGCCGCCCTCACCAGCGGCATCTATACGTATGAGGTCAGCGGGGGGATCGCCACCATCACGCGCGTAGACGGCGAGCAGGCTGCCGGCGTCATTAGCATACCGGAGACACTGGGCGGCGTACCTGTCCGCGCCATTGGCGACAGCGCTTTCCAGTGGTGCGACGAAGTGACGGAACTGATCGTCGGAGATCACATCACCTCGATAGGACCCTACGCGTTTTACTTCATGCTGGGGCTGCGGAAAGCGACCATCGGCAGCGGGGTGACAGCCATCCCCGCCGACGCGTTCTTTTATGACACCGCCCTGCGGGAAGTTATCCTGGGGCCCAATGTGCAGCGCATCGGGGACGAGGCCTTTAAAAACTGCGAGGCGCTGGAAAACATGACGCTGCCCGACGGCGTTATGAGCATCGGACGGGCCGCCTTTGAGGAATGCCGCGCCCTGCGTACCTTTACGCCTGGCACGGGGCTGACGACCATTGGCGCGTCGGCTTTTCGCCTGTGCAGTGTGCTGGGGACCATTGAACTGCCCACCCAGGTGACCTCTATCGGCAACCTGGCATTTTCTGGATGCCCGCTGCTGCGGATTCGCTGCGGCTACCAGTCGGCGGCCCACCGTTACGCTGTCGCCAACAACCTGCTCTATACCATCATATTGATTTTGGAATACATCGAGATCACCCGGCTGCCTTCCAAACTGATCTATCTGGTCGGGGAATCCTTCAACCCCCAGGGCATGGTGGTCATGGCCCGGTACGACGACCCGACCCAAGACACGGCAATCTCCGCCTATGAATTGACCGGGTTTTCGTCCGCTGCCGCCGGAACTTTCACCCTCACCATTCGCTATGAGAACAAAACGGCAAGCTTCCAGGTGACGGTCTACGATTACCGGTACACGTTTCTTAATAACAACACCGCCGTAGCGGTTACCGAATACCTGGGGGCTTCGCCGGACGCCGTAATCCCGCAGACCATCGAGGGAAAGCCTGTCACCATGCTGGCGGCAGGGACCTTTGCCGCCCGGCCCGACGTGACTTCCGTCACCCTCTCCGCTGGTCTGACGGACCTGCGGCCCGGGGCTTTTGACGGCGCGACCGGCATAACGCAATTCTTTGTTTCGCCGGGGAACCCGGTTTATACGGCGGCGGACGGCATCCTTTTTGCCCAAAACGGAACGCGCCTGGTCGCCTACCCGGCGGGCCGGAGTGACAGCGCCTATTCCATCCCAGAGGGGGTGACCGCCGTTGCGGGACATGCCTTTGCCTCCTCCGCCGCGCTGACGGACGTTACGGCGCTGTTCGGCGTAACCGTTTGGGATGCCGCTGCGGTTTATCAGTGTCCGAACCTGAAGCTCCGGATTTATGAATACACAGCCGCCCACGATTTTGCCCTGGCGAACGGAGTGCCTTTCGTTCTGCTGGGCCGGGTGTCGGCGCTGGCGCTGGATCCCCTGCCAACGAAACTGGTCTATCGCGTCGGCGACTCCTTCGACCCGCAGGGCATGCGGGTGATACTGCGCTACGACGACGGCGTCAGCAATCAGCTTACCGCCGGATATACCGTCGCCGGGTTTCATTCCCTCACTGTCAGCGTCCGGACTGTCACGATAGGATACAAGGGTCTGACAGCGCAATTCCAGGTGAGCGTCACGGAACCGGACCAGGCGGCCTACCAATACCGCGTTCAGCCGGACGGCACCGCGCTGATCACCCGGTACGTTGGCCGGGGCGGCGATCTGACGGTTCCGGGGATGATTGACGGGTATGTGGTCAGCGGCATTGGGGACAGCGCGTTTGAAGGCTGCGCCGCCATCGCCAGCGCGGTTCTGCCGGACAGCGCAAAGACCATCGGGAACCGTGCCTTCGCCAACTGCACGGCCATGACGGCGCTGACGCTGCCCGCAAACCTGCGCAGCCTCGGCAACGAAGCGCTGGTCAACTGCACCGGCCTGACGCAGCTGGCACTGCCTTCGACACTCCAGGACGTCGGATCCTATGCCCTGTCCGGCGGCACCGGGATTCTGCGCCTGGACCTGCCGGACGCGCTGCTGCGGGTAGGAGCCTATGCTTTCGCGAATATGACGGCGCTGACGGAAGTTACCATCGGGGCGCAGCTGCTCTCGTTAGGGAATTATGCCTTTTCCGGCTGCGCGGCACTGCAAAACGTCCTGGTTGCCGCTGCCAACGAAACGTACAGCGACACGGATGGCGTACTTTATAATAAGACAGGGGACGCATTGCTGCGCTACCCCCAGGGGCGCGCGGAGAACGCTTTCCAGGTTCCGGCGGCTGTCAAATCTCTGGAGGTTGGCTGCTTCAGCGGCGCGCTGGCGCTGGAATCTCTCACCATCCTCCGCGGCGTTACCTCCATTGCGGGGAACATCCTCTCTGGCGCGTCGGCCCAGGTGATTATTTACGGCTACCGCAACACGGCGGCCCAGACGTTCGCCACCCAGAACCGTTTCCTGTTTGTCCCGCTGGCCGAGGAACAGCCCAACGGCATGGAGCTTCTTTCGCCCCCGGACCAGCTGGAATATTATATCGGCGACACACTGGTCACCGCCGGGTTGCGGCTGCGGCTGCTCTACCCCAGCGGCCCGGGCGAGGAAGTAAGTTCCGGCTGGACAACGTCCGGCTTCAGCTCCGCCGCCGCCGGATCCTGCGCCGTAACGGTGCAGTACAGGGGATTCACCGTGACGTTTTCGGTGACAGTCCGCGCCGTTTCCCTGGCGGATTTCGTGATCGACAGCAGCGGAAGCACCGTCACCATCATCCGATATGTTGGGAGTAATCCGACCGTTCTGGTGCCTTCCAGCATGCAGGGGAAGCCTGTGACCGCCATCGATTCCGACTTCAAGACCAGTGCGGCCATCACGGAGCTGATTCTTCCGGCCAGTGTGCAAACCATTGGCAATGGCGCCTTCCAGGGGATGACCAGTCTGGCGTCGGTGCTCCTCCCGGCCAATTTGACATCGATCGGCAGCAGCGTGTTCCGCGGATGCACCGGACTGACGTCTCTAACCCTCCCCGCCGGGCTGACGGCCTTGCCCGGAGACCTGTTCTATGGCTGCACGTCCCTGCGCACCCTGACGCTCCCCGTCGGGCTGACAAGCATCGGCGACTACGCGTTCTATAATTGCAGTGCGCTGAAATACCTCCCCTTGCCGGAAACGCTGCAAACCATCGGCGTGTCGGCGTTCAGCGGCTGCGCCGCCCTGAAGCACCTGTCCATTCCGGCGGCGGTCAACAGCATTGGTGCGCAGGCCTTTGCCCGCAACTCCGCTCTGGTTTCTGTCTTCTTGGAGGGCAGCAATCTCTCGATTGCATCCAACGCCTTCACGAGTTCCGCCCAAGCGCGGCTCATGGCGGAAGCAGGAACCCCGGCGCAGTCGCTGGCTTTTTCTCCCAGCCCCCAGATCGCCCGCTATCAGAGCGACGGTGACTGGTGCTACGTTATTGTCGGCGGCCAGGCGGAGCTGATTGCGTATGTGGGCGCCGCGGAGGAACTGACGGTTCCTGCTGCGCTGGGTGGCGTACCCGTCGGCCTGATCGCGCCGCATGCTTTCTTCCTGCGCAGCGCGCTGCAAACCGTTGTATTTCCGGATTCGGTGCGGTTTATCGGCGCGGGTGCCTTCGCCCTTTGCGCCGCGCTGCTGGACGTCGAAGTGGCCGACCGCGCGGCGCAGTATGGCGACGCCGAGGTGTTTTACGGCAGCGAGCGGGTCACGCTGGCGGCCGAGGAAGGTTCTTCCACCCAAACCTACGCCGTCGCCCAGGGACTTGGATTCCGGGCGACCGAGCGGGTGACCTTTATCTATGCCAAGGGGGTGCGGCCGTTCTATCTGGAAGGGCGCACCGCGCAGGGCGAAAAGATTGTCTCCGGGTTCACGCCTGTCTTCTCCAGCGCCGGGCAAGTGATTGTCGCATTCACGAATCCGGGGATCTATATCATCGACGCCGACGGAAATGCCCTGGAGGACAGCGACCGGGTGGGGACCAACGCGCGCATTCAACTTTGGGACGAGGCGACCGGACGGCTGGTCGATGAGATGATTATCTTGGTTTACGGCGACCTCAGCGGCGACGGGTACATCAATTCCGTGGATTCCATGATGATCCGGTTTTTCCTGGCCAACGAGGCGGCTTGGGCGAACTGTGATCCGCTGGTCCGCCGGGCCGCCGACGTCAACCGCAGCGGCTCCGTCACGATGGAAGACGTGCAGTGGATCAACGAAGCCGCCGTGTACCTCCGGTCGATTCCACAGGAAACCGCCTGGTAAGTAGACGCATTAAAACGCCCCCGGCCCTGGTGGGCAGGGGGCGTTTTTGGTTTCCTCCGTCCGGGGAGGCAAACGAACAAAATTGGGGGGAAACGTCGCGGCCGGGGACACCGGAGTCTGCTGTCATGGGCGAAGAAGGAAGGAACGCGTATGGACCGGCTGAAGCGGAGAAACCGCAGCCCAATGTCTGCTTCTTTGGGATCGTTTTTTTATTTGTGAATGAAAGGCACCAGGATGGTGGCGACATGCCGGTGCCCGCTGAGTTCCCGGTCCAAGAAAAACGCGGTCTGGTTGTGGAGCAGGAACGAATACCAATGGCGGTCAACGAACTTTGTCAGAAGCACGGTCAGCGTCTGTCCTTTTTGCAGCCGGTTTTCTTCTTGCTGGACATAATCGTGCAGCGGCGGAATGATATCGCGGAACGGCGCGATGAGAATGGTCAGCTCCACGTCGAGGTACCATTCATCCCAGCGGTCGCGCAAGGCCTGCGCGCTCTCTTCGTCTTCCATGATGCTGAGCACCTTAACGTTGCGGGACAGAGAATTGGCGTAATTAAGCAGTTTAACGCCCGGACGCGTAAGGCGGTTGAGCAGAACGAGCATGGGCTGCTCCGACGGAGAGACGCTGGGGCGGTAAATCTGATGGAATTCCGCCGGACTGATTTCCTGATCCAATGCAGAATACCGCTTGCGGATGGCATGCATAACCATCATCAGCAGGGGCAGAACCGCCAGCAGCAGCCAGGCGCCGTCCAAGAAGCGCATGACCAGCACCGTTGCGCCGCCGACCACTGTGATTAGTGTGCCCGCGGCATTCAGCGCCGCCTTGAAGGCCCAGCCCCGGCCTTTGCGCCGGAACCAGAAGACCAGCATGCCCGCCTGGGAGAGCGTGAAGGTAATGAACACGCCTGCGGCATAAATCGGGATCATGCGGTGCGTCTCCGCGCCGAAAAGCAGAATCACCAGGCTGGCAGTCAGCCCAATAAATAGAATACCATTAGAGAAGCTGAGCTTCGCGCCCCTGTGGGCAAAATGCCGGGGCAAGTAGGAATCGCGCCCCAGAATAGCAAGCAGGGTCGGCAGGCCGCTGTAAGCCGTATTGGCGGCGAGAAGCAGGATCAGGGCGGTAAAGGCCTGCAGGGCGTAATAGAGGAGATCCCCGGGGAATCCCAGACCGCCGAAAACGCGCCGCGCCAGCTGAGACAGCAGGGTTTCGTAATTGGAGGCTTCCGCATGGGCGAAAGGGACGAGTTTCAGCTGTGCGCTAAGCACGGCGGTTCCGCCAAAGACCAGCAGAATGATCCCCCCCAGCAGAACCAGTACGCGAATGGCCGTACGGCGAGACGGGTCCCGGAACAGCGGCACCGCGTTGCTGACGGCCTCCACGCCAGTCAGTGCCGAGCAACCGGACGAAAAGGCCCGCAAAAACAGGAAAAGCGAACTGGAGCCAAGCAGGGAAATAAAAGCCTCGCCACCTTTTTCGGCGGCAAGCCGCCTGGCGGGAAGGTCGTTGGCCGGGGTGATTCCGCCCGACAGCAGCTGCACAAAGCCGACGCCCAGCAAAACGACGATGAGTAAAATGAACAAATAAGTTGGGACACCGAAGACTTTCGCCGCTTCCCCAACGCCTCGGAGGTTCAGCAGCGTCAGTACTGCGACGCCAACCAGGCAGAGCGGCAGCTGAAAGGGTTCCAGCCGGGGAAAGGCGGAGAGCACGGCCTGGGTGGCGGAAGAGACGCTGACCGCGACGGTAAGCACATAGGCGATGATGAGGGTGGAGGACGCGAGGAGGGAGGTCTTGACGCCGAAATTTTCTTGGGTGACAATATAAGCGCCGCCGCCGCTGGGATACTGTTTGATGATCTGGGCGTAAGAATAGATAAGAATTCCCAGCAGCAAGAGAATGGGGAGCACCACCGGCAGCAAACGCGAGAAGGCCGCGAAGGCCAGCGCCGGGACGAGGACCAGAAGGATTTCCTCAATGGCGTAAGCAACGGAGGAGACCGCGTCGCTGGCCATGATCGGCAAGCCCCAGAAGACCGACAGTTTTTCGTGATTGAGCTGGTCGCTGCGCAGCGGACGCCCCAGCAGCAGTTTCTTTAGCTGCCGTCCGAGGCTTCGGCCAATGTCCATAAAAATCACAACCGCCTTTTTGATCAGATTTGAGAGCTTGTCCGGCTCCGGTGCGTATTGTACTCCTTTTTGCGGTAAAATGCAAGAGATATTTTTACGCGGGGAGGACCAGAAATATCGGGTGGCGTCTCTTGCGTTTTCCGGTACTTTGTGGTATTATAGTATATGGATGAATATCCGCAAAAATAAGGAGGAATCAGCATGAAAGCGGCGCAACAGCAGGCGCAACAGCGGCAGCGGAGCTTCCATTTGGAGGAGTCGGCCAAAAACGCGGCGGAAGCCATCGGAAAACTGCTTGGGAAATACGGCCCCCGGGCGCCGGGGAGCGAGGCGGAATGGAAGGCCCAGCTGGACATGGCCGCGCAAATGGAGTCTTGGGCCGACCGCGTGGAGACAGAGGACTTCCCGGTCCACCGGCAGGCCTTTATGGGATTCATTCCCTTTACGGTGACGCTGGCCATGGCGGCAGCACTGCTATTCTGGTTCGGGCGCGCGCTGCCGGGGCTGATTCTGGTCGCGGCGGCAGCGCTGCCGCTGGTGCTGGAGTTTGCCATGTACCGGGAATTCTGTGACCGGCTGTTCAAGGCCTACCCATCCCACAATGTCATCGCTACCCGGAAAGCCGAGGGCGAGACCCGCCGCCGGATTTTTCTGATCGGTCACGCGGATTCCCAGTACGAATGGACGCTTCTCTACCGGCTGGGCGGGGTCGGGATGAAGCTGGTGCTGATCCCCGCCGTGGTGGGCTTAGTGATCTGCTTTGCCGCGAACCTGCTGCGCTTCACGCTGTTTGACCTGGCGGGGCTGGCGGACGCGGGATTCCTGCACTGGCTCTTCCGGATTGCGGGCATCGCGCTGTTTGTCCTCTTCCCGTGCGACATTGGGTTCCTCTTTTTCCAGAGTCACCGCAAGAGTGTCCCCGGGGCCAGCGACAACCTCTCCGGGTGCTATACTGCCATGTCAGTGCTGCGGGAATTGGCGGACGCAGACATCCGGTTTCCAGACACGGAAGTGGTGGTGCTGCTGACGGGATCGGAGGAAGCGGGGCTGCGGGGGGCGAAGGCCTATCTGCGCAGGCACAAAAACGAATTGAAAACCGACAAGGCGCAGACCATCGCGCTGGGACTGGATACATTTCGGGACATCGAGCATATGGCGGTCTATGACCGGGACATGTCCGGCACAGTCCGGCACGACGCGGCGGTCCGCGCGCTGCTCAAACAGGCGGGAGCAAACTGCGGCTACGATTTGCCGTTCGCGTCGATTTATATCGGCGCCTGCGACGCGGCCGCCTTCACCCAGGCGGGGGTGCAGGCCGCCGGATTCGCGGCGATGGACCCCACTCCGCCCCGCTGGTACCATACCCGGCTGGACGACATGGACCATTTGAATCCCGAAGCAATTCGCGTGGGGACGGAGATCACGCTGGAAGCTGTTTGCCTGTTCGCGGAAGAGGGACTGCCTGCAGTCCCGTCTGCGGCGGCGACCAAGTAAATCACACAGGAGAACAAATATGAAACGGAACAAATGGACCAAACCGGCAACCATCCTCCTGGCGGCTGTATGCATTTTCTTGGCGGCGCTGGGCGGCGGCGCAGTGGCCCCCAAGGATCAGTGGCTGCTTCAGGTAGACGGCGTACCTATCTCGCGGGAAGAATACCTTTACTTTCTGTCCGAAGCGCTGCGGGATCCCCTGTACAGCACCGGCGCGCGGGACGGAAAGCCGGCGGACATGGCCGCCCTGCGCAAGGACACAGCCCAGCGCTGCGTGGCGTATGTTGCGGTACAGACGGAACTTTCCACCATGCGCCGGGCGCTGGGGCCGCAATACAAGCAAGAGGCGGCGAACAGCACCGCCGGACTTTGGCGCATCTTCGGGGCATACTACAGGCGGATTGGCGTGAGCAAGGAGACGCTGCTGAAGATGGAGACCTACCGGGCCGCCGAGCGGCAGCTATTTGAGGCCTGGTACGACGGCAAGACCGCCCGCTGGGGCGTTCCGGAAACGGAGATCGAGGCGTATTTTGACGACCACTATGTGGCGTACAACGGCATCCGGGTCTTCCTGACCGAGACGGCGGAGGACGGGAGCGAGGTTCCGCTGACCAAACTGGAGATGGACTCGCTGCGCAACAAACTTTCAGAGCTGGCGGCGGAGGTCAACAGCGGGACGGCTTTTCTCACCGCCGCGCAGCACTACGGCGAGGTGCTCGGTTACGGCAGCCCCGCTTCCGCCGTGATAGAACTGGGCGGGCCGGAGATTCCGCCGGGGGGGTTCGTCCGGCTGAAGCAGCTGGACCCGAAAAAAGCATCGGTATTGGAATTCGACAAGTTCTTTCTGGTGGCGATGGGGATCGACATGAAGGCCGGCCGGGACGAATATTACCTGCGGTACCGGAATCTCTGCCTGCGGGACCTGCGCCAGGAGCAATTTGACCAGACGATGGCGGCGATGTGCGCAACCTACGGCGCGGACGAGAACGTGGGTGCCGTGGAACGGCTGCTGCGGGAATTCCCTTGGGAAACGCAGACGATTTCTGACGCGCCAAGCATGGTTCCGACGACAGCCGCGCCGCCCAAATCCACCACAAAAGCCGCAGCCGCGGCAGTAAAACCTGCGGCTTCAGCCGCGGTGACGAAAGCTTCCTAGGAGTTGATGATTCATGAAGAACAGGACAACCTGGCGGCGTGGTCTAGCGCTGGCGCTGGGCTTAACGCTGCTGCTAACCGCATGCGGAACCCGGGGCGGCGGCCGGCTCCAAGGCGGGAACTCGGCGGCCAATATCAACAACGGGGGCTTCGTGTTGCTGGAGGGCGAAACCCTTTATTTTGCGAACTTTGCCGACAGCAACCACCTCTGCCGCGCCAAACCGGACGGCGCCGGTCGCGTCACGCTGACAGAAGACTGGTGCGCCGGGCTGAACGAAAACGGCGGCTGGATCTACTACAAAAGCCGCAGCGATGGCGACGCCCTGGTCCGCGTTAAAAAAGACGGGACCGGGCGGGAAATCATCAGCGACGACCAGGTTTTTTATCCCCAGATGGCGGACGGATGGATCTACTACCTCAACGCCAGAGAGGGGCAGACGCTTGTTCGGATCCGGCCTGACGGCACAGAGCGGGAAGAAGTCTGCGCAGACAGCTGCGCCTTCCTCAACGCGGGGAAGGACTGGATTTATTACGTCAACGGCGCGGAAGGCGGCGCGGTGATCCGGATTCGGCCAGACGGCACGGAGCGGGAGAAGCTGGCCGACGGGCCATGCACCTGGCTGACCGTTGAGGGGAACTGGGCGTACTACATCGCGCCAGGAGCCAACGCAGGGATTTACCGGCTGCGACTCACAGGGAACGCAGCACCCGAACGGCTGGGAGACAGCGCGGAGTGCCTCAACGCCGCGGGGGGATGGCTCTACTGCGCCAGGGGCGACGGACTCTACCGCCTCAAGACCGATGGCAGCAAGGAAGAACACCTCAGTTCCGACCAGGGGGCCCGCAACCTCTGCGTGGCCGGAAACAGGATTTATTATTACATTGAGGGCGCGGCCGCGTTGACCAGCCTCCTGCTGGAAGGCGGGGAGAGGAAGAATATCGGATAGATTGTTTGCCCAGGAGGTTCTCCGGGCGGCCAACGGCCGTTTTCCCCGGAAGCCGGGACGAATACAGGAGGTTACCGCATGAATGACGCACCGCAATTGCTGATGCGGCGGAAAGACCTGGATGGATTGCCGGCGCTGGAACTGCCTCCGGGGGTTGCGCTGCGACCCTTCCGGGAAAACGACGGCGCGCATTGGGAGCGGATCGTGAACGCCGCGTTTGGACGGAAAATGACCTTTGACGGGAAAATGCGGACCGATCCGGCGTTCCGCCCGGAACGGATCCTCTTTTTGGAGACGGAAGGGCGGCCGGCGGCAGTTGCGGCGGCTTGGTATCGGGAAGCGTATGGCCCGGATGCAGGCTATCTCCACTACGTCGCGGTTCTGCCTGAAGCGCAGGGGCAGCGGCTGGGGTATTGGGTGACCCTGGCGGCGCTGCGGCGCATGCGAGACGAGGGATTCGCGCGCGCGGCGCTCCAAACCGACGACGAGAGAATCCCGGCAATTAAGACATATCTGCGGCTGGAATTCCAGCCGGACGAAGGGGCGCACGAAAGCTACCCGGAACGCTGGAAAGCGATCCGGCGGGAAATCAAAGCGGCAGCATATACTGCAACGGAATCTAATTTACAATGAATCATATTTGGAGGATACGCCTATGGACAGCTCCGCAATTTCCGCCCCGCGCAAGCGGGTGCTAAGCCTGATTCAGCCAACAAGTGTCCCGACGATCGGGAATTATATCGGTGCGCTGCGCAACTGGGCGGCGATGGCCGACGACTACGACTGCTTCTACGGCGTGGCCGACCTGCACGCCCTGACCATCCGGCCCGACCCGCCCGCCCTGCGCCGGCAGAGCACAGAGATGTTCGCGATGCTGCTGGCGCTGGGGCTGCGCAGGGGAAACAACGTCGTCTTCGTGCAAAGCCATGTGCCGGAGCATTGCCAGCTGAACTGGATCCTGACGTGCTACACGCAGTTCGGCGAGGCGGCCCGGATGACGCAGTTCAAAGACAAATCCGCTTCGCACGCAGACAACGTCAACCTGGGGCTTTTCTCTTACCCGACGCTGATGGCGGCGGACATTTTGATTTACCAGGCGGACTACGTGCCAATCGGCGCGGACCAGAAACAGCACCTGGAGCTGTCGCGGGATATCGCGGAGCGATTCAACGGAATCTACGGCCCGACGTTTACGGCGCCGGAACCGTACATCGGAAAAATCGGCAGCCGGGTAATGTCGCTCCAAGATCCGACGAAGAAGATGTCGAAGTCCGACCCGAATCCCAAGGGCGCGATCTCCATCCTCGACAGCCCGGATCAGATTGTCAAAAAGTGCAAGAGCGCCGTGACGGATTCCGAAGCATCCGTCCACTACGCAGAAGGCAAAGACGGCGTCAACAACCTCATGACCATTTTTTCCGCCTGCACCGGCCAGACATTTGAGCGGATCGAGCGGGACTTCGCCGGAAAAGGCTACGGGGATTTCAAACTGGCATTAGCGGAAGCGGTGATCGAGGAACTGCGGCCCTTCCAGGAGGAATACCGGCGGTTGATGGCTGACCCGGCATCCCTCCGGCAGGCCGCAGCGGAAGGCGCTGAAGCAGCCGCCCGCGCGGCCCGCCGGACAACGGCGAAAGCCATGAAGAAGGTCGGACTGTGGATGGCAGAGCGGGGATAAGCGGACGACGCCGAAGAAAAACGCCGCGTTCAATTGTCAATCGCTTTTCCAAAGATGTCGGAAGCGGACGCGTATTTGATTTTGAGGAACGAACCAGGGGGTTGCACGATGTTCCAGATACTGCCGCTGGCGGCGGATGATATCCCGTTTGTCCGTGAGATCGTCCGGGAGAACCGGGCGGCGCTCCATGTCGGGAACATCCCGCTGTCCGAATGGCGGGACGCGTTCCGGACGGCCGACGGCGACGGGGACGAGGAAAACTTCATTGTCCGGGCCGACGGCGCCCGCGCCGCCTGGATGAAGATCAACCATCTGGAGGGCGACGTTCCCTGGCTTTCGATGCTGGTGGTTGCGGCGGCGGCGCAGCGGCAAGGGGCCGGGTCGTTTGCGGTCCGATTCGCGGAGGATTTCGCACGGGAACGGGGCTTCGCTGCGCTGAAAATTCACACCACCGCCGATAACCTGGCTGCCATTGCCTTCTACCAAAAGCTGGGATATGCGATTGTTGCGGACTGGCCGGAGGGCGACGGGCGGGGATACACGTTCCGAAAGGACCTGCATCAATAAGAAATCGTGCCCGCCGCCCGCGGGGAGTTCGCAGCTGCTCAGGATGGCAACAGGGAGGATTCGTCAGATGGACAGAGCGGTCAAACACTATTTCGGCAAAGAGATCATAGAAAAAAAGCCGATAGACAGCTGGAGAGAGGTATGGCTGCGCCTAAAAAGAGCGTAAAAAAGCGCCGCCCAGCGGACAGCTGGGCGGCGCGGAAACTGAAAGCGAGGGGGCACGGCCGGTCAGATCAGGAGAAGCCAGAGCAGGATCTTGATGAGCCAGTTGACAACGGGAACAAGCCAGCCGGGTACACCCGTGTCCTTGAGCATTGTGCCGACGGCGTCGCCGTTGTCGCTGACGATTTGGCCGATATAGGTCACCAGCACACCGTAAAGCACACTCTGGTCGGCAACGACCTGCCCCGCCGTGTTCAGGTCGCCTGCATGGGCGATTTTATCCCATGGCAGGGCCGGAAGAGATAGCCCAAGGTCCGCCGTCGCGTCGGCAATCAGGCCGTCGAGCAGCGCCTGGATTCCCTGGCTCAGATCAATCCCATCGCCAAGGTCAATCTCCTCGAAGACTTTCATCGTGGAGCCGCCGGGCAGCGTCAGTTCAAGATCAAACAGCGCGTCAATCTTGTCGAAATGGTAGGCCGGGTTGGGGAGTTTCGCCAGCAGCGTACCCACCGGGTCGGCGGCCAGGGAATCCACCACGCCGAACAGCGGGGTGAGCAAGGTTTCCATGTAGCGGTGCATAGCGACTTTCCCGCCACAGACACAAACCAGCAAAAAGAAAGAAAGGGAGCTGTAAAATAAACAGTCGCTTGTGAGCGGGGGATTTTTGTTTTGAGTTACCAATAATCCGCACCTTGATCAAAAATTGACGAACAAAGCGGGGCGGACGGCATGACTCGCACTGGTGACCAGTTGGTAAGCGCCGTTCCAGCCGTCCGGTTTGCCCAAGGCTACGTCGCCAACAGCGGTGCGGGGAGAACGCAACCACCAATATCCGTTAGTGCAACCGTCGGCTACAGTCGCCTTTCTGGAGTTCGCGTCGGGGAACAGAATGGTGTTGGCGACGGTGTTATAGAAAAAGTTCGGTGTACCTGTATACGCGGTTCCAAACACGTCTTCCTCAGAAAGCAGGAATATGAAATCCTGCGTGACGCTGATAGGGTCAGTGTATGTGGAACCGTTCCAGCCCTTGCGGGTGTAGATTGTCTTCTGCACGATATTGGCGCCCAAGGTGGTCAGGCTGTTTTTGAACGTTCCGTTTAAAGATGTTCGAAGCGAACTGCCGCTCCATAAAATAGCAGTATCCCAGTTTGTGTAGCTGGTATGGAATTGTGCTGTGTAAAGCAGATGCTCGGCAATGATCAGCGTTTCGCCGCCGTTTTTGTTTAGTACGCGCCATTCGTAGCCGTCGGCCTCAAAGGTTTCACCGACGCCAACGTCATTTGAAGGGACAACGTCTGCCGTAACATGGAAGATCACGGTATAACCGCCCAGTGTATAGGAAACAGTGCCCTCGTAGTTCGCCGGGATGGTTACCTTATAGTTTTGGTTTGCGGTAATTGTCGTCGAAGTTGCACCCGCCGTGCCGCCGGTGTTGTTTTGGCTGAATACCGGCATGACCGCTACGGTGTTGTCGCCTTCAGTTGTGCTGAAATCCACCGATTGCGAGGCGCACAAGCTAATATACCGCTCTGTCGCGCCATTCACAGGGGAGGTGAGATTGACAGCGGTTGTGCCCAGTGTTAGCCATTGTCCGGATTCAGACTGGAAGGCATAAAATTCCATTACATTGATTGTTACCGTCAGTATTTGCGAGCCGACTCTTGGCCTGGCAATTACTGTCATTGTGCCCGAAGCGGCGGCCGGGATTTTGACCACATAGCTTGTGCTGTTTGCCAGCGTTCCCGTGCCGTTGTTACCCCAGGCGGCATCGTCGCCGTCCGGTGTCCAGGTGGTTCTGTTATCGGTAATGTTGTCACCCGTCACAAGCCCGGTGAGGGTAATGCTCCGCTCCGTTGTGGACGTTGTCAGATTCAGCTGGAAGCTTTGATCCGACGCAGCGTGTGTGGCAGCACCGGTGGCTTCAACCGTGAAACCGGTGACGTTGGGCGTCGGTGGCACGACGCCAGGAACCGTCCCCTTGGTCACATAAACCCGGAAGTTACGGGTCCCCGCACCGTCGGCGCCAGCGGCTCGAATGTAAATCATCCCGGCATATCCTGCGGGAATTGACAGCGTGTTCGGGTCGTTCGCCGCGGTGGCGGCTGAGGAAAGCATCGCCTTGCGCCCGGTCTGGGAGGTAATCGTCCAGTTGGCGCCTTTGCTCGCCGTAAAATTGAGTGTTTTTGCGATATTGGGGTATGATGTGACGTACAAGATAGCGTTTTCGTACATCTCCTGCGACGGATCCATGCAGCGAATTTCAATGTTTACAATATTCACGGTAACCCGGACGGTTTTCGTTGGATCGTCCGCGGCCGCCGCCTGTAGTACCATGGTGCCGATGGTGTTTGGGGGAACGGTTACGGTATAGGTCTTCGTGTTGTTCGCGGCGGCGCTGCCCCAGGCGCTGCCGCTGACCCTCGTCCAGTTGGCGTTGTCGGTGGTTCTGCCGTCACCGGCTACAGCGGATGTAAACGTAAACGTATAAGGGGAAGATGAAACCGTTCTGCGGATGGTATAACCATTATACAATGAGCCGATACCGTTGTCGCAGCTCAGGGCAATCGAAATGGGCGCAGGCTGCCGCAGCCGGCCGAAGGGATTGTCCGTCGCGCCGGTGGAATAATTTGTCTGGACCGCGTCGCTTACCTGCGCGCCATAAGCAATGTAAACGGTAATGTATGCCGTGTGCGTCGAGACGGGATCCACCATGACGTCAGAACTGCCCGTGACGAGCGTCTGCGCGCCGTTGGAGGCGGCAGTGGCCGAAACCTTGAAGCCGACGATGTGGTAATACTGCGGGAGGACGGGCGCGATGACCAGGCGATAGTCGTTGACTCTCGGCATCACCAGAATGTTGGTGTAGCCCGGATCTGTGCCGTCGACGCCGGAGCGGTACACAACATTCATCTTACCTAGTATCGTTCCGCCGGTTGGTTGGTCCCAGCGGCTCACCAGACCGTAGCCGAGGTCGGGCGCGTCTGGCTCCGTGCCCTGGACGATCTGCCGGATGTATAGGTTTGTCGGTTCGCTTGCCACTGTTACGACCGTGGCGGGGAGGAACCTCGCGTCATGGAAATCGGTCTGCACATCCGGGTTCCGGTTGCCGGCTTCGTCTGTCAAATAAATGCGCAGTTTGTTGCCGGTCGAAATCGGATAGGGCAGCGGAAAGGTCCAGCTGCCGTCGCCAAGAACCACAGCGCTGCCTGTCAGCGGCGTGTAAGTCGTGCCGCCGTCGGTACTGACGAACATGGTCACCGTCGCGCCCGGTTCTGCGCCGTAGCCACCGACAGCGGTAGCCCCGCCGTAGACCGTGCCGCTGACCTGAGCGGGCTGTGGCGGCGTAACGTCCTGTACAGTAATAACGGTCGGGTTATAGGTGTCGGGACGGGGACCGTTCGGGTCGCCGCGGCCGCCGCGGACGGCGTAGGCTGTCAGTTCGATGTTGGCCTCCAGGAAGTTGGGCAGTTTATCCAACGAATAATTGGCCGGATAAAGCACGTAGCCGTTCGCGTCGGTGAGAATGTTGCTGTAGGAGACGCTGCCGTCGCTGGAACTCAGCGTGACCTGGCAGGCCTGCGCCGCGCCCGCGAAAATCGGAATCATATTAATGTTGCCGTTCATATCCGCGCCGTTGTCGTCTGGCGTCCAGCCCAAGATCACCCGCACACGGATAAATTTGTCCGCATCGGTGGGCCGGTTCAGTAACACGTCGCCCGGATAGTCGAAGAGCACCTCCGGCGATTGGTTCATGCCGGAAATCCGCCGGTAATAACGCGGACGGAGGCTGGGGAGCGGCGTTGTTCTGTTGTAGGTGCCGAGAACGGCGTCGCCAGACACGGTACCGCCTCCGTTTGTGTCCGTAGCACCTACCAATTGATACAGCCCTATGCCCATAAAAGAAAGCTGGGACGGCTCACTGAAGCTTTGCGTCGGTCCCCAGGTGTCGATATCCGAGTTTTGGATACTGACCACCCGGGTCGGATAGTTTCCAGCCAGATCAAACACTCTGCCCCCGGAACTTTTGTTGCGCAAATCGAACACTTTAGGCTGGTTCAGCGTAAACGTGGAATTGTTGGAGCCAATGTCTATAATGCCTCCCGTGTCGTAGCCGACGACATACACCTCAGAACCCGGGTCGGCGGTAAAGCTGGCACTGGTAGAGTAATCAATGGTTGCATAGCCGGTATTGACCGTGGTGGCGCTGAAAACGGCGCCCGTGGAGATGTGCAGGGTCGTAGTGATACTCTGTTGGAATCTCACGGCGTTGCCGGGCACGGTGATGATGAAGGCGGCGTTCTCGCCGACCTCAATCTCTCTATAGTAGTTGTAGATGCAAGGGTAAGATGTCGCGCCGACGTAATCGTAATAGGAAACGAAGGTGGCGTTGTCGCCTACGATAAATTTGTTTCCCTGGGCTCCGGCGGTTGTCCCCGTCCCGCCGGGGTTAATGGGAAACCAAAACGTGGAGGTGTTGCTGTGGCTCATTTTCTGGTAGTACAGGCTGGCGCCGTCCGCAATGGTGACGCCCCCGGTGTGCCCGGCCTCTTCGTGCATCTCCAGGCGGTTGACGCCGTCAAAGATGGCTAGCGAACCGAGGGAATGGAACAGGTGGTTCGCTCCGCCAAGGGAGTCGCTCCGCTTTAGAATATTGATGTTCTCAAACAGATACGTCCAACGGCCGTTGCTGGTGCCGGCATCAGTGTCACCTGTGCTGTCCCGGAAAATGAAATAGCCGCTTATCAGTGGAGCGTTATTAGTAGCGCTTGCAATGTTTTGCTTTAGCTGAATGTCATGCACGTAAAACACCGAACCCACCGGGGCGCCCGACAGCTGCCGCAGGATTCGGTCGCCGACATGCAACAAATACCCCTGACCGTCGATTTCCAGAGAGACGGTGCGCGAGGAATTTGTGTCGTTGGTGTTGATTTCATTCGGGTTAGAGGCGTTGCTGCCCGTTATGGTGTCAGAGGCATTTGGCTGGATTACGTCGCTGTCCAAGACGATTTTGGGGCAGTTTGGATCTAAGTAAGCCGCTACGAACGCTGTCCAGGTGGTGACGTGCACGGTCCCCGGGGGATCGGGGTCGGCCTTGGTGGGGTTCAGTGTCAGGCTCACGCCCAACACCCCAACAAACACCAGCATAACCAAAGCGGTGATCAGGCCAACGCGCAGCCTTTTTTTCAACAAAAACTGTTTCACACAAGTCCCTCCTTACTGAATCAGATCTTTTAGAATATTGTCGACGGCGAGTAACGAGTTCTCTGCCGGCGGAGTGGCGGCGTTGCCATTCCACCAAGCCGAGCGGTAAGCGAAGCCGCTGGTCTGCACCGACTCGCACAGCAGCGTCACGGTCAGCTTGGCGTTCGGATATTCGCTGCCGATGGTTCCGGAAAGCGCCACACGCTCGAACAGCTTTGGCGTGGAAGCGCCGGCCGCCACCGCGCCAAGGTAATAGTAGTAGCCGTCGTTGCAGAAGCGCCAGTTCGTCATATTCAGTGTGCCGTCAAACGTCAGCTGATCGCTAATATTGGCCGGCAGGTAGGTCACGCCGTCGGGCGCAACCAGCGTCGGGAAAACTTTCACCCGAACAAACGCGGGCAGCGTCCCCTGGTTGGTTACCCAAGTCTCCTTGGAGACAACATCGCCAGCCTTGGCGGCGGCGGGCGCTGTGAACTTTTCCTTCAGATAGACATTGTACTGGGCGGGCTGCATTCCCAGACCATTTTCCGTAGTGTCGTTGGAAAACAGCCAGGAGGATGTGGTCCCCATAATCAGAATAAAAACGCCCAACACAACGACGGCGCCCAGACCAATCAAATGCGCCTTGGAAATCCGCCGCAGAATGTGCTGGCCTATATGTTTCAGCTTCATGAAAATTCCCTTCCTATCCGCCGTTACGAGCAATAGGCCGCCAGCCGGCTGTAAAGTGTCCCGTCCGGATCCAGCCCCCAGTGATCCTCTAATGCTTCAGCGCGATTCTGTTGGCCTTCCAAATTCACAACAAAGTTCAGATGCAAGCCCAAATGAGCTGCTGTCATACCTGTGCTGAGCGTCAGCCCATCCATCAGCGATTCTGAAAAAGAGCCGCTGGGCAGTTTGCCAAGATAATAGAAGAATCCGTCTTCATCATTGTAAAACCATTTGCCTGCGTCGGCGCTCGGGCTGGTAAACGAAGTAATCATATTCGTATAATGGATCAGGAAGTATTCCCCCACTGGATTTCCTCCGTAGTGCAATGCCAGATGCCCAATGTCGCCGCTAATCGGCGGAGTGGGCGTTGCGGCGGTGATAAGCGCTTTCCCCCAAGCCGCCGCGGCGTTGACCGAATCAACATTGCTGTGCGCCCAATACTGAAGGTTACTCACCGTCAACGTAGTGCCGTTTACTGAAAAATCTGCCGTTACCTGCTGGGTATTTCCGCCCGAAAGCTCCTGATATACGGCAAAATGATACTCTTCCGCCAAAGCGGACGGTTTTGCTTTAACAACCAGGCCGCTTGGTGTGCCTATCGGCAGGTTTACCGTAAAGATCGCCGAGGCCAGCGGCCAGTCGCTGTACTGTTCCACGGGAACCGTCGCGGGATAGGTATTCGGAACATCCGGGATGGGGTATGGCACAAGTGTGTCGGTTGCGGCAGGGATGGTTCCCGTCAGGACTTCCTCAAAGGAAATGCGGACCACCGCGTCCATCGTGCCAGAATTGTACGCCGTGACGGTTTTTGCCGCCTTAGTTCCTGATTTCCAATCGGCGAGCGGACTAAATTCCTCTTCGATGACTGTACTGAAAACGCCGTCCTGTTCCACTTCGTTCACGACGGTGTCCGAACTGGTAATCCACGAAAAGGTGGATCCGGTTACCGCAAGGAAGGCGTAGATAAGCGCGAAGACCAGCACGGCGCCTTTGCTCGAAATATAATGAAGCAGCCACTTGATCCAAAAATTTTTCATAAGCTGCACGTTTCCTTTCAACAATGGCAAGAAATCGAAAAACGCATCAGTAAAAATACGCCACCCTGCTGTCATTGCGCCTTCGTCTTTTCTTGGCTTTTCATGACCATGCATCGTCCAGGCTTCTGTGGGCGAGTGAACGCCCACAGAAGCGCATCGTTCAAACGGTCCTGTACATTTCTGCGGTCTGCGCCTGCCGCCGCTCTTCTTCTTTTTGTTTTTTGCGCCAGACAAGGAATAGAATAGAGACAATCAGCAGCAGGAAAAGCAGGCCGTACATTCCATACTGCAGGGCTTCGCCCGTTTTCGGACCTTCCTCCGACTCCATTTTCACGGCAGTGAACGTCCAATGAAACTTGGCGCTGGACGCCTGGGACATCGCGTTACCGTCCAAGGCGCTGTCGTCCAGCAGAAGTTCGGCAGTCAGCTGCCGGTTATCCCCGCTGGCGAACTGCCCCAAATCCAGTTTGTCGTACATGAAATTTACCCCGTTGCCGGGATAGGCAGGCGTTCCCTGTCCATCCCCGCGCAGCCGGCCTTCGTACAGCACGTTACTTTCGCAGGATATTTTGAGAAAAACGTTATCCAGAAAGTTCTGCGCGCCGGCTTGTTCGGTGTAATCCTGCACCAAGTATAGAGTGTAGCTGCCGGTCGGTTCTAAATTCTGTATGGTCAGCTTCCGTTTGACTGCGTCGCCCGGCCGCAAATCGTCCGCATACAGAAAGTAGCCGTCGCCAATGCTTGCGTTGATGCCCTTGTCGTCTCCGATCAGGAAACCGTCAGGGAGGTCGTTTTCAGCGGCCAGCGCGGGAATACCGCTGTACAGGCTGCACATCGCCAGCGCCGCTAGCAAAGCAATCAGTATCTTGAAAAGGCGTGTCAATACATTCTCCCCTTCGGCTCAAAATTGGGACGGGTTAGGCGCAGTAGCCCTGCAGCGCGGCAAGCAGCAGTGCGTCGGAGATGCCCCAGCCGCCGTTGCTCCCGTCGGACACGGCCGCCTTGATGGCCTGGACGGCCTCCACAGTGATGGCCAACTGGTAGTCGTAGGTCTGGAACGCCTGGCTGGCGCTGGCGGCGATCTCAATGCTTGAGGTCAGGTTCGGCGTCGTTGCGCCGCTGTCCAACGCGGCCATGTAGTAGAAGTAGCCGTCGAAGTAGTACCATGTGTCCGGTGCAATGGTGCTGAAGGACGCGTCCGTGGTGTTGTAGTTGATCAGTACGCTGGAGCTCAGCTGGGAGTGCGCAATGTCGGCCAACGCGGCCTTCGTGCTGTTCAGGGTGTAATAGGTAGACCAGTCGGGCAGCGGGGACGGGCCCTTTACGTTGTTCTCCGCGTTCCAGGAGTAGAAGAATGCGGTGTCCCGGGTGGGGTTCGCGGCCTCGCCGTCCATAACAGAGTTCGTCCAGGTGAAGAACCCAAACTTCAGGTCGCTGTCCAGCCGCACGGAAGTGACGGGCAAACTGGGGTTGGTGTTGTCGGTGTAGACGGTAAACTTGGCCTGCACACTCTGGAATTCACCGGTCGCATACTCGTAGACAGCGCGGACCGCGTTGCCGAGATTGAAGAACCGAACGTTGGCGGGAATGGTGTGACTGTTAGCGTCCACCGCGATGGGAGTGGACGAGGTGGTGATTTCCGTCCAGGCGGGCGTGGCGGTCGAGGCATAGATGCGCTCGTCAACCTTGGCGCGGATGGTGCCGGCGGGAACGGAGGTGGGATCCAACTCCCAGGTGATGTCGCCGTTATTGCCCAGGGTTTGCAGGTACTCTTCAAACGCGACGCGGACGAGGACGGGAACGTTGCCGGCGTTGGTGACGGCGTATTCCTTGGTGGTCTTCTCGCCGGGCATCGGCTTGATGTCCGGGTTGAAGTTTTCCACGCCGACAACGGAGTCGCCTACAGCGTAGCCTTCGTTCTTGATCTGGTTGACGATGGTGTGCCGCGCGCTAACCCACGCGAAGGTGGCGGATACACCGATGATGGCCGACAAGACGAGCGCGGAGATGATGACGACGAGGTTCTTGCGTTTGGGTGTGGTTTTGTTCATGATTTTTTGTTCTCCTTTTTTTGATTATTTATATAATCCGCTACGCAATATAGCGGATTATATCGATGGGACGGGGACAGGGGCTGATTGGGCCTGTCTGACTGTCTTTTTCGCGGAAAAGTATGACCGCAGCAGGAGGATAAGCGCGAAGGTCGCGCCAATGCAAATACACATGACGAGCAAATTCTTCCGGATAAAACTGACGATCGAGCCTGCCATGGGGATATGGAAGATATATTTGCCAACGACCGCGCTGCTAGGAATCGGAGGATCCTCCGCGTTGTTAAAATCGCCTTTGGTGATAAATCTGGTCGTGCCGTCTTCCTCATGCAGAATCTGGACCACCCGGTGGGTCAGATACGCGTTGTACTTCTGATTTGGCACGTAGGTGATGACGTCGCCTTCTTTGATGTCCTCGGTGTCGCAGAATTTTGTGAAAATCATAGCGCCGGGCTTGAAGAAAGGTACCATGGACTGCGTGAGAACATGATAATAACGAAAGCCGCCGGGGAGGGATTTTCCGGTGTCGTTGCTGAAGGCAAACATGGTTGACCCCAGAATCAGCAGCAGCGCGAACGCATAGGTCAAAAGATCAAAAATCAGTTTGCACATTTTCCTGCGCTTGTCGGCGGAACTGTTTTCTTCCGGCTCCGTCTTTTGCGCGCCTCGGAGAGAAGGGAACGCCAGCGCCGACCGACCGCATTCGTGCTGATCGCCGCGGTTAACATGGCTGTCCGCAGGGTTGACCGGCGCGCCCGCGAATAATTGATTCGGGGAAAGGAACTCTGCTGTTGCGGGAAGGGGGGGCGCGGTCGGAAAGGACGTGATATCCGCGGGGGAAATGGTTGCGGAAGCCGGCGGAGCGGCGTACGCATATGCAGAATCGGCGGTATATGGATAGCCAGGCGCTGCGGTATACACAGGTTCGGCCGTGTACGCATAGCCAGAATCAGCGGCATACACAGGTTCGGCCGCGTACGCATAGCCAGAATCAGCGGCATACACAGGTTCGGCCGCATACGCATAGCCAGAATCAGCAGCGTACACAGGTTCGGTCGCGTACGCATGACCAGAATTAGTAGCATACACAGGCTCGGCCGCATACGCATAGCCGGAATCGGCGGCATACACAGGCTCGGCCGCATACGCGTAGCCGGGATTGGCGGCATACACGGGCTCGGCCGCATAGGGGTAGCCCGGATCAGCACCATACACAGGTCCCGTGGCATACGCAGCCGCTTGGCGGTCAAAATTGTGCATGCTCATCGTTGAAAATCTCCTATCTCTTCTTTGAAAATCCGGCCTGGCCGAGGACCGGCGCGAAACGAATCTTTTCCGGCGATGCGAAGCCGGACAAACAAGGACGCAAGCACCAACGCGACAGCGAGAATGCAGACAAACCATTTCGCCAGTCCGGCCAAAACGGCCCCAATACCGGCAATATGAAACGACACGACGCCAATCACCTTTTCTGCGGACACAATCTCCGGGTCGGGCTCCTTGTTGGAGGTTCCCTTGGTTCGAAAGCCGCGGAAACCGCCGCTGTCAATGATCTCCACCACCGCGTGGGTCACGGTGCTGCCGTTGTTCATTTGATAAGTAATGACGTCTCCCGCTTTGATTTTTTGAGGATCGGTTTTCTTGACAAAAACAATGGATCCTTTGGGAATTTCCTTCTGCATGCTGCTCGATACCACATGAAACCAGGAGTATCCTCCCATGCTGTGCATCACGACAAGCAGCAGGCATAACGCTGACACGCAGACGGCACCGATGACGAGTTCCTTCAGGGAAAACCGCTTCCCGGCGGGGTCTTTTGCACCGGGAATGCTGCAAGCCTCACTCGCCTGTGGCGCAGGGCCGGGGTGGGATTTCCGCGAGAATGGCACGGATATCTTCGACGTTAAAATTTGAAAAAACCGGTTCGACCCCTTGGGCGGATCCCTGCGGGTCTGGCTCTCCATAAACTCCCGGTTGATCTCTTCCAACGTCTTCATAACTTGTCCTCTCAGCGTACTGGAGCTGCTGAAGCGCTTTTTGGACGTCCGCTTGCAGACGCTTCAAATGCTCGGCAATGGCGTAAACTTCAGCGCTGACCGGCTGTTTAGCCTCCTCTTCTTTATCTTCCTTGGGCACCGCCGGCGCCGGTTCATTCTGTTGGGCACGGGGCTGTGCCGGCGGCTCCTGATGGGCGGAAAGCGCGCAGTAAGCCTGTTCCAGGTGCGCGGCCCGTGCCTGCTCGGCAAGGAAAGCGTTATATAGTTCCTGATAATTGCCGCAGGCCTGCGCCAGTGATTCCTGGCGGGCGGAAAGCGCGCGGTAAGCCTGTTCCAGGTTCGCGGTCCGTGCCTGCTCGGCAACGAAGGCGTTATATAGCTCCTGATAATTGCTGCCGATGGTCTCAATGTAGCTGGAGACCTGCTCGGGATCGTAACCTCCTTTTCGGACAGTGTCAAAATGAAACTGAAATTGCGCTGGGTCCAAGAACAACACCTCCGTTCCGCTTCCCTTACCTAAAGTTTAAACTCTAACCAGGCTGAAAGTCAATAGGGTGAGAGCTTAAAAAAGTCAAAAAAGTGGAAAGAAAAATCATCTTGACAGTATTTAGGCAGCTAAAGTGAGAGAGTCCGGGAAGTAATGGGACGCTTCTGTAAAAAAATGTGATTTTTCACAGCCATGCTCGCGATTTAGCAAGCGAAAAAACCGCCGCCCGCGAGGAGGGACAACGGCAAAAATTTTCTTTTTTGGAGGTTTTATCCTTCCGCGATGGCGATGCTTGCGCAGAACAAGTGCCGGGGTTTATCCTTTATACAGGTCTCGTTGTGCAAATACAACACGAGAAGAGGCCCTGTTACTTGCAAACCTTCACTCTGTATGAAGGTTTGCGTGCGTTCGGGAGTGTCGCCCATCTCTCCGTAATACCATATCCGCAACTTATACAGTAGTGGCCAGACGGACGCTATAATAAAATCCTCCTGTAGTCTAGCCAATCTTGTATTGCTTTCGGTGCTCAGCTTCCGTGCAGTTTGCGCCCGGCCACAAAAAAAGAAAACCCTGATCCCGCAGGACTTTCTGGGGTCTGTTATGTTACGGCTGCGCAATGTCCCCGGCGGGCTGAATTTCAATCTGCCAACCATTCTGAATCCACAGGATGCCCTGCATAAGCTACGGGAATAATCCGCAAATGTGCGATTTGAAATGAGATGAAACAAAAAACACCCATCACCAAGTTCCCCCGGTGATGGGTGTTTTGCTTGTATTTGTTCAGATGATAACCTCAACGGTTATATCTTCCCGTTGCCTTTGCCGCAGATAGCCCCCGCTCGCTTCCCGAAAGGCTTTCATCTGTTCATATCCGATAGTAAAGCCATAGACAAGAGAAGTCCTACCTACTTTTGATCGCCGCCTGCGCGGCAGTGATAGTCTGGAGGATTTGAAAAACCTTGATTTTACGCGGGTTTGCGGGCTTTGGTTCTCGTTTGAAATTGATTATAAGGCGGCTTTGGCTTTTCGCAGGGCAAGGGGTGAATATTTGCGGGAGTATCAATATGAGCCGCTGACGGTGGAAGTTTATATCTGATATATTTACAAAAGAAATGCCCCTCTCTTGTTATAGTGATACTGTAATTGGGGTGGGCTATTCGTCGTCAGAATCAGGTGGTGTATATGTGTCATCATACAATTCCCGATAATAATGGATGTGCGAAGCAGTCAAGTCGGGATAAATCGGATAGGCGTATCGGCACAGCCGCTTAAAAACCTCCAAGCCCTCGCTGATTTGGGCAAAATCCAGCAAGTCGTCCAGTAAACGGTTAATTCGATTGCTGTCAGTGATTTTGTTCGTAATGATTTGGTTGACCTGTTTTTCAAGCATGGGAAGATTCTGACGGAGCAGAGTATGAAGATGGTGAATCATTTCGTAAATCGTATTTGTACTATCGTCCATTTGATTAACCTCGGTTAAATCATAATTTAGGCGGCGTTCAAAGCGGCGCGAACCCGCATAAATACAGGACTTTTCCGCTTGCTGCTTAGAGTAAAATTATGATTTACCGCAGTATTGGCGGCAATCTTCGCATCAAGAGCGGAGAGGGTGGCGGCGATAGCAACTTGCTCTTCAAATCTCGGAAGAGAAATTAAGCATTTAAGCAGTTCAGGTTGACGGAGACCTGTTACCGTTGTTCCTGTTGCTCTTCCGCGAAGTTGTCCTTGGAATTGCTCACTCGTCATATATTGGAAAACAAATGGCGCATAATATTCGCTTTTACATCGTATTGCAAACAGGCGCTGGCTCAGCACAATCTTTTCATCGCTATCCCAGTAGTAGACCTCGCCGAAGGGGGCTTCTGATGTAATAATAATATCCCCGCGCCGGATTTCTTCCTTCATCCACGCTTTAGAGATCTGAATCGACAAAGCGGATTGTTTCCAGCTGCACAATTTCACGCATCTTAATGTTTTTTGCAGACAAAGCCCTCGTGCCAAATGCCGACCAGTCGCTTCCGAGTTTTTTGGGAGTTTTCCCACGATAGTCAATAACAAGGCTGACGATTTCGCTAAGTGGCTTTGTGACCCATTCAAATTTCATACCCCAACCTCCCAAGCCGCTCACGAATTTCAATTTCAAGCTCATGCTGCCGTTTCCACAATTCTCCGAGTTCTCCGGTCAGCCGCACCATTTTCTCCCCGAAGGGTTCGCCATCGTCCTCCTGTTCCTCAACGCCCACATAACGCCCCGGCGTAAGTATGTAATCCTGCTTTTTAATTTCTTCTGTCGTCATCGCCGCGCAAAAGCCCTTAACATCTTCAAGCGTTCCGTTTTGAAACGCCTCGAATGTTTCGGCCAGCCGTGCAATATCCGCATCTGTAAAGTCTCTGTGCTTACGGTCAACCATATAGCCCATCTTGCGGGCATCGATAAACAGGGTTTTCCCCGGCTGCTTTTTGTCCCGCGTAATGAACCAAAGGGTAACAGGAATGGTCACACTGTAAAAAAGCTGTGTGGGCATAGCGATGATACCTTCCACAAGGTCTGCTTCAATGATGTTTTTACGGATTTCACCCTCGCCGCCGGACTGTGTGGAAAGCGAACCGTTGGCAAGCACCAAGCCGATTTTTCCGCCCGGTGCCAAGTGATGTATCATATGCTGAATCCAAGCGTAGTTGGCGTTGCCCGCAGGAGGTGTCCCGTATTTCCAGCGAATATCACCCTGCAGTTTGTCCGCTCCCCACGCAGAAAGATTAAACGGCGGGTTGGCCATGATAAAGTTGGCTTTGAGCTGCGGGTGCAGGTCGTTGAAAAAAGTATCAGCCTGATACTGCCCAAAATCCGCTTCAATGCCGCGAATCGCCATATTCATCTTAGCCATTTTCCAAGTGTCGGCGTTGGATTCCTGTCCATACACCGAAAGGGCATTAAGATTGCCGCTGTGTTCCTGAATAAACCTTGCAGATTGAACAAACATCCCCCCGCTGCCGCAGCAAGGGTCTATAAAAACACCGTCTTTGATACAATGGCGGTGTTCGCCACTTGCACCCCTACGGTATCGCAGTGGGCGTGAAAGCCCTTGATATAAGGCTCTTCCCCTTGCGGACGCTGTGTAGGGATAATCAAATTGTTTTCGTAAAGCCGCTGTCTGCACCTGCGGTCACCTCCATTCGCGCATTCTCGTTTCCGAGGTTTGCACCCTTTCGTTTTCGTTTCCAGAGGAAAAATCAAAAGGTATAGGCAAAATCAAAAAGTATAGGAAACGTCAAAAGGTATGCACCCCTCATGCGATACCAGCTCTCTTTATCAAACTGATATGAAACCGACGTTCTTTCGTTACTTCATCCAGATTGTCAGGGTATATCCTATTTATCAAAGCCACAGCGAAATCCGTTGCCCATAGAGCGTGGTATTTGCAATGTGGAATACACGTAATCTGATGCATTGTTCTGAAGAAGCGTTCCTTTACCAAGTCATCCGTTGCTCGCGCCCCTTTCCACAGAGCGCCGTAATCAATGCCCCTCGCCTCGTGATAGTTTGCTTGTTTATCGAGCCATCTTTGCATAGCGGTAAAAGTTGATTGGACTTCCTCGCACGGCTCAAAGCCTGTGACATTAAGAATGTGGTTACCAAGAGCCAAGCCGAAACGCACCATATCTTCTTTGGTTCCGGCGTCATACTCGGCGATGAACTCACTTCGCAGTTCTGGGGCATCATTGATTTTTCCCAGCGGTCGCTGGTATTCGTAAATGTTCATGCGTTCAATCCTTCCAGTTCCACCAGTTTTGCTTGCCCTCCGGCAACCGCCCGCCGTGGTCGGCGTAATGTATCGCAAGACGGTAGCAATACAGGGCGCAGCGGTCGACCTGAACGCCCTGAGCGAAGCAGTCCTTGGCGTAAACCTCGTCGGGACTTTGACCTTTCAGGGAGTCGATGGTCGGGTAGCCCGCCCGAATCAAATGCTCCGCCATATTCGCGCCGATTCCGGGGATTTTCGTCAGTTCGCTCTTTTTTGCTTCACTCATCATCCTGCCCCTCGCCATCTATTCCTTTCGGAAGAACAATTCGGCTCTGCCAGCTTATATCTTCGGGTATCTGCTCAACGTCAAACTCAGCTATCCGTTGTACGATGTCGGCAAGCTGCCCGATGATATATGGTGTTACCACCCGCGCAAAACGAGAGTAAAAGCCATGGAAAGACAGAGCGAAAAATAAGAAAGCACACAAAAGAAAACAGGTGCAAGATCTCAAATAATGTGGTAAAATAGACTCCC
>JAIRXU010000055.1 GCA_031268095.1 Oscillospiraceae bacterium | reverse complement strand
TTTGGTTTTCCGTGCGCCCGCATTTCGGACAGCGTCGGTTCTCGTCTATCGTTTGTTTTCTCATATCTACATTATATCATGCTTTTTCTCGTTTGTAAAGACGCTATTCAGGCACTCCTGGCGGAACGGGCCACGGATATCAATTTTGGCGAAGTCCAAAGCCGCCTCCCCGCACCGCAACCCAACGGGGGCGCGGGGGCGAAGCCCCGGCCACTTTTGCCCCTGTCTTCGGGGCGGGGGTGGTGGGGGTGGCGCGGCGCGCGGATTTACCGGTGCATGCGCCAGTTCCGGGAGGGCTTTTGATAAAGATTTTCTCCCCAATTGATTTCCGTGGGAACGAGCCCACCAGCAGCGCATGCACATAAACCATCGATATGATTTGTCGTCTCCTTTGCGCAAATCCTGCAATTTTCAAAAATTCGCTTGCAAAATCGGCGGAATTGGAGTAAAATAGATTGCATAAACGGAAGGAAAGGGAAAGAAGAAAATGCAAGAATACGGATCATTTTCCGCGCAAGAGCGCGCGGCGCTGCTGGAACAGCTGCGAGAGGAGTATGCGGTTTTTCAGGGACTGGGGCTGAAGCTTGATATGTCCCGCGGCAAACCCGGGGCCGACCAGCTGGATCTCTCCGCAGCGCTGCTGGATGCCGCACTGCTGGACCCGCCCAAGACTGAAACCGGCTTCGACTGCCGCAATTACGGATTGCTGGACGGCATTCCGGAAGCCAAACGCCTATTTGCGGCGCTATTGGACCTGCCGGCGGAACAAATTCTTGTCTGCGGTAATTCCAGCCTGAACTTGATGTATGACTATTTGGCGCAGTGCATGCTGTTTGGCGCAGACGGGGAACCTTGGGCCGCCCAGAAAAAAATCAAGTTCCTCTGTCCCACCCCGGGATATGACCGCCATTTTTCGATCTTGGAGCACCTTGGCATCGAGATGATCGCCGTTCCCATGCGCGAAAACGGGCCGGATATGGCTTTCGTCGAGCAGCTGGTCCGGGACGAGAGCGTCAAGGGCCTCATTTGTGTTCCCAAATATTCCAATCCCGAGGGGAAGACCTATTCTGATGAGACGGTCTGTCGCCTGGCAGCCTTGCATCCTGCCGCGAAGGACTTCCGCGTGATTTGGGATAACGCCTACCTGGTGCACGACCTCTATGACGCCACCGATCCCCTGCTGAATATTTTCACCGCCGCCCGGGACTGCGGCACGGAGGATCATTTCATCGAGGTAACGTCCTTCTCGAAGATCTCCTTCCCCAGCGCGGGGATCTCCGCCATCGCGGCCTCCCCGGCCAACCTCGCCGCCATCCAGGCCCGCATGGCGATCCAGACCATCGGTCACGATAAACTCAACCAGTTGCGCCATTTCCGCTTTTTCCGGGACGCGCGGGGGATATATGATCATATGCAAAAGCACGCCGCCATTCTCCGGCCGAAGTTCGAGACCGTCCTGGCCGCCTTGGAACAGGATCTGGGCGGGGCGGGAATCGCCAGCTGGACCAACCCCCGGGGCGGCTATTTCATCAGCCTGGATATCCTCGGCGGCTGCGCCAAACGGACCGGCCAGCTTTGCAAGGAAGCCGGGGTGGTCCTGACACCCCCCGGCGCGACGTATCCTTATGGACGGGATCCAGAAGACAAAAACCTGCGCATTGCGCCCACTTTCCCTCCTGTCGCGGAACTGGAACAGGCCTGCGCGCTGCTGACCCTCTGCGTCCGCATCGCCGCGCTGGAAAAGCTGGGCGAGCAGGAATCCCCCGCAGGAAAACGGGAACAGCGATGATGGGGTAACCCGAGAAAGAAAAAGAGCCGCAAGGAGTCAAATTCGATGAAACACCTCGTTGTTTTATATGATGGTATGGCGGATTGGCCCGTGCCGGAACTCGGCGGGCGGACGCCTATGGAAGCCGCGTGCAAGCCGCGCTTCGATGCCCTGGGCCGACGGGGAGAAGTTGGGCTGGTCCATACTGTCCCGCAGGGTCTCAAACCCGGCAGTGACATCGCCAATCTTTCCGCGCTGGGGTACGATCCCAAGCAGTATTACACCGGCCGCTCCCCGCTGGAGGCGGTCAGCATCGGCGTACCTATGGGACCGGAGGACCTAACCCTCCGCTGCAATCTGGTAACGCTTTCGGATGCGGAACCTTATCCCGCCAAAACGATGCTGGATTATTCCGGCGGAGATATTTCCACCGCCGAGGCCGCTGCGCTGATCGCCGCCGTCCAGAAACACTTTGGCGACGCTGCCTTCACCTACTACTCAGGCGTTGCTTACCGTCACTGCCTGCTTTGGCGCGGCGGCAAGGACCAGCTCCCCGCCTTGGGCAAACTCACTCCGCCGCACGATATTTCCGGCCAAGCCGTCGCGGGTCACCTCCCGGCCGCGCCCGCCGCCGAAGTTCTCCTGCGGATGATGGAAGAAAGCTTCCCTCTGCTGGACCGGCACCCCGTCAACCAAGCGCGGCGCGCGGCTGGAAAACTCTCCGCTAACAGCATCTGGCTTTGGGGGGAGGGAACCCGTCCCGCCCTGCCGCTGTTCGCGGAGAAAACAGGTCTGCGGGGCAGTGTTATTTCCGCGGTGGATCTGCTGAAAGGCATTGGGATTCTGGCCGGGATGCGCACCCCGGACGTCCCGGGCGCCACCGGCTACCTCGACACCAACTTTGAGGGTAAGGCCCGCCAAGTGGTGGAAGAATTCCGCGCCGGACAAGATTTCGTCTATCTGCATATTGAGGCCCCCGACGAGTGCGGTCACCGGGGCGAGGTCCAGAATAAGGTCCGGGCGATTGAATTGATTGACGAGCGGGTACTTCCCATTCTGCTGGAGTACCTCGACGGCTTGGAGGATTACGCGCTGATGATTCTTCCGGATCATCCGACACCCCTGGCCACCCGCACCCATGCGCACGGTCCCGTTCCCTATCTGATCTACCGCAAAAGCGGAGAACTTCTGGGGCCGGAGAGCGTCACGGAAGCGGCCGCCGCCGCCACAGGCAATGAAGTCTTCTCCGGTTCAGAGCTAATGGACCGCTTTCTGCGGCGATAAGTATGCCATGCGGCGCCGTATCAAAAAAACAAAAAAAGCCCCCTGCCGCAGCGCCGGGGGCTTTGGATTATAGCTGCTCAAACGGAAAAAATCCTGCCGGGAAAACACCGCTGCCACGGTACACGCATTTTTAGTCGTGTTCCTCTTCGCCCATGCGGTCCTCCTCCTCGACAAAGAACGCTTCCCGGACCACCGCCTTGCGCTGACGATAGAACACCGAACAGATGAACGAAGTCAAAGGGATCACCGCCACGACGCTGAGACTCCCCGCCAGAGACTGGAGAATCTCCACAGCAATCATTTCCCGGTTGAGCAGCTGGGTCAGGCCGGTGGTGTAGTGAATCAGCAGAAGGATGACGCTCATAGAACCGCCGATGTACGCCAGAACCAGCGTGTTGGCCATGGTGCCGATCATGTCTTTTCCAATGGCGAAACCGGAGCGCATCAGTTCCCGGGCAGGGAGGTTTGGCTCCTTCTCGCGGATCTCCTGGAGCGCCGAGGCGATGGACATGGTGACGTCCATCAGCGCGCCCACAGAACCAATCAGAATCATGGAAAACACCGTTGCCTTGAGGTTGATGGGATGGTCCGGGGTGATCTGTATCAGAAAAACCGACTCCTCATCCAGAAGTCCTGTGATGTGCATTGGTTTGTCCATCAGCAGCATCAGCAGTCCGGAGACCGCCACGCCGCCGACGCAGCCCAGCGCCGCCGTCAGGCTCTTGGTACTGGCCCCTTGCACCAAGAGTAAATTGGTCAGCACAATGAAGACACAAATCATCAGCGACCAAGTATAGATATTGTGACCCGTCAGCACGGCGGGCACCAGCACGATGAAGATGGCCAGGATGGTCAGGACCAGGGATAGCACCGTGTTGAATCCCTTGCGCCGACCGAAGGCAATCACCAGCGCCGCGAAAAGCACGGCGAGAAAAATCAGCGGCGACGTCCGGACGTAATCAAAAAAAAGATAAGACAATTCTCCGCCTTCTGTTTCCATGACGTCCAGCAGCACAGCATCCCCGGCCTTCACCGGCGGGGACTGGAGGGCAAACATATTGTTGATTTCCTGGACGCAGGCGAGGGTCTCTCCCTTTTGCGCTCCGGATTTGATCTTGGCTTCGAAGGGAATGAATGTCACCGTATTCGCGTTGCCTTGCCCGTCCACGTGATCTCCCGCTTCCTCCTGCGCTTTGCCGACCGTCAGCACCTTTGCCCGGAGGAAGTCCCGCTCCATCGCCGCGCCAAAGATCTCTCTGTCACCCATGGCGGCCCGGCTGCCGAGCAGCAAAAATGCCACTGCCGCCGCCAGCGTGAGAGCGTAAACGACTTGCCGCGCGGAAAACTGAGGGTGTTTTTTCATGGCAGTCCACCGTTCCTTTTGATCATTCCGCTTTCTCATTCCGCCGGTTCGAGGCCCAGCGATTCCAGTGCGTCCACATCCCGGCGGCCAGTCAGATAATAGACCACAGCTTCCGCAATATTTTCCGCGTGGTCGCCGATGCGCTCGAAATACTTCGCAATCATCAGCAGATCCAAGCAATCTTCCGCCAGTCCGCTGTCCCGCTGAAGAATCTCCGCCAGTTCCCGCTTGATTTTCGTGAAAAGGTCGTCTACCACCGTATCGTAAGCGATCACGTCCCTGGCCTTGCTCAGGTCCTTCCTGACGAACGCGTCAATGCTCTCGGTCACCATCTTGCTGGCTCCCCGGGCCATATCGGCAATGTCGCTGTCGCTTTTGACAGAGCTGCCCTGCATAAATTCAGACAGCTCGGCAATGTCCTGGGCCTGGTCGCCGATGCGTTCCATATCCGTGATCATTTTTTGGGCGGCGGTGACGTGCCGCAAGTCGCTCGCCATGGGCTGCTGATGCAGCAGCAGACGGACACATAGCTGCTCAATATCCCGGTCCGCCAGGTCAATCTCCCTCTCCAGGGCAATGGCCCTGTCCCGAAGAACCGCGTCGCCTTCCAGCAACGCCTTGGCCGCGCAGGCAATCGCCGCTTCGCACAGCGCGCCCATCTCAATCAAGTCGGAGTGCAGCGCTTCCAGCTGCTGGTCATATGCCTTGCGCATCATCCAAACCTCCCGGTGATATAGTCTTCTGTTTTTTGCTGTTTCGGCAGGGAAAAAATCGTACCGGTGTCGTTGTATTCAATCAAATCCCCCAGCAGAAAAAATGCTGTTTTATCGGAAATCCGGGCGGCTTGCTGCATATTGTGCGTGACGATTACAATGGTATAGTCTTTTTTCAGCTCCCCCGCCAGATCCTCGATTTTTGACGTAGAGATCGGATCCAGCGCGGAAGTGGGTTCGTCCATCAGCAGAACCTCCGGTTTGACAGCCAGGGCCCGGGCGATGCATAGCCGCTGCTGCTGCCCACCGGAAAGCCCCAGCGCATCCTTTTTCAGTCGGTCTTTGGTCTCGTCCCAGATCGCGGCGGCGCGCAGGGCGGATTCCACCATTTCGTCCAGCTGTCCCCTGGCGCGGACCCCGTGGGTGCGCGGGCCGAAAGCGATATTGTCATAAATGCTCATCGGGAAGGGGTTGGGCTTTTGAAAAACCATCCCGATCCGCTTGCGCAGGAGGCTGACGTCCGACTTGCGGTAGATTTCCTCTCCGTCCAGCAGAACCTCCCCCGTGATCCGGCAGCCCTCCACCAAGTCGTTCATGCGGTTAAAGGTCTTGAGCAGCGTGGATTTCCCGCAGCCGGACGGGCCGATAAAGGCGGTGATTTGTTTTTCCTCAATGGCAATGCTGATATTTTTCAGCGCCTGGAAATTGCCGTAGAATAACTCCAAGCGCCGGGTCTCCAGTTTTGTCATGGACATCCTCCCGTTATTTCGATGATTTTCCACCGCCGAGCATCCTGGCAAGGGCAGAGGAGAGCGCATTGATTCCCAGCACCAGCAGCATCAGTACAACCGCGGTGGCATAGGTTTGGTTGATGTGCAGCCCCTCGCTGGAGAGGTTATACATGTGGACCGAGAGCGTCCGCGCGGATTCCAGGGGAGACTTGGGAATCTGCGCCAAGGTTCCGGCGGTGAAGATCAGCGCTGCTGTTTCCCCCACCACCCGGCCCACCGCCAGGATAATCCCCGCCAGAATCCCCGGCACCGCCGCGGGCAGAACGATCCGAAACACCGTCCGCAGCCGCCCCGCACCCAGGCCAAAAGCCCCTTCCCGGTAGGTATCCGGCACGGACAGCAGCGCTTCTTCCGTGGTGCGCATAATCAGCGGCAGCACCATGATGGCCAAGGTAAACCCGCCCGCCAGGATGGAATACCCCCAGTGCATCGTCACCACAAAAAAGATCAGACCAAACAGACCATAAACAATGGAAGGGATGCCGGCCAATGTCTCCGAGGCCAGACGAATTACCTTCACAACCTTGCTGCCCCGCTTGGCGTATTCCACCAGAAAGACGGCGGAACAAATCCCCAGCGGCGCGGAGAGCAGCAGCGCCAGCAAGGTCATCAGCAGGGTATTGACCAGAGCAGGCGTCAGGGAAACGTTTTCTGACGTATACGTCCAAGCGAACAGCGACGGCGTCAGATGGGGAACCCCTTTTATGAGAATGTAACCGACCAGGTAAAGCACGATCAGCGTCGTCAGCGCGGCAGCCGACCAAGTCAGCAAGCGCAGCAGGGGCGAGAGCAGGTCGAAGCGCTTTTTTTCGCTTGTTTTTTTCATTTGGCCGTCCTCCGTTTCATCAGCGAAAGCAGGAGGTTAATCAGCAGGATAAACACGAAAAGCACCGCCGCCGTGGCGATCAGGGCTTCCCGGTGAAGATCGGCTGCATAGCCCATTTCCAGGACGATATTGGCCGTCAGGGTCCGCACCCCAGAGGTAATGCTTTCCGGGATCATGGCCTGGTTGCCGGCCACCATGATCACTGCCATGGTTTCCCCGACAGCCCTGCCGATGCCCAACACGATGGAAGCCGTCACCCCTGACTTCGCCGCCGGAAGCACCATGAAGAAGACGCTGCGCTCATGGGTGGCTCCCAAGGCCAGCGCGCCCTCATAGTACTGGGCCGGCACCGCCCGCAGCGCGCTCTCCGAGACGCTGATAACCGTTGGCAGGATCATGATTCCCAGCAAGATTGCGGCAGTCAGGATGCTCTTGCCCGCGCCGAAGAGTCCGCGCATCCAAGGCACCAGCACCACCAAGCCGAAAAAGCCATAAATAATCGAGGGAAGCCCCGCCATCAGATTGACGGCAGGGCGCAGGATCTGATAGAGCTTTCGGGGACAGAACCGGGCCAGAAAAAGCGCCGTCAGCACCCCGACGGGGACGCCGACCAGAATCGCGCCCGCCGTCACATAGAGGCTGCCGAGAATCATCGGCGCAATGCCAAAAAGATCGTTGCCAGGTTTCCATTTTGTACCCAGCAAAAACTGCAGCGGCCCTATTTTCCCGATGGCCGGCAAGCCATTGGCAAAGAGAAAGACACAGATCAGCGCCACACAAAGCACCGACACGCAGGCCGCCAAAAGGAAGATCACTTCCATCACAATTTCCAAGAAAGAGCGGAACGAATAATCCGGCCGCCGGTTCATAGCGCCTCCCCCGTTCTCCAAAAAAGATATTCCTTGGGATGGGATCATTGCACTGCGTCCCAGGTGGTGATAACGCCGGTATAGATGGCCTTCACCTGATCTTTGGTCAGACCGGCGACAGCATTGCCGGGATTGACGATCACGGCCAGGCCGTCCGTGGCAATCTGGGCAGCGGAGATCCCCTTTTCTGTTTCGCTGTCCTTGAGGTCGCGGGAAGACATGCCAATGTCGCATATGCCATCCAAGGTATTATTGATCCCCGTGGAAGAGTCGTTGAACTCCACCTGCACGGTAACGTCCCGATTGACCTTCGCGTAAGCCTCCTGGAGTTTTTCCATCAGCGGGAAAACGGAGGAGGATCCGGTGATTTTCACCAAGCCTTTTGCGTCCGATTTCGCGTAGGCGGGGCCAGGGGTTTCCAGCGGAACGCAGCCGAACGTTTCAACGACAGCCTGTCCGTCCGCGCTCGCGATGAAGTTCAGGAAGTCCCGCGCGGCAGGGGATACTTCCGCCTTGGTCACGACATGAAACGGCCGCTTCACGGGATAACTGCCATCCCGGATGGCGGCGATGCTGGGGCTGACGCCGTCGATGGCCAGGGCCTTGACAGACGCATTGAGAGAACCAAAGGAGATATACCCGATGGCGTCGGCGTCTCCGGCGACAGAAAGCAGCATGGCCGCTGTGTTTTGCAGCGTTTCCGCCGTCTCGGCTGTATGGTCGGTCTTCTTGCCGTCCGCCGTCTTTTCCTCAATGCCGAACAGTTCAATGAACGCGCCGTGGGTGCCCGAGCCTTCCTCTCGGCGGATTAAGTGGATCTTCGCGCTTTTGCTGCCGGAAGCGTCCGGCTTACCCTCCGCAGGTTTGCATCCGGCAAACATCCCCGTCAGCAACAGGCTCAAAAGAATCAGGATCCCCGCTTTTTTCGACATATTCCGCGCTGTTTTCTGCATACTGTACACGCTCCCCATTTTTATTTTGTTGCCGGTGTGCCCGGCGACAGCGTTAGTATAGCAGAAACGCGGCCAAAAATTTGCAAGAAAAAAGAAAAATAATTGTAAATGTCTTGCGAGGATTGTAAAGAACTTGTAAATACGTGAAATTCGCGCGCGTGATCCGTCGCCGTCAATTCTGCTCGACCAAAGAATAGATCACCGTAGGCGGCTCTGGCGGGGGCTCGGAAGGTTCCGGCGGCGCGGTGGACGGCACGGGCCAGGTCAGCCAGGGCAGCAGCCCGCCGCCGGTCGTGGTCTCCGCCGGAAGGCTGGTTTCCGGCGGGATCTGCGTCTCGCTCGGCGGCGGCGCGGCGGTCGTCAGGCCGGAAGCGCTGCCGCCCCCAGCGCCAGACGACCCGGAGGAAGACCCGGCCGAGGAACCATGCTTTGCCTCCAGGAAAAGATGGTAAAGATAGTCGTCCCGCGCCGCTCCTTCGGTGATCAGTTCAATGTTAGAGACCCCATACAGCGCCATTTGCAGATCATGCGCCGCCTTGGGATAATCCACAACCCAAACGAAACGGGTGCGGATATAAGTAGAAAAGCCGGTCGCGCCGTCGATTTCCACCGTTGGGCTATGCAGCTGCGTGACAGGGTAATCCAGCCAGCCGCCAGAAATCGCGTTGGTTGTCAGGGCCGTGATCTCCCAGTTGCTCAAGTTGGTGGTGAGATAGGGCATGGTTAATTTGACGGCGTTGTTGATCTGCCCGGCGCTGGCGTTTTTGGCCGCCGTGAGAATCCCCATAATCACCCGGCGCTGGCGGGCGGTACGTTCCACGTCGGAGTCCAGATGCCGTACGCGGCTGAACACCAGCGCCTGTTGCCCGGTCAGCAGGACGTTCTTTCCCGCGGGGAAGCGTCCGCGCATCGTCGGCGCAGTGCGGTTGATATAGCTGGCCTCATCCTGCGTCACGTCCACCCGGACCCCTCCCAGGGCGTCAATGAGCTTGGGAAACGTAATAAAATCCACGCTGACATAGTCATCGACGGTGATCTTATAGTTGGCTTCCAGCGTCTGCATCAGCGTTGCCGGGCCGCCCAGGCTGTAGGCCGCGTTGATTTTTTCCATCATTGTCCGGGGACTGTTCGGATCGCTGGTGAGGTCGATATAGGTATAACTGTCCCGGAAAAAAGAGGTCATGGTGATCTTTTTGGCCTTCTTATTGATGCTCACCAGGATCATGGAATCCGACCGGCCGCCGGTTGCGTCACCGCTGCGGGCGTCAATGCCGCAAAGCATGATATTCACGACGTTTTTGTCCTGCAAGGGTTTGATGCCATTGGTTGCCCACTTGGTCAGGTATTCGTCCAGAGAGGAGGCGTCCACGTTGTCGTACCCCACCACCAGTCCGGTTTCCTCTTCGTCAGGGTCTGTGGCGCTCGCGTAGTGGAATCCGCTGTCCTTGCCGGTTTTGTCTGCCTGGACATAGAGGTACACGAACAGGCCCGACACCAGCAACGCGACAACGAGCAACGCGATCAAGATGATGGTCCGCAGCCGCTTGTGCATTTTCCGCTTCGCGGCCTCCGTCATTTCGCTTACCTTCATGGCTGCCTCCGCTTCCTAACATATTTCTGTCAGCAATAACTCTTCTTTCCGGGAAAACCGCGCTCAGTCGCCTGAAGAAGGTTCGGCTGGGACGGATTCTTCCGGCAGCGGGGGCGGCGGGGCCTCCGTTTCCGGCGGACGGGTGGGCCGCAGGAGATCCCAGATGCTGCCGCCCTGGCCGGTGGTGGGTTCCCCGGCGGCAGAGGACGGTCTTGGGGCGTCCGTTCCGGCGTCCGTCACGCCCGGAGCCGCCGTGGCGGGCCGCTCTGCGTATGATCTGGTTTTATCCTCCGCTTCGGCAAAGAGCCGGGCGATATAGGCGCCGCGGTCTCCGCCTTCCGTCACATCAATGTTGCTCTTGCCGTAAAGCGCCAGTTGGACCTCCCGCGCCGCCACAGGGTAATCGACCACCCAAACGGCCCGGCCGGTGATATAGGTGCCGACGGCGTTGGCCTCCGGCCCGTCCAGCAAAGGGGTGTGGAGGTTCTGCATGGCGTAAGTCATCCAGGTATTGACCCGGGGGATATACCCAATGATTTCACTGTAGCTGAAGTTGGTGGTAACGTAAGGCAGCGTCTGATCCAGGGCATTGTAAATCTGCCCTGTGGTGGCCCCTTTGGCGCTTTCGATGATGCTTGCAATGACGCGCTGCTGCCGCTTCGTCCGGTTCTCTTCAGAATCCAAATAGCGGATGCGGCTGAAAATCAGCGCCTGCTTGCCGGTCAGGGTCACGCCGTCGCCGGCGGGGAAGCTGTGGTGCATGGTGGGCGCGTTGCGGTTAATGAAGGCGGCCTCCTGCTCTGTCACATCCACTTTCACCCCACCCAGCGCGTCAATCAGCTTGGGGTAAGAATTAAAGTCCACGCTGGCGTACCGGTCCACTCGGATTTTATACAGATGGGCAATGGCGTTCATCAGCGCCGCCGCGCCGCCGTTGTGGTAGGCCGTATTGAGACGGTCGTAATATTCGTCGCCGTTGACGTCCAGATAGCAGTAACTGTCCCGCAAGAAAGAGAGCAGGGTGATGGCCTTTGTCTTCTTGTTGATCGACGCCAGCATCATTGTGTCTGACCGCCCGGTGCCGGGGACGCCGTCGTCAGCGTCCACTCCCAGCAGCAGGACGTTGAGCACATCTTTGCTGTACATGATTTTCTCGTCGCCGCCGTTGTGCCACCACTCATACAAAAAACCGTTGAGATCGGCCGCGTCAGAAATATCCAAAACAGCCGGGAAGTCAGGGTCAGGCGTTTCCGGCGGTTCGGAAGGCGCGGTGTATCCGGATGGCCGGGTCCCGGGATCCACCTTCAGCCCGTTCAACAGGTTGGTGAAGAAATAGGTGACCGTCAGCCCGACGCCCAGAATCAGCACACATGCGGCAATCACAAAAAACCGGATTCGGGCCCGGTTGCGGCGCAGGCATTCCTGTTCCCCTGCTGGCAACAGCGCTTCCTGCGCATGGTTTTGCTCTGTCTTTTTCATAACTCTCCCACCAGACTCAATTATGATATACTTGTTATTATACCATATCTTAAGCGCTTTCACAAGAGAAAAGAAGAAATTTTTCGACGAAATTTTCCCTTCCTCCCGGCAGGGGCCATCCGAACCGCAAATATCCAGGGATCCCCAATTTCCTTTGGCATTATTGCACAGATTCTGGCCTGATTTTTTTGTATATTCATCCTATTTACATTTCCCCTTCCGTCTGATATAATAAACTTGGTACTGATTCTGGGATGCTCTGCCGTAAAACTGTTATGATTCAGTCCACCAACGGAAGCGAATCCCATATTCTAGGAATTGGAGGGCAAGTTATGAAATCCCATCGCATCAGAACCCGAGTCGTCAGTGCGCTGATCACGGCGCTGCTGTTGCTCACCGTCTTCCCGCCCCAGATCCTTTCCGCCGCCGCCGAATCTCTCGCCGGGCTGGCGGGTGGGCTGTCGCCCCAAGCGGAACCGGCCTTCGACGTCATCCGCCGGCCGACGCCGACCATCCAGGTCACCGCATCGGACGTCATCCGCGTCGCGTCCGCCGACTACCAGTACGCGCCAGGCACCACCATCGTCCGGGCAACGCCGTCCGGCATCCCCATGCTCAACAGCGGCTACGACACCCAGGCCTACGCGGGCGAATCGCCTGACTACGGCACCATTGACGTTCAGGTCAGCACTCGGGGCATCGACAGCCGCTTCCAGCCCAGCATCACCAGCGTCACCATCTCCCCAGTCAACGAGAGCGGCGTCAATATTACCGCTTTCGGCAGTTCCAACCAGACCAGCCGCCACAACGTCAGCGCGGGGCTCTACAGTTACTACATCAAGGGCATCGCCTCGGCGGGGAAGACCATAGAGTTCAGGGTCACCGTGAGCTTCCAGTGGGTTAACCCCTATTCCTATACCGTGATTAAGGAAACATATTCCTCCTCCGCCTTTGTTTATGCCGAAAACATTTCTTTTCCGGCCGGACACTGGACCTGGAACACCGCGCGGGGAAAGAGCACCGCCCAGGACAACCTGGACGGCGTGACCGACGCCACCGTCGCGGACATCCGTTACGTCAACCGCCTCATGGGCCGCAGCACTTACAGCACCATGGGCAACACCGGCGCCGGCAACCAGGGCGGCGACACTTCCGGCGAAGCGCAGCACGGGTTTTATAATTTCGCCACGGGCAACTGGACCGCCACCACCTCGGCGCCGCAGCACTCCATGTTCTACACAGACACCCCCTCCACCGGCGATACCACCCGGTGGTTCCGGACCAATACGGCGCTGGACAAGAACAGCGTCTACGCTAAGATCTACCTGGATCCCAGCGTGGAGACCATCGGTTCTCTTGGCGTGAAGTACAGTATGTTTAACTATGCGCTGGGCCGCGGCTACAACGCCTTCCGCGGCAAAACAATCTATTGGCGCGCGCTGTACGTGAAAAACGGGCACATCGGAACGCCCGACGGCAGCGAAACCGGTAACATGCTCAACGACACCACCCAGGCCAACCAACTGGGCGTTCCGCTGCCGTACAATAACCGCAAGCCCAATGAATTCGCGACCACCAACACCACGGGCGACAACCAGATCGGTTACAGCGACGGCATGGATAATACCGCCTACAGCATCTATGTGTTTCATCCCATGATCTGGAATACCAACGGTTCGGTCAATGAATCCGCCATGCAGGCCAACACTGCGCTGGAAGAGTACCATGTCCCCTTCACCGGCACCGGCCCCAGCAGCACGGCGAACTATACCATCCTGCCCTATGCCTACGCCGGCAACGCCCGGACCGGCGGCAGCAAGAGCTCCAAGCATAACCACACTTTAGACAGTACGTTGCTGACGGTTTATGTCGTTGACAAAGGCAGCCTGCGCAGCGCCATCACGGCGAAGGATCTGCTCGGCGACCAGAACCGCAAGGCGGGCACCGTTATCCGCAGCGAAGGCACTGATCCTTCCGGGACCGACGCGCTGGGCAACGCCTACTACCTGGCCAACTACGAAGGCGCGCGCGGCCTGCTGCCGCAGAACTGGTTCTACCGGGACGACCTGTCCTATATGGGGCAGTTTAACACCTACCGCGCCAGTCTGATTTCTGCCAACGCTATTCTGCGCAAGCCGGACGTCGCCAATGCCTCCGAACTGACGACTCCCGTCAGCGCCCTCAACAGCGCCTATGGCAACCTGACTTTCAAAGCGGCGGCCAAAGGCAGCAGCAAGGACGCCTACTACCTCGGCACAGGCGACGCGGCAATCTACCCCTCCTATGAAATCCCGGCGGACGTCACCAGCAATCCCAGCCGCAAGCTGATGTCTTTGACGTATATGGTCACTGATCTTTTCCCCAACAAAAAATCCTCCGAATTCAAAATCACCTATAAGGGCGAGAGCAACGTCGAAATCCTGAAGGATTGGTGGACCCATCCGGAATATTACACCGAGAGCAGCCGCACCCGCCTCCAGAATGCCCTGACCAAGGCCCAGGCTGCTTATAATGCCAACATCGGCATCCTTTACCAGCCGACAATCGACAACGCGGCCCGCGAGCTGCAAACCGCCATCGAATCGCTGGAATACGCTGCGCTGGACACCTCGGCCCTCAAGACGCTGGCCGACACCCTGGTGGCGCTGCGGAACCTGACAGTAGATGTGTATGATCCCCGGACGATCCCGGAACCTGACCGCCGCTCGGCGGACCACTGGGATTACACAAAGGGCGCGACCAAAACCACCGTCCACGTCTACCCCGAGGCGTTCCTTTCCAACGTTGACAGCAACACCGCGCAGGCTTATACCTTCATTGACGGCGCGCCGGATACCCGTCAGGCCGCGCAGTATACCGCCCTGCTGACGCAGCTCCAGAACATTTATGCCGCGCGTCAGGCCAAGACCCTGGATTCTGCGGCCTGGATGAGCGTCCGTGATCTGGTCAGTTCGGCGCTGCTGGAAACCATCCGCAGTGTGCAGCCGGAGCAGGCGGCCGTGATTGACAGCTATCTCGCCGGCGGCAATGCCCTGATCAATCCCGCGGGCACGGCGGCCGGCCGTATGGGCAGCATGGGCGAATACCAGACCCAGCTGAATGAATATGTGGATAACCTTTTCTGGTATCTCTACCGCTATCCCGCCGATTTTAAAAATGTCATTGCGGCGGAGCGGGCGGGCAGCCGGGAGATTGACAAACTGATCACCGCCGTCAATCCCAACGGCGCCAACCGCACCGAACTCTATTACTACACCTCCGCCACCCGGGACGCGTTCCATCAGGAGGCGTCGGCCGTTCTGGCTCTTCAGCCCCTGAAAAATCCCGAAGGCGTCTGGTACCAGGTAACTTATCCGCTGATTGACTCGATTGCCGTTAACCAAACGCTAGTCAGCCGCATCAATGTGAAATACACGGGCCTTCCCACGACCGCCCAGGCCGGCGCGGATATGAAGTTCGTCTATGAAGCATTGCAGCTGGAGGTCTGCGCCGACGCCCACTATAACCAGACCGTCACCATGTGGACCAGCTTCTCCAACGCCAGAACCTTCGCCCGCAACCTCTGGACCGCCGCGAGCACCAACGCGGTACCCTACAATTACCAATCCATGGTGACGACGGGCTCCTACGGATCTTACCTGCGGGCTGGCGGCCAGGCGGTCACCAACGGCCCGGACGACGCGGCCAATGTGCTCTATCACGCCTGGGACGACCTGGAGCATCGGCTGGGTCATAAATTGGTCACCTACACCTTCAAGTACGCCCGTTCTCAGAGTGACAACGAAAATTTCCGCGTCGTCAATACCGTCGCTTTCTCCACCGAAGACGGGAAATACAACATGGCCGGCCACGGCATGGACGGCAGAGGACAGCCGCTGAATCCGGGCAACGCTCCGTCCAACGGCGCGCGGCAGTTCGACGGTTGGTGGACTGAGCCGCAGTGGAGCGCCAACCCTGGCACGCGGGTCACCTTCCCCATCGAAAACCCGCTGGAGAACAAGGTCTACTACGCCCATTACAAAGATCAGGTGTCTTACATCCGTTATCACTCCGTCTATGGCACGGATCCGGGGGACATTGCTGGCGTCACACCCGACCCAGACCCGTATGATCCCCTCGATTTCGACCAAGAAGTTCCCGTGCGGGACTGCCCCTACACCCGGCAGGGCTTCACCTTCCTGTACTGGGCGGAATACGGCAGCAACGGCGACATTGCCAATACGTTTGACCCCAGCGACGAAAACAGCAACACCATTTACGGTCCGGATCATCCGGGCGAGTATCTTGATCTGTACGCCGTTTGGGCTCCCTACCGTCCGACGATCACGTATATCCTCTATGCGCATCCCGATATGACCCCGGCATTCCCCGGCGGCAGTGATATCGTCTATAAGTATCAGGTGGATTACAACACCGTGTTTTCGGGCCTTTCCGGCGCAAAACAGACGGAAATCGCCGCGCGGTACCAGAACGTCTCCGGCAGCAATTACGCCAATTACGAGATTCCCTCCTGGGCTTCGGTGGAAGCGGCGTTCCAAGGGCCTGTGCAGGGCGACATCACCATCTCCAATACCTTCGTCCGCAGGCAGGTGACACTGACGATGACCATCGTTGGCAAATGGGACGCCAACAGCACAGAGTCGGTCCCGCTGGGAATCAAAACCGTCAGCATCCCCGTTGGTGACCGTGTATCCGCGCATTCGGCGGCGCTGGTAACCGCAATCAATGCCGCGGGGGCCGCGAGCGAGTACGCCGCCGTCCTGCCGACGGTTACAACGACACCGCCGGCCGCAAGTTTCCGGTGGCCAAGCGCCAACGGAACTTGGGCTGTGTATCAGCAAACACAGGTGATGGGAGACCGGGATGACACATTTACCTTTATTTTCCTGAGTATGAATTTCCGCTTCGAAGGGGCGGGGGGCGTGATCCAGCTGAGCATCCCAGCGCAGCCGGGCAAGTCGGTCGATGCCTTGCTCTCCGACAGTATGCCCACTCCGCCAGCCGGATACCACTGGGAGTCCTATGGTAACGGCAATGCGGCTTATAACGGGCTAACGACGCTGCCTGCCATCGCGCCCAAGCAGGACCTCTATTATCATCTTGTGGAGAATTCCGCCGCGCCAACCTATACCATCACCTTCCATTCGGACTCGTATACGGAAAATCCGGTCGTTGTTTCGTCCATACCGTTTAGCTTTGATGAAGGCACCACCATCACCCAGACTATGTTGGCTACGCTGCTGAATCCCAGCCTGCTGCTGTGGGAAGGGCATATCTGCATTGGCTTTGCCACGAGCCTGGGCGCCAGCCAGGTGGCGGATTCTTTTGCCTTGACGCAAAACACGGGTATGTGGCCAGTTTGGCGGGAAGTCGTTCCTGAAAGCGCCATTATTCTGCACGCGAAGGCGGAAGGGGTTCGGATTGACCAGCATCAGTTGCAGGGGGAAGAGCAGGAGAACTACATTTACGGGATTCCGCAGGGGACGACGCTGGGCGAACTGATCGGCGCGGACGGCA
>JAIRXU010000048.1 GCA_031268095.1 Oscillospiraceae bacterium | reverse complement strand
GCGATGCGTTCCCACTGCGCGTCCGTCAGGTCGCTTGGATAGTTTGTCGGCTTGAATGTTATATCATTTTTCATGCCCCCATTATACCATATCTTGGGGTTGAATACAAGCTCTAAGTTTCCATCCGGTTTAACCGCTTGCTCTTCCCTGACCACATTTATATTATAGCACTATTCACGTGAATAGTCAGTATCGGAACGTTCACCAAACATTAGGGCGTATTCACGTGAATAGTTGCGCAACATTCCCTATTGACGTGAATATGCCGTTGTGGTATAATTGAATTATGAGAGAGTAGCCCGAATGCGGGCGCACACCGGAATATTCAGAATAGGAGGATGCTATGTGTCTCCAATAAGCGATTCACAGAAAAAAGCCGTGCGCAAGTACAAGGAAAAGGCATATGACCGCTTAGAAATTTCTGTACCCAAAGGCCGCAAGGCCGAGCTGCAAGATCACGCCCAGCAGCAGGGGGAAAGCTTAAACGGCTTCGTCAACCGCGCGATTGATGAAACGATGGAGCGGGACGGCGGGCAGACAGGAGAGGACGTAGGCGCATGAATGTTGAATTATCTCCGAAAGCCGCCAAGTACCTGCGCGGCGTGAACGAGCCGGACAAGGGGCGGATTCAACGTGCGTTGCTGAAGCTGGCACAGGAGCCGCCGCAGGGGGATATGGGGATATTAAGAACTTAACCGGGAAAGATGGGTACCGGCTGCGCGTGGGCGGCTATCGCGTGTTATTTGACGTGACGGAGCATATAATAGCGGTGTACGCAATCGCCCCCAGAGGGCAAGCCTACAAAGGAGGTTTTTGAAATGTCACCAATCCGACAAGAAGTGCAGGACTATATTGACCTACTCCCGGATTTGCAGTTGGAAGCCTTGAAGCCGCTGCTTACGCTGCTGGCACGGGATTCCTTTACAGTGGAAACGGATTTGACCGAAGAGGAAAAGGCCGTCATTCAACAGGGCCGGGCGGAATATGCCCAGGGTGGCTTCGTGCCATTGGCAAGTGTGTAATGGATTTGAGGGCGGAACGGGCAGCCGCCGCCCCCCGGCAACGGGGTTAGGAGATGCCGGAGTGTCACCCGGCCAAATTCCATAGCATAACGAGCGGGCGGGCCTAACGGCTCCCCGCTCTTTCCTTTTGCGCCGTTGCTCAATTTTGCGTCGTGAAATAGAAGAGCGCAAATTGCGCTCAACTGACCCCCTAGCGAAGCACGAGGCGATCCGGGTACTTGCGTTTTGCAAGCCCCTGAAAGTTCAGGAGCCCCCAAAGTTGGGGACAGCTTTCCCGGTGGGTCGCGCTTTGCTACTCACCGCCTAACTGCACTATCTGACAGAATGTCAGATACTCCGATTTCAAGCGTTACCAAGTTGGGGATACCTTGCAATTTGCAAGATAACTGAAAACTCGGGTTCTTTAAGCCTGGGGTTGCGGCTCATGCGGCTGTCGAACGTGTTGAGGCTCTCGCCCAGGCATTCGCACACCAGCTGGAACGTTTCGCCGTTGCCTGCGTCGAGTGCCTCCACAAATGCCCCTAGAAGCGATTCGCTGGCAAACACGTAAAAGGTTCTGTGAGAGATCGAAACGCCTCACAGGGCCGCACAGGTCACACGTGGCGGATCTTGCGTGATGTTGTCTCTGGTACGTGCCCGCTCTCTCTTGCCAGGTAGGGGTGTCGCACATCCCTACGGGTTCGCCGACTGACAACGGGTAGGGAGGTTCGTGCGCAAAAATCGCTTTTCAAAGCGGGGGATATAACCCCTGCCGAAAAGCCTTTGATATCCAGGTTGTTACGGCTGCAAAAATCAAAACAAATCAAAGGAAAATCTGACGCAGCCAACGCTGGAAGAAAGCCAAAACTACCAGTGGATTCCGTTGGAAATCCAGACGAATCCATGCTAATCCAAACGGTCCTAATGGCAAAACCAAAGACAAAGACAACTCTCTGTGTTTGGGAAGTTCAGCGCCATCGAGATTGACGGCAAGCCGTATTTCCCGGCGACGAAGGCCGCAACAATCTTAAGCTACGGGAAGCCGGACGACGCTGTAAGGCGGCATTGCCCCCACCCCGTGAAACGCGGGGTAGGGGTGCAGACAGGGGAGAAAGCGGACGGAACCCCGGCAATGCAGACCGTAGAAAAGACTTTCATCCCCGAAGGCGACCAGTACCGTTTGATCGTGCGCAGCAACCTGCCAGCCAACAAATCTAGCGTTTGTTGGATTTGCTAATGCAAACGCATGCGGGCGAATGCAGACGCACGGTAGGACATGCAAACGCATGCAAAAGCATATACCTTCCGCGAAGCCGTTCTTTGCCCGCTCTGGCACCCGAACAAACCGAACAAACTTTACCCTTTACACGCAAGTTTGACCCTTTATTTTACCCTTTACGGCTCAACACAGAACAACACGCATAAAACGAAATTGCGCCAATTTCCTGTATTATCAATACTTACAAGTACAGCATAACACGTAAAAAACGGCAAACCTATAATTCGAGTCTCCCCTTCTCCGCCAAGCGCAATCCCTTGCGTGTCAAGGAATTGTTGCTTTTTAGGGGCTGAAAAACCGCCGTTTACAACAATTAGCCAAAAGCAAAGCAAAACCCCGCCGCCGGTATGATACCCGGTTGCGGGGCTTTCTCTGTTAGCCGCTCTTTTTTGCGTCCTCAATGAGCCGCTGCATTCTGTCGGCGTTGTCGCGCCTCACTTGGTCGGTGACGTGCCCGTAGGTGTTGGCCGCATAAAGCGCACGTTCAAACAGTACGACCGCGAGAAATGGGAAGTCCTCGACAGATACAAAACGGTTGAGCTGCTTGTGCTTGACGACGCTTTTGCACCGTTGTCAACGCTTTTGGGGCACATCTTCTCGCGCCGCGCCGTTTCTTTCGTGCGGTGCTGTTTTCCTTTTGTCGTATTTTTATTTCTGCCGCAAGAAATCTGTATGACTTTTTAGAAAGATTAACTGATTTAGATCTTGATTTATGGAAACTTTTGTAGTATACTATTTCTCGGACAAACAAGGAACGGCCTTGTTGCAGCCCAAAAACTCCATTCGAAAATGAAAGGAAGACTCCAATGAAACATCCTGGGAAAAAACTCCTGGCGCTTCTCCTGGCCGTAACGCTGCTGTTCAGCGGCGCTGTGGCTGTCGGCGCGGCGGCCGCTCCGGCGGCGGATCTCCCCGGCAATGCTTCCCTGCGCCGCGCCGCGGTCGCGGCGCCCAAACTTCCCGGCGAACCCTCCCAGTTCCACGCGGGGTCCCCAAAACTCGCCGGCGAAGGCGATACGCTTACCATCGTTACTGCGCCGACCGACACGTCCTTCCAAATTGGGTACGACTCTCCCAACCTCAGCGGACTGGTGCTCCGCGCCAGCGGGGCTGATCTTCCGTCAGACCAGACGATTGACTACACCGCCGCCATCGCGGGTCAGGCCCTGGGCGAAGGCAAAATTGTCTGGGATTTTGGGATATATCCAGAGAACTGGTGGCAGGAAGGCGAAAACAATGCCTGGCTGTATGTGGACGGCTACCGCTACAGCAACTTTCAGGTGATGTACACCGACCCGGACACCCAGGAAGAGTACGGCTACTACGAGAATATCGACTGGGTATTTGGCGCCAGTGTTCAGCTGATGGTGATCGGCTTGCCGGAGGAACACACGCTGCCGCCGGAAGCCCTCGCGGCTCCGTCCCTGACCCTGGACACCGCCGCTGACGTAGATCTCCCCGCCTGGGATCCGGAGACGGAAGACCGGCCTGTTGTATGGCTCAAGTTTCAGGCCCCGGCGGACGGCTGGTACCGTTTCACCTCCGATGGCGGGAAGTACGGCGAGCAATGGTACAACCGCGAAGGTGACTATATCTACGTGAGCGGAGTTGATCCGCTGGCGGATCTTTACGGCAGCGACGGCTTGTGGATGAACTACAACGACGACAGCGGCGAGAACCATAACTTCCGCATGACGCAGTACCTGGAAAAAGATCAGGTGGTCTACCTCCGTGCCTGTGCATACAACGAAAAGGCGGTCAGCTATACCGTCACTGTCACGGCCATTGCCGAACCGGAGTCCATCCAGTCCAAGCTGACGGTGTATTACCATGACTTTGTGGACATCGCCGCCTTGCTGGAGGACATGGGCTGGAACGAGAGTGACGTTTGGGTCGAATGGGACGAGCACTTCACCAGGGACTGTCGGGGTCTCTACGCCGTCCTGCGCGGCAAAGGCTACCTCTGGATTAATACGCCGGACGGGACCGTCAGGGTCGAGGTTACCGTCAAGTATTCCCCCGCGCAGTGGCTCTGCGTGATCTTCCTGGGCGGCTGGGCCTGGATGAAGTACACGCTGCCCGGCCCCTTCGATCTGTGTGCGAATATTCGCGAATTGTCGTATTATGGCGTTGACGAGGCGATCCGGACGCTTCTGCGCGACTGGTTCAATTGGGCGTGAACCGAGAAAAGACAAGCGATTTGCTTGTCGGCAGACCGCGAGAGTAAAGCGATTTACTTGTCAGCACAAACAAAAGAACAGCGGCGGAGCCATGCAGGGTTCGCCGCTGTTTTGATTTTTTTGAAGCAATTCGTCCCGCTGTCCCGTTATACCGGGTAAGACAGCCGGACCGTATAGGTTCCCCAGGAATCCACGGCTTCCGGCGGGAATGCCGCGAAGCGCAGCAGGGTCTTGCCGTCCGTTTCCGCCAGCGCGACCGGCACGGTCTCCTGGCCGCCCCGCCAGCCTAGCAGCGCCGCCTGTGCGCCGGGATCGTAAGGGAGATCCTCCAGCGGTACGTCTCCGAAGGGGAAGCGGCGCAGGAAGACGTACAAATTCCCGTCCTTCCGGGTGTAGCGGATGCCTTCCTGGGTGCTCTTCGGCCCCTTGCGGGTGCCGTAGATCCCCTCGCCGTTGACCCGAAGCCAGTCGCCGAGTTGGAGCAGTCGTTCCTGCTGGAATTCCGGAATCCGTCCGTCGCCGTCCGGCCCAACGTCCAGCAGCAGGTTGCCGCCGCGCGCCGCGTGGTCCACCAGCATGTCCACCAACTGCGGTCCGGTGAGGTAATCTTCCGGTGGTTCCATGCGGTTGTACCCGAAAGATCGTCCGATGCCCCGGCATTCCTCAAAGGGCTTCGGGAAATCAAAATCCGCTTCGTGGATCTCCAGCGAACCGTATTCTGTTGTGACATTGCCGCCCAGCATCAGTTTGCGCGTCTCCTTGCCCCAGCGGTCGTTGGGAACAATGACGTCCCGCACGGGAGAATCATTATAGAGCCACTGGAGAAATTTCGTGCTGTGCCAGAGGGAACTGGGATGGTCCCATTCTCCGTCGGTAAAGAGCGTCTGCGGCTCATAGCGCTCGATCAGGTCCTTCAGCATAGGATGAAGGTGCTCCAGCGCGAAGCGTTCCGGGTCCCGGAGGTAGAGGGGGTGGTACCATTCATAGAGAGAATGATAGACCCCGAAGCGGACCTCCGTCCCCGCGCAGGCCTCCCGCAGTTCGCCGCAGAGGTCCCGGTGGGGCCCGCAGTCCGCGCTGTTCCAGTTCCAGGCGTAAGGACTGGGGAAAAGGCAAAACCCGTCGTGATGCTTAGAGGTCAGATTCAGGTATTTCGCCCCCGCCCGCTCGAACAGAGATACCCATTCCCTGGGATCAAACAGCTCGCAGCGAAACTGCGGCGCAAAATCCGCATAGCGGAAATCCGGACCGTAGACCCGATGATGGAAAGTACGCACATCCTCCCCGGTTTTTCCGCGGTCCGATTGCAGCGACCACTGGTACCATTCCGAAAACACCCCCCGCGGGCTGTAGGACGGCACGGAATACAATCCCCAGTGAATGAAAATACCGAACTTTGCGTCCTCGAACCAGGCAGGCACCGGGCGGCTGTTGATGGAATCCCAATTGGCTTCGTAGCGCATAAACATATCCTCCTTTTTCTCTGTGTCATATGTGGTACAAATGGAGTAGATGTGGGTTGTTGTTTGGAAGAATAATGGGAAATTCACAACTTATCCATTGCATCCCGTCTGCGCCTATGCTATAATAACCTTGCTATTTTTTGTTGTGTTATTATTGTGATTGCGCGAAAGGAGAGACGGCACCATGCTTCCCCGTCGCTTTGCCCACCGGGGTGTGGCTCAGGCTGCGCCCGAAAATACCTTGCCTGCTTTTCAGGCTGCCGCGGACCTGGGACTGGAGGGCATCGAGTTGGATGTTCGTCTGACAAAGGACGGCGTCCCCGTCGTGATTCATGACGGCAACCTTACCCGCTTAACCTGCGGCCATCCCGCCCGTCCCAGCAATGCCCGGGTCCGGGATCTGACCTGGGATGAGCTTTCCCGGGTGGAATTGCCCTACGCGAACCATACCCTGACGGCCATCCTCCCGCCCCAAGCCGAAAATGAATTTTTGGCTTTGCGTCCGGATAGGGTCTTGGGCGGCGAAACGGATTACATCACCGCCCTGGCGCGGGATGGCCGCATGGCCGGGATTCCCCGGCTAGCCGATGTTCTGGACTGGCTTGCCGCCCTGCCTGTCCCGCTGGAAGCGGAGATTGAGCTTTGCGCGAACGACCTGGTCCGTCCTGTTTTCGAGTTGCTGGACGGGCACCCGGCGCTCCCGCGCTGCATCGTGTTTACGGGCAATCCCGCGATCATTGAGGAAATGCAGGACTTGGCCGCCGGGGAGGGCAAACCCGCCGGACTCCGCCTGGGCGCCAACATCCGCGTCCTGAACGACGATGTGAAAGAAGACGTCGAAGGCCTTGACCTTTTTGAAGTGGGCCTCAACGCCCGTCTGTTCGGGCGGGAAGACGTCGCCTGGCTCCAGGACCGGAACATTGCCGTCCTCTCCAATCTCGGCGATGCGCCGGACTGGTGGGAGCAGCTTTGCGCCCTGGACGCCTACGGCTTCAAAACCAATTACGCACAGGCCTTTACGACCTGGCGCAGCCAAAGATAACCCGTTCCAGCGCCGCGATGTCCTCGATCAGGTAATCCGCCCCCGCCGCGAGAAGTTCTTCCCGGGAGCCGAAGCCGAAGAGCGCCCCCGCGCAGGGCGCGCCGGCCGCCTTCGCCCCTTCCATATCAAAGCGCCGGTCCCCGACCATCAGCGTCTGAGGGAGGGCTGTCCCGCAGTCCCGGGCCGCTGCCGCAATCAAGTCTGCCTTGCCGGTATCCAGCCGGTCCAGAGCCACGCCGGACACCGCCGCGAACAGATCCCGCATGCCGAGGCCCGCCAGGATCCGCTCGAGGAAGACCGTCGGTTTCGCGCTGGCGATCCCCAGCTGGAAGCCCTCTGTCCGCAGCCGCAGGAGCAGCGCGGGCAAGCCGTCATAGATCCGCAGCCGCAGGCAGTTCCCCGCCCGGTATTCCCGCCGGTAAATATCGATGGCCCGTCGGGCCGTATCCCGGTCCATGCCCAGAAAGCGGTGAAAACTTTCTTCCAGCGGAGGGCCAAGGAACTTCCGGAATTCCGGCAGGCCCATCGTCGGATACCCCAGTTCTTCCAGTGCGGTGTTGGCGCTGGCCAGCACCCCTTCACTGGTGTCCGCGAAGGTCCCGTCGAAGTCCAGCAACACCGCGTCAAATCGCGCGCCCATAGACGCCTCCTGTCTCCTCACAATCCAAAAGAATCGGAATCCAGCCTCTAGTATAGCATCCCGGCCGGCTTTCGTCAATAGAAAGGACCATCTGACCGATGTATTCTTTTTCGAACCGCATCTCCGCCCTCCAGCCTTCCGCCATCCGTGAGATCCTCAAGGCCACGTCCCAGCCCGGGATGATCCCCTTCGCCGCCGGAAACCCCGCGCCGGAGGCCTTCCCGACGCAGGCTGTGCGGGAAATCTCCGCCCGCCTGCTGGCCGAGCGTCCGGTGGACGTCCTGCAATACGGCGTCACGGAAGGGTACGGCCCCCTCCGGGAGCGCGTGAAGGCCTACATGAAAGACGGCTTCGCCTGCGGCGGCCCGGACGACGATCTGATCGTGACCTCCGGGGCGCAGCAAGTGGTGGACCTGGCCGCCAAAGTGCTCTGCAATGAAGGGGACGCCGTGATTGCGGAAACCCCGTCCTTCATTGGCTCCCTCAACACCTTCCGTTCCTACGGCCTGCGGCTGCGGGGCATGCCCATGCAGGCCGACGGGCCGGACGTCGCCGCGCTGGAACGGCTTTTGCGGGAAGAAAAGAACGTCCGGCTGATCTATGTTATCCCCAATTACCAAAACCCCGCCGGTACCCTTATGAGTCTCGAAAAGCGCCGGGAGATCTATGCTTTGGCCCGCCGTTTTGGCGTGATGATCCTGGAAGACAACCCTTATGGCGACTTGCGCTATGAAGGCGAAGCTCTGCCCTCGATCAAAAGCATGGATACTGACGGGCTGGTGATCTACGCCGGTTCCTTCTCGAAAATCCTCGCCCCCGGCATCCGGGTAGGCTTTGCCCTGGCGCCTCAGCCGGTGATCGCCAAAATGACCGTCGGCAAGCAGGCCAGCGACGTGCATACCCCAATGTTCAGCCAGCTGCTGGTGGACGAGTGGATGGCCAACTATGACGTTGCCGGCCATATCAAGACCATCCGCGCCATCTACCGCCGCAAGTGCGCCGTCATGTGCGAAGGTTTGGCCAAAGCCGGGGAGGGGAGGGGACTGTCCTTTGTCCGGCCCCGGGGCGGAATCTTCCTCTGGTGCGCCCTCCCGGCGGAGATTGACATGTTGGAATTCACCCAAACCGCCGCCGTCAACAGAGTTGCCGTCGTCCCCGGGGCCGCTTTTCTGGTGGAGCCCGGCGAGCGGGTCAACGCCGTCCGTCTGAATTTTTCCACCCCAACGGATGCGCAGCTCGAAGAGGGGCTGGCGATTCTGGCGGAGGTCATGAAAAAATGGTAGACAGCGGCGGCGTGAAGCTGGCCCTCAATTACTCCGTCGAAGCGGAGCGCTTGTTTGATGAAGGCCGGATCGATGTGGATTATTTCAAATATCCGGGTCTGTTGTTTCATATGGGCGCCATGGAGGATTTGGACGCGTTCGGGCGGTTTTGCGCCCGGGTCGCGGCCAAGCGGCCGATCTTGCTTCACGGTCTTTATCCTGCGCCGCATGATCTTTCGGACCCGGACCTCCAGGCGCTTTTTGATGACGCCGCCGCTGCCCGCCTGATCCGCATGACGCGCACACCGGGGCTGTCGTTCCATCCTGCGCTGGCGAAACACCGGGACGACGTGCAGACCATCATTGAAAACGCCATTTTTCTGAGGGAAAAATATTCCGGCATGGCGTTTGTGACGATTGAGAACGTGCCAGACCGTCATTTTGGCTGCCTGATTCGCCCTGAAGTGATCACCAGGCTAATCCACGAAAGCGGCTGTGGCTTTCTGCTGGATATCAGCCATGCGTTTGTCGCCGCACACCATCTGGGTATGCCGCTGTCGGCGTATCTCAGCCAACTGCCTCTGGACCGCACGGTAGAAATCCACATCAACGGCTGGGTCACGCGCAGTGACACGATGTGCAGTGACACGATGTGTAGTGACACGATGTGTCACGTCAAGATTCACGACGAAGCCTATGCCTTGCTGCGGGAAATCCTGCGGTGCTGTACCCCGCAAATTGTCACCATCGAATATGGCCGGGAGAACGACAAATTCGCCGCCGGGATTCCTCTGCAATCCCCGGAGGGCCTAAACAAGCGGGCCATGGCCGAAATTGAAGAGCAGGTCCAAAAAATGACGGAACTTATCCGCACCGCGGCAGACGGCGCGGCATTTTCTGTGAATGGAGAAACCATATGAACAACCCAGTCATTTCCGTCATTCTCGCCCGGCAGAGCGTCCGGGAATACCAGCCGCGGCAGCTGACGCCGGAGGAGCTGGATGCCCTGATCCAGTGTGCTCTGCGCGCACCCAGCGGCCGCAACGCCCAGCCGTGCCATGTCCGGTTCTGTCAGAATGCCGCGATGCTGCGGGAAATGCAGGTCGATTTCAAGAACATCGTTGGCTGGGATACGCCTGTCCATACCCGCAGCGACACCAACCCCTTCTACCATAACGCCCCGACCTTCGTCTTCCTGTTTGCCGAAGGAGATAGCCGCGCCGACGCGGGAATCATGGCGGAGAACCTTTGCGTCGCTGCCCAGGGGCTGGGACTGGGGACTTGTATTGTGGCCAGCGTCGGCGCGCTTTTTGCGGACGAAGTCCGGGGCGCGAAGTGGCGCGCCGCCCTAGAGATCCCTGCCGGATATCTGTTCCAGCTCGGCGTGTGCGTCGGCGAACCAGGTGAATCTCCCGAATGGAAACCCCGCCGCCCGGCGCAAATCCGGGTGATCGAATAACATGACGAAAGGAACCGCTGTCCCATGAAAAAACTCAACCGCGGCGCGGTGCTGACCGGGCTGGTGCTCTTCTGCGTGATCGGCTATCTGGCCGTCACGGGTGTGCTGCATCAGCGCGAAAAACCCGCCATCCAAGCGGCCCTGCGCGACTATATTGTCGCTGACAGCGCCGCCCGCCTCCTCCCGGAATCCCTGCGCGCGCCGGATGCCGAGGTCTCTGATCAGGCCCTGGCCGACTGCGTCAAGGCCGCTGAAACTTCCCTGGCGCCCTTCTATGCCGGCGAGAGCAAGAGCCGTGACACGGCCATGCGCATGCTGGCGGATGCCCTCCGAAACCAGGTGGGCGGACAGGCGCCCCGCCTGTCTTCCCTGGAACGCACCCTGCGCCAAATCACCGATTTCAGCTTTCGGGGCGATACGGTTGCCGTCACAATGCAGTTGGCCGTCCAGGGTGAAGCTGACGCGGGCGGCAAATCCCAAGCCATCGAGTATGTCAGTTGGGATAACACCGTCACCTTCAAAAAGGTCGATGGGGAATGGAAGGTTCTTTACGCCTATCTTCCCGTGGACAACGCCAACGGCGGCATGTCGGCGCTGTGGTACTGAGCCGCGGCGCCGCGCGGAACGAAATATTTGAATGAAGAAAGGGGTTTCCGTTTGGAACAGGTATTGGAAATTTCCCGTCTCTCCAAAAAGTTTGGATCCCGCTGGGTGGTGCGGGACGTCAGCTTTTCCGTGAACGCGGGGGAAGTCTTCGGTTTCCTCGGCCCCAACGGCGCGGGAAAAACCACTGTGATTAAGATGATCATGGGCTTTCTGACCCCAGATGCGGGCCGGATCCAAATCAACGGCTTCGACAATATCCGGCAGTATGAAAAAGCCATGGAGCGCATTGGCGGGATTGTCGAAAACCCGGAGATGTACAAAGAATTCAGCGGACGGCAAAATCTCGTGATGTATGCCCGGCTGCACGGCAAGACCGCCGCGGCCCGGATCGACGAGGTCGTCCGCCTGGTCGGGATGGAACAGCGGATCGGGGAGAAGCTCCGCAAATATTCCCTGGGCATGAAGCAGCGCGTCGGGGTGGCGCAGGCGCTGCTGCACCGCCCCAATGTCCTCATCCTCGACGAGCCCACCAACGGGCTGGATCCGGCCGGGGTTCGGGACCTGCGGGATATCCTCAAGCGCTTGGCCCATGAACAGGGCGTCGCCGTGCTGGTGTCCAGCCACATGCTGGCCGAAATGGAACTGATGTGCGACCGGGTAGGAATCATCGAAAACGGCGTCCTGCGGGGCGTGATGGACATAGGCGCTCTGCTGCGGGAAGCTGGCGGCGAGGAAGTCTACCGCTACGAGATCGACGACGTTCCGAAGGCTTTGGCCCTGCTGGGGGAAGTCTGGGGCGGCAGCATCCGCAGCAGCGACAACCGTTCCGTCGTCCTGGCCCTGCCAAGAGCCCAGGTGCCCGCTGTTTCCCGCCTTCTGGCGGCGGAAGTGGGATTGCTGGGCCTCGCGCCGCAGCAAAAAAGCCTGGAGGACGCCTTTATTCAGATCACGGGGGGAGGGAACGTCATTGCGTAAGATCGCGGCGGTTTACCGCAATGAACTCTATAAAATTTGCCACCGGGCCGTCACCTGGCTCCTGCTGGGCGTGATGGTTCTGGCGGTCCTGGGCGCGGGCGGCCTGGTCGGTCTGGCCATGAAGGCCATGACTTCCCGCAGCAGCGGCGTTTACTATGACGAGAACGGCAATGCCGTCGATCCGGTGGAGCAGCGGCGCAAGGAGCTGCAAGAGCAAATCAACGGGCAGAAGAAATTCATTGAGTCCGGCATGAAGCGCCTGACGGAGGAGTATGAAACCTTCATCACCCCGGAAGAAACGGGGGACGGCGTCGGCGCGTTTGCCTTGGGCGGCGCCGGCGGCCTCGGCGGTCTGTTTGTAGGCGGTCCGGCCACCGAAGGCGTTTCCCAGCTGTATTATGACCTGACGTATAACCGCGCCCAGCTGCGGACAATGGAACTCTGCCTGGCGCACGGCATCGACTATTTCGGTTGGTACGCGTTCAGTACAGACTACGATTTTCGCACGGAAGTGACCCAGATCTACCCAACGCTCCAGCAGATGATTCTGGTTCTGGAGGATAAGCAGGACTTCGGCCCCGGGCTGGATGAGGGCGAGGCGGCGCAGCTGGCCATGCAGGAAGCTTTGGCCAAGAAAGTCGAAGGAATCATGCGGTCCCAAAATTATGAGGAGTGGCTGGATCTGGAGATTGCGTTTGCGCGGCTGACGCTTGAGCCGGAGTACATGGAGGGAACAGAGCGCTTCTATGAGCTGCTGCGCAAGGGCAACCCCGACGGCTCCTTGAATCCCGCCCTGGTTCAGCAGGTCGTGACTGATATCGGTAATCTGGAGCAGTCGCTGAAAGACGATGTTGACCATGTTTCCGGCGGCGGCGCCAGTGTCCCCCTGACAGATGACCAGCGGGCAGAGTTCCGCGACCGTCTGGCCGTCAAGACATACCGTTTGGAGCATCAGGCCTACAGTGCCGCCAATATCCTCTCTGAAATGATGGGGATCAGTGTCGATCCCTACAATATCTGCCGTCAGGCGGGCATGGCCGTGCTGGTGATTCTGATTCTCCTGCTGGCGGGCGGCGCCGTCGCCCAGGAGACTTCCACCGGCTCGATCAAGTCCCTGATCATTGCGCCGGTCCGCCGCTGGAAGATTCTGACCGGCAAGATTGCCGCAGTAAGCACTGTAGCGGTCGTCGGAACGCTGCTCCTGCTGGGTGCGCTGCTGGCCGTCAACGCCCTTTTCTTCCGGGATTCCCTGACGCTGCCCTATGTTTACGCCTTGGACGGCCAGGCCCGGGAGCTGCACTTCTTGGTTTTCCGTGCGTTGGAAGCGCTGGTTTCCCTGGCGCCGCTGATGGTTTACCTTTTGTTTGCGCTGATGCTCTCCGCTGTCATCCGCCACACGGCCCCGGTGGTGGGGCTGTCCATTGGCGCGTATTTTATCACCTATCTGGCCGGGGAGATGCTGACGATGGTGCCGTCTTCCGGGGTAGTCCGCTTCCTTCCCTTTGCGCATCTCTCTCTGGAACACATGGTGTTCCCCTTCGTAGAAAGCAATGTGGTCACCGCTATTTTCAGCGCCGGCGGCAGCGTGACGGAGAAGGGATCGGTCCTTTTTTCTTCCGTATATCTGGCGGTCATGGCGCTCTGCTTCGGCTGGACGGCATACGACTCCTTCTGCCGCCGGGACATCAAATAGTGCCTCCTTCCCCAAACGTAAAACGCCCCGATGGAAAAGTCATCGGGGCGCTTTCTTATGGCTTGTCCTCTTCGGAGGCCTCAGGTGTCTCGCCGGGGATCCAGGCATTGCGGACGCCGTGTTCCGGTCCGCCGCGCAGAGCCTCCGTCGTCTTTGCTTCGCCGGGCCGAAGCATTTCCGCCACCGTGCGCAACAGTTCCGGCAGGTTGACCGGCGAAGCGGGGGTCGCCTCTTCGCTGTCTGCGTCGTTGCGGACCTTCGTCGTCTTGATCCAGGCCATCAGTCCGCATTCGCCGCCCGCAAACCCGAAGACGCACAGAATCAACTCCATGGGGATTGCCTGCTTTGCCCGGTCGCTCAGATAGGAAAAAGCCGCCAAAAACGAAAATATCACCAGCCATACCATGATCAGCGTCACCATGCGTTTTGAAAAATCCGGTGTTTTTTTGGGAGGCTTCTTGGCCATACCGCCGCCTTCTTTCCTGCGTTATGCAATTCCGCCGAGGTAACTCGTGAAGCCGATCTTGTACTCGTTGGTCAGCTTCCCGTTCTCGTTGAGTTGATACCGGACAATGGCTTTGCCGCGAAGAATGCCCAAGCCCTTGCCCTTGCCGCCCGCGAACAACTCGCCGACCGGTGTGGTCAGCCGGGTGTCGCCCCAGATTTTCAGACTCGCGCCGGAGGTGTTGACAAACTCTTTTTCCTTCGGGGAGGGAAGGGCCGCCGCGCCCGCGGCGCCCTTGCTGTAGCTCGTGAAGCCAATCTTGTATTCGTTGACCAGTTTCCCGTTTTCATTGATCTGGTACCGGACGAGGGCCCTGCCGCCGAGGATACCCAAACACCGTCCCTGTCCGTTCGCGAAGAGCTCGCCGACCGGCTGGGTCAGCCGGGTGTCGCCCCAGATGTTCAGATTCGCGCCGGAAGTGTTGACGAAATCCTGTTCTGCCGGATAAACGCCGTCCGCCGCCGCGGCATCTTTGTATTTTGGGCGGACGATGGCGAGAATGCGGTATTTCTCCGAGGAAGCCCAGGGCCGATCCTTGGAAACAATTTTGTTTTCCCAGTTCCCCTCTATGGTTTTGTAGCCGTTGGAAGACGTGCCGACGATGACCCCGACGTGATTGGGCTGCTGGTTGTACGGCACATAGTCCAGAAAAATCAGGTCGCCGGGTTGCCCTTGGGTGAGGCCGATCGTCCTCCCGGCCTTCTTCTCGCTCTCCAGCCAGGGGACGCAGTTGGCGCTCCACCCCGTCAGCGCGCTGACCAGCTTTGCCTGGTCAAAGCACCAGCGGGCAAATATAGCGCACCAGGCAACGCTGGTGTTGTAACCGGACGCTTTCTGGTATTTGGCGCCGCCGACGGTCTTTTTCGCGGCGTAGTCTTTGTATTCGTCCTGCGCGATCTTGACAATCCATTCTGCTTGCGTCATAGATATGTTCTCTTCCTTCTTTTGCTAAAATTCTGTAACAAACGACCAATTTCACAACCACAATATAGCACAAGGCGCCTCCCTTGTCAAGACAAACGGTTAAAATAATTCGTCTGTCTAAAAAATTTCCATTAACAGGAACACGCCAGTATGGGAACGGCGCAGCCGGCGGCAAGGGCACGGCCGCGCCGCGGAATCATAGGAAGCAGATTATTCGTCGCCGTTGTCCAGCATCTTCGGCTTTTGCTGCCAGATCTTCTTCGCGGCTTCGACCGCTTTATCCACCAGCGTTCCGGCCCAGGCAAGGTCGATTTTGTCCCGCAGGGATTCCGGCAGCAGTGCGATCAGCTGCTGGATCACCAGCGAGCGCTTCAGTTCCCCGGTGCCGCCGCCGTACGTTCGTTCCGCTTCCGTGACGGCGCCGAACAGGATGCTGTCGGCCAGATGTTCCAGGGTATTCTTGGCCTTGTCGATGGCGTCCAGCTCCGCTTGGCCCGCGCCTTTCCGTGCGCGGAGCCAGCGCCAGAACAGCAGTGCTGCGCCGGAGAGCGCCAGCAGCAGCGCCAAGCCTTGGAGGGTAGCCGTCAAAAATTCGTAATTTTTCCAGAAATCAGTCATACGATGGATCCTTTCTTCCGGCTTTGCCGCCGGACATACCATTATATGCGCGCATCCGGTGGTGTGCGCGGCGGTGAATGTGTCCGATGCGTCTTATGACGGGGATAATTCCTCGTATCCGCAGCGGTAGAGGGATACGGTGCCCCCGTGCGCCGCGATGCCCAGAAACGGTTTCGTGCCGTCGTAGCCGAGGCTGTCCAGTTCCGGAAAGAACGCCGCTTCGCTTCCCAGGGCGGCGAGGCTGCTGTCCGTCCGAAACAGATCGCCGTTGGCGAAATACCGGACCTCGCCGTTTGCCCAGTCGATGCGAAGCAAACATTTCTGTCCTTTGGGAAGGGAGGTGCTGAGCGCCGTGCTGCCGTCTCCCACCGCAATGGAAAGATAGTTCGACAGTGCCCGGAACCGCACTCCCACCCCCGCCGCGCCGTCTGCCCCGGGGAGCACGGCGGCCAGATAAGTCACTCCGGTGAGGCTGCCCGTAACGGCAATTTCGCACCAGAACGCGCAGGCATGCGCGGCAGGGGCGTCCAGCGTCCAGCCGGCCTGCGCCGTCCCAGAAATCTGTAGCGCGGCTTCCCCGCCGATGACCGTCAGCGTTCCCGCGCCGTTCCCCGCCGGGGCGGCCCAGCCTGGCGTATTCTCCGGCGTCAGCCCTGTTTCCGCGTCATAGGAGATCCGACGCAGCGGCCTGCGCCACCCCGCCATCGCCCGTCGTCGTATCATTTCGTTCGTCCTTCCTGGTTACTGTTGGAATCCGACCGCGATCGCGCGGCCGTCCAGAACGTTGCATTCGTACCGTCTGTCCGCCTGCAAAAAAGTTCCTTCCGCCCAGCAGATGCTCCGTCCGCTGCGGTATGCCAGCGTAAGGTTCGTCAGTGTGCAGCCCAGGGGCAGCAGGAAAGAAAATTCCGGGAGCGTTTCGTCCGCCGCCGTGTCGTCCAGGAAAATGCGGCATCCGGTCTGTTCCGGCCAGAATGGCAGACGGTAGCGGATCCCCGGCTGCAGCGTGACTGTACCGTCCGCGCCAAACAGCCGGTCTTCTGTGGGAATCCGGCGGCGGGCCTCCGTCCAGAGGTCAATTTCGGTCCGCAGCGCCGCCAGCAGCCTGTCGATCTCCGCCTGGAGTTCCGCCATGTGTCCCAGCGCGAAGCTGGCCAGCGGCTCGGCGTCCCCAGCCAAGCCCCCGGCGAAGGACACCAGGAACGGTGCGGACTTTTCCAAGCTGCCGCATACCCCGTCCTGCGTCCGGTAGGCCTCCACCTGTCCGCGCAGGTATGCACCGGCGGTCAGCTGTTCCGGTAGGCGGTAGAGGATGATTCCGTCCGCCAGGACCGCTCCCGGCAGGGTGTCTCCGGCAGCGCCCTCTTCTCCGGCGGGATAAATGTTCCCTGTCAGCGCCCGTTTCCCCGCGTCCATCAAGTCGAAACTCAGCGCGTAGTAATCGAACCCTTCCCGCAGCCGTGCTGGCAGCGCCACCCGCAGCTGCGCCGCGTTGTGTTCGCCCATGTACACGACGGCGGGGCTGACCTCCACGCTCTCGTCGTCCCGCAGCAGAATGTCAATGGACCGCATAGCCCGGCCCTCCCGTCTTGTCGTAATAGTGCCGCAGTTCCGCTGAAATGCGGCGCAGGTCGTTGCGCTGGTTTCGGTGCAGTTCCAGCAGCCGTTCCTGCCGCAGCGCCTCTTTGCTCTGTCCGGCGGAAAGCGCCCGCAGCCGCCGTTGCTGGCATGCCCCCATCATCTCGCCAAGGGTCTCCGCCTCCTCGCGGTACCACATGCCCAGGTCTTCCAAGCTCAACCCATCCATACCCCATATTCCTTTCGGTCATTAAAACTGGCGGCCCTGCCGCGCCCCCAGCTGTCTGCTGCCGTCCGGACGGCGATTTCGCCGGGCGATTTCGCCGGGCGATTCCACCGCGAGATTCCGTGCCGCGTCCGCAAGATCGCATTCGGCGATTATCGGACCGGGACGTTCAGGCGCGGGGGAAATCTCCAAAATCCAGTTCACGCAGCAGCAGCGTCCGGTAGCGCTCAAGGTAACCAAGGGTCCGCGCGAGCTTTTCCCGCGCCCGCAATAACGCCTGCGCGGCGGACTTGCGGGTGACGCCCAGGATCCGCGCCGCCTCCGCCGTGCCGTGCCGCTGTCCCAGGCAAAGCTGCGCCATGTGCTGTTCCAAGTCCGACAGTTCCGTTTTCGAAATTTCCGGCACCAAGTCCGCCAGCAGCGTCCTGCTCCGGCGCGCCCATCCCGCGTCCGGGTTGGCGGCGTCGCGAATCCATGCCTGGTAGGCGTAGTGCGTCAGCGCGGCGTCTCCCGGGTCGGCCGGTGTGCTTGCTTTCCAGCATCCGTCTCCCATCCGGCGACCATCCTTTCCTCCGTTTTGTCTGGGTCAGGAATCGATTCCACTTGTATCATAACAAACATTTGTTCGGTTGTCAAGCCCATTTCGACAATTTTTTTCCAAGCGGAGACGCACCCTCTTTTTCCACCCAAAATTCTCTCGATGGTAGAAAAATTCTCAAGAAACGCGATATTGCCTTTTGGCCGGAAATGGCGTATGATAAAGACACGACAGCGCTGTTGAATTGAATGAGAGGAAGTTTGGTATGCAAATTAAATTCGGTGAAACCGTCAAACGTCTGCGCCGCGCGCGCGGGCTGACACAAGAACAGCTGGCGTCCCAGCTGAACGTTGCCTTCCAGACCATCAGCAAATGGGAGCGGGACGAGAGTTACCCGGACCTGACCATGCTGCCGGTGCTCGCGCGCTTTTTCGGCGTGACGGCAGACACGCTGTTGGCCGCTGACGAAGCGGAAAACGAGCGGCGTATCCAGGAAATCCTCGACGCCTATGACAACCGTAAGCCGGATACCGCCGCCGGTCACCTGCCCACCCTCCGCGCTGCCGTCGGGAATTTCCCCCTGGACTACCGCCTCTGGGTGCGCTATATGGAGTGCAGGCTCAGCTGCACCCATGGGCTGAACGAAGGGCAGGCGGCCGCGAAGGAGGTCCGGGAGATCTACGAGAACATCGACGTCCACTGCACCAACGACGGCGTCCGGATGTGGGCCAAACGGCTGTTCGTGATGCATCTGCATTCCTTGGCCCAGCCGGTTCGGCCAGACGAGCGGGCAGGGGATCCGGCGCTGCAAGCCGAAGCCGAACGTATCCTGGCGGAGATGCCCGCCTTGCGCACTTGCCGCGAGCATATCGCCACCATGGTTTCCCTCCCCGGCGAAGCGCACCTCCGTGCCGTCCAGAGCGAAATTTCTTCCCTGCTCTGGATGCTTTCCCACGCCCTCGCCCACCACGACCTGGTCCAGGCGTTCCCCGGGGAGGAAGCGACGTATGCCCACGCGGCGGAGATCGTCGCGGGATGGGAAACCCTCTTGCGGGTGTTCGGCGCCATCTTCCCCGACGGCGACTACGGCCAGAGCGCCGTCCAGGTGATCTATGCCTGCGGCCATCTCGCCTTCTACCGCTCCCTCCTGGCCGCGAAAGATCCCGCCCAGACGGACGCCGCCTTCGCGGCCCTGCGCCGCGGCCTGGAACTGGCGGCCGCCTTCGACGCCCAGCCCCAAGTTGTTGCCCACACCTCGTTCCTCGTGCGCGGCTTGCCTTATGACAAGAGCATGCATGACCGGGGCATGGCCGGCCGGATGCGGGAGCTGTTTGAGGAGCGCTACCCCTGGCCGGAGGCCTTCCGCGCCGATCCCCGCTTCGGGGAACTGCTCAGCTGAAAGAAAAAACCAATTTTTCAGCCCGTCCCCCGTCGTAACCGGGCCTCTTCCGGAATATACCTGAACGGAGAGTATTCTGGAAGGGGTGTCTTTTTGTGATAACCATCAGCCTTTGCATGATCGTCCGGGATGAGGAGGCCGTTTTGGCGCGGTGCCTGGCTTCCGCGCGGGAAGTGGCGGACGAAATCATCATTGTGGATACCGGCAGCCTGGACGCCACCCGGGACATTGCCCGGGGCTACACCGACAAAATCTACGACTTCGCTTGGATTGACGACTTTGCCGCTGCCCGCAACGCCTCGTTTTCGTACGCGACGAAAGATTACGTCATGTGGCTGGACGCGGACGACGTCTTACTGCCCGAAGACGCGGCCAAGCTCCGCAAACTCAAGGAAACGCTGCTGCCGGATGCGGACACTGTGATGATGAAATACAACATCGCCTTCGACGAGCAGGGCAAGCCGACGTTCAGTTACTTCCGGGAACGCCTGCTGCGCCGCGGACCCCAGGCGGTTTGGGAAGGCGCGATCCATGAGGTGATCACGCCCTTCGGAAAGATTCTCCATGAGGACGTCGCCGTCACCCACCGCCGCAAAGAACACACCGATCCCCAGCGCAACCTGAAGCTGTTTGAGCGCATGATTGCCTCGGGCAAAGTCCTTTCCCCCCGAGAGCAATTCTACTACGCCCGGGAGCTCTATTATAACGCCAGATATCAGGAAGCGGCGGCCATGTTTGACCGCTTTTTGGATGAAGGCAAGGGCTGGATCGAAAACAACATCGAAGCCTGCCGGATCCTCGGCCAATGCGCCGCCGCCCTCCAGGACGCTGACCGGACCCGGAAGGCCTTGGTGCGCTCATTCACCTACGACGCCCCGCGCGCGGAGCTTTGCTGCGAGATGGGATATTATTATTTCGTCCGGCAGCAGTATCCCCAGGCGATGTGGTGGTACCGGGCGGCGCTGCTCTGCTCCCGCAACGATACGTCCGGCGCGTTCACCCTGGAGGACTGCTACGGCTATCTGCCTTATCTTCAGCTCTGCGTCTGTTATGACCGTCTGGGGCAGCGGGATCTGGCCGTTGCCTGCAACGAACAAGCGGGCCGCATCCGTCCGCAGTCCGCCGCCTATCTCCACAACAAGACCTACTTTTCCGGCGGGGAGGATGCTGCCGGAAAAAGTTCCCCCGCCGGCGCCCAGCGCAGCTGACAGGGAAAAGCCCTCCGGAGAAACAGCCCTGCCCAGGCGGAGGAGACGGGGAGGCGCGGCGCGCGAGAGCGAAGCAACCCGGGACCTCATAACCCAAAAAACTCCCCCTCGTTCAGAGGGGGAGTTTTGACCGGAACGCAGGTGTAATCGGAACGCGGCTGCGTACGGGAGCGGAGTGTGTCAGCGCGCCGCCCGTCTCTTTTTCTTCGCTAGGGTCACGATCACGGCCGCCAGGACGATCACGGCAACGGCAACCGCCAGACCGATCAGCAGCGGGACGATGGCAAAAGAGGGGCCGGACCCCGTCTCTTTGCCGGACTGGAGCACTTCAGTCCAGAGAGCGTCGATCAGTTTCAGCGTTTCGGGAGGAAGATTCTGGAAATACTGGATCTTCGGTAGTTCCTGCGGATACAGGAACGGGTTGTCCTTCAGCGAGTAATCCGGATTGGCCCGCACGGCGGTGTGCGGGGTGGCGTACATGACGAATTCCGCGTTGGCCAGCGCCACTTCCGGTTCCAGCAGGAAGTTGATGAACGCTTCCGCCCCGGCAACATTCTTGGCCCCGGTGGGGATGCATAGGGAATCATAGAAGAAATTGGTGCCTTCTTTGGGATACACCATGTCCAGGTCAGAATTGTTTTCCTGCATGAGGATCAGATCCCCGGCGTAGTAGGGCGCCAGCGCGGCTTCGCCGTTCTCCATCAGATTATAAATTTCGTCCATGACATTGCGCTGCAGCAACGGCTTTTGCTCCTTGAGCTTCTCCGCCGCCGCCTGCCAGGTTGCCTCGTCTGTGGCATTGACGTCCTGGCCCAGCAGGTACTGGGCGACGCCAAAAGCGTCCCGGGGGTTGTTGAACTGAAGGATATTGCCTGCGTACTGCGGGTCCCAGAGGGCCGCCCAGCTGTCCGGCGTCTCGCTGACCATCGTCTTATTGTAGAGCAGACCCACCATGCCAATGGTATAGGGGATAGAGTAAGCGTCCTCGGGATCGAAATAGAGCCTCCGGTAATCGTCCATGATATACTTGGCGTTCGGGATCTTCGATTGGTCGAGCTTCTGCAGCCGCCCTTCCGCGATCAACCGCTGGATCATATAATCCGACGGAATGATGACGTCGTAATTTGAGCCGCCCCCGGCCAGAATGGCGTAAAGGGACTCGTTGTTGTCGAAGGTTTTGTAGTTGACATGGCACCCCGTCGCGTCCTCGAAGGCCCGGATCACGTTGAGGCTGCCTTCCGATCCGTCGGACATATATTCGCCCCAGTTATACACGCTGATCTGCGTTCCCGCGAGTTCGGGCGGGTAGGAGCTCTCCAGTTGCAGCTGATCTTCTCCGGCGGCCAGCGCAGGCAGTGCCAGCGGAACCAACAGGGATGCGGCGGCCAGCAGGGACAGCAGCAGGGAAAGAACCGTTTTCTTTTTCATGGGACCGTCTCCTTTGATTGTGGATTTTAGGACTGTACATTTTGAGGCTTCAGGGCCGGTACGCTTTTTTCTGTTTTTTGTCCGCCCGCGCCTGGAGGACGTTGTAGGCGATCAGCAGCAGGAAGATCGCCGCGAAGACCAGCACCGAAAGCGCGTACATGCTGGGTTTCACCCGTCGTTTGGTCATGGAGTAAATATAGATCGGCAGCGTCTGCACCCGCCCGCTGACGAAGCAGCTGATCACAAAATCGTCCAGAGACAGGGTGAAACTCATCAGCAGCCCGGAAACAACGCCGGAGAGGATCGACGGCAACACGGCCCGCCAGAACGCCCCCCAGGGCGAACAGCCCAGGTCCCGGGCGGCTTCAGCCAGGTGGGGATCCGTCTGCCGGAGTTTTGGCAGAACGGAAAGAATCACATATGGCAGGCAGAACGTGACGTGCGCGAGGAGCATTGTCCCGAATCCAAGGGATTCCTGCCGGCCCAGCAGCTGCCCCAGGAACACAAACAGCAGCATCATGGAAATGCCCGTCACGATTTCCGGGTTCATCAGCGGCAGGTTGGTGACGGAAAGGACCACAGACTGCGCCCATTTGCGGCGCATCGCGTCGATCCCCACCGCCGCCGCCGTTCCCAGCACCATGGCGCACAGGGAGGAGAGCACCGCCAGCACCAGCGTGTTTTGCAGCGCGGCCATGGCTTCGGGGGTGCTGATCAGTTCCCGGTACCAGTGCAGCGAGAAGCCGGAAATCTTGCTGGTGGAATTTTCTTCGTTGAACGAAACCCGGATCATCACCAGCATCGGCGCATACAGGAAGAACAGAATCAGCATCGGATAGAGGCGGAAAAAAACGCCGTGTCGTTTCTTGTTCATGCGACGAACGCTCCCTCCTCTCCGTCCGAGAAGTGCTTCATCACCATCATACAGACCACGATAATCAGCATCAGAATCAGCGAGAGCGCCGCGCCACCGTTGTAGCTGTAGCCGCCCATGAAGCTGCGCTCAATCCAGTCGCCGATCAGCTGGTTTTTGGTGCCGCCCAGTTTCTGGCTGATATAGAATGTACTCACGGAAGGAACGAACACCATCGTGATCCCCGAGGCCACCCCCGGCAGGCTCAGCGGCGCCGTCACTTTCCGCAGGACCTGGAACCGGCTGGCGCCCAGGTCCTGCGCCGCCTCCACCAAGGAAGGGCTGAGCTTGGCCAGGACCGTATAAATCGGCAGGATCATGTAGGGCAGATAATTATACACCATCCCCAGGATGACCGCGCCGGGTTTGTTGAGCATGTCGAGCTTCGGCAGCGCCAGCCCCAGCGGGCTCAGCTTCAGGTTGACCCAGGCAATCCCGCCGTTGATGATCCCGTTTTTGGAAAGGATGTTCATCCAGCAATACGTGCAGATCAGGAAGTTCATCCACATCGGCACCATCAGCAGCATCATCAGGTTGCGCTGCGCCCCGCGGCCGGAGTGGGCCATAATATAGGCCAGCGGGTAAGCCAGCACCAGGCTGATCGCCGTAGCGATCAGCGCATAAAACATCGACCGCCCGAACACGTCCACCAGCGTAGCGCGCTTTTCCGCCGTCGCAAGCAGGTCCGCGAAGGTCCCCAAGGTGAAATGACCGCTCCCGTCCGTGAAGGCGTAATAGGCCACCATGGCCAGCGGGACCAGCACAAAGATCACGCACCAGAGCAGGTAGGGCGTGTTGAGCAGAACCCGGGTGTATCCGGAGCGGGGCGGAGCAGAGCGGGGTTTGGCAGCGGCTTTTTGCTTGGTCATGGTGGTCATGCGTCCGCCTCCGTTTCCTCTTGCGCTTCCTCCTCCTCGTCCGGATTGGAAAGCTCTTCGTATTCATCGGAATAGGAACTGTAGTCCCCGACGGCGTCGGAGTACTTCGATTTTTTCATAATGTGAATCTCTTCCGGCTTGATGGCGATGCCGATCACATCCCCCGCCGTCACCGCGTCGGTGGATTGGATCAGCCACTTAAAGCCCGCAACGTCGACGATGAACTCGTAATGGACGCCTTTGAAGGTGACGTTCGTCACTTCACCACGCAGCAGCCCCGATTCCGGCGCCACAACGTCAACGTCCTCCGGACGGATCACCACATCCACCGGCTCGCTGCGGGAGAACCCTTTGTCCACGCAGTCGAACTGCACCCCCGCGAAGGCCACCCGGTAATCCCGCAGCATGATCCCGTCGAGAATATTGCTTTCGCCGATGAAGTCCGCCACAAAGGCGTTTTTCGGCTCGTCATAGATATCCTTCGGTTTCCCGATCTGCTGGATTTCCCCTTCGTCCATGACGACGATGGTGTCAGACATGGACAGGGCTTCCTCCTGGTCGTGTGTAACATAGACGAACGTGACCCCCAGCTGCTGCTGGATGTTCTTCAGCTCCATCTGCATATCCTTGCGCAGCTTGAGATCCAGCGCGCCCAGCGGTTCGTCCAGCAGAAGCACCCGCGGCCGGACCGCCAGCGCCCGGGCAATGGCGACCCGCTGCTGCTGCCCTCCGGAAAGGGAAGCGACGCTGCGCCGCTCAAAGCCGCTGAGGTTGACCGTGCGGAGCATGTCCGTCGTGCGCGCCTCAATTTCCTGCCGGGTTAGCCCCAACAATTGCAGCCCGAACGCTACATTTTTGTAAACGTTCAGGTGAGGGAAGAGCGCGTATCGCTGGAAGATGGTGTTCACCGGCCGTTTGTGCGCCGGGACGCCGTTATATTTCTTGCCGTCAAAGATGACCTCGCCGCTGTCCGGGTTCAGGAAGCCGCCAATGATACGCAGAGTCGTCGTTTTACCGCAGCCAGACGGCCCCAGCAGCGTGATGAACTCCCGGTCCCGGATATACAAATTCAGGTCCTTGAGGATCGGCTGGCCGTCGAAGCTCACCGAAATATTCCTCAAATCAATCACGACGTTTTTTTCCAATTATCTACCCCTCTCGCTCATCAAAATCCCCATCCTCCGGATGGAACAATACCAGCATTACTATACAGAAAAATCGCGGAAATGTCAAGCGTTTTTTCGGATTCCGCTCAAGATGCCAAGCCGTAACCGGCGCTGAACAGCGTTGCCTCGTCGAACGGCTGGCCGATCAGCTGCAGGCCGACAGGCAGCCCGGCGGAATCTTCGCCGCAGGGCACGGCCAACGCCGGGAGCCCGGCCAGGTTGACCATCACGGTGTAAATGTCGCTCAGGTACATCTTCAGCGGGTCCGCGAGGCTCTCGCCCAGGCGGGGCGCGGTGGTCGGCGCGACGGGCCCCAGAATCACGTCGCAGCGCCCGAAGGCCTCGAAAAAACCCTGCTGGATCAGGCGTTTGGCCTGGAGGGCCTTTTTGTAGTATGCATCGAAATACCCGGAACTGAGCACAAAATTCCCCAACATGATCCGGCGCTTCACTTCCATCCCGAAGCCCTCGGAGCGGGAACGGACGTAAGTTTCCCGGAGGTTTTCGGCGTCGCGGGACCAGTGGCCGTATTTGATGCCGTCGTAACGGGAGAGGTTGGAGCAGGCCTCGGCGCAGGCGATGATGTAGTACGTCGGGATGGCGTACGCCGCCAGGGGGAGGGAGAGGGTCACAATCTGCGCGCCCAGGGCGGCGAGGCGGTCCCGCGCGGCGAGAACCGCAGCGGCGACCTCTGGCTGGAGGCCTTCCCCGAAAAATTCCCGCGGCAGTCCGACCCGCAGTCCCTGAACCGGTTTTGGCGTGTCCGGCGGGAGTTCCACCGAGGTGCCGTCCCGGGGATCCCGTCCCCGGATGATCCCGAACAAAGCCGCGCAGTCGGCGGCGTCCCGGCCTATGGGGCCGATCTGGTCCAGCGACGAGGCATAGGCAATCAGCCCGTAGCGCGACACCGCGCCGTAAGTGGGTTTCAGCCCCGTCACGCCGCAATAGGCGCAGGGCTGCCGGATAGAGCCGCCGGTGTCGGAGCCCAAAGCGATGGGCGCCTCCTTCGCTGCGACGGCGGCGGCGCTCCCGCCGGAAGAGCCGCCGGGGACATGGTCCGGGTTCCGGGGATTGCGGGTCGCGCCCGCGGCGGATGTCTCGGTGGTGGATCCCATGGCGAATTCGTCCATGTTGGTCTTGCCGAGGAGAATCATATCTGCCGCCGCAGTCTTCTCGATCACCGCCGCGTCGTAGGGCGGCACGAAGCCCGCCAGCATCCGGGAAGCGCAGGTGGTCTCCAGCCCTTTCGTGCAGATCAGGTCTTTCACCGCCAGCGGCACCCCCGCCAGGGGCGAGCGGACGTCCCCGGCGTCCAGCCGCGCCTGGACCTGCGCCGCCCGGGCGTAGGCGTGCTCGCGGCAGAGAGAAGTGTAGCAGTGATAGGCCGGTTCCTTCGCGTCGATGGCCGCATAGTAAGCGTCGAGCGCCTGCGTGACGGTGAGGTCCCGGCCGCGCAGCCGCGCGGCCAGCTGGAGGGCGGTGAGGGAGGTGATTTGGGACACAGAGGAATTGGACATGGGCGGATCATCCTTCTTTTTCGTTTGGCTTGGGGAGAAATATTTTCAGACGAAAATCATCAATTATTGTGACGGAAAATAACACAGCGCGCTGAAGTAAAGAGACTCACTCCACTGCCCGCATCACCCAAAAGCACCCGTCTTTTTCCTTCGGCGCATTTTGCAGCAACAGCTCCGGATCCATTGACGGCGCGGTCTCGTCCGCCCGGGTAACGTTGACGATGGGAAACGAGTGCGACAGCGGCTCCACTCCCTCAGTGTCCAGAGCGTTGAGCTGATCAAAATAGGCAATGATGCTTTGCAGGTCGGCTTCGCACTTTGCGCGCTCCTCCTCGGTGAGGCGGATGCGGGCCAGGGATTCAAGATACAGCACCAGGTCGCGGTCGATGGTCATGGGAACCAGTCCTTTCGTGAAAAAAGCGGTGGGGAGCGCAGCGGACGGCGGCGCTCCCGCTAGTATAATCCATTTCGCCGAAAAATGCAAGGGCCTGGCCGCAGAAAAATTGGCGTTCCGCCTCAGTATGTCACGCGCACTGTCTTGATCTCGAACGGCCGGAAGGCCAGCGGGACGGCAGCGCCCGTTCCGCCGCAAGGGGATCCGGCTTGCAGCGGCAGCGGCTCCAGCGGCTCTTCGAGGAGGTTGGTCAGGCCGGCGGACCGCGCGGCGGCGGGGAGGGACAGGGCGGTGCGGGTCGCGGCCCCTTCGCACTCATACAGACGGACCAGCACGGCACGGTCCGCGTCTTCGCAGGGCTTGACAGCTTCAGCGATGACATTGTCCGCCGCGGGGACAGGCAGCAGGGACTGCCCCAGAGGAAGCGCCGCCCTGCCGGGGCTCTGGATCGCCGGAACGTTGAGACAATAGGCGGGATGGACGACGGCGTCCGCCCGGAAGCCGCCTTCATGGGGCAGGAAACTGTAGACGCAGCGGTGCAGGCCGTGGTCCCCGGTCCAGTCGGGGCGCAGGCCGCCTTTGTGCAGCGAGAGGCGCAGGCTCCCGCCTTCGGCGGTGATTCCGTATTTGCCGTCGTTGAGGATCGTGACGCCGAAGCGGGTCTCCGACAGGTCGGTGTATTTGTGGTTGAGGACCTCGAACTTCGCCTGCTCGAGGGAAGTGTTGCGGGTGGTGGGCCGCTTGAGGCAGCCGAACTGGATTTCGTTACGGACAAACTCTTCCTGGAGCGTGGTGTCAAAGGCCACCTTCAGGAACCGATGGTCGTCCTGCCAGTCGAGGTCGGTGACAAAGCGGATTTCCGGACTGTCGGCGAAGAAGATCACATCCTGAATGGCGGTGCTTTTTTCGCTGAGGCGGCAGCGCTGCCGGATCACCAGCGCCGCCGGGCCGGCGGAGACGACCTCCCGGGAAAGAAGCTCGGCGCAGTCCCGGAATTTGCTCTGGACGTCCGCGTCCAGGTCCCAGTTGTCCCAGTCCTTCGGTACGTCTTCGGCCAGCAGGAAGGCGCCCAGGGGCAGGCCGTCCGGGTCGCGGAGCTCCCGCTGGGCCCGTTTGTCGAGGAAGGAGCGGATCCGGCCCCGTTCGTCGAAGCGCAGGAAGGCGAAGGGCGTTTCCAGGCTGTCCTCCGTCCAGCGGAAGGGGATCTCGCCTACGGCGGGGGCCTCGTCCGTCAAGGCAAAAGAGACGGCGGCGAAGGCGGGCAGCGCGATGCCGGCCGCAATGGTGAGCTCCGTCCCGGAAAGGTCGGTGTATTTTTGCTGGCGGATCGTCTCGCCCGCAAGGAATTTCCCTTCCGGCAGCCGGAGGAACGGCGCGTCCGTCCGGAGGAACGACAGCGTATTGGCCAGCGTCATCTGCCCCGGTGTGCCGTCGGTCAGCAGCGCGGCGGCGGCGTCCCGCGCCTGGGCAATCACGTCCGCGACCTGCTCCCGCGCCTCCCGCAGCGCGCGGGGGATGCAGGTGCCGGGCAGAATGTCATGGAACTGATTGAGCAGCAGGGTTTCCCAGAGGGGATGGGCCGCCGTGCCGTCGGCGGGGGCCCCGTCCGCCAGGGCCTTGGCGCAGGAGAGAATTTCCAGGTCCCGCAGGGCAAATTCCGCCTGGCGGTTCTGCCGCTTGATGGTGTGCTGGTTGGTCAGGGTGCCCCGGTGGAGTTCCAGATACAGTTCCCCGCGGTAGAGGGCCGGGTAGTTCACCGCGGCCTCCAGTTCCCGCATGAAGGCGCTGACGCTGGTGTGCTCCGCTTTCGGGCAGCCGTTGAGGTCCCGGCAGCGGCGGGCTTCCTCGATCATCTCGAATTCCGGGCCGCCGCCCCCGTCCCCGAAGCCATAGGCCACCAGCCGCCGGGGCGCGACGCTCAGCTCCCGCGGGCCGCCGTAGCCCTGGGCCAGGCCCTCGTTCAGCTTTTTTGCGTCGGGATGGCAGTGGGTCAGGTTGAAATGGGCGAACACCCGGCTGCCGTCGATGCCCTGCCAGGTGAAGGTGTCATAGGGAAAGGCGTTGGTGTCGTTCCAGCCGATTTTGGTGGTCAGAAAATACTTCACCCCGCACCCCTGCATGATCTGGGGGATGGCGGCAGAATAACCGAAGGTATCCGGCAGCCAGAACGCGTCGGAGGTGAACCCGAAGTGTTCCCGGGTGAAGCGCTGGCCCCAGAGGAACTGCCGGACCATGGCTTCCCCGCCGGTGATGTTGCAGTCGCACTCCACCCAGACCGCGCCGTTGGGCTCATAGCGCCCTTGCGCAACACGGGATTTGATTTTTTCGAACAGCGCGGGGTAGTGCCGCAAGATCATGTTCCCGTGGCAGGCGGAACTTTGAACAAAAGTATATTCTGGGTATTCGTCCATCAGCGCCAGCTGGTTGGAATAGGTCCGGGCGCATTTTTTGACCGTCTCTCCAACGTGCCAGAGCCAGGCGGTGTCCATGTGGGAATGCCCGATCAGTCCGGCGCGGGGAGCGCAGGGGTCGGCGGGCGCGGCCAGCGCGGCGGTCAGCAGCGGCGCGGCCTCGGCCAGCGCGCCCCGGAACTGTTCCGGAGAACATGCCGCCGGGTCGTAATACAAAATGCTGTGGACGCCGTAGAGAGCGTTGATGATTTCCCCGCGGCGGGCGCTGGTTTCCGGCAGGGCCTCCGCCAGGTCGCAGAGGGTATGCAGGTCGAAGCGGAAGCGGACAGCGGCTTCGTCTTTAATGCAGATATCCAGGCCGTCAAAGGTATAGGAGAAGTGCTGGGCCGCTTCCTCAAACGGCGCGCAGCCGTGAAACTCGTGTCCGGCGTAGTATTCCAGCGCAAGGGCGAGCGTTTCTCCGGCGCGCGCGTCCCGCCGCAGGAATCCGCAGTAGTGGTTGCCGTGCCCGGTGTAGACGATTTTGCTGTTGAAGGTTCCGTAGGGGACACCGTCCACCCAGAGCATGGCTTCGTAGCCCCCCATCCGGGGACGGAGGTAGAGCGTCTGTCCGGCCAGGCGGTCGGGGACGGTATAGTTCGCGCTGAGCCAGCAATAGCCGCTGTCGCAGCCCCAGCGGAAGCCAGGGCCGATCTCCGTCAGCAGGTCCTCGGGCGGCAGGGCGTCCCGGGGGGTGGTATCGGCGCAGGCCAGGACGGGGGCGACCGTGTCCACGGTCTGGAAGAGGAACGGGTCCAGGGTCTCTTCGAATCGGCGCAGTTTGCCGAGCATCCGGTCGAGCTGACGGGCGTTGAGCATAGTCATTTTCCTTTCCGTACAAAGCGGTGAACGATATCCTTCAAGGATACCCAAAAGTATACCAAATTTTCGCGGAAAGCGCAAGGGGGATTTTTCCGCAGGGGGGCGAAAATTTTTTTATTTTTCCCGAAAGGCATTGACGGGGTGGGTGGGGTAAAATTATTCCAATGTTTTTACTTTATTTTTTGCTCGAAGGAGGAATTTTTTGTGAATACCATGAATGCCCCCACCCCCGGCGGCTTGCGGGCCGCGGACATTACCCAAATGGACAGGCAGCAGCTATTGACGACAATAACGGAGGCGGACCGTGTACTCTCCGCGTATGAAGTATGCAGGGACAGGGCAGAGCAAACCATCGCCGAGGCAAAGGAAGCGGAAGGCAACGTCGTCGGAGTCGGAGGCAATTTCTTCAAGCTCAATTATTTTGGCCAGTCAAAAACAACAAAGGCGGAAATAAAAAGGCGGGAAAAGGAGCTGCGCAAGCTTCATCCGGTGGTATATGCGGTGATGATAGTATTCACTTTGGCACTGTTGGTAACCCTACCTATTTTCCTCATATACCGTTTCAATCCCAATTCCACTTCAATCGCTCCGCTTTTCCCCGGGATGCTGCCTATGCTGGCGGCGATGATCCCCGCAATGATTATTCTAAAAAAATGGAATCGACTCAAAAAGGAATACTCGGCGATGATAGATGTCGTAGGAACCGTGCAAACGGAACAGCAGAAAAGAATTGACGCGGCGCTGAACGCCTGTGCGCAATCCTTGGCGCTCAACAGCATTCCCCCTGCTTATCGCTATACTTACGCCATGGAGAAAATGGCGCAGCTGGTCCAAAACCGCCGCGCCGCCACATGGGTGGAATGCGCCGACAAGTACGAAGAAATGATGCACCGAATGAGAGTGGAAAACAGCATGGAAGAGGCGAAGGAGCTCGCCGCCGTCAGCGCGTTTTATACGGAGCAGGCCGCGCACAACGCCCGCGCCGCCGCCATCTTCTCGGGTTTGAATTTCTTCCTGAAATAAACGGCAATGAAACCGCAGAAAAACGGCCTTCCCCGTCTCATTGGCGGGAAAGGCCCCTGTTTTGTCCTTTATTTTTGCAGCAGTCCGATCACAGCGTCGCAGGCCGCGCGGGCATGCTCCGCCAGAAACAGTCCCGCCCCCCGGACCGCGCCGCCAATGGTGTCGGCCACCGCGGGGTTGGCGGCGCTGGCGAGCACGGCCACCAAAACCAGCAGCAGCAGGATCATCGGCAAGCGTTTGTGCAATTTCATCCCTAAAGCCCCCTTTTCGGTGTGATGCGCGAAAGCGAATGAGCTTTCAAGATAATTATACCGCATACGACGAAAAAGTGCAAGGAATTTGTGAAGGTTTGGGAAGAAATTTGGCGGAATTCGGGAAAATCTTCAGCCCACCACCAGGGTGCTCACGCTCCGGGGCGGGAGGGAGAAGGCTTTGGGGTCGGCTTCGGCGGCGGCAAGGCTCTGGGTATCGGACGTGACGTGCAGCGCCGCCTGCCGGGGCAGGGGAGCGCCTTCCAGCGCCAGGGAGGCGGGGACGGTTTCCCCGGCGGGGTTGATCAGCACACAGACGAAGCGGTCCCCGTCCCGGAAGGCCAGGGCGGTCAGGCGGGGATCCGACGCCCCGGCATCCACCCGCACGGCACCCCGGGGGATGAATTTCGTGAAGTTCCCGAAGGCGTAGTAGCGCTTGGGGATATCAAAGGTCCGCGCTTCCTGGTTGATGTAAATCAGGCCGTCGCAGAAGTCCTCCGGGGAAACGGCAACCCAGCACTGCCAGGAGACAACGTTCAGGGCCGACAGGTCCGCCGCCATCGTCCGCGCCTGCTCCAGCGCGGAGTCCATCCCGTAGTCGCGGCCGCCCCGCATGTGCGTCCACTCCGTCAGGCGGACGGGGACGTCGGGATACTGTCGGGCCATGTACCTGCGGAACCGCCGTCTGACGCCCGCGTCGTCGAGAAACTCCAGCGGCTTGAAGACATAACCGTGAATGTCAATGCCGTCCAGCCGCGTACGGATGAGCGGGTCGTTCAGAACCGCGCGGGTGTAGGTTTTGTTCATCAGGCGCAGGTCGTTGTTTTCCGCGCCGGAAAGCAGGACGTTTTGCAGGCCGGGGCGTCTGCCCATCTCCTCGGCAAAACGCCGCAGCAGCCGCCGCACACCCGCGGGATGATAATGGCAGCCCTCTTGGCCGGCCTTTTCGATCCAGGGGCCGAACGGTTCGTTGATCGGGGAAACGGACCTGACCGGAATCCCGTCGGCGAGAAAATGCTCTGTCACGTCGAGAACATAGCGGGTGAAATCAGCCTCGCAGCCGCGGCGCAGGTTGGCCTGGAAGGGGATTTTTCCCTGCGCCGTGCCGGAGACCGTCCAGCGGCCGGGAGGAGAGTTGACGAAGAAGACGACGTCGTCCGCCCCGTGCCGCACGGCTTCTTTCAGGCACCAGACCGCTTCCGCGTCGCGGTTCCAGTCGTAGGAACCGTCCTCCCGCAAAAAAGAAGATGCCCGGCGGCCGGGGTTGGGGAAATTTCCCTTGCCCGATTCTTTCGAGCCGCCCCCCAGGTTGTAGCGGTAGGTCGTCATGCCCAGGCCCTCTGTTTTGCTGTAGAGCAGTTTCATGATTTCGGCGCGGACATCTTCCGGCCAGCCCCCCACTGCCTGGGCCCACCAGGCCCCGCTGGCGCCGAAGCCCTCCATGGTCTGCCGGGTTTCCTTGGGGGCGACGCGGACAATTGCGGTGTTCATCAGAGAATCAACCCTTTCCGTGTTCGTCTGGATCCACAGAATCCGGCTTCTATTGTATCGGATTTTGGGAAGAAATACAAGAGGCAAAGCGAATTATGACGGCAAAAATAACGTTTACAAAGTATTTACATTTGAAGCGTTGACAAATTCGCCGCGGCGGGGTATGATAATAGCACGTGCTGGCACTCCAATGGCGAGAGTGCTAAACCCGCGGAAGGGGAGGGAGGATAGCGATGGACCTCAGCGACCGAAAACGGCGGATTCTGCTGACGCTGGTGGAACAGTATATCCAGACCGGCGAACCCGTAGGCTCCAAGGCGCTGGCGGAGCGCCTGCCGGACCATCCCTCCTCCGCCACGATCCGCAACGAAATGGCGCAGCTGACGGAGCTGGGATACCTCGACCAGCCGCACACCTCCGCCGGGCGGGTGCCATCCCCCAAAGGATACCGTTTCTACGTAGACGCCCTTTCCCCGGAGCAGGCGCTCAGTTTCGCGCAGCGCGCCCGGCTGGAAGCCGAACTGCGGGGCCGGGCCCGGGAGCCGGAACGGCTGCTGGAAAGCGCGGGGAAGCTGCTGGCGGAGATCACGGCCTGCGCCGCGCTCTGCGTCTCTCCAGGCGGAGCGGATACGCGGATCAGGCGGGTGGAAATGGCTCCGGTGGGTGTGCGCATGGCGATGGTAGCGCTGCTGACCAGTTGCGGGACGGTGAAAAGCAAGATCCTGCGGACCGACAGCGAATGCACCCCCGTGATCCGGGAAACGTTCTACCGCATGGCGGAAGAGCACCTGCTGGGGCTCCCCCTGGAGGACTGCACCCTGCCGGCCATGCAGTCCCTGGCGGCGCGGGCGGGGAGCGAGATGCTGGCGATGTTCTCCCTGCTGGCGGCGGTGGCGGAGTTGGCGGCCGAAGCGGCGGGGGCGGAGCTCCTGCTGGACGGCCAGTCGAACCTTTACCAGCACCGGGAACTGGAATCCGACGCGACGCAGCTGCTCAGCCTCCTGCGGGACGCGGACGCCGTCCGGCAGCTGCTCGGCCACACGGCGGCGGGAGGGCTGCATGTGATCCTGGGCCGGGAACCGCCGATGGAAGCCCCGGCGATGCAGAACGCCAGTATGATCCTGGCTCCCTACCGCATTGGGCAGGAGCAGAGCGGGCTGCTGGGTGTTGTGGGGCCGTTGCGGGTGGATTACGCCCGGCTGATCCCCAGCGTCCGCTGCCTGACGGAGATGGTCGGCCAGCTCATGTCCCAGGCGCTGGAAGAGTGAGAATCTGGAGACGAGAACTTGGGAAGAGAGATCAGAAAATGAAGAAAAGCGATGAAGGACACAGGGGTTCGGCATCGTTTTGACACAGGAGGGAACGGTGACAGATGGAAGAAAAGCAGCAGCCAGAACAGGAAATCCCGGCGGCCCAGCCGCAGGAGGAACTGGATCCCGTCGTAGCGGAATTGGCAAAGACGAAAGACCAGATGCTGCGGCTGGCGGCGGAATATGATAATTTCCGCAAGCGCTCCCAGCGGGAGCGGGAGGACGCTTATCAGCTGACCAAAGCGGAGGTGCTCAAGGCCATCTTGCCGGTGCTGGACAATTTTGAGCGGGCCGCGGCGGTGCAGGCCGCGACATTGGAAGAATACGCCAAGGGAGTCCGCATGATCCTTGACCAGCTGGCCGAAGCGGTGGCAGCCCAGGGGGCGGAAGCCTTCGGCGCGCCGGGGGATCCGTTCGAACCCGCCTGCTGTCACGCCGTTGCGCACGTTGAGAATGCAGAGCTGGGCGAAAATGTGATTGCCGAGGTGTTCCAGAAAGGCTGGCGCGTCGGCGGCCGGGTGATCCGGGAAGCCATGGTGAGCGTGGCGAACTAGCCGGAACGCAAACGCGGAAACCGTACATCACGGCGGAACCGGTGTATCGAAAATGAAATCACACATATATATAAGGAGGAAATAAATCATGGGTAAAGTTATCGGTATTGATTTGGGCACCACCAATTCCTGCGTCGCGGTGATTGAGGGCGGTGAGCCCGTTATTATCGCCAACGCCGAGGGCGCGCGGACGACGCCTTCCGTTGTGGCTTTTGGCAAGGGCGGTGAGCGCTTGGTGGGTCAGGTTGCCAAGCGCCAGGCCATCACCAACCCGGACCGCACGGTCTCTTCCATCAAGAGGCAGATGGGGTCCGACTACAAAGTCACCGTTGACGGCAAAAAATACACGCCGCAGGAAATCTCCGCGATGATCCTGCAAAAGCTCAAGACTGACGCGGAAAGCTACCTGGGCGAGACTGTCAACGAGGCGGTGATCACCGTTCCGGCCTATTTCACCGACGCGCAGCGCCAGGCCACCAAGGACGCCGGACGGATTGCCGGACTGGAAGTCAAGCGGATTATCAACGAGCCGACCGCCGCCGCGCTGTCCTACGGGATCGACAAAGAGGCGGACCAGAAGGTTATGGTTTATGACTTGGGCGGCGGGACGTTTGACGTATCCATCATTGAGATGGGCGACGGAGTTCAGGAAGTGCTGGCCACTGCCGGGAACAATCGTCTGGGCGGCGACGACTTCGACCAGCGGGTGATTGACTGGCTGGCGGAAGAATTTAAGCGGGACAGCGGCATCGACCTGCGGGGCGACAAAATGGCGATGCAGCGGCTGAAGGAAGCGGCGGAGAAGGCGAAGATCGAACTGTCCGGCGTGACGACTTCTCAGATCAGCCTGCCGTTCATCACCGCTGACGCCACCGGCCCCAGGCACTTGGAAACCACCCTCACCCGGGCGAAGTTCAACGAACTGACGGCTGACCTGGTGGAAAAAACCATGGTTCCCGTCCGCCAGGCGATGCAGGACAGCAAGCTGAAGGTCTCCGAGATTCATAAAGTCCTGATGGTGGGCGGTTCCAGCCGGATTCCCGCCGTGCAGGAAGCGGTCAAAAAGTTTATTGGCAGCGAACCGTTCAAGGGCATCAACCCGGACGAATGCGTTGCCATCGGCGCGGCGATTCAGGCGGGGGTCCTGGGCGGGGACGTGAAGGGGCTGCTGCTGCTGGATGTTACGCCCCTGTCGCTGGGAATCGAAACGATGGGCGGCGTCAACACCCGGATTATTGAGCGCAACACGACCATCCCGGTGAAAAAGAGCCAGATTTTCTCGACCGCCGCCGACAACCAGCCTTCCGTGGAAGTCCATGTTCTCCAGGGCGAGCGGGAGTTCGCCAAGGACAACAAGACGCTGGGCGTTTTCCACCTCGACGGGATTCTGCCCGCGCGCCGCGGCGTACCGCAGATTGAGGTCACGTTCGACATCGACGCCAACGGGATTGTCCATGTTTCCGCCAAAGACCTCGGCACCAACAAGGAGCAGTCCATTTCCATTACGTCTTCGACCAATATGTCCAAGGACGACATCGAAAAGGCCGTCCGGGAAGCGGAGCAGTACGCGCAGGAAGACAAGCAGCACCGCGAGGACGTAGACGTCCGCAACGAGGCGGACCAGATGGTTTATCAGACCGAAAAGCTGATTGGCGAGAGCGGCGACAAACTCGGTGACGTCAGCGAGGTCCAGGCCGCCGTCGAGAGCCTCAAGGAAGCGCTCAAGGGCGAGGACGTCAACCTCATCAAGTCCCGCAAAGACGAACTCCAGGCCAAGTTCTACGCGCTGAGTGAGAAAATCTACCAGGCCCAGGCGCAGGCCCAGCCGGACGGGCAGCCCGGACCGGACCAGGACTACGCCCAGGCGGATTTCGACGATATTCCGGAGGCGTAGGAAACAGGGGGATTCCTGATTCTGGAAACATCTTCGACCACATTAGGAAAGTAGGAGCCCCATGGCTGAAAAACGAGATTATTATGAGGTCCTCGGCGTTGCGAAAAGCGCGGCGGAGGATGAGATCAAGAAGGCCTACCGGCAGAGGGCCAAGCAGTACCATCCGGACCTGAACCCCGGGGACAAAACGGCTGAGGCTAAGTTCAAGGAAGTCAACGAGGCCTACGAGATCCTCTCCGATGCCCAAAAGAAAGCCCGATACGACCAGTTCGGCCACGCGGGAGTGGACCCCAACGCGGCGGGGCCGGGCGGCTTCCAGGGCGGCTTCGACTTCGGTGATCTCGGGGACATTTTGGGCAGCATGTTCGGCGGGTTCGGCGGCGGGTGGAGCAATCCCAACGCGCCCCGCCGGGGCGGCAACGCGGAGGAGCGGGTGACCATCTCCTTTGAAGAGGCCGCCAAAGGCTGCAAACGGACGCTGGAATTTTCCCGCGTAGAACCCTGCGCGGACTGCGGCGGTTCCGGCTGCGCGCCGGGAAGCAGCCCGAAAACCTGCCCCGACTGCGGCGGCAGCGGGCAGAGCACCGTCCAGCAGCGGACCCCTTTCGGCGTCATTTCCAGCGCCAAGACCTGCGCCCGCTGCCAGGGCCGGGGGAAGATCGTCGAGCAGCCCTGCGCCAAGTGCCGGGGCGGGGGGCGGGTTCGCCGCCGGGTCAGTCAGGATGTCAATATTCCCGCCGGGATCGATGACGGGCAGGCCCTCAACGTCCGGGGCGAAGGGGATCGGGGGGCGAACGGCGGCCCGGCCGGGGACCTCATCATTGACGTCATGGTCCGGCCGCATCCGTTCTTTGAGCGGGAAGGCTACAATGTCTGGTGCGACGTTTCGGTCCAGTTCTGGCAGGCCGCGCTGGGCGATACCCTGCGGATCCCCACGCTCGACGGCAAGGTGGAGCACAAGCTGCCGCCGGGGACCGCGCCGGGCACTGTTTTCCAGATGCGGGGGCGGGGCATTCCCGTCCTCAACGGCGGCAGCCGCCGGGGGGATCAGCTTGTCCGGGTGCAGGTGGAGGTCCCGCAGAAGCTCAGCGACGAGCAGCGGGCTCTGATGGAGCAACTGCGGGAGCAGTTTCCCGCATCTGCGGCGGTTACGCCTCCGGCCGAGCCGTCGGCGGACGAAAAGCACGGTTTTTTTGGAAGAAAGAAGAAATAGAAAAAGCAAAAAAGCGGACCAGACGGAAAGGCGGACCTTTTCGTCTGGTTCCTTTTCTACGAACTTGTTCACCAAAGAAAAACGCGGTATGTGGATTCATGATCGGGGCAGGGAAATAGTCAGCCAATGGTCAGCCCGGAAACGCATGTATAAAAAATACTCCCCCTTGCGCGGTGAGGCTTTCCGGATTATAATAGCAGCAGCAAAGCAAAGGGGGTGCGAATGTGAAATACCGCAACGCGGCGGAAGTCGTGCCGGAACAGGTGCTGCGGGAGTTGCAGCGGTACGCGGCGGGGCAGTTGCTGTACATCCCGGCGGGGCGGCGGCAGCCCTGGGGTGAGGGAACAGGCGCGCGCGACGAATATCAAGGCCGCAACGAACGCATCCGAGGCGAATATCGGGCGCGGCAGGCGAATATCCCCGCGCTTTGCGAGACGTACTGCCTTTCGGACGAGACGGTGCGCAAAATTATCTACCAGAAAGAGGGGATACGCATGGGTGACTATTATTGGCAGACCGACCTCGTGCGCCTGCGCAATTCGCGGCCGGAGGACTGGAAGCTCAACTGGAAGGGCCACGAGGACAGTCAGCGGCATTTTTACGACGACTACGAGCAATACCTGCCCATCGACGGGGACAACTGGCCCGAGATCTGGGCGAACTACGTCAAGGCCAACGAAGGCAGCCGCGAGCGCATTTTGCTGGCGGTGGAAACCCTGGACGGCGAGTATGTGGGCGGCGGCAACCTCCACGGCATCGACGAGCGCAACGGCACTTTGGGATTTTTATCCGGGCCAGCGAGATGCGCTATGCCGTCGATGCCGCGCGGCTGATGCTGGACTACGCCTTCAACGAGCGCCGCCTGCACAAGTGCGACAACGGCTGCTGCCTAGAGGGCGATGCCGAAACCATCGCCCTGTTCGAGGCCCTGGGCTTCACGAAGGAGGGAGTGCGCCGCCAGCAGGTGTTCCACCAGGGCCGCTAGTGGGACGAGTACATCTACGGGCTGCTGGCAGAGGAGTTCATGGCGGGGGCCGGAAAATAGTCAGCCAATGGTCAGACTCAAAACCCCAGCGCGCAAGGCTTTCCGGGCGCGAGGTTAAGCCCAAATGGTCAGGGGAACCGGGCCGGCAAGGAGTGAGAGGGGGTAATCACGAATCTTTTTTCCGTATCGGATACCAATAGTCCATCTGTCCGTAATCCAATGCCTCCGGCGGGCCAACGATGTGTCCAAATTCGGGCCGCTCGAAATCGCGCTCAAAGCCGTGCTTTTTCAAGAACTTATCGCGCTCTTTCCACGTGCTGTCCGGCGTTTTCCGGTCAATGTCGCACACGACGGCATACAGCCCACCTGGAAAATCGACCGTTTCAAACTCCGGCGGCACATCCAGTCCATCTGAAAGCAGATACATCCAGCAAAGGCTGCCTTCTGTGTCTCCCTCACGGAGAAAATCCATCGTGTAAGGTGTGGTTATCGGCACCGTGTTGAACCAAGCTTCAAACGCGCGGCAACGCTCGGTTCCCCAGGGCGAAAAATCGCCAGAGGACGCCATCTTGCAAGCAGGAAAATTGTAAATGCGTATGTACTCCATTGTAACAATTCCTCCGATCTTTTTGTCTATTATTACCACTTTACTGCCCGGGAAGCAAGGAGATTTTTCGATGCGCAGATGCAGGAGGATGCGGTCCAGCGATCGGGAGGTTCATGGCGGGGGCCGGAAAATAGTCAGCCAATGGTCAGGGAAGCAGCCTTAAATTTCCTGCTTTCGCGCGAACAGCATCAGTTGTATATGGTGTTGGTCGCTCGGTGTACCGCTGTAATCAGAAAAAGTATCGATGATTTCCATGCCGCGCGCGGCATAAATTTCGCGCAGTTCCGCGCGGGAATAGAGCCGTGTGGGATTGCCCAAAGCGATTTCCGGCGGCTGGGCGGGCTGCCCATAGACAAAATCCGCGCCGCCAAAGACCGCTTGTCGGGTCTCGGGCAGCCAGTCGAACATGGAAATGGCGAAGGCCTGTTTCCCGATCTCCCAGCCCTGCTTAGGGAAATAACGCTCGGCATATTCGGCGTTCATCACGTCCAGAAAGTGTCCGCCGCCGGGCTTCAGCGCGCGGGCGATCGTGTCGAACATTTTGAGGTTTTCCTCGTCGCTTTCCAAATAGCCCACGGCCCCGTCCGCCAGGTTCAGCACAGCGTCGAATTCGCTTTCAAACGTCACATCACGGATATCCGAGAGGACGAATGCAGCCGACAGGCCTTCGCGCGCGGCGTTCTCCTTCGCGTCTTCGATGTAACAAGGCGTGATGTCCACGCCGACAACCTGATACCCGCGCCGGGCGAGCGCCAAGGCGTGTCGGCCATAGCCACAGGCCAGGTCAAGCACACGCATGCCCGGCCGCAGTCCCATGATTTTGACAAAAAAATCCACCTGCGCTTCCGTGTTTTCTGTCCAGCATGTTTGATGTCCAGGTTCCAGCCGTCTTTGTACCAGAATGGATTGCTCATGGAATGCTCCTTCCTCAGCGGTTAGCAGAGAAATTATACCACGCCCCGCCACTCGGCGCAAGTGCTTCTTCGAAAAGGAGCGGGGAAGAGAGTGGGGAAATAGTCAAGCAACGCGCCGTCGCCGGTGGCGCTGGGTATGGTGGTGCGGTTGCCGGTGAAGGCGCAGTTTTGCAGCGTGAGCGGTTGGTCGTTGCCAGTTTCTGGTCTGCCATCTCTGCCATTGCTTGTGTTATAGCCGTTTTCGAAGGTCAGCCCGATAAAGTTGAGGGTATTATTGGAAATTGCACAAATGCCCGCGCATACGGCTTTAGTTGCGCTGAAATCGTTTGGCAAGCCCCTAAAACTGCCCGTTCACGCGCTTGCTTTTCAGCATGATTTGTGATATACTTTTTAATAGAATAAACCGCAAAGGAGAAGCCGCTTGAACAGAAAAATTTTATTAATGCCGGCTCTTGCGCTTATGGTCGTATATACCGTTTTGAGCGCGGTGGGGCATGGCGTGTCGGGTGAATACGGCGGTATTTTTTATCGCGCTGTCATCCTCGCCGCGCTCCTGTATGCCTGCTGCCGCGCCTTTTGGACAATCATCAAAACAGGCGTTACCGATACGCTTTTGGCAGCTGCGCTGGGGCTTGCGACCTTTGCCGTAAATGAGCTGTATTCGTTCGCCTACATATATTTACTGCGCGGCAGCGCTATGGATATGACGGTTGGCAATTACAGCCGAAACTGCGCCTATCTGTTCTTCACAGCGGCGGTTTTTTCACTGTTCCCGTCCTTTCATAAAATCCCGCGAATTTCAGTAAGCGCCCTTTCCGCCACAGCGATTCTGTTGATTTTTTACGGCGTTGTCGCCGGGAATTCCACGCTACTTTATTATTCCGCGCTGGCGGTCGTCCTGCTGTGTATACTTCCTACGGTTTATCTGATCATAAAAGGGAACAGACCCGCGAAGGCCTTCGGTCTTGCGATACTCGCCATTGGCATTTTGGACAGCGCAAACCGTCTGCTGATCCTGTTTGATCCGGGCTGGCACTGGCGGGATATGGCGCTGGCCTTCTACCCGGTCATGTATCTTCTGCTCTGTTTCACGGCGTTGCGTTTCACGTCCCGCGAAGGGGGTGACCGGACCGATGGGTGAGCTGAATTTTCAGTTCCTAAGCGCCTTTATCGCCATGACGATTCCGCTGTTGTTCGTCGCTGTCATGCTTGGAAAAGGGGATAACAGACGGATCATTTTGTATTTCCGCTGGGGTTTGTTCGCCGGTGTTTTAGCGTACAATTTGAATAATCTGCTCAACTCCGGCTGGGAGCAGACGGAGAGAATACCACTGACCATCGCGCCGATGATGGAGGAAATCTGCAAAGGACTTCCCGTTTTGCTGTTCTTGAACAGGAAGAAATATCCTGCCCTTACCAAAGTGGTGATTTTATGTGCAATGGCCAGCGGCGTCGGGTTCTCCATTCAGGAATCCATGTATTATTTTGCGATGTCAGGAAGAGCTGTCCCGGATATATTGGCGCTTGTCGTCCGGACACTGACAACAGCGCTGATGCACGGCATGACAACTGCCGCCTTCGGGATCGGCCTACTGGTCACGCAAAAACAGCGGTCGATGCGGTTGCCATTGATTTTCGGGCTGTTTGCCGCTTGCGCCAGCGTCCATGCGCTGTTTAATCTGCTGCTAACTACACAGCTTGCGTGGCTGGCGGCGATCATGCCGATCGCTATGTTTTTCGGCGGTTGGGTGTTTGTGCGGAAGATCCAAGACAAATAAGGCAATGCCCCGCCATTCCCGGCGGGGCATTGCATAATCCGTATTTATCTCATAATGTTAATGGTGGCGTTGCCGTCTTTGGCGTAGGATTCCGTTCCGGTCAAATAAAGCTTGCCGCTCCATATTTCAATGCCCGAGCCATACTCAAACCCGGCGCCGCCTCTGAGGTAGCAATGCTTCACCGTGTTTTCAAACGGAGCGATCACATTTTTGAATCCGTTGATTTCACTTCCGGTAACAAGCTTGCCGTTTTCCGTGAGCCGGAATAAGTCAGCCCAGTCCTCGGTACGGTTTCTTCGGTCAAAGCCCACCATATATACGTCCTTTGTGGCGGTGTCTCGGAACAAGCCGATCCCCTGAAAATTGCCGACATTATTGTTATACTTAACTGAATATGTCGTTTTCAAGGTATAATTACCGGCATTGCATGAATCCAATAAGTTGTCGTTTTCGGTTGTGTATACGACGACCGTACTGCCGGCGATCAGCGCGATCATGTATCCTTTATCAAGGCTGGTGATTCCAACAGCCGATAAGGAACCCGCGTCGCCGCCGGCAGTGTCTACTATTTTTGACGGTTTGTTTTCAAGCTCCTGTACATACATCGAATGGGTAAGATCCTTGACTGTGCTGTAAGGCAGTGATATTTCCTGACCTTTTCCGCCGTCAGAGGTTTTGTTTTTAAGCTCGGACAAATCCACGATATAAGTGATGGAGGCCTTGTTGAAGTATGGTCCAAAGCCGGCGGGGATAACAGAAACCGCCCAATAATCGCCGACAACCTGCAAGCCTGTCGGATGGTTGTAATTACTCTGCAGGACGTCCTGATCGAACATCGCTGTGGGATTGAACTTCATGTAAAAACGCTTGCTGTTATCCTTGCTTACAAACCACACATAGCCTTGCTTTCCCACCACATTTGAATATGAGAAAATATGGAAGTCTCCGCCGACACCATAATACTTGGCGTACCCCTGTATATGATTGGCGAAGTAGGAGTCTATGTCGCTGTCAGCAGACCTTGCGTTGAAATTAACATCTACCTTTTCAGGCTTTCCGCTGTCGGCGTTGATTGCATTGAAAACATCCTTCGCGTTGCCGGATACCAGTGGCGCTTTGTCGGTTTTCGTCGCGGCGGTGGTTCCAAACAGGTTCACGCCTGGCACAAAGTGCAGCGCAGTCAGTACGACGGCGCATACCAACACCAGCGACGCCGCTCCCCAAAAGAAACGGTTTTTATAAACTGGTTTCTTTTGGGCCTTGGCTTCCATCGCGGTTTGCGGGTTTTCCGAGCCAATGATTTTTTCTTCCTGATTGTTCATGATAATCCTTCTGAATAAAATATTTTATCTGCCGTTAGACGGCTGATTACTGATTTGCTGCTACAGGCGCCAGCCAAAACCAATCGGACGTTTTGCTTTGCACGATTGCCGTGCCCGCTTTATTTTCCTGGGCCTTTGGCGTCATGTATTGACCGGAATTTTTATTGATTATGGAATAATTGTCGTTAGGCCCGGCTGATTTCACGGTCCACTTTCGGTTGTCACTGTCGTTCCAGGTCCAAAGCTGTGCCACCGCGTTTTCGCTTTTGCTCGAATTGCTGATTTCAATAAACATATCCTTGGCATTCGCGTTGGCCTCGGTTCTCCACGAACGTATGCTGTACACATAGTCGTTTCCGCTTTTTCCGATAACCTTGAAATAAAATTTCACGCTGCTAAGGGTTTTGTCGTTTCCCAGCTTTAAATCCACACCGATTTGACTGTAATTATTATTGGTCTGCACATAGGTCGAGTTTGCATATTTAATATAGTACCAACCCTCAAGCGGGCCTGCTTTGAGCGGCCTGTCAAAAAACGCCTTCGCCGCGTCCTTGAAGTTCGATTTTATGATGTTTGCCACATTTTTAGCCGTATAAAAGTCCATCACTTCCACGCCCGGCACGAAGGTTTTATCATCGGTGAAGCTGGTGTTGCTTTCCATTTTGGGGTTGATCTCATCCGCCCATTTTTTGGGGTTGGAAAGGTTGAAGGCAACGCTCCAAAAGTTGATAAAAAAAGTGTCGTTAATCCCCTGATTCACATAGTCATTTTTCACACTCGCAATAAAATCAGTGATTCTTGTCATTTTTGTTGTGGTGGCGTAGGTGGAGGATATCGCATAGTTATCCTGCACGAAGAATTTCACCGGATTGCCGCCCGTCACGCTGCAGCCTTTGTATGAATCCACGTTTGTGTTTTTATCAATGTTTTTGACATCAAAGAGGTTGATTCCGCTTTTTGCCTCGTTTTTTGGATCTATTTTATAGTTTCGCAGTAATACGATTTTACCACGCACCTGACCCAATGCGGGAACAGCCGTCCCTGTGTACCAAAGATTGTTTGAAAAACCCAGACCCTGCTCGGTGAATTTCTCCTCAAAATCGCTGCGTCCCTTTGCGTCCGTGACCTGAGCAATTACAACCTCACCGGGATGGTCTTCCAAAAATCTGCTGACATCGATTAACAGCACATCCAGCATGAGCCCTGTCCAATCATCAGAATGCCACAGAGACAATCTGTCTGTATCACCGTCCGTCTTGCCCATGCGCAAGTCAAAATAACGAATACCGTCCTCAAGCTGCTCGGTTATGGTTCGGGTTTGACATTTAGCCGCGTCGCCGGTTTGCTGGTATGTAGCCGTATCATGGGTTCCGGGTATGGCAAGATCGGTCAATCTGCAATTTTCCGGCAGAAGCGACATCCAGCTTTCGGTGTTCATGTCCTTGTTATCCTTTGTTTTTCCGATCAAGGCTCCAAACAGGTTCACGCCTGGCACAAAGTGCAGCGCAGTCAGTACGATGGCGCATACCAACACCAGTGACACCGCTCCCCCAAAAAAACGATTTTTATAAATTGGTTTCTTTTGGGCCTTGGTTTTCATCGCGGTTTGCGGGTTTTCCAACTCAATGATTTTTTCTTCCTGATTGTTCATGATAATCCTCCCGAATAAAATATTCGCTGGAACAAGCTATACTACAGCGAAAGCACCCGAAGGGGTGCTTTTTGAAGCTGTTGTTATTATACCATAGAAAATGTCGCAAAAGCGCGAAAGTCGCTAAAGCGTTACCTTCGGGCGACCGTATCCTTAGCACCGCATGCCTTCCTCGCCAAGAGCATTGTAATTTTATCATAAAGCACAATTCTGTCGCCCGCGCGCAAAATTACGTTTCGAATTCCTTCAAAAAACTTAGACTCTGTAGTCACGAGATTCCGAGCCAAAGCGCCCAGCAGCGGATATGGACAGCAGCAAGGAAGGACGAGGAATTTTTCGCGTATCGTGTTGCGATGCCGCGCCACTTTTTTA
>JAIRXU010000025.1 GCA_031268095.1 Oscillospiraceae bacterium | reverse complement strand
TGGTGGACGTTAACGGACTCGAACCGCTGACCCTTCGCACGTCAAGCGAATGCTCTACCAGCTGAGCTAAACGTCCCTATGATAGCAGATTCAGTCAGTTCCCCTCTGCTGCGCTATATTATATCAGATTATGCGGATAAAAGCAAGCGTTTTTTCATCTCGGGGGAGTCCAAATAGCGTTGACAAATGAAAATTTTTATGATATAATGGAAGTATGGAAAAGACAACAATGATGGAAGATCGTCATTGCCCCAAGTGCGGCAGGTCGGAAGGCCAGGTGAATTTCGGAAAGAATCGGTCGGGTACGCAAAGACGCAGATGCAACTGGTGCAAAATGACTTACACGCTGGATCCAAAAGAATGGGCGTACTCGGAGGAGGTGCGTCAAAGGGCCATTGAAATCTATCATTCTGGGATGAGCGGACGCGGCGTGGGCAAATTGCATGGCATGAATAAGTCCAATGTATACAATTGGATGAAAAAACGCAAGGATTCTCAAAAGTGACCGCCCGAAGCGAAACCAATGGCGCTGAAAGCATTGATGCCAGGGCGCAGCGCGCTCATTTCATACCACAACATTGAACGGAGGAAACCGTCATGCCTCATCCATTCCCATCCCTGGCCGCGCTCCTGCCAGAAGACGGCGCCGCGCTGGTGACCTCGGAGGTAAACCGCCGCTATCTGACAGGATTCTCCTCGTCGATGGGGGTGTTACTGATCACACGGGACTGTGCGCGCTTCCTTGCGGACAGCCGGTACATTGAGGCGGCCCGGGCAGAGGTGCAGGCCTGCGAAACGGCGGAACTGACACGGCTGCGGGAGCAGTTGCCGGCGCTGCTGAGGGAGTGGGGAATCAGTGTCCTTCTGCTGGAGGCGGGAAGCGTTACATTGGCTGAAGCCGCACAGTACCGGAAGTGGCTGCCGGACGTGACGCTGGAGACGGGACCGGCGCTGGATCAGGCCATCGAGGCTTTGCGTGTCCGCAAGCGGGACTGGGAGGTTGCGCGCATCCGTCAGGCCCAGCGGATTGCCGAAGCGGCGCTGACGGAGGTCCGGCCTTTGCTCCAACCGGGGCGCACAGAACGGGAAATTGCGCTGGCGCTGGACTATGCCATGCTCCGGGGCGGGGCGGACGCGCTTTCGTTCGAGACCATCGCCGTTGGCGGCGAAAACAGCGCGAAACCGCACGGTGTGCCCGGAGGACGGGCGCTGCGAGACGGGGACTTTTTGACGCTGGACTTTGGGGCTGTTGTTGACGGCTATCACAGCGATATGACCCGAACCATTGCCATTGGTACGCCGAGCGAAGAAATGCGGCGGGTGTATAAGATTGTCCTGGCGGCGCAGGAAGCCGCGCTGGCCGCGTTGCGCCCGGGACTGCCCTGCCGCGAGGCGGACGCGGCCGCCCGGGAGATCATCGCTGCCGCCGGGTATGGCGACAGCTTTCGTCATGGTTTGGGCCATGGCGTCGGGGTTGAGATCCATGAGGCCCCCACCCTCAGCGCCCGCAGCGAAGGAATTCTGGCGCCGGGACATGTCGTGACGATTGAGCCGGGCATTTATTTGCCGGGCAGATTCGGCGTACGGGTGGAGGATATGGCGCTGATCACAGAAAGCGGATACGAGAATTTAACCGCGGCGGGAAAAGAACTGTCCAGTAAATAAAGAAAAAATCCTGCGGAAAGCAGAGAATTTTCAAAAAAAATTCTTGTATTTTCCGCTGGGACGTGATATAATTAATTATTCGTTTTGCAAAGGAGATGCGTCTGGGTGTATGGGTAAGTCGCCGGGCCGGAATGGCCAAAAAAGCTTGCATTCGGATCAAAAACAAAGTATGCTGAAAAAATATGCGGTAGCATGGGGGATGGCATGGTTCCTTCCAATGCTTGCACTGATGGCCAAACAATTGGAGGAAAAACAGGATACTTCCTATTGGAAAGATGGAACCATAGTATACATATGTTTCTCCCTGGGAATCCTATTGATCCGTGAGTCCTTCTTTTCAAATGCCGGATTAGCGGAAGCACAGGGAGGATATCTCCCTTTCGTTGTATATCTTGTGCTCGCTCCACCGCTTACGTTGCTTTGGCGGATCAGCAGAGACGCAGAAAAAATTTTACAAAGCGGAGAGTTACCCAATTTTTATGCATGGTTTCAGGGGCATCGTCCCGACGTCCTCTGAAAAATATCCGGTATAGCGCTAATTCTTCTTACGGCGGGAATGGTAGTCCATTTTTTATGGAAAGCCAGCCAAAACAAGCCCATAACGCCCATCACACCAATGGTGATTTTCTTTATAGCGAGTCTGTTGTCACCGGCGTTTTTGTATTTCTATATTATGGTAAGAGGCGCAAGGCACATTGCAGGCACTGACGCTGGGGTTGTGCTCTATAGCTATTATCAACAGTTGCCGGATGCCTGGCAGGTTGCCGCCAATATTGGGATGCTCCTAGTTGTCATCCTCTGTAGCGGAACCAGTTTGTGGTTTTTGGCTGCGGACGCAGAAGAAAGGAAAAATACTTCATGTTGAAACCCATACTTTACGTTTTCGGTCCCATCTTGGGGCTTCTGCTTGCATGGATAGGCGGGCCAATCGTCATCCGGCGGGTCGGCGAACTGCGGCGTGAGCGTACGACCCAAGAGAGTCCTGATCCCCCTCCGGAGGAATCGTCTTCCCGTGCCGATCATGGCCATTCCATCACGGGGATGGTCAGTGCTGAAGGAAAGATGGCTTTTTTGATTGCTGGGGCCGTGGTATGGTTTCTCGTGAACAATGCCGAGCCGTCTGATGACAGGAAAAAGCTAGCAAGCTATAAAACCTTTCTTCAGAAGGAGGATTCGGCCGGGCCAAGGAAGGGTCCTGTGCAGCCTAGCAATATGGAGGAGTATGAGGAGAGCTTGTGCAAATGAAAGATATACTGAAAGATATCACGCTTGAGCAGGCAGAAAAAAACAAATTCCTGTTTCTGATTGGCGCGGGCTTGGACAACGGCGGCGCCACCGACGATGAAAAGATGAAAAACGGCGAAAAGAAAATAGGCGAGCGCGTGGATCGATTGATGGGCGCGGCAAACGCTTTCATCGAGGCGAACAATTACCAGGGGAAAGTGAGCGTCAATCAGGCGATCATGGTGCAGGTCGTTATCGACTATTTCATGGATATCGTGCGGCTGAAATCATTCGCCCCAGTTCATCGCGCGAATGAAATCAAAATCTACGCCTATGAATCCGCCTGGTTATTGCGGCGCAAACCATTGCAGATTTTGCAGGAAACTTCCGAATATTGTTTTGCCAATGAGGAGTTTGTCCTTTCTGAATTGTGTCATTTTCTGCAAAAGGAAAAGGATCTTCCCAAGGGTTTTGTGGATTCTCTGAAGTATCACTTGATATATCGCCCCTGCGACGCGAAAACGCTGGAGCTGATGCTGTTAGGATTCAAGGCTGGAGAACAATACGCATGAGAAGAACGCGGGAAATCATCATGGTTTCCTGCGTTCTTTCGTATTTTAATGATGGAACAGCCGCAGCCCCGTGAACGCCATGGTGATGCCCAGCCGGTCGGCAGCCTCAATGACCAGGTCATCCCGGATGGAACCGCCGGGCTGCGCAATATACCGCACCCCGGAACGGGCCGCCCGCTCCACGTTATCCCCGAACGGGAAGAAAGCGTCGCTGCCCAAGGCCGCGCCGGAGAAACTGCCCAGCCAGGCCGCCTTTTCGTCGGCGGAAAGTGCTTCCGGCCGGGCAGTGAAATAGGCCGGCCACTTGTCTTCGTCCAGTACATCCGCTTCGTATCCGGAGACATAGAGGTCCGCCGCGGTATCCCGCATGGGGCGGGCCAGATCTGGTCGGAAGGGCAGGGCCAGGGCCTTCGGATGCTGCCGTAACCGCCAAATGTCCGCTTTGTCGCCCGCCAGCCGGGTGCAGTGGATCCGGCTTTGCTGCCCCGCGCCGACGCCGATCGTTTGCCCGCCTTGGACGTAGCAGACAGAATTGGATTGGGTATATTTCAGTGTAATCAGCGCAATCAGCAGGTCCCGCCGGGCGGCCGGGGGAATGTCCTTGTTTTTCGTGACGATTGTTTGCAGCAGGCTGTCGTCTATCCGGACGTCGTTGTGCCCCTGCTCAAACGTGATTCCAAACACCTGCCGCCGTTCGGCCGGTGCGGGCTGGTAGTCCGGATCGACTTCCACGATACTGTATGCGCCTTTGCGTTTGGAACGCAAGATCTCCAGAGCCTCCGGCGTGTAGCCCGGGGCAATGATTCCGTCGGAGACTTCGTGCTGGATCAGCAGCGCCGTCGGCAAATCGCAGGGGTCGCTTAGGGCGATCCAGTCGCCGAAGGAACTCATTCGGTCGGAGCCCCGGGCACGGGCATAGGCGCTGGCCAGCGGAGAAAGGGCCAGCTCGCCCACCAGGTAAATCTGCCGCAGGGCGCCGTCCAGCGGTTCCCCCACCGCCGCGCCTGCCGGGCTGACGTGCTTGAATGAGGCCGCCGCCGGGAGCCCGGTGGCCTCCCGCAGTTCCCGCACGAGCTGCCAGCTATTGCAGGCGTCAAGGAAGTTGATGTATCCTGGCCGGCCGTTCACGACCCGCAGCGGCAGCGGGCCGTCTTCGCGAAAGATCCGGGCGGGGGTCTGGTTGGGGTTGCATCCGTACTTCAGCATAATTTCGTCCATAAGAGGTTCCTTTCCAGACGGTCAAACGATTGCCGCCGGTTTATTGCCACCGGTTGATAATTCTGGTTTGCGTTTCCCCCGTCGTGACACTGATGTACCGCACAAACAGGGCGACGCGGTTTTCCGTGTTGAGGGCGTTCCAGAGCGTTTTGCTGAACGCGTCGACGCTGCCGCTGACTGCCACCCGGGCCGGTTCGCCTGCGAAGGCAGGGATGGGGGTGCCGTCGGTGCGGTAGGTGTGGATCAGATGCCCCTCCCCGGCGATGGGCGTGTCATATTCATAGAAAAAGCGCTGGCAGGCATAGTCGCGGCCCTCATCGCTTTTGAGGATGCTCAGTTTATAAGTGATGCTCCGCAGGGCGGTCTTCGTGACAATGCCGCTGATGCGGGGCGTGAAATTGGGGGCGTCCGGCTCAAAGGTTCGGGTCCGCAGCGCCGCTTCGAAGGTCTTGCCCTCACTGAGGAATTCCCAGATGGTGTCCGTCTGGTCGCCGTTGGTAACGATGGTATTGCCGCCGTAGATCCGCACAGGGGCGTAAATCACCAAAGAGGGATCGACGAGTTTGGCGGGATCATACGCCTGGGTGCGGATGCCGCTGCCTTCGGTGACGAAGATGCGGTTGCGGCTGTTTTCACTGCGTCCCATGATGAAATAGGCGACGACGGCATGGGCCGCGTCGGAATGCAGGCCCAGCAGGATACCGCGGCCTGGATAGGGATTGGGGCTGAGGTACGTATGGGGAGTCTTCATAAAAATGCACTCCGTTTCATTCAACTGATTTAAAGATGCCAGTGACTGGATCCCGCACGGCGCGGGAGATCCGATGGGCGCGGCAGGAAACCAGCCTTGCGGATTTATTTGCGTCCGCCGCGCGGTCAGCCTTCGATCACCGGCGGCTTGGGGTCCGCCGCCAGGTCCGCGCAAACCAGCTCCACCGCTCGGGGCAGCAGGATCCATTCCGCTTGCTCCATCACCCGGCGCTGAAGGGTTTCGGGCGTGTCGCCCGGCAGGACGTCCACCGCCTTCTGGAGCAGGATTTCCCCGCCGTCGCAGATTTCGTTGACGAAGTGTACCGTTGCGCCGGTGACCTTAACGCCGCGCTCCAGCACCGCCCGGTGGAGCCGAAGACCGTAATAGCCTTTTCCGCCAAAGGCGGGGAGCAGCGCGGGATGGATATTCAGAATGCGGCGGGGCCAGCGGCTGACGAAGTCCGCGCTGAAAATAGTCAGAAATCCCGCCGTGACCAATATGTCGATCCCGGCAGCCTCCAGCGCGGCGGAAATGTTGGCCTCGAATTCCGGCAGCGTCATGCCTTTGCGGGGGAAGGTTAACGTGGGCAGGCCTGCCCGCGCGGCCCGCTCCAAGGCATAAACGCCCGGTTTGCTGGAAATCACCAGAGCGATTTCCCCGCTGCGCAGCGTCCCGTCCGCCTGGGCGTCGATCAGGCATTGGAGGTTGGTCCCTCCGCCGGAGACGAAGACTGCGATGCGCTTTTTGGTTGTCGGTTCCGCCATTACGCCAGCACCACCCCTTCGTCTCCCGCCGCAACCTCGCCCAGGAGATAGGCGTCCTCGCCCGCCTCCCGCAGGATGGCCAGGGCTTGGTCCGCGTCGGTTTTCGCGAGGGTAAGGCACATGCCGACGCCCATATTGTAGGTATTGAACATGTCCCGCTTGGAGATACCTCCGGTGGCCTGAATCAGCTGAAAGATGGGCGGGGTCCGCAGGGCGGCTTCGTCAATTTTTGCGCAAAGGCCCCGCGGCAGGCTACGGGGGATATTTTCATAAAAGCCGCCGCCGGTGATGTGAGAGATCCCCTTCACCGTCACCCGTTCCAGCAATGCCAGCACGGGCTTGACGTAAATTTTTGTCGGCGTCAGCAGCGCTTCGCCCAAGGTCATCCCCAAGTCGTCGCAATAAAACGGCAGGCTGTCCGCCGTCACACGAAAAATCTTGCGGATGAGAGAAAATCCGTTGGAGTGGACGCCGCTGGAAGGTAAGGCAAGCAGCACGTCTCCGGGGACAATGCTGTCGCCGCGCAGGATTTTCTCTTTTTCTACCGCGCCGACGGCGAACCCGGCAACGTCATATTCTTCTCTCGCATAAAAGCCAGGCATCTCCGCCGTTTCTCCGCCGACGAGGGCCGCCCCGGCCTGGACGCAGCCTTCCGCGATTCCGGCGACGATTTCGGCCACCCGTTCCGGAACATTTTTGCCCAGCGCGATATAATCCAGAAAAAACAGCGGCTTTGCCCCGCAGCAAATGATGTCGTTGACGCACATAGCCACGCAATCGATGCCGATGGTGTCGTGCCGGTTCATCAGGAACGCCAGTTTCAGTTTGGTGCCGACCCCGTCGGTTCCGCTGACCAGCACCGGATGCCGGTACCCCTCCAAGTCCAGTTCAAACAAGCCGCCGAAGCCGCCGATTCCGGAGACCACCCCCGGTGTTATGGTCCGGGCAATGTGCTTGCGCATCAGTTCAACGGCGGCGTAGCCTGCGGTGATGTCCACTCCGGCAGCTTTGTAACTTTCGCTTTGAGAAATATTCATACAAACCTCCCATTCAAAAGTAGAAAAAAACAGGACTAAACGCCCAGTTTTTCCTCGAATTTAGACTTCCGCGGCTCGTCCGGAATCCGGACCGGGTAATCTCCGGTGAAGCAGGAGGTGCAGATGCCTTGCTTGGGCCGGACGAGTTTGCGCAGTTCTTCCACCGGAAGATAGCCCACGCTGTCCGCCCCGATAGCGGCGGCAATTTCCTCGTAGGTCACGTACCGGTTGGCCAGCAGGTGCTCCCGGGAATCGATATCCGTGCCAAAGTAGCAGGGGTGACGGAAGGGGGGCGACGCAATCATCACGTGCACTTCCGCCGCGCCTGCATCCCGCAGCAGCCGCGTGATCCGATGGAACGTCGTACCCCGGACAATGGAATCCTCCACCACGATCACCCGCTTGCCCTGGATCACGGCAGGGACAGGGTTGAGTTTGATCCGTACGCCGTTGGACCGGTCAGACTGGTTGGGCTGAATGAAGGTTCGGGCGATGTATTTATTTTTGATCAGCCCGATGGCGTAAGGGATGCCGCTTTGCCGGGCGTAGCCGATGGCGGCGTCCAGCCCGCTGTCCGGCACGCCGATCACCACGTCCGCGTCCACGGGATATTCCATGGCCAGAATTTTTCCCGCGTTCTCCCGGGAGATATGGACGGAATTGCCGTCAATGACGGAATCGGGTCGGGCAAAGTAGATATATTCGAAGATGCACATGTGTTTCCGGCGCTGGGGATCGCAGTGCTTTGGCAGAGAACGCAGCCCGTCGCCGTCCATGACGACAATTTCTCCCGGCGCGATATCCCGCAGAAATTTGGCGCCAACGGCGTCCAGCGCGCAGGTTTCTGACGCCACAACATAGGCGGCCGGCTGCTCCGCTTCGCCCAGGGTGCCGATGCAAAGGGGACGGAATCCCAGCGGATCCCGGCAGGCCAGCAGTTTGGTGGAGGACATCATCGCAAGCGAAAATGCGCCCTCCAGCTGCCCCATGGCCCGGGACAGGGCATCCTCAATAGAATCGCAGCGCAGCCGCTCGCGGGTAATGGTGTAGGCGATGACCTCTGTGTCGCTGGTGGAATGGAAGATGCAGCCTTCCATTTCGAACGTGCGGCGCAGTTCTCCGGCGTTGGTCAGGTTGCCGTTGTGGGCCAGCACCAAGGATCCGTTGGAATGGTTGACGTGCATGGGCTGGGCGTTGCGGCTGGAATTGCCGCCGGTGGTGCCGTAGCGCACGTGCCCGACCGCCATGCGCCCCTGTCCCAGGCCAGCCAGAGCGTCATTGGTGAACACCTCGTTGACCAGGCCCTTGCTTTTGTGGCCCACGGGGACGCCCCGGTCGCTGACATAGATGCCGCAGCTCTCCTGCCCCCGGTGCTGCAAGGCAAAGAGGCCGTAATAGGCCGCGGCCGCCACATCCAGGGACGGGTCATTGCTGTAAACGCCGAATACGCCGCATTCCTCATGAAGGGAACTCATAGAAACCTCCCGGGTTAAGAAATGATAGAGACGCAAACTGACACGGCGAAGGGCGCGCGTCAGCCCGTGATTTTCTCCAGGCATTGCCGGTAAAGGGCCGCCGTCTCGTCCGCAATGCCCTGCGGCAGAAGGGGAGCCGGTTCCGCGCCGTCCAGATGGTTGGCGATCAGCCAATCCCGGACGAATTGCTTGTCGTAGGACTTCGGCGACTCGCCGACCCGGTAGGCCGCCGCGTCCCAGAACCGGCTGGAATCCGGGGTGAAGATCTCGTCCGCCAGCACCAGGGAGCCGTCGCTGTCCAGCCCGAATTCCAGTTTGGTGTCCACAATGATGATTCCCCGTTCCAGCGCGTAGCGGTAGCAGCGGTCATAGAGCGCCAGACAGACGCCGCAGATTTGATCGGTCAGCGCCGCGCCCAGGTCCGCGCGCGTCTCGTCCAGAGAAATGTAAATATCATGGCCTTCCGCCGCCTTGGTGGAAGGGGTGATGATCGGGGCCGCCAGTTTCTCGGCCAGCTGATAGGTTCCCTCGATCTTCTGGCCGCAAAAAGGTTCTCCGGCCCGGTAGGCCTTCCACATATTGCCGAAGACATAGCCGCGGATGATGAATTCATACGGCAGCATCCGCAGTTTCTTGACCAGCACGGTGCGGCCGGCATAGGTTTCCGGCTGCGCCGAAAACAGCGCGGGCATGTCCGCAAGGTCCGCGGAAAGCAGATGGTTCGGAATCAGATCCTGGGTCAGCCCAAACCAAAAGTTTGAGATTTGGTTGAGGGCTGTGCCCTTGCCGGAGATATCGGTTGGCAGAATCACGTCAAAAGCCGAAATACGGTCAGTCGTGACGATCACCAGGCTGCTGTTGTCCACCGAAAAGACATCCCGGACTTTTCCGCTGATGATTTTTTCCATCGTAAACCCCTTTCTTTGATACCGCGTTCCGGATTACATAGTCAGCATGGTTTGCAGTTGCGCATCCTTTGCCGCCGCGCAGCGGGTCATATCTTCCCGCAACGCGGCCAGCCGCGCCGCCAGAGCAGAATCCTCCACCGCCAGTATTTGAGCGGCCAGCATCGCGGCGTTGTACGCGCCGTTCACAGCCACCGTCGCCACAGGGATGCCAGGCGGCATCTGCACCGTCGCCAGCAGGGCGTCCATCCCATCCAGGGAGGCGTTCACTGGGATGCCGATCACCGGCAGGGTGGTCCGGGCGGCCAGCGCCCCGGCCAAGTGGGCAGCCATCCCCGCCGCGGCGATGAGGACGCCGAATCCCATGTCCCGCGCGGCGGCGGCGAAGTCGGCGGCCGCCTGGGGGCTGCGGTGGGCGGAATAGACATGGGCCTCGCGGGGAATTTCCAGCTTGTCCAGCAACTGCACCGCCGGTTTCACCGTCTCCCAGTCGCTCAGGCTGCCCATGATGACGGCGGCCTTCTTTGGTTCCTTTGGCATGGTTCGACGCCCTCCTTGACTTCGCAATTCCGGATTTTGTCATTTGCTCTGCGGATTTTCCATTAAAAAAACGGGCGCAGTCCGCCCCGCGACCGCACCCGGCATTTCGCTATTTCGTTTCGAGGCAACCGCATGGCTCAGACCTCCTCCGCAGAACAAAATAGAACCGTCACCCGAAGGATGACGGTTTTTGGTGTCGGCACCGACTTATTTTCCCGGGCGGTCGCCCGCCAAGTATCGTCAGCACGAGTGAGCTTAACTACCGTGTTCGGGATGGGAACGGGTGGACCCTCACCGTCATAAGCACCGACTGGAGAACGGCCTCTGCGTTTGCTTGGTGCGCCGCCCTCACTGCTTGACTAGTATAGCACAATGTTAGCTTCCCGTCAAGACGTTTTTTTGATTTTGTCGGATTAACCTGACGCGGGGGAGGGATGAAATGAAAATTGTGCAAAACGCCGAACGACAGAGGGTTATCCCGATGGCGGTGGGATTTCCCCGAACGTCGTCTGCCAGTACGCCTCAAACTGTTCCCGCCGCTGTGTTCGGTGGCTGGACCGGTCCGTTGGCAGCAGCGGATCCAGCGCTGCGCGGACCGCCTGGACTTCCTCCTCCGCCCAGTCCGGCCGGCCGATGGAGCGGTAATGCCCTGCCAAGGCCTTCATCATGTCGCAGAGGCATTCGAGGGAAAGCCATTTCTGCTTGCGGGCCGCTTCCTCCCGCGCTTCGCCGCGCAGCAGTTTTGCCTGCCACTCTAGTTTTGTGAAGTAAAGTTCCGGAATTTGCTCCAGCGCGGCGGCGCAGGCGGCCATATCCCCCTTTTGGGCCAAGGCGGCGGCCAGCAAGCGCAGCGCGTCGTATTTCACGTCGTCCATTTCCGTTTTCACGATCAGCCGCTGCGCCAGGGCGATCAGTTCGTCAGGCGCCTCCGCCGGGTCAATGGTGCAAAGAATGTTGTTCAGCAAGACGTCGTCGTCCGGGAAGCGGCGCAGTCCCTCCTCCAGCACCCGCCGCGCGCCGGGGCAGTCGCCGCGCCGCCGGTATCCCCGGAAGGCTTCGTCCACGATTTCCATAACAGCCCGCTCCCGCTCTCGCTTATCGTACCCAAAAATCTGGTCAATGCTGACGCGGAAGAAGTCCGCCAGCGCCGGCATCATCCCAATATCTGGCGAGGTGATCCCGGTTTCCCACTTGGAAACCGCCTGGCAGGAAACGCCCAGAGATTCGGCCAACTGTTCCTGGGTGAGGCTTTTCGCTTTGCGCCAGGATTTGATCCGGGTTCCCATGGTTTCGCTCATCACGGTCATGGCTCCTTTCTGTTTGGACGCGTCAAAAAAAATCGCCTCCGTGCTATCATTTTAGCAGGAAGCGAAGGGGAAGGCAAGCGATTGGCGGGAGGAGAAAAATCAACCGGGGAGGGGGGCGCCGTTACCCGAACAGTGTCAGCAAGAACCCCGCCATGACAGCGGAACCGATGACCCCGGCGACGTTGGGCCCCATCGCATACATCAGCAGGTAGTTCCCCGGGCGGGCTTTCGCCCCTTCCCGCTGGGACACCCGGGCGGCCATCGGCACGGCGGATACGCCGGCGGAGCCAATCAGCGGATTGACGCGCCCTTTGGTAACAGCGTACATCAGTTTCCCCAGCAGCAATCCGCCGACGGTGGAGAACGAGAAGGCGAACAGACCCAGCACGACGATTTTCAGCGTGCCGGCTTTCAGGAACTCTTCGCCCTGCGCCGTCGCGCCGACGCTGATGCCCAGAAGAATCGTAACGATGTTCATCAGCGTGTTCTGCGCCGTGTCGCTTAGCCGGTCGGTCACGCCGCATTCCCGCAGCAGGTTGCCGAACATCAGCATCCCCAGCAGCGGCGCCACGCTGGGCAGGACGAAGACCGCCAGAACCAATACGATCAACGGAAAAAGGATCCGTTCCGTTTTGCTGACCTTGCGGGCTTGGGTCATTTTGACTTCCCGCTCTTTTTTGGTGGTGAGCAGCTTCATCAGCGGAGGCTGGATGAAGGGAATCAACGCCATGTAAGAATAAGCCGCGATGGTAATGCCGCTCATCAGGCGCGGCGCCAGTTTCCCGGTCAGGAAGATGGCCGTTGGGCCGTCCGCCCCGCCGATGATGCCGATGGAAGCGGCCTCCTTGGCGTCGAATCCCAGCAAAATGGCCGCGAAGAACGCCACCACGATGCCAAGCTGCGCCGCCGCTCCCAGCAGCAGGCTGGAAGGATTGGCCAGCAGCGGCCCGAAATCAGTCATCGCCCCGATGCCTAAGAAAATCAGGCAGGGGAAGACGGAACTTTTGACGCCCATATAAAAGAAAGTCAGGAGTCCCGAATCGTACCAGTGGGCGTTTGCCCCGCCCTCAGCAGAGCCAAAAAAGCCCGCCGCGTCCATGAATACGCCCGACCCCGGCAGATTGACGAGCAGCATACCGAAGGCGATCGGCACCAGCAGCAGCGGCTCGCAGTCCCGAAAAATCGCAAAATAGAGCAGCACAAAGCTGACCAGGATCATCACGAGCTTCTGCCATGAGAAGTGTCCGCCCGCAAACAGCTGCGCGATTCCGGAGGATTCCCAGAGCTTCCAGAGGACTTCTTTGATATCCAAACCGTGTCCCCTCCTTCCGGCTAAATAACCAGCAACAGGTCGTCCGTGTTCACCGACGCGCCCTTTTGGGTTAAGATCTGTTTCACCGTGCCGTCCTGCGGCGCGACGACTTCGTTTTCCATCTTCATGGCTTCCAGCACCGCAAGGGCCTGCCCGGCCTTGACGGAATCCCCGACGGCAACGCCGACCGACAGCACCGTTCCCGGCATCGGCGCCAAAATCTTTGTTCCTTCCGCCGCGGACGGCGCGGGAGCGTCCGTCTTTGAAGGCGCCGGCGGGGGAGGCGCGGCTGGGGACGGCGCGGGTGCGGCGGCGGCAGGCGCGTCGCTGACGGAGGTCAGGACGGCGTCGCTTTCGCTGACCTCAACTTCGTATTGCTTTTCGCCTAAGGTTACGGTATACTTCATCGCTTGGGGCCTCCCATCTCAAACTGGTTGTTTCCGCTCCATTCTCTCCATTCTCTCCATTCTGCAGCGCCGCCTGCTGCGCGGGGCTGCCGCGGCCCTCCAGGTCAGGCCAGCGGCGCTCGATGGCCGCCAGGGCAATCTCGATATCCTCCAGCGCCTCGGCGGGGCTTCCCGCGCCGCGGGTGACCATGTCGCGGTCCCGGATGGTATTGTAGACAAAGTTCAGGCCGACGTAGGGGCTGCAGCGCCCGGCGGCGAAAGGCTTGATGACCATGACCGGCTTCTTTGCCTGCCGGATGATTTTGGATACGTTCTCGATCTCCACTTGCATCAGGAATCCCATGGGGTTATAAATTTGGATGTAGGTTTCCACGTCATAGCCGTTCTGGTCCGCATAGGGGATCATCTCCGGCATGTGGCAGGACAGGCCCGGGATCAGGCCGGCGTCGCGGATCATCTTGGTGTAATCGTCCAGGCGGTCAATGGTGCCGCGGGTGCGGTTGACCAGGCGCTCTGTACAGGCATGGTGCGGCAAACAAAAGGTGGCGCCGTCCGCCGCGCTCTGCCGGATTTTCTGTTCGGCTTCCCGCCGGCCCTGGGGACTGTCGTCCACGTTGAGCACGGGGGTATCCACAAAGATGATCTTCCGGCCCAGCTGCTGCTCGGCGTAGTGCGGGGCGTCGGGCAGGGGCTTATTTTCGCCCGGCCCCATCATGGCGTCGACACCCCGGCTGACGAAGGCCTCGAATACGGGCAGGTAGCTCTGGTAGGTGGGATAGCGCGCGCGGATGCCCGCGTCGGCCGCGGCGGAGGTGTGGCTGTAGCCCATCAGCCAGTTGGTGCCGATCAGCAGCCAGGGCAGCGAAACCCCGGCAACGTCGGCGCGCGGGAAAGCGCTCCGTTCGCCTGTCATGCGTCCGCCTCCTTAATGCAGCAACCGGATGGAATGAAACACCAGGCGGTTGAGGGGGATGCCGCTTTGGTGGCTGACGATGGCCATCAGAATCGCGGCGGTGGTCTCGTCTGTTTCGATCAGGGTCAGCTTGCCCTGGGATTGCGTTTCCGGCAATGGGCGGCCGGCTGGCGACGGTTTGGCCGGCGGCGCGGGAGCCGCGGTATCCGTGACGGTCAGCGCGGCCGGGCTGTCCGCGCCGCCAAGGATGCCGGCGGCGGGTTCCCCTGGGTTCTTCGGCGCTTTGCGCCGCTCAGCGGCGGTCACGATTTTCGAAAAGAGCAGGACGCAGAACATCAGGAGCATCAGCACGGAAATCACCGTGATCATCCCGGCCAGCGCGTCCGCCAAAGCTTCCGGCAGCGGCAGCTTGGGGTGACTGGCAGTGTATACAATAGAACGGAGGATAGAGCGGAAGAAATCGAACATGAGAATAGCCCCTCCCTAGTCGTCGATCCGGCGCAGCGAGTAGGAAACCGTGTTCCGCTTCTTCGCGTCGCGCTTTTCGAAGTAGGCTTCCGCCTGCTGGGGAAAGGCGATGTAAGACAGCACATCCTCGTCGCAGGCAGCGCGGTCTCCCAGTTCTGCCCGGGCTGTTTCGACGCCCGGCTCCAGCAGGTCGGCGAAACGGCACGTCACGGGCGCTTTGCCGCCCAGGATCTTCTGCCGCAGCGCCGGGCTGATGTCTCCCGGCGCGCGGCCGTATTCTCCGGCCACGTAGCTGCGCACTTCTTTGGAAACGCTCTTGTAGCGTTCCCCTTGGAGGACGTTGGAGGCGGCCTGGGCGCCCACCATCTGGCTCATGGGGGTCACCAGCGGCGGATAACCGAGATCCGCGCGGACCTTCGGCGTCTCCGCCAGCACCTGGTCCAGCAGATCCAGCTTCTTTTGGGCCGTCAGCTGGGCCACCAGATTGGAGAGCATGCCGCCCGGGATCTGATAAATCAGGCAGTCCGGGGAGGTTCCCAGAACCGTCGGATTCAGTGTTCCATCCCGGAGGAACGCCGCCTGCACCGGTTTGAAAAAATCGTTGATTTCGGTTAGCCGCCCGCCGTCGAGGGGGACGGTATACCCCAGCTGCCGCAGGGCGTACGCCATCGTTTCCGTTGCGGGCTGGGAGGTCCCGCCGGAAAAAGCGGAAATCGCGGTGTCGATCACGTCTGCCCCGGCCTCCACGCTCTTGAGCAGCGTCAGAAACCCGAGGCCCGTCGTGGAGTGGGTGTGAACCACCACGGGGACGGTCACCCGCGCCTTGATTGCCCTGACCAGGTCGTAGGCCTCCTGGGGCCCCATGATCCCGGCCATATCCTTGACGCAAATGGACTGCGCCCCCATGCCCTCGAGCTGTTTTGCCAAAGCCGCGAAGCTCTCCAGCGTATGAATGGGGCTGGTGGTGAAACAGAGGGTTCCGGAGGCGTGCGCCCCGCTTTTCAGCGTTTCGTCCACGGCAACCTCGATGTTGCGCGGGTCGTTGAGCGCGTCGAAAATCCGGATGATGTCAATCCCGTTTTCGACGCTCTTGCGCACGAACAGCCGGACGACGTCGTCCGGGTAGTGTTTATACCCCAAGAGATTCTGTCCGCGCAGGAGCATCTGGAGCTTGCTGTTGGGGCAGGCCTTGCGGATGGTCCGCAGACGCTCCCAGGGATCTTCGTCCAGGTAGCGCAGGCAGCTGTCGAACGTCGCCCCGCCCCAGCATTCCAGCGAGTAATATCCCGCTTTGTCCAAGGCGCCCAGGATTCCCTCGAAGGCAGTCCGGGGCATGCGGGTAGCGATCAGGGATTGGTTGGCGTCCCGCAGGACGGTTTCGGTAAATTGTACGGTTGGCATAAGCCCGGCCTCCTTGGTCAGTTGAAGTTCGGTATCGCCGCCTCAGAACAGCAGCTTCTCTTCCAAAAACGCAGCCAGCTGATGGACCGGCAGGCGTTGCTGCTCCATGGTGTCGCGGTCGCGGACGGTGACGCGGCCATCGGTCTCGGAGTCGAAATCGTAGGTGATACAGTAGGGTGTTCCGATTTCGTCTTGGCGGCGGTAGCGTTTTCCGATGGAGCCGGTGTCGTCGTAATCGCAGGCGAAGCGCTTGAGCAGAGAGAAATACACCGCCCGCGCCGGGTCAGCCAGTTTCTTCGAAAGAGGCAGGACCGCCGCCTTGACCGGGGCCAGGGCCGGATGAAGGCGCACAACCACACGGCTGTCGTTTTTCTCGGCGTCCACCACTTCCTCGTCGTAGGCGTCGCACAGCGCGGTCAGGAAAATCCGGTCCACGCCGACGGCGGGTTCCACACAGTAGGGAACGAAGCGCTCGCCGCTGTCCTGGTCAAAGTAGGTCAAATCCTGGCCGGACGCGCTCTGGTGCGCCTTGAGGTCAAAATCCGTCCGGGAGGCGACGCCCCAAAGCTCTCCCCACCCGAAGGGGAAGAGATACTCGATGTCGGTGGTGGCGTTGCTGTAGTGGGAGAGTTTTTCCTTTTCGTGATCCCGCAGACGGAGATTTTCCGCCCGAATTCCCAGCGACAGCAGCCAATCCCGGCAGAACGCCCGCCAGTAGTCGAACCATTCCAGTTCCGTTCCCGGCTGGCAGAAAAACTCCAGCTCCATCTGTTCGAACTCCCGGGTGCGGAAGATGAAATTGCCCGGCGTAATTTCGTTGCGGAAACTTTTGCCCGTTTGGCCAATGCCGAAAGGAAGCTTGCGGCGGGTGGTCCGCTGGACGTTCTTAAAATTCACAAACATGCCCTGCGCCGTCTCCGGCCGGAGGTAGATTTCCGCCGCGTTGTCGTCGGTGACGCCCTGATGGGTCTTGAACATCATATTGAATTTCCGGATGTCGGTGAAGTCATTCTTCCCGCAGCCGGGGCAGGGGATTTCATGGTCGCGGATATAGGCCGTCAGGACCTCATTGGGCAGCCCGTCGGCGTTCATCTCGATGCCGTGCTCGCTGTTATAGCGGTCCACCAGCTGATCTGCCCGGTGCCGCGTTTTGCACTGCTTGCAGTCGATCAGCGGGTCATTGAAGTTGACAACGTGCCCCGAAGCTTTCCACACCTCCGAATTCATCAGGATAGCGCAGTCAACCCCGACGTTATAGGGGTTCTCCCGAATAAACTTCCGCCACCAGGCGCGCTTGATGTTGTTCTTCAGTTCCACGCCCAAGGGGCCGTAATCCCAGGCGTTGGCCAGACCGCCGTAAATTTCGCTGCCCGGATACACAAAACCGCGCCCTTTGCAGAGGGTAACGATTTTCTCCATGGATTTTTCGGTGTTGGGGATCATACGCCGCCGCCTTTCGTTCCGCATTTCCGCGTCGGATAAAGAAAAAACTAGCATAAATTATATCGCATTCCGCGCCAAAAAGCAAGGGCCGCGGGGCATTTTTTCGAAAAAAATCCCCGGCGCCTTCCGCTGACGCCAGGGCGGTTTCCAGAAATTCGCAGGGGACGCATCCGCAAGTTACGCCAATTCCGCGAAATACTGAATGGTGCGGACCATCTGGCTGGTGTAGCTGTTTTCGTTGTCGTACCAGGCCACGACCTGCACCTGATAGGTGTCGCCGTCGATCTTGGCGACCATGGTCTGCGTCGCGTCGAAGAGCGAACCGCAGGTGATGCCGATCACATCGGACGAAACGATGGGATCTTCGTTGTAGCCGTAACTCTCGCTGGCGGCGGCCTTCATGGCGGCGTTGATGCCGTCCTTGGTGACGTTCTGGCCCTTCACGACGGCCACGAGGATGGTGGTGGAGCCGGTCGGGACGGGGACGCGCTGCGCGGAACCGATCAGCTTGCCGTTGAGTTCCGGAATCACCAGGCCGATGGCTTTCGCCGCGCCGGTGGAGTTGGGGACGATATTGCAGGCGGCGGCGCGGGCCCGGCGCAGGTCACCCTTCGGGTGCGGGCCGTCCAGCGGCATCTGGTCGCCGGTGTAGGCGTGCACGGTGGTCATGATGCCGCTCTGGATCGGGGCGTAGTCGTTGAGCGCCTTGGCCATGGGAGCCAGGCAGTTGGTGGTGCAGGACGCGGCGGAGATGATCTGGTCGTCCGGGGTGAGGATATCCTCGTTGACGGAGAAGACGACGGTTTTGGTCTCGCTGTCCGCCGGGGCGGAGATGACGACTTTCTTGGCGCCCGCCTGGATGTGCGCGCTGGCTTTTTCTTTGGTGGAGAAGATGCCTGTGCACTCCAGCACCACATCCACGCCCAGTTCGCCCCAGGGAAGCTCTGCCGGGTTCTTCATGCTGTAGATGGTGATTTCCTTGCCGTCCACGGCGATGGAGTTTTCTCCCGCCGTGACGGTGTGCCCGTCGTACCGGCCCTGCGCGGTATCGTACTTGAGCAGATTCGCCAGCATGACGGGGCTGGTGAGGTCGTTGATCGCGACGACGTCATAGCCCTCCGCGCCGAACATCTGCCGGAACGCCAGGCGGCCGATCCGCCCGAACCCATTGATTGCAACCTTGACTGCCATGTGATTTGGCCTCCTCATCATAATTCTTAAAAATCGCAGTGCCTCTATTTTATCCTGTTTTGATCCAAGATGCAAGCAAAATCAGTCAATCCGGAACTATTTCGGCTATTTTTAGCGAAGTGTACAAATTTTACCGAAGATAGAACGGGAGATCAGGCAAAATGGAACTGCTTCAGGAATCCCGCCGGCTGCGAGAAGAATTCCGCGCGGTGATGCGGCTGCCCGTCACCCCCCGCGAGGAGGAGGCGCTGCGCTCCCGGCTGCAGGGACTGATGAGCGGGCTGTTTGCGCTGGAAGCCACCCAGGACGGCGAGACCGGCGCCGCCGCCGAGACGCGGAACATGCTTCTGGCCTGCCGCCTGCGGCTGCGGAAACTGAAAAACGAGCTGGCCAGCGTCCAGGCGGAGGCGGATTTCGCGCGCCAGGGCTGCGAGCTGCGCGGCTTGGTGGAGGATCTTTGCTGCGCCTGCGACTTGGTGCTGAGTCCCCTGGGCCGCTCCGTCCTTTTTGACCCGCCGGCGCAGGAATTCCCCGCCGCGGCCGCGCCGCAGGAACTGAGCTGGCTGCTGTTGAACATGATCTGCAACGCCGCGCTGCATACCGACGGCGGGGACATCCGCGTCGCCCTGCGCTCGCCCGTCTTTGGCCGCCGCGCCCGGGCGGAGCGGGCCAGCAGCGTTTCGCGGCCGCGCTCCGCCGTGCTGCAAGTGGAAAGCGAGGGAACCCTGGATCTGGAACGCCTGCATGAACGCGCGCGGCTGCCGGGCTCCGGCAGCGCCGCCATGCTCCGCAGCGCCCGCTTGCACCAAGCCTCTCTGCTTTGGGCCAACGAAGGCGGCGCGGCAGTCTGTTCCCTGCGCCTCCCCCTGGGCGGGGACGGCCGGCTGCGCCGCCACAGCCCGCCGGATTTTGTTGCGCTGCTGTGCGACAAACTGTCTCCCGTTTATACCGCGCTGGCCCCCTGCGGAACCAGAAACTGACGGCGCGCACCTATTTTTCAGCCGCGCATATGATGCCAATAGAACAGTTAAATTATAATAAAAAAGGAGAGGATGGCATGCCTTGCAATTGCGGCGGCGGATTGGGAGGGGCTTGTCCGCGCTGCGGATCTGCCGGCTGGCCGGGCGGCCCTTGGGGCGGCGGGTTCGGACCGGGATCCCATTCCGGCAGTTACATACGGTTTGGCCGCGGCGGCTCTGTCGTTGTCAGCAACAACAACAATAACAACAACGGCGGCAACGGCGGCGGTCCCTTTGGCTGGGGAGACGACTGCGGCCCCTGGGGGATGGTTCCCTGGGGACCCTGCTGCGGATCCTGCGGATCCTGCGGTCCCTGGGGATCCTGCGGACCCTGGGGACCCTTCGGTCCCACCTGTCCGCCAGACCCGCCAAACGCGCCCGTCACGACGCTGCCCGCCCCCGCGCCCATCCAGCCGATCGTGCCGCTGCCCGCCCCCGCGTCGGCCGAACCGGTTGTTTCTTCGTATATCGCCAGATTTCCGGTCTCTTCCCTATTGCTGGAAGAGGAGGAGGCCGCCCCGGCGGGAGCGCTCCCGCCGACGGAAAGCCAGGCGCTGGCGGAAATCGAAGCGATCTTCACCCATATCCCCAAGGCGAAGCCCCGCGTTCCGGGCGAGGCGGGGAAAGCGCTGCCGCGCCTGAGCGAAGGACCGGCCGAACCGAACCGGCGCCCGGGGGAAGAGAGCGCGCGGACAGCCGGCGCGCCGGAAATAGACGAAGGGGAACCGGCGGCCGGACCCCGCGAAGCCTGCGCATGCACGGAGCTGACGGAACCGCCGCCAGACGAAGCGCCCGTGCTGACCATTGCCCTGCGCCCGGAGGAGGGCGGGGCGGACAGCGTGGAGGTGGCGGGCGACGAAGCGACGGTGGACGCCGTTTCCCGGGCGCTGGGCCTGACGGAAACGGCACGTGAGCCGGACGAATAAAGCGGCGGCAGACACAGCGAACCCGGGAGACGGGGCAGATTGCGCCTCCTTCTCCCGGGTTGACACGGTTTTATTTACAGTCAAGTTTTCCGTGATTGTCCGCGAAATACCGCGCCGCGCCGTCCCTGTCCCTGGCGATCTGCGCCGCCAGGTCCTGGAGGTCCGCAAAAGGCCGCTCCGGCCGCAGGTAGGCAAGCAGCCGCACAGGGATCTCATGGCCGTAGAGATCGCCGTCGAAATCCAGGATGTGGGTTTCGCTGCGCAGCTGGGCGGAGGCGAACGACGGACGGCGGCCAATGTTGGTGACCGAGGGCCGCCAGGCGCCGCCCGTCCGCGCCTGGGAAACATAGACGCCGAAACGGGGCACCACCAGTTCCGGCGGGAAAATCTGGTTGAGGGTCGGCGCGCCCAGCGTCCGGCCCAGCCGGTCCCCCTGGACCACGGGCAGCGCGTAGCCGAAAGGCCGCCCCAGCATGGCGGCGGCGTCCCGCGCCCGTCCGTCCGCCAGCGCCTGACGGATGCGGGACGAGCTGATGGGTTCGTCCTGATAATCCATGCGGGGGACCACCAGCAGCCCCATGCCCCGGGCCGCGCAGAACTCGGCCAGCATCGACGCGTCCCCGGCCGCGCCGCGCCCGCAGCGGAAGTGGTAGCCGCAGCACAGCGCCCCCGCGCGCAGCTCGCCGACCAGGATGTCTTCGAAAAACCGCGCGGGAGGCAGATCCTTCAGCCGCGCGAAAGAAACGGACAGCAGTTCCAGGCCCCGCTCCCGCAGGCAGCGGTCCCGGGCAGCGCCGGTCAGGAGCCCGGGCGGGGCCTCACCGCCGAGGCAGGCCAGGGGGTGGGTATCGAACAGCAGCACGGCGGGGGTCAGCCCCTCGAACTGCCGCGCGGCGCGCAGAACCGCCTGGTGCGCCAAGTGCAGCCCGTCGAACGTTCCCAAAGCGACGGCGCGGGAACCCGATTCCATCAAAGCCCTGCTTCCTCCTTTTCCTGACGTCTCCAGCATGACGATACCACAACTATACCACAGGATCCCCGGAAAAGTCAACGGTTTTCTGCGGGGATGCCGGACGGCGCAAGGAAGGAGGCACTTCTAAGGACAGGGACTGCCTCCTTCCTTCCTTCAGCTGACGAAATCGCACCAATATCATCAGCTGTATCGCGGGTTCCGGCAAAGGCAAGACAGCGCGGCCTCCGCCGCACCAGACAGAGGGCTGTCCCCGCTGTTCCCGCGCTGCCCTCTCCGTTCGGCGGGAGAGAGAGTCCGGGGCGGGGGCGGGGCCTTGAGGGGAGCCGACGCGCTTATTGGCACACGACGCGCTCCGGAGCTGTCGCTATCAAACGGGGACTGGAGACTGGGATTTTGGGGAGGATCGGTATTTTTTGTTGGTATCACGCGGAGGAAGGAAGGAAGGAAGGAAGGAAGGAGGCAGTCCCTGTCCTTAGAAATGCCGTCTTCCTTGCGCCCGGACCAGGAATTTTTCTCCGGACGCTTGACGAATCCTACAAAAAGTATTATACTATGTGGTGGCATGCTGGCCATAATTTTAGCAATGAAAGGATCCGGTAGTTATGAAAAAAATGGGAAAAAAGATGTTGAGCGTGTTGCTCAGCGCGCTGCTGCTGGCGTCATTCGGCGCGCTGCTGCAAAGCGCGGCGGCGGCGGACTACCAAATCACCAACCCCTACGCGGCGGTCAACTGGGACACCTGGAAAGCGTATAAGGGCAACCTGCACATGCACACGACCTTCAGCGACGGCAACATGAGCCTGGCGGACGTCGTGGAGGAATACTACGCCCAGGGCTACGACGCGATTGCCGTCACGGATCACGGTGTGGTCGGGCGCCCATGGGACGAGCGGCCGAAACTGGCGACGCCGCTGGATATCCAGAACTGGTTCAAGGCGCGGCCGGTGCTGACGTCGGCCCGCGCGGCCGCGATCGCCGCCGGAACAGACCGGGACGGCCAAAAGATGCTGAACCTCCCGAAAGGGATCGAGATGAACGCGGCCGTCCTTTATAAAAGCCACGTCAACGGCTTCTTCGTCGGCGCGGGGCAGGGGTACTGGGGGCTGGAGAACGATTACGAGTCCGTGATCCGCTGGACGGAGCGGGCGGGCGGCGTCAGTCACATCAACCATCCCGGCGATTGGCTCGGCAGCGCGGGGAATCCGGCCGCCGCCAAGGACCCGAAGAACGTCAACTTTTTCGCCAATATCCTGCTGAAGTACCCTTCCTGCCTGGGCATTGAGATCTATAACCGGGTCGATACCGTCACCCGGCAGGACCGCATCCTTTGGGACGAGATCCTTCAGCGGGTGATCCCGCGGGGCCGCAACTGCTGGGGCTTCTCCAACGACGACAGCCATGTTCTTTCTGACATCGGCGCGACGGCGGAATATTTTATGATGCCCGCCAACACCGTGGATAACGTCCGCACGGCGATGGAGACAGGCGCGTTTTTTGCCTGCTCCCGCTATGACCGCCCGCTCCTGGGCGACGAATCCGCCAACCGGGAAGCGCCCTTCCCCATGGTGACGCGCATCACCGCGGACGACGCGAATGATGTGATCACCCTGCAAACGGACAGCGCGGACACCGTGCGGTGGATTGCCGACGGCAAAGTGATTGCCGAAGGGCCCAGCATTGATCTGCGCGCCCACAGCGATGAAATCACCTGCTACGTCCGCGCCCAGCTCATCGGCGAGGGCGGGATCTGCACGACCCAGGCGTTCGCCCTGGACGACGGCAGCGGCTACCGCTATCAGGATCCCGAAGTGGGCCTGTGGGAATCCATCCAGGATCGCGTCGTTTTCTGCCTCAAGTCCAACAAAATTGCCTTCCTGATCCAACTGCTGATCGAGGCGCTGTCCAAATAAAGCATCGTTTCCACAGGAGGAGCTGATTTCGTGATCCTACCCATTCTGGCGGGCGCGGCGGGATGTTTTCTGCTGGCCCTGGCGATTGGCGGCTACGTCGCGTATGACATCGCCCTGCGCCGGCCCCGGAAAGAACCGCCGCAGGAAGAACCTCCCACCGAAGAGCACAGGGATCGGCTGAACATCCGGGAAGCGGCAAAGGTGCGTTTTCATGCGCTCCGGCCGGAAGATGTCTCGATCCGCGGCCGGGACGGGCTGACGCTGCGGGGCTGGTTTTTTCCCGGCCCCGCGGAATCCCGCCGGCTGGCGGTGCTGGCCCACGGCTACCACTGCGACGGCCCGGGCGAGTTCGCGGTCTTTCTCCCGTTCTATCGGGACCTGGGGTTCCATGTCCTCATCCCGGACCATCGGGCCCACGGGCGCAGCGAGGGGAAACGGATTACCTTCGGCGCGCGGGAAAGCCAGGATTTCCTGGATTGGACGGAGGCCTTTGTCCGGCGGCTGGGGGAAGACACCCAGGCGGTGCTCCACGGCGTCTCCATGGGGGCCGCGACGGTGATGCTGGCCAACGAAAAGGATCCGCCGCCCCAGGTGAAGTGCGTCGTCGAGGATTGCGGCTATACCAACGCCTACGAGGAAATCCGCCATGTCGCGAAGCATCAGCTGCATTTTCACTTTCCGCCGCTGGAAGGGGCGCTGGGCCTTTGGAACCGGCTGCTGGCGGGCTGTTCTCTGCGGAAGGACGCGGATTGCCTGGGAAACATGGAGAAGGCCGCGCGGCCGCTGCTGGTGATCCACGGCGGAGCGGACGACTTCGTCCCGACGGAAATGGGGCGGCGCTTGGCCGCGGGGTGTCGGCTGCTGCATGATTATGTGGAGATTCCGCAAGCCGCCCACGCCATGTCCTACTACATTGCCGCGCCGGCATATGAGAAGGCGCTGCGCGGCTTTTTTGAGGCGGCGGGGCTGCTGGAAGCGGCAAACGCCCCCTCGCCATAACATCCAAAAAAGAATCGGCCCGGGGATTTTTTTCCTCAGGCCGACTGTTTTTTACCGCGGATTTTTGATCCGGCGGATGGCGCCTTTTTCCAAGCGGGACACCTGGGCCTGGGAGATGCCGATTTCCCGGGCGACTTCCATTTGGGTTTTGCCAACGAGGAAGCGCAAACGCAGAATCCGCTTCTCCCGGGGGCTGAGGTCCTGGATCGACTGGCGGAACAGAATCTCGTCCAGCCAATTGTCGTCGTTATGCCGGTCGCCGATCTGATCCATGACGTAGATGGTGTCGCTGCCGTCGGAATACACCGGCTCATAGAGCGACACGGGATCCACAATAGATTCCAGCGCCAGCACGACGTCTTCTTTGCGCAGGTTCATTTCCGCCGCGATTTCCTCTACGGTGGGTTCCCGCTGATGCTCCGCGGAGAGGCGCTCCCGGGTTTGCATGGCGTGGTAGGCCGTGTCCCGCATGGAGCGGCTGACCCGGACGGCGTTGTTGTCCCGCAGGTAGCGCCGGATTTCGCCGATGATCATGGGGACCGCGTAGGTGGACAGCCGGACGTTTTGGCTGATATCGAAATTATCGATGGCCTTCATCAGCCCAATGCAGCCCACCTGAAACAGGTCGTCCATGTTTTCGTCCCGGTTGGTGAAGCGCTGGATCACGCTGAGCACCAGACGGAGATTGCCGCTGATGAGTTCCTCCCGGGCTTGCCGGTCGCCCTGTTTGACGCGTTCGAGCAGGGCGCGCTTTTCCGGTTCCTTCAGGACCTTGAGTTTGCTGGTGTTGACGCCGCAGATTTCGACTTTGTTATAATACACAGCCGTCCCTCCCTTACTTTCCCAGTATGGGTAAGTTTGGGAGGGTTCATGCAGCGCGCGGGAGAATCGGTTACTTGGCCCGGTATTGCACCAGCTCCTGGACGTTGCTGACGCCGCTGCCGGAGGGATAGGAAGCGGATTCTTTGGATTCGGTAGTGGTTTTGCTCCAGTGGAACAGTTTGCGGTAGTCGGTGTAGGGCTTTTGGTAGCAAGGGATCCGGTACCACCATTTGCTTCCGACTCCGGTAACGCCTGCCTTTCCAACCCACATATCCACCCATGCGCCGCCTGCGCCGCTTTCGCCCCTCTGCCAATCTGAATTATCCCAATAATAGACGAATGTGTTATAGTTATCGTGCGAATCGGAACTCTGAAAACTTTCTACCCAGCGGTTGGTCGCGGGTTCTCCTATCCATCTGCTGTCCACCCAATGGAAATAAAGGTACGTGTTAACGCTTCTTGCGCCGTACGTACGTTTTTGGGTTGCGTTTTCGTACGCGCCCGGCTCGCTTGTTTCGATGCCCGATAAATTGATTGCTCCAAGCCTATATGGTCCATAAGCAGTATAAGGACCATTGGGCGAATAGCAATTGCTGTCAAGCCATTTGACAGTTCCCGTTCCCGTCTGCTGCCACTCGCTCCCCGTCAGCGTCCAGCCGGATTCCGTCTGATTGTAGGAATCTTTGTACCCCGTTGACGACTGCGTATACGTCCATTTGCGGTTGACCACCTGTGCGCCGGACGGCACACTGCCAGCCGAAACCCAGCCGGACAGGGCGTTTTGCGTCCACTGGGCAGTGAGCGTCAGGTCGCCGGTGACGGCCATGTTGTCCAAAAAATGATTGCTGCCTTGAAACCAGCCCTGGAACGTATAATAATCGCGCACCGGCCAAGGTGGGGTTCCAAGCGCCTCTCCGGCCTGGCGAGTGACGCTGGCCGGCGAAACCGTGCCGCCGTTGGCGTTGAAGGTGACGGTATAGGTCGGTTTCGTCGTCGGCTGGGTGGTCGTGACAACCGGCTGGGTGGTCGCCGGCGGCTGGGTCTGGGGCGGCTGGGTGGCCGGAACGGGTTCTTTGCCGAGACTGACGGTGAGCGCAACGGTGCTGCCCCTGGGCAGTTCGCTCCCCGCGGCGGGGCTCTGGCTGATCACGCTGCCTTGGGGGACGGTATCGCTGTAGGCCTCGCTGACCGCCACCGAGAAGCCCTGCTGCCCGAGCGCGGCTTTGGCCGCCGCCTGCGTCTGCCCGACGACGCTGGCCGCCGCCGTCAGGGATTGCCCGCTGCTGACGGTGAGTGTCACGCTGTCGCCGCGCTTGGCCTGCGTGCCGGCGGCGGGATTTTGCGCCAGAATGGTACCCTCCGGGGCCGACGCGCTCGTTTGGTAGAGGAGGGCGACGGAGAGCCCTTTCGCCTGGAGCGCGGCGCTGGCCTCGGCCTCCGGTTTGCCGACGGTGTCGGGCACGGCAAAGCGCGCGCCGCCGGTGCTGACCACCAGTTCCACCGCTTCGCCGGGAGAAAGTTTGGTTCCCGCGGGGGGAGTCATGGAAATCACGACGCCTGCCGCGACGGTTTCGCTGGCCTGCCGCTTGACGGAAGGCTCCAGCCCCTGCTGCCGCAGCATGCCGAGCGCTTCTTCCTCCGTGCGGAATTGGACGTCGGCGGCTTCCACCCGGCCCTTGGCGTCCTTGGCGGTCAGGTCCCGCGCCGCGCCGCCGCTGATGGTGATTTCCAGCATGGAATTACTGGGCACGACCGTCCCCGCCGTCAGGTTCTGGGTCAGGATCCGGTCGGCCTCAATGGCGTCGGAATATTCTTTTCCCGTGATGCTGTAGAGCAGCGCGGCCTTGTCCAGGCGCTTCGCCGCCCGGGTCAGTTCCTGGCTGATCACCGACGGCACCCGGCTCATGCCGTTCGGCAGCTGGATATCCGTGCGCAGCCCGGCGTCGAAGCCAATGACCCCGGCGGCGAACAGCACGCTGAGCGTCACGACGGCCAGCAGCGCGGCGGGCGCGCCGATCTTCGCCCAGAGCGGCCATGTCAGCACATCGATTTTTTTGATTTTCCCGAAACGGCGCTTCACGGGCTCCGTGCTGGTCAGTTCCGCGGCGAGGGTTTCCATGTCGGGGGTCCGGTCCTCAATGCGGACGTTCAGCGCGTTGAGAATGGCGGTTTCCTGGTTGGAGGTGATGTCCCGGCACGCCCGCGCGATGGGCTTGAGCATATCTTTGTGATGTTTGCCCTCAAACATGGCGCGGCGTTCCAGGGCGTCGGGCGGCGTCTCGCCCGTCACCATGCGGTAAAGCACCGCGCCCAGGGCGTAAACGTCCGTCCAGGGGCCTTGGTCGCCCCGGCTGCGGTACTGTTCCTCCGGGGAGTAGCCGGGCTTGATGAGCACGGTGAGGCTGCGGCTGTGCGATGTGGTAGCGAACCGGGCGGAGCCGAAGTCGATCACCTTCACGCGGCCGTCCGCGCAAAGGAAGATGTTGTCCGGCGCAATGTCCCGGTGGAGAATGCCATGGGCGTTGACGGCCGCAAGGGAGCGCGCCACCGGCAGCAGCATCGCAACGGCCCGGTCCGGCGGGACAGTCTTTTCCCGCGCCAGGAAAGACTTCAGCGTCTCTCCTTCCAGCAGTTCCATGACAATATAAGCGGTGTTGTTGTCCTCGAAGCTGTCGAAAACCTTCACGACGCCTTCCTGGTCATGGAACTGGATCAGCCGCTGGGCCTCCTCGACGAACTTCGCCATCCCGCTTTCGAACTGCTCCTGCTTGCCGCCGCTGAAGACGGTGACCTGCGTCTGCCCCGGCATTCTGGTCGAAAATTCGCTGGGCAGGTATTCCTTGATTGCCACCCGCAGCTCCAGCAGCGCGTCCCAGGCGAGGTACGTCACGCCGAAGCCGCCGTAGCCCAGCGCCCGGCCCATAATGTAGCGTTCCCGCAGGATGCTCCCCGGCTCCATGTGCAGCGGTTCTTCGGCCGCTGTGCCGGCCACAAACCCGCAGTGCGGGCAGACGTCGTATGCTTCCTCGTATTCGGCCATGCAGCCAAGACAGCGGATCATGAGATGACCTCCTGGTGTGAAAGAAATAGAGGGTTGCTATTTATGGCGGGGTGGGGTATAATGGTAGGGGAAAGGGAGGGATGCGCCATGGACGCGGCGGTGGAACGTGAACTGGAGCTCATCAGAGACAGCGTACTGGCGGTGGTACCGGACACCGAGGCGATCTACCTGTTTGGCTCGTATGCCCGCGGGGAGCCGAACGAGGACAGTGACTTGGATATTTATGTTGTGGTGCCGGATCAAGTGGAAAACCCCATGGAAAAGGTGCTGGATATCCGCCTGCGCATGGCGGCGCGTCAGCGGATGGCGCTTGACCTGCTCGCGGGAAAATCCAGTATGTTTCACCGCAGGGCGCAGGGACCAACGATGGAACGCGCGATTGCCAGGGATGGGAGGCTGCTGTATGGCGCCTGACTTCTCCATTTTGCGTGACTGGCTTCGCATCGCCGAAATGGACCTGGCCTATGCCGAGCACGGCTGGACGATGCACCCGGCGCCGCTGGAACTCATGTGCTATCACTGCCAGCAGGCGGCGGAAAAGCTGCTGAAAGATAACCAGTTCCCCCTGCCCCGCCATTCGGCGGGGTTTTGCGTTGCAGGTCGGGAGGGTGGTCATGGGCGGGACTCATTGCATGTAGTTACAATTTTATCCACATAGCAGGGCGAACGTAAGCGTAATATCCACATACATTGGCGTAGGTGATGGATATCTCGTTTCCACCTTTTTTATCTCCATCAACAAATGCAAAACTTTGATCCCGACCAGGTGAACGGAGCCACCAGCCTCCCTCCCCTGAGTAGGTTTGAGGGAGTAATGCGTCTTGATGCTCTTTTAATGCGTCGTACACACCGCCTCGATTATTGGGAACCGCGCCGCCCTTGCCGAAATACTGGAAGAGTTCTTGTATGTTCAGCAAGAAAATTCGGTCGTTTGTCGCTCTTCCGCCTTCCGTATTTTCCCAAGGATTGTCCGGATTATCGAGTTTGGTCTCGATAATCCGCGCTTTTTCCGCTTCGCTGAACTTGTTATATAAAGCGCCGTTGAGATATCTTCGGATATCGCTGGTTTCCCAAGTGATATCCGCTTCCGTTTCATGATATTGGCGTTCTTCAATATAGGTCTTTGTCAGCAAGAGCGCTTTTCCGCTTTCGCGCGCAAGAACAATCCAGTCATACGCGCCAAAATGGTAGGTTTGGCCAACAGAAAGACTGGTTGCTGCATTTTTTTGCGGTTTCGCCGTTGGGGCAACCCCCGCAGCGGCTGCCGCCTTCGTCGTCAGTTCCAGATCGAAAATCGAGTTGTGATTCCCCCCCAACGACCTGTTGACAACTTGGGCGGCTGGCGTATCGTCAAACCATCCCCCGCTGCGCAGGTCCCCGATCAGGCTTTCCAGCCGGCCCATGTCCGGGTCGTCCCCGGAAGCGGCGGGACGGGCGGCGTAGAGCGCCTTGGCCCGGTCAAAGAACGGCAGCGCCTCAGCGTAGTCGCGCTTTTCGTTGGCTTTCGCGCCCTGCTCGGCGATGACGAGGAACGCCAGGCGCATGGGGGCTTCGTAGCGGTCCGGGAAGGCGGCCCGCAGGGCGTCGAAGGCGGCGCGGGCCTTGTCGTACTGCTTCATTTGCTGATAGAGCAGGCCAATGTTTTGCAGCGTACCGAAGCGCTGGTCGCCGCCGTCGCGCAGCTGCTCGAAGAGGCTGACCGCTTCCTGATACTGCTTGTTCCGGGAATAGGCGTCAGCCAGGCGCTCTTTCAGGACCGGGGCATATTGCTCTGGCAGGACGCGCAGCGCCTCCTGGAGCAGGGCGATATTTTCCTTCTCCTGCCCGCCGAGCTTGCGGCATGCTTTGTCGAGCAGCAGGTAGGCCCGGTATTTCTCGTAGTTGTCGCTGCCCGGCAGCGCGAGGTAGTTCCGCAGCTGCGTCAGCGCGTCGGCGTAGTTCTGCTTGGCAAAGGAAATTTCCCCGCGGAGCAGGGCGATGTCGCTTTCGCTGTCGGGCAGCGTACGCAGGGTTTGGAGGAAGCTTTCCGCCCGGTCGATGTTTCCGCCGCGGGCGTAGGCGATCGCCATGTCCCGCTGGATCCCCTGGTGGTCGGGGAAATACCTTTTTGCGGTTTCGTACGAGGCGATCGCCTTGTCGTACTGCTCCAGCTCAAAGTAACTGTTGCCCTGCATGTAGTAAATTTCGCCGAGCCGCTGCTGGTTTTGCTGCTGCGCGGCGAGGGCGGGGAGCGCCGGCGCGATTTCGTTGACATAGGACGCGCAGGACGCGAAGTCCGCCGCCTGGCTTAGCGCCAGGGTCTGCGCGTAGTAGTCCCGCAGCAGCGCCTGCCGCTTCGCGGCCTGGTTCCGGTGCAGCAAAACGCCCGTGAGGATCCCGCCCGCGACGATCAACACGGCGGCAGCGAGGGCGGCCGGCAGCACCCAGCGGGGCGTCTTCTTTTTTGTGGGCGCATTTGCAACCGCAGGAGAGGGAGCGGCGCTGGCCGGCGGCTGTTGCGGCGCTTGCGCCGCGGTCTTGACGGGGGTGCCGTCGATCCACACGCTGGCCTCGCGCTCCGTCGGGGCGGAAGAGCGGCGCGGGGTGCGGTCACCGTTCCAGAGGCTGACGGTCAGGCTGCCGTCCAGCGCTTTTTCCAGCATCCGCAGCGCCTCAGCCGCTTCGCCGGCGGTCTGGTAGCGCTGCTGCGGCGCATAGGCGCACATCGTGGCCAGGATCGGATTCCAGTCCGGCGCAACCCCTTCCAGCGGCGGAAAATCCTCTCCGCTGAGCAGCTTCTGCTGCGCTTGCTCCCGGTCCGCCGCCGTGATCGGGGCGGGCATTGGCGGCAAAAAGGGGGTGCGCCCACTGTTGAGCAGGGTATAAAGCACCACACCCAGGGAGTAAATGTCCACTGTGGCGTTGTAGGCCCGGCCGTGGAACACTTCGGGCGCCATGAAATGATACGTGCCCTTGCGGGAAAGGCCAGAGGCGGTCTGCTCCAGTTCCCGGGCGACGCCAAAATCCCCCAGCTTGAAGTCTCCGCCGGCGGAGACGAAGATATTGTCAGGCTTGATATCCCGGTGGATGATACGTTCCCGTTCGCACAGCGCGAGGGCTTTGCATAGATCCAGTCCCAGGCGCAGCACGTCCCGCTGCGAGAAGGGGTGCGCCTGGATGTCGTCCAGCAGGGGCGTGAGCAGCTCCATGCGGATGAGAATGGTCCAGCCGACCTCGCCTTCATGGGGGACAATTTTATGGTCCTCGTAACTGACGATGTTGCTGTTGCCTTTCAGCCGGGACAGCAGGTCGATTTCATCCGAAAGCGACTGGACGAAGCCGTGAAAATACGCCGAAAGCGAAATGTCGTCCATGCCCTCGCCGCGCGCCCGCCGCCGCTCGCTTTCGTTCTGGGGGATGCGGATGACCTTCAGCGCGGCGTTCTGCGCCTTGCCGAACATGTCGCGCCGGATCTGATACACCTGCCCGAACGAGCCTTCGCCCAGCAGTTTGACGACTTCCCATTCGGGATAGATGGCCTGCAAGCGCTCGGTGGTCATGCCGCCCGCGGGGATGTCCGCAGGGTTCGGACGGAGGGCGCCGTCTGTCGCTGGGGCAACGGCCGCGCCGCAGCGGCCGCAGACGTTGTTGCCGGGCGCGATGGTCGCGCCGCATTTTCTGCAGAAAGCCATAAGAATCTCTCCTTTCAAAAGGGTCAATGATAGAACGGGTTTTTGATATAACCGTATTTCCCGACGGGGAAAGATGATCCAAAATATTCGTCCTCTTCGGCGCCCTGGATATCCAATAAAGGCATCAGCGGCCCGTCGGTGTGGGTGATCTTTCCGCCAAACACCTCGCTGCTCAGGAATTCGCTATAGTATGGCAAAGATCCGAAAAGGGACTGGTAGGACGTAAATTTGCCGGTTTTGTCGATGAAGCCGTCAACCTTCCGGTCGTTCTGGATGATGGAGGCGTACGCGTAGCCGCCAACGAAGGAGCTAGCATAGCCAGGGGCCTGTGGGGAAGTGGATGTTAGCTGGAACGGGATTGCCATCTTACCGGTTTTATCCATGTAGCCGATCTTCCCGTCGCCGTTCTCCACGGCGGCCAAGCCATTTTTGAAATCGCCGCCCGTCTGTAGTTCTTGATACTGAAAGGGGAGGACGGTTTTGCCGGTCTTATCGATGTAGCCATAATTGCTGACGGCGGCCTTCGTAACGAGCGCAAGACCATCGGAGAAAGGCCGTGCCTCATTGTATTCGAAGGGGATAACCTGCTTTCCGGTTTTGTCGATGTATCCAAAAGACCATGAATAAGAAGAAAGATTATCCATTCGCTTGCTTACCGCCGCTAACCCCTCGGAAAAGTCATAGTTTTCGGCCATGACATTCCATGCATACTCAAACGGGATCACCGTTTTGCCCTGCGTATTGATGTATCCCATTTTTCCGTAAGTATTGTGCATCTTTGGATACTCTAGCAGTTCCGTTTTACCGATTGCAACCGCTGCCAGTCCCTCGGAAAATGGCCGCGCGTTGTCGTAGATGGCTGGAATCACCGTTTTGCCCGTCTTGTCGATATAACCGTATTTTGTGTTTGGATATTCTCCAATGGCAATGAGCGCCAAGCCATCCGAAAAATCCCCGACCTCGCCGTAGATCATCGGAATAACCAAAGTTCCCTTTTCGTCAATGAACCCCCACTTGCCGCCGGAGGAAGACTCCGCCGATTTGCTGACCGCCGCCAGGCCTTCGGAGAACGGATGGGCGGCTGTATAAGCGGGCGCGATCACCCAGGAGGGGTCAAGGGTCACTGCGGCAGTGGTGTTGCGTTCCGTTTCCTCCGCCGCGGGCCGGTAGTCCTCAATGGGATAGCACGTCAATCCGGCCTTGGCGTTGTCTTTGGGCCAATTTTTGATGCCGCTGTCGTATTCCTGCTGGTTATGGCAGTCACCGTCATAGGACGGATCGCCGCTGGCCCAGCCACCTGCAATGTAGCTTGCCGCGCACACAAAATCATGGTTGCTGATACGCAATTTGAAGTTGAAGCTGGTGTTGCTTCCGTAGCCGGAAACATACAGAAAGCCGCTGCCGTCCAGGTAGCCGTCGTAAGACGCCCAGTAGCATTCGGGGTACGTGCTGTTTTCCCGGAGGTGCATTGCCTGCGGCTTGCCGCCGACGAGCGTATACGCGCCAAAGATGGAGCTCCGCGTCGTCCCGTCATAGTAATTGTTCTTTTTGATCATCAGCAGTTCCGTGACGCCGTTGCTGTCGATGTCCTGGAAGGCATAATAACATGCGGCATCCTCGAGAACACCGAGGCTGGCCTGCATTTCGCTTTCGAAGCGCCCCGGCCGTCCGCTCGCCGCAATGTCCTGATAGAGCCCCAGCACGTTCGCGTATGCCTGTTCCTCCGCCGCGTTGGGCCGGTAGTCCTCAATGGGGAAGAAAGCAAACTTGGCTTCCGCACCGCCGCGGAACTCCGTCTTCTGGAGTTCGTTATATTTCGCTTCGGAAATAACGATGCCGTTGTCAAAGGAACCTTCATAGTAGCGGTACTCCTGTGGCATATCCCACATGGGAGATTCGATAGCCTTGTCAAATACCAGCTGGTTGTTCTTGAGGAGGAGGCGCTGTGTCGTCCTCATCCCGCTACCAGCGTAATTTTCCTCCAGGAAAGCGCCTGACGACTGGAAAGAACCCCCCATCCGATACATGTCGGTCCAAAGCTGGACAGGGTTATTTTTCTCCAGAACATAAATGGCGCGGATCGTCGGAACATCATCCCCCTGCTGACGGCAGGAGAGAATCAATTCTGCCACACAATCTTTGTTGAGGTCATGAAAAACATAGCCGAAAGAAGTTGTATCAAGTTCGTAATTGAGGGTGACGTCTGGCGAAAACTCCGCCGCCAAGGCATCCCAATCCCGGCTTACCACAATCTCCCGGAGCGTTCCCAGCACCGACGCGTACGCCTTTTCCCACCGCGCGCGGCTGGTTTCGCCGAAGAGTTCCTCCAGCCGCTCCAGCGCGGCGATAATCTTCGCCTCGTCCGGCAGTTCCTTCGCTACGCGCCGCAGCAGCCCCAGGGCGATGTCGCCCCAGTTCAGCTTTTCATAGGCGTTGGAAATGGCGACGTAGCCGTCGGCAGCCGATTGTCCGGCAGCGGTCTCCGCCGCGGTCAGCAGCGGATCGCCGGTCTTTTGCGCGCCCTTGGCGAGGGCTTCGGCGGCGTCCGGCTGGCGGTCCAGGTGCAGCAGGGCGTCGGCTTTTCCCAGGTAGCTGCGCGGATTCTTCGGGTCGATCCGGATGGCCTCGTCGAATTGCGGCAGCGCCTGCTCGTAATCCAGCTCTGTCAGGTATTTTTCGCCCAGCACCAGCGGAGAATCGGGGGCGGTGTTGAGCGCCGCTTTTTTGGCTTGCCGGGCTTGCCAAACGAGGCCGCCGGTGACGCAGAGTGCGGCAACAGCGGTCAGCGCCGCCAGCGCGGCGATCACCGGCTTTTTGTGGCGCTTGATCCAGATCCAAGCGGCGGCGGCCGTTTGCCGGACAGCTTGCCGGAACGATTGCAGCCTGGGTTTCGCGGCCTCCCAGAGAGCGAAGCCGATCTGCCGCGCGTGCACCGCCGCCTGGGACAGCTTCTCTCCCGCAGAGGGTTTGGCCGGCTGGGGCGGCGCAGAAGCCAACGGCGCGGAAGGCGCCGGCGCTGCGTTCGCGGAAACAGGCGGTGCAGGCGCGGCATAGATCGGCCCAGCGGGGATCCGGGCGGGGGAGGGCGCCCAGCCCGTCTGTACCCGCTGGTTGTATGCCCGGCTGATCGCGTTGAAATCGTGAATCCAGTGATAGGAGCTGATGAAAATCAGAATGAATCCGGGCAGCGTTCCCGCCAGCATCAAAATGACTGTCAACAGAAGGACAGAAGCTGGGTCATAGATTCTGGCGCCGAGCACAATCAGCGGGACAAGGACGGACAGGATCCCCTCCAGAAAGCCGACGCCCAAGATACCGCCGTACTGCATCGCCATTTTTTTCCCGGCGGACATCACCTTGACCCCGTACCGTTTTCCCGCGTTTTCCACTCGCTTCATCAGCTGGACCTGGTGGATGATCCCATAAATACCGAAGGTAAGCAGAGATAAGCCAAAATATTTCCAAAAGCCAGGCGTTTCCTCGCCGTCTTCCGCGCAGGCGGCGTTCATTTCCCGGATGCAGCAGGCGTAGTAATACTGCTTATAGATGCCGAGCGTCAGCAGGTTGAGCAGGATAAACTTGACGTAGGTTCGCTTGACGGGGAGCAGAGGAGGGGGAGGCCCGGGCATTGGTTGCGGCGGCGGGTTCTGCGCGCCGCAGCAAGGGCAAAAAAGGTCCTCTGGGGTAAGCGGTTTCCCGCAGCCAATACAAAACATGGCGGTTCGCTCCTTTATGTATTGAGATCAAATAGGTAATGGCCGCTGCCCTGGAAAAAGCCGTCGAAGTCGGGATAAACCTCGCAGAACAATCCGAGAGCCTTTTTGTTGACCGGCACCCAGCCGCCGCTGGACTGAATCAGCAGGCGGTCCTGGGCATTGGAGCTGAGGAAGAAGCGCAGCAGGCGTTCCGCGCAGCGCAGTTCACCGCCTTTGCAGGAGCCGATGCTCCAGTACACGCCAAACCGCGCCAGCGGCGCTTCGCCGTCCGGGGGATGCAGGAGGAACTGTGCGGGCAGGGCGGCCTGAACATCGGCGTAGTCCGCTGTACTGCCGCGGAATTCCGCCGTCTGTCCGGAAAGAAAATCCTCCTTGGCGGCGCCGGCGCCGGAAGCGCCGGGGTGTTCGTAGACCGCCGGAGCGCAAAAGCCCAGGGGCAGCTGCTTTTGGGCCAGCAGAGCCGCGCTGTTTTCCGGCAGGAACTGCACGTCACTTGTGCTGATCTGCGCGAAGACGGCGTCCAGCGGCGCTGCCTTGGCCAGGACGTCCGCGCCCGCGCCGTCCGACGAGAAGAGCGCCGGCAGGTTTCCGTCGGCGGCGGCTGCCGCCAGGGCCGGCCCATAGTCCGCTTCCGGGAACAGGCTGACGGTCACCGTCACGTTGGGAAAGCTGGCGCGGAAGGTTTCCAGAACGTCCCGGACGGCCTGTTCCTGCGCCTCACCGCCGGGCAGCCACAGGGAAATTGCCGCGTCCGGCAAGGTTTCCGCAACGCGCTCCCGGTTCCAGCCGGCGAAAAAAATGCCGCCCGCCAAAGTCACCGCCAGCGCCGCCGCGAGGACACCGGCCAGACGGCGGCGGCCGCGCCGCTTCTTTTCCTGCGCGGGAAGGAGGACCTTCTTTTCCCGCCGGAGGGCCTGCTGAAAATCCGCCACAGACTGAAACCGCAGGTGCATATCGACAGCCATCGCCTTCATGACTGTATTGCTGAGGTACGCCGGAATCTCCGGGCGCAGGGCGTTCGGCGGCGCGAGGTCGTCGGAAATTTTGCGGTTGCTGGATTCTTCGGGTTTGACGCCGGTGAGCATGAAATAAAACGTCGCGCCGAGGGCATAGATATCCGTCCAGGGGCCCTGTTTGCTGATGCTCTCGTACTGCTCCGGCGGGGCGAAGCCGGGCTTCAGAATGATCGTATGCAGGGCAGCTTCGCCGGATGAAAAGCGCGCCGCGCCGAAGTCGATCAGCTTGACGCTGCCGCCCGCGCAAAGGAAGATATTGTCGGGGCTGACGTCCCGGTGCACAATCCCCGCCGCGTGAATGTCCCGCAGCGCGTCGCAGACCCGCTCGACGATCCCTGCGGCCGCCTCGGTCTCCATATCGTTCCCGCGCAGGTATTCGTTGAGGTTGATCCCGTCCAGATATTCCATCACGAAGTAGGCCGTGCCGTTCTCCTCAAAGAAATCGAAGACATGGATGATGCTGGGATGGGCGCTGAAGCGCGCCATGCTGCGGGCCTCGTCCAGGAACCGTTCCAGCCCGTGGGCGAAGTCCGCCTGGTGCCCCCGCGCGACCAGCCGCACGTCCGCCGTCCCCGGCGTCCGGTTGACCAGGCCGTTGGGGTAGTACTCCTTCACGGCCAGGACGGCCTCCATCCGGGTGTCCCAGACCTTGTAGGTAATCCCGAAGCCGCCGAAGCCCAGCACCTGCCCGACGATATAACGGCCGTTCAGGCGCATGCCGGGATAGAGGTGGTAGAGCTCTTTGGCGGGCGCTCCCTGGACGTAGCCGCAGTGGGGGCAAACGTCGAATTCCTCGCCGCGCAGGGCGAAGCAGCTGTTGCAGCGGGTCATGAGATACCTCCAAAACTTACAGTATCTACGGTCATTACCCGTTGCAACTTTCCGTCCATGTGCACGATATATTCCGTAAACTTGTTCGTGGTTGTATTGCCGTCATAGGTCGTTGTGATGCTATAAACCGCCTTATAAACTACATCTGCACTGTCAATCGGTAGCCGACAATCATACATTACACGGACTAAGCGTTCATAAAATTCATACACAGAATCCGCTACTGAGTATGGGGACTTATTCTTGTATTCTTGCCAAAACTCTTCGTAGCCTTGCGCATGATAAGCTGAGATAAACTGCCGCAGTCCCTTGCGCGAAAATTTTGCGACGCTCGTAATATCAACCCGCATTTTTATATTGGAATTGGAAATAAGGCCAGTACCCGTCCACTGATCCTCGAATGATTTTCTGGTTGCTGAAGCATCAAAGCCGGGGGAAGCAACTGACACGTATGCTAGATTCGCATTTATCCACTCGGACTTCAATTTGTCAACATTCATCGCATAGCGAGAGAAAAGATCATGAAGGTTGATGTTCGCGGTGTGTCCCTGAATGAATGCCTCCACCTCTCGCTGTTCCTGCGCAGAAATCGGCATTTCCTCCGGCTCTCCGGTGAAAGCTTCGGTGGCTTCCCCTGACACAGCAGTTAATTCTGTATCCAGAATGTCCATCAGCCGCTCCAATGCCTTGAACAGCCTGCTCTCCTCCGGCAATTCTTCGCAAACGCGCCGCAGCAGCGCCAGCGCGATATCCACCCAGCCAAGCTTTTCATACGCAGAGGACAGGCCTATGTAGCCATCAACGGGCGACTTCTCAGCTTCAACCTGTGCAGTCCGCAGCGGCTCGCGCTGCTCCTTCGGCACAATCTTTGCGCCGTTACCCAATGCCGCCGCAGCCTCCGCCTGGCGGTCGAGGTGCAGCAGCGCGTCGGCCTTGCCCAAATACCCCCTTGGGTTCTTCGGGTCAATTTTGATCGCCTCGTCGAACTGCAGCAGGGCCTGCTCGTAGTCCAGGTCGAGCAGGTATTTTTCGCCCAGCACCAGCGGAGGATTGGGCTTGGGCGTGTAGGCCTTGGCGCAGGACGCGAAGGACAGCAGCAGGGCGGAGGTGAGGGCGATTGAGAGTAATTTTTTCATGGGGTGGCCTCCTATTCCGGTTGTGTTTGTAACCGAGACGTATCCCGCATTAGCTTACCAAGCGGTAAACTCCTGTTCGCACGTCATGGCGCTTACTTGTCCTGCTTCTTCATTCCATCCAACGTCGATGGTGGCCCAACCGTCAGCCGAATAATCGGTGCGGTTACTAACAGTAAAGCAATACGTCATTTTCTCATGACCCAATCGGGTTTTGCCATCCTCAATTTTTCGTCCTTGCTGCGCCAAAAGAGACCTCGCCTGCGTAGCGTCCATGCCAGGATAGACGCCGTAGAGCGAAACAGTGCTGTCGTTCCACGTGAAATACGTCCAAACCTGTTCCCTTGTGTGAATGGTCGCATGGCTGGAAAGCAGACTGCGTAACTCATCCGCGAGCATGTCCCAGATGCTGAAATCCTCCAATCGAATTCCAGATTTCTCCGTTGTGGTCGTCTTTGTGGTGGCCGGTGCTGTGGTTTTGGTTGTGGCTGCTGTGGTTGTGGACGCTTCTGTCCTCTTATCTGTCACCGCCGCCGTTGTGACCGCCGCAGCCGCCGCCGAAACGGATGGTTCCACGCCCAGCTCTTCGGTCAGCACGGCAAGCGCGTCCACAAAGCGCTCGGCACTGTGGTAGACTTCTATGCATACTTTCAGCAGCTTCAAAGCAAAATCCTTGAAACCCATCTCTTTGTATACTTCTACGGCGCTCGCAAGGCCATCTTCGGCAGAAACCCTCGCCGCGTCCAGGACAGCCTTCATTTCTATATCGGCAGCCTTCTTTTTCCCCTCCCGCAGCACCCGCTCAGCTTCCGCATGCCGATCCAGAAACTCCAGCACAGCATACTTGCCCAAATATCCCCTTGGGTTCTTCGGGTCAATTTTGATCGCCTCGTCGAACTGCAGCAGGGCCTGCTCGTAGTCCAGGTCGGTCAGGTATTTTTCGCCCAGCACCAGCGGAGGATTGGGCTTGGGCGTGTAGGCCTTGGCGCAGGACGCGAAGGACAGCAGCAAGACCAGGGGCAGGAGACCGGAAATCAGCTTTTTCATCAGATGTGATCCTCCCATCGAAAGTGTTCGCCGCAGAACGGCGCGAACACGAACGCCGCGCTGCCCAGTTGCAGCGTGTCATACGGGCGCAGCGGGGTGAAGCCGCTGACCAGCTCGTCGTTCCGGTACGTCAGGCCGCTGCCCTCGCCGGGCTGGATGAAGAACGCCTGCTGCTTCGGATCGAAGGTCAGGATGGCGTGCGCGCGGCGGGAGACGGTGGTTTCCTGCGCCAGGGGGACGTCGTTGTCCATTTGCCGCCCGATGCTGTTGCGCCCGGCTTTGAGGGGGAAGCCCTCGCCGAAGTAGCTGCCCTGCGTACAGACCAGCCAGCCCACCACCGGCTCCGTGCCGTGGGCAGTGTTATAAAATGCCACGGTTTTCATGTCCTGGGTGTCGACGCCGCCTGTGCGGACGGCGTCAACAGCGGATTGCAGCGAGGGCGCGGCGGGCGCGGGGGCAGGGGAGGGGGCTGCGGTCGAAGGAATGACTGGCGCGGGCGCGGGAGCCTCCGCGAAGGCGGGGTCGAGCCGTTTCCCGCAACGGACGCAAAAGACGGAGTCCCCCGGCAGCGGCGTTCCGCAGGCAGGGCAGGCCAGCGCGGCGGGAGGTTCCGGCGTTACCCGCTTCCCGCACTCGACGCAGAATACGGCGTCCTCCCGCAGCGGCGCGCCGCAGGCGGGGCAGGCAGGGCCGCTCGGCGCGGGAGCGGGAGCCGGGGGCGGCGCGGGAGGCTCCGCCCAGAGAGAGCTGGTGCGGGATTCCGTTTCCGGCCGTTCCGGCGGCGCGGAACGCGCGCTCGGCTGGAAGTTCGGCGGCGGCGGTTCCGGGGACTGCTGCCGCGCCGGCCCGGTCAGCTTCGCGCAGTGCGGGCAGTCGGCGTATTTGTCGGCGTCGTAGTAATGAGACGGCGTGTTGCCGCATTTGATCAGTTTCATGGGGAGGCCTCCTTAAGATTCGGTGTAGGTGCAGAGGAAGTAGCCGGTAAGTTTGCCGTCGGCATCGTAACGATCCCTCCGGATGCAATTCCCGTTTGCGTCGTACTGGTAAGTCGTGTAGGAGTGCCTGCCGTCGGAATAATACGTATCAGACCCGGTTTGTTTCCCGTCCGCGTCGTACTGGTACGTATAGTAGAAGTCCAGGCTGCCGTCGGAAGAATAAAAATCAGACCTGGTTTGGTTCCCGTTTGCGTCATACTGGTACGTCCTATAGGTATGACTGCCGTCAGAAGAATAAAAATCAGACCGGGCCTGGTTCCCGTTTGCGTCATACTGATACGTCCCATAGGAATGACTGCCGTCAGAAAAATACTGATCATATCTGGCTTGTTTCCCGTTCGCATCGTATTGAATTGTTTCATAGAAAGAAAGGCCGCTAGAATAATAACATTCATATCTGGTTCGGTTCCCGTTCTCGTCATATTGGAACGTATAGTAGGAGATCAGGCTGCCGTCGGCGTTATAGCTGTCTTCCCGCTCCAGCAGCCACTTCTTTTTGGGGGCCTCGGTTGTGCCCTTGCCCGCCTTGGTCTTCGCGGGGGCGCCGGTCGGTTCCGGCGCGGTCAGCAGCCGCTCCAGCGCTGCCTTCAGCCTCGATTCCTCCGGCAGCTCCTCGCATACCCGCCGCAGCAGCGCCAGCGCGATATTCCGCAGCGACAGTTTCTCGTAGGCCTCCGCGAGGCCGACGTAGCCGTCCACGGGGGATGTTTCGGCGGCGGCCCGCGCGGCGGAGAGGGCCTCGCGGGTCTCGGCCCGGGTCGCCTTCGCGCCGGCGCCCAGCGCGGCGGCGGCCTCATCCTGGCGGTCGAGATGCAGCAGCGCGTCAGCTTTGCCCAAGTACCCGCGCGGATTTTTCGGGTCGATCTGGATGGCTTCGTCGAACTGGAGCAGGGCCTGTTCGTAGTCGAGTTCGTTCAGATATTTGTCGCCCAGGACCAGCGGCGGGTTGGGTTTGAGGACGGCGGCCCGGCTGCAGGCGAAGAGGGACAGCAGCAGGGCAAGGGCCAGCAGCGGCGCGAGGGTTCTTTTGAGGATAGACATGGAGGAGGCCTCTCTTTCTTATCGGCATTGAATGACCGCGCAAGTGGTGTTGTCCTGCGACGGCCGATGGGTCAGCTCGATCTGACGGAACAGCGCATCCATACCGTCTTGCGCGCCGCCCGCTTGCAGCGCCTGCCAGATCTGCCGGTCGGCGAGCGTTTTGGTCAGTCCGTCGGTGGTGAGCAGCATCGTGTCCCCGGGCAGCAGAGGGAACGGCGTCTGGTTGCTGTCGAAGACCTTCACGCCGCCCAGCCCCAGGTAACTGATCAGTGCCTCGCCCTTGCCGCCGGGAGCTTCCGGCCCCAGCAGATAGCCGTTGTGATCCCGCGTGACCCGGACAACTTCACCGCCGCGCAGCAGGTAGAGCCGGCTGTCGCCGACGCTGAGCCAATGGAGCTGATTGCCTTCCACAGCGACAGCCGTAACGGTGGTGCCCGCCTGCCCTTCCCCCCGGCCCAGCCGCACCACGCATTCATCTAAAATGTCCACGGCCTCCCAAAAAAACAGGGGCAGGGGCTGTGCGGGAGGCTTCATGCGGTAAAGCGCCCGCAATGTTTCGGCCGCCGCCGCGCTGGCCGCCGCGCCGGATTCCATGCCGCCCATGCCGTCGAATACGGCGGCGAATACGCCCGCGGAATGCGTCTGCACAAACCCGCAGTCCTGCTGCTCGCCGCGGGTGCCAAGGATGGAGCGAAACGCGGTCTCATAGGTCATACCGCACTCCTTACATGATCACCGCGACGGCGGTGTAATTGTCCATGTCGCTGCCCGCGCCGTTCTGTTCGACCTCGCGGGTCATGGCGGCGAGCCAGTCTTCCGCGGCGCCGCTCTGTTTCAGTACGCCTTTGAGCGCCCGGGTCATGGCCTTTTCGTCGATAAAATCCCAAAAGCCGTCGGTGCAAAGCAAAAATGCCTGACACGCCGACAGCGGATATTCTTCTGACAGTTCATAGCGCGGACTGTCCCACGCAACGCCGATGACCCGCAGTAGCCGGTTGCGGTCCGGATGGCGGCGGATTTGTTTTTCTTTGATGTCGCCCGAAAGTACCAGCATCTGCGGTACGCTGTGATCCAAGGTTCGGGCCTTCAGCTTGCCCTTTTGGAAAAAATATAGCCGTGTATCGCCGACATGTCCCCAGCGCGCTTTGCCGTTGAGCAGGACCAGGGCGGCGGCGGTTGTTTTCATTTCATGGGGCGCGCTGCGCGCCTTTTGTTCCGCGAGGATGGCGTCCTGCGCCGTCAGGAACGCCTGATGCAGGAAGGCTTCCGTATCGTCGGCCGCTGCCGCGAATTCCCGCCGGAATACTTCCGTCAATGTTTGGGAGGCGATTTCGCCCCCGCCGTGTCCGCCCAGACCGTCCGCCGCCACAAAGCAAAAACCGCCGTCCTGTTCCAGGCAGACGGCGCTGTCCTCGTTGATATCCCGCTGACCGGGATTGGTGATCATATGAAACGTCAAGGCGGATGCTCCTTTTAAAAAATTCTGGAAAGACAAGACAAACAGAGCAGGCAGCAGGGATCCCGCCGCCTGCCTGCTCTGTCCGGATTACTGAAACGCGCTCGCGCTGGTGTTGATGCTCTGTTCGGTCTGGGTATAGGCGTCCACGGTCTGCTCCAGGAACTGGGCATAGGACTCAATCACGGACTTATATTCCGGGAAACGCTTCTGCGCGAACTGTCCGAATTTTTGCCGGTAGGTTTCGGACGCGTCGCTCTGCCAGAAGCTTTGCAGGGCGTTGATTTCCTGCTGGATTTCCTGGAGTTTTGCGTCCAGCGCGCTGTTCTTCTGCCGGATGGTGCCTGCGGTTTGCCGGACTTGACTTAGCTCAATGCTGATGCCTTCGATCGTAGCCATGGCGGTATCCTCCTTTTCTTAGTTGCGCAGCTGGTGCGCACCGGATTCAACGTTCTCCTGGGTGCTCCGGTATGCTTTGGCGCTCTGGCGCAGGAACTCAGCGTACTGCTTCAGCTGCGCGACCATGCCCTGGAAGTCATCCTCGAAACCTTTGATCTGCGTTACATACGCCTGGTTGTCTTTGCCCTGCCAGGCGGAGCCCATGGAGTCCACCTCGGTGTAGAGCTGCTGGTAGAGCTGGGTATAGTCCTGCGCCTGCTGCTCTACCTTTTGGGCGGACTGTTCCAGCTTCGCCGGGTCCACCACGATTTTTGTGCCCATGTCTGGTCCTCCTTGTTTGCATATTTATCCGAACCCTGCGCGGGGCAGGGGAGGGAGCGCTATATTGCGGAAATGTATCCGCTGGCCGGGTATTTTTGAAGGAATACCTCCGGCGTCATTTTGCGCAGTTTGCCGTCAACGCCCGGCGTGTACTCATGGAGAATATCGGTTTCCCAAATGCTGCTGTTGGCTTCCGTCACATAAACCGCGGCGATATTGCCCGCCGCATCCCGATCCACATGCTCCACAATGGCAACGTGACCGTACTTACCATCCGTCATGACGGCAATGGCGGGTTCTTTTATGTCGTTGATGCTGGCGGCAATCGCAACGTTCGGGTTGTTTCGGTTGTCGTCCAGCCAATATTTCGCGTGGCGCGCTGTGGGCAGCTGTATCCCTGTTTTTTCATAGAAGCGCCCGTAGGCGTACCAGGTGCACTGCCCCTCATACCCACCCTGATAGGACAAATTTCCGGAACCGTACCACTGCGTTGGGTTCCCGTCCGCGTCGCGGATCTGACCGGGCGTTTGTCCCACCATGGCCTCCCAATACGCCTTTTCTGCGGTCTTCGCCGCCGCGTTAGCCGCCCGCTGCGCAATATCGCTGACACCAGCAGCAACTGCCGGAAACACGCCGGACGCAATCGGGTTCCAGTGGTTCTTCTCTGCATTTGCCCCCGTATTGGGCGCGTCCGGAATCACCTGCTCCGGTGGTCCGGCCAGTTCCTCCGCCCTTTTTCCGATCCGCCCGTCCGCCGCGTCATAGATCTCCGCGATGCGCCGCACGGCGGCCACCAGCCGGTCGTGCCGGGCGAGGACGGCGCCGGTACAGGCAGCGCTGCTTTTGAGTTTGCCGCCAATGCCGAATACGCCTTGCAGAACCGCGTCCAGCCCTTGCTGCGTCTGACAGACGGCGTCGCCGCAGCCGCCCAGCCGTCCGCGCTGCGCCTGCAAGCAATCGGCGGCCTGCCGCAGCCGGACGGTATCCAGCTGGATGCGCTGGTGCAGCGCCGCGCCGGGCACGGCGATGGAAGGGACCAGCGGGATGCGCGGCAGAACCAGTCCCAGCAAGGAGCCCAGCTCGTTGATTTTCTCCAGCGCCCAGTTCGCCGCCTGCTGCACCCAGTTGACGTTTTGCCGCAGGCTGTTGACGTCCCGCATTTGCGCGTCAATGGCCTGGAACAGCACGGCTTTGTCAGCGTTGCCGGCCCAGCAGGAGCCCAGATTCTGGGCAAACTGGTTCAGCGCGCCGGCATAGCCGTTCAGATCGGCGAGGGAATTTCCCATCCCGAGAATGAGGTTTTTTTGCGGGGCATAATTTTGCAGCGCCATGAGGCGGCCTCCTTAATTCGTTCTGCTTTTGTCCGTCAGCTTACCGTCCGCATAATAGGAGCGCTCAATATAGCCCCCCTGCGAACCCGCGGCCCTGACGCTTTCGAGAAAGGCGGCTTCCAGCCGCGCGATTTCGTCCCGGCTGTGGCTTTCCACCTCGAACAGCCGCAACAGGTTGGGCGTAACGGAAACGGCGGGGTTAAACTCGCTTCGGGGAAGCAGCAGGGCGGCGACGCGCACAGGGGCCTGCGCCCGTTCCGAATACGCGAAAAATTCCGCAATCTGCGCGAGATCCTTCAGCGTATCGACCAGCGCCGCAAGATCTCCTAGGGGTTTGACCGGTGTGTCGCCTGCGTCCGGCGCGAGCATCCGCCGCTCCGCCAGAACCCGGAACCCGCGCTGCGCGCTTTCTTTGCGCGCCTCCTCCTCCGAATCGCCGTGTGCGCCGAACGGCCACATAGCCAGCGCGGCGTCAATGAAGCTGATTTCATCCGCTGTAAGAGAAAAATTCATCTTAACGGTTCCTTTCCTGCGTCTTACCAAGGCAGCCAGCAGCCAATCGCTTCCACGAAGCCGTCCAAAAGCGCTTCCGCCAATTCTCCGGGGTGCGTTACGCCGTAGCCGAGGGTGGAAACAATGCCGTTGAAAGAATAATCTGTGGTGTCTTTGTTTTCCAGATAGGAATTGATCCCCACCCGGAACTCGTCGGAGATGACGCCGCCAAGGTACCCCAGCAAATTCCCGCTGGCGGCGCTTTTGCTTTTGATCTCGCCGTTTGTAACGCCCCAAGCGAAGCTGCCGTAGTCCCATGCGTCCGGGCCGCCGTCCTTTGTGAAGATTTTACTCACCAGCTCGCCCGCATCGATTGCCTTGCCCAGCCAGGGGATCTTTTTATCCAGCAGTCCGACAATTCCATATTTGCCCAAGGTCAGCAAATTGCCGCCCTGCCCGCTTTGGTCGAGAAAACGCAGGAAATTCGTTGCGCCGTCGCCAAGCCAGTCTATGAACGAACGGGGCCGCGGGACCGCGGAAGCCGCAGAGGCAAGCGCCGTCCCGGCGGACGCCGGGGAAACAGAGACAGTTCCCCCGCCCCCGACAATCTCCTCCGCCCGCCTGCGCACCCGCCCGTCCGCCGTGTCATAAATATCCGCAATGCGCCACACCGCGGCCACCAGGCGGTCGTGCCGGGTCAGCGCAGCGCCCGCGCCGTTGGCGCTGTTTTGTAACTTGCCTCCAATACCGAACACACCCTGCAGGACCGCGTCCAAACTGCGCCGGACCTGGCAAACGGTGTCTTGACAGCCGCCCAGTTGTCCGCGGTGGGCGTTCAGTTTGTCGGCGGCTTGCCGCAGCTGAGCAGTGTCCAGCTGCATGCGCTGATGAAGCGCCGCGCCGGGCACAGACACGGTTCCGACGGCGCCGATCCACGGCAGCGTCAGCCCCAGCAAGGAGCCCAGTTCGTTGATTTTCTCCAGCGCCCAGTTCGCCGCCTGCTGCACCCAGTTGACGTTTTGCCGCAGGCTGTTAACGTCCCGCATCTGCGCGTCAATGGCCTGGAACACCGCGGCTTTGTCGGCATTGCCGGCCCAGCAGACGTTCAGTTCCTGGGTGAACTGACGCAGCGCGCCGGCGTAGCTGTTCAGATCGGCGAGGGAATTTCCCATCCCGAGGAGGAGGTTTTTCTGCGGAACATAATTTTGCAGCGCCATGGCGTTGCTCCTTCCGTCAAATCTGCCGTGCCGCGGTGACGCTGTCGTTCAGCGCCTGCTGGTATTCCCCGCTCGCGTCGCCCGCGAGGGCGGAAAAATCCGCCAGCAGCTGATACAGTTGCTGGAAATCGTCGCGGAATCCGTTGACCTGATTGACATAGGCGGCATTGTCCTTGCCCTTCCAGGCCGCGCCCATCGCGTTGACGTCCTGATATAACGACTGATAGCAGCTTTGACACTGCTGCGCCAGAGTGCGGATGCGCGTCGCGGAAGTCCGCAGTTGCCCGATGTCTGCCACAAATTTCATGGTTTCGGCTCCCATCTATTCTCGTAATGATTGCATGCCTGAACATTAGATCAGCATCAGCCGCGCGCCGTTTTGCAGCCCGAGTTCCTCGACGGTCTTGCCGCCGTCCAGGATGGCGCCGCTGGCTCCGTCGCACAGGACCGGATCCACCGCCTGAAACCGTCCGGCGGAAAGCCGCTCCACTGCCTGAAGAAGCAACGCCGTGATTTCGTGTATCTGTCCCGCAGCGGGGATGCTCACGTCATAACGCGCGCCAAGCGCCGGGATAAACAACTCCGCCAGCAGTTCACGCATCGCCGTCGTCCTCCTCCGCATAGCGGGATTGCAGCAGCTTCGCTACGCGGTATTTGCCCTTGCGCAGCAGCAAGCCAAAGCCATCGCCCAGTTCGCCGTAAAGTTCGTTGCCGACTTTCGTGATATTCAGCTGATAGCTGTAGTTTGCCGCGCCGTCACCGAGCCAAAGCGTGATTTCGCCGCCCTGCGCCTTGGCCCAAGGTTCCTGTGTCAGCCCCTGCCAGCGGGAAATCTCGTCGCCTAGCAGAAAATTCACGCGGAATTCCGGCTTGACGTTTTGCAGGATGTCCCGCAGCTGCCGCTGACCGTCCGCGGATAAGCCGCCCAGCAGTGCCGTCAGGTTGGATACAATGACCGTCTGCCGGGGGAATGCCGCGCGGTCCGGCTGCTTGCAGGCGTTGTGCCGCTCCACCAGCAGGGCCAGCAGCGGCGGCACCTGCGTTTCATCACGGAGCGTGATCGTTTGGATGGGTGTATGCTCTGCCAGCGCCTCCGCCGCGCCCCGCGCGAACGGTTCCAGCAGTTCTTCGTCCTGCGCGGTGAACAGCGTCACAGTGGCCGCCGTCAGATCAATGGTTTCGAGGGCAAGCGTTTGCCGGTTCACGCCCACAGGGAAGCGGGTTTCGTCAATCGGGCTTCCCGCGAGGAAGTCCGCGTCCACCCGCCCGGGCAAAATCGGCACACGCTTGGCGCGCGCACCGCCCATTTCGTTCAAGGCCGCGCACAGGGCCGCGATTTCCGTCCCCGTCTGGCCGGCCTGCGCTGTCACCTGCGCCGACTGAAATTCGTAGACCCGCTCCAGTTTGACCAGTCCCCGGCCTTTGTTCCGCGCGGGATACAGTCCGCCGGTGTTACCCAGCACGTTGGCGTATTCGGCGTTATCATTCAGCTGAAGCACAAAAATTTGACTGAAGTTTTGCGCGACGCGGTAACGCACGGCGTTCGTGGTCGCGGCGGCAAGGACGAGGTAAATGCCGTACTTTGTGCCCTCCATGGCGAGCGTCACGATTTGATCTTCCTGTCCCTCGAAGAGCTCCGTGAAGGCGGCATAGTTGTTGATGATCAGCACGATATTGGGCAGCGGTTCCTGGCCGCTGGCGCAGTAAGCGGTGAAGTCGCCGCCGAACGCCGCAAAGCGCTGTTTGCGCAGCCCGATTTCTTCCCGCAGCATGGTCAGCAGGTTGACGATGGCTTCGCCGTCGGCCGCGGTGAGCACTTCGCCCACCTGGGGCGCGGGCGCGAACTGCCGCAGGGTTTCGGAACCGAGGTCGCAAAGATAGAGATGCAGGGCGTCGGCGCTGTGGCTGCACAGCAGTTCATACACCAGCGCGGTCAGCAGAGTGGTTTTGCCGCCGCCGGCCGCGCCATAGAGAAGCGCGTTGCCGCCGACGCTCAGGGGCAGGTGCAGCGCGAACCTTCGCTGACGTTCCGGATCGTCGCATTCGCCGATGATGGGGTTCAGGGTGGCGTCGGGTTGCCGGAGCGCGGGGTAGCGCCGCTTCAGTTCCGGCAGCGGAAGGATTTCCGCCAAAGGTTCCAGCCAGAGCGGCCTTGCCGCGGCATGTTCTTCCGCCGCGACCGCTGCCAGATGGCTGACAATCACGTCCAGCTGTTTTTTCTGCTTTTCCTGCGGTGCGGCGCGTCTTTGCAGCTGCACCGCCTGCATCACCTGCCCGTTGCGGTCAAGGACACGCACGGCGCGGGGCTGCTCCCGCACCGCGTTGTCGGTCGGTGCATAGGGCGCGCCGGCCCAGGCGCTCTGCCCCAGCTCGAACAGCTCGTTGTAACCTACCTGTAAGTAAAACCGCCCGGTTTGTTTCAGTTCCGCCGCGTCAGACCGCTTGAGCATATCCATGCTGTCCTGCCGGTCCTGCACCTTCAGGCACACGCGGAACCGGCTGTTCGACCAGATCTGGTCGTCCACCACACCGGCCGGTTTCTGGGTCGCCAGAATGAGATGCACCCCCAGGCTGCGTCCGATGCGCGCCGCGCTGATGAGCCGCTCCATGAATTCCGGCTGCTGGGTTTTGAGCTCCGCGAATTCGTCGGAAATGATGAACAGGTGCGGCAGCGGGTCGGTGACCGACCCGGCCCGGTATTCTTTTTGATATTTATAAATGTCAATGTTGCTGATGCCAAGGCGCTCGCCGGCCTGGTTGAAGATGGCCTGACGGCGTTTCAGCTCGCTGTCGAGCGAAACCAGCGACCGCCGGATGGCCGCGCCGTCAAGATTGGTGATGATGCCCGCCACATGGGGCAGGTGCGCGAAGGACTTCGCCATGCCGCCGCCCTTATAGTCGATCAGCAAAAATGCCGCCTCGTCCGGGTGATAGTTCAGCGCCAGCGAAAGAATATACGTCATAATAAACTCGCTTTTGCCGGATCCCGTCATGCCGGCGACCAAGCCGTGCGGCCCGTGATATTTCTCATGCAGATCCAAGTAAAACGGGTCGCCCATGGCGTTCACGCCGACGAGAGCCTGCAAGGACTTGGTGGGGTCATTGTCCCGCCAGCGCGTCAGCGGGTTCAGGTGCTCTACCCGTCCGGCCTCAAACAGATCCAGGAATGAGAGCAGGTTCGGCAGCTGGTAAGCCGAACCTGTCAGGTCCAGCGGCGTGTTGGCCAGTTGCAGCGCCAGTTCGCGCATATCCGCCTGGACCGCGATATCATTGACAAATCGCAGGGCCTCGCCGGTACGGTCCCTGCGGTTGTATAGCTGGCTGTCCTTGCCGCGCAGTTCCAGCACGGCACTGCATTCTTTCGGGACGTTCTTCAGCTCATCAAAAAAACAAACTACGCTGCACCCGACATTGCCGCCCGCGGCATAGATTTGTTTCAGGAATTCGGCCCGCAGCGCCAATTCCCGGCTGAAGGCGAAAACGACATAGTGCGGCAGCGGCTTGCCCGTTCGGTTGCGCTCGGCGGCGGCCCGCCGGGCCTCGACTTCTTTTTCGAGAACCCCGGACAGCACCTTGAGTTCCTCCAAATTCGCCGCCAAAAACCGGAAACTGCGGTCATCTGTCCAGCTGTGGGGCAGCCATTTGGCGAAAGCAAAGGCCTGCGCCTCCTCCTCGTCATAGAGGAATACGGTCTTCACTTCGTCGTAGCCGTGCAGGGCGGTGAGTTGGATGATCAGGCCCATCGCAAATTCCAGGCAGCGCGTCCGGCGTCCGATAACCGAGGTCACGGCGCAGTCCGCCAGCGGGATGCGCACGGGGATATCCCGCAAAATTTTTGGCACGTCCCGCAGAGCATACAGCGCCTGCCGGAGAGTATCTTTTTCCATTTCGAAGCGTTTCTCGGGAAAGCGAATCTCCGCCTGGAGTTCTCCGCTGCCAATCCCGACGCGCAGGCGCAGGAAGTCGTCGTCTTCCGCCGTGCGGTCCCAGAGCTTGGAGCTGCGCCGCCGGATACGCTCGATGCATTCGCCTACAGGGACCGACTGCTCCCGCAGAATTTTTTCCTGTGCCGCACATTCCGCGGCAATGGCCTGTTCAGTTTCTTTCAAGTAGGCGAGATAGGCTTCCTGCCGCAAGGCTTCCAGTCTGGCGCGTTTTTTCTTCTCGTACCGTTTGGAAAGGATTGGCCAGAGCACGGTTCCCAGCAGCATGCTGCCGCTCATGGCGACAGCCGGGACGGCGGCTTCGATTCTGCCCTGCGCGATGGCGCTGGAAATCGAAAAGTATCCCATCGCCACCGAGGCCATGCCCATGGTGATCGACGGCCCCAGCGTCAGCGCCAAGGGCATTTCCTCCCGGTTTTCCGGCGAAGGCGGCGGGTCAATCTGGAATTGCGCCCGGGCGACGTCCTTTGGAAAGCGCGGGGAACGGTAGAAATAATCCGGTTCTTCGGCGAGGGCATCGCCTTCGTCCGCAGCGGGCTTGCGGGCCGGAAGCGGCTGATAGGGAGCAAGCAGCGCTTCGTTGAGCCGCACCTTGCCGCCGGGGTTATTGACGGCGATAAAATTTCCGCCGATCAAGATCCGCAGGCCCATGATATAGACACAGTCGCCCAAGTGCAGAGGAGAGGACGCCGCCGCCTTCTGATTGACGAAGGTGCCGTTCTCACTCTGGTGGTCCTTGAGCGACCAATTTCCATTATAATACAGGAGGCTGGCATGACGACTGGAGACACGGGGGTTATCGAAGCGGATCGCGCTGTCCGCCCCACGCCCGACGGAGAGTTCCAGGCCTTGGGCGGCCTGGACAACGTATTTGCGGTAAGTCAGGTCTTCCCGGTCGGCCTCGGCGGCCAGCAACAGGGCGTATTCCCGTTCTTTCGGCAGGTAGATACGAAAGAAAGCGTCTGCTTGCAGGTCTGCGGCGCGGAGCCCCTGGCGGTCACCGTCCAAAGGATAAGCCGCCGGCGTACTGCGAAGAAGCCAGGTTTCGCCCCGTCCCTCGACCCCCAGCAGGCGGCGCAGCCGGCCGCCGGAAAGATCGCTGACCCAAAATTGCCCCTTTACCTTTTCCGGCAAAAGGGTCGTGTAAATCCGGTCCTGTTTGATCAGGGTCAGTTCCATCCCCAGCATCCATCCTGTCCGCGCTCTGCTCCAAATGGTCTCCTCACGAAGAATTCTATTATATACAATCTGTGGGGAAAAGTCAAGCCCTTGGCGGTGTGAAAAAAATCCCCGCTTCCGGCTGGCCAGACCGGAAAACGGGGACGGTATACTGGTTCAGAAGGATTTTTACTTCCTTGCCGAGTCATCATGGACCGACATTGGCATTATATGCTGCTTGACGACAGGGGGTAACCAAGAAAATGAAAATGCAGTTGCCTTTGCAGGGGAATTCCGCACGGCGCAAAGAAGAATTTTTCGGTTATACCATCCGTATACCCTCGTTGGTATAGCCTCACTGTGCCGAGTAATTTGGCGCCTCCTTGGTGATGAACACGTCGTGCGGATGGCTCTCGATCAGCCCCGCGTTGGTGATGCGGATGAAGCGGGCCTTGGTCTGGAGTTCCTGAATGGTCCGGCAGCCAGTGTACCCCATGCCGGCGCGCAGGCCGCCGATCATCTGGAAGACGGTCTCGGACAGCGGGCCTTTGTAAGGGACGCGGCCCTCGACGCCTTCGGGGACCAGCTTGCGGCTGTCATCCTGGAAGTAGCGGTCCCGGCTGCCCTGGGCCTGGGCCATGGCGCCGATGGAACCCATACCGCGGTACACCTTGAATTGGCGGCCCTGATAAATTTCAGTCTCTCCGGGGGATTCTTCGCAGCCCGCCACCAGGGAACCGACCATCACGCAGGACGCGCCCGCCGCCAGGGCTTTGACGATTTCACCGGAATACTTAATCCCGCCGTCGGCGATGACGGGGACGTCGTAGGCGGTGGCAACCTCCGCCGCGTCATAGATGGCGGTGATCTGCGGCACACCAATACCCGCGACCACACGGGTGGTGCAGATGGAGCCGGGACCGATGCCGATCTTGATGGTGTCCGCTCCCGCGTCGATCAGGGCCAGCGCCCCTTCGCCGGTAGCGACGTTCCCCGCGATGAGCGTGACGTCCGGAAAGGCCGCCTTGACCTTCTCAATGGCTTTGAGGATGTTCCGGCTGTGCCCGTGAGCGGAGTCCAGAACGAAAGCGTCCGCGCCGTGCTCGGCCAGCGCCGCCGCCCGCTCCAGCACATCGCCCGTCGCCCCCAGCGCCGCAGCGCAAAGTAACCGTCCGCCCAGGTCCCGGGCGGAATTGGGGTACTGCGTACTTTTTTCGATGTCTTTGATGGTGATGAGGCCCTTCAGGCGGCCCTCCGCGTCCACCAGAGGCAGTTTTTCAATTTTATGCTTCATCAGGATCGCCTTGGCCTGCTCCATGGTCGTCCCGATGGGGGCGGTGACCAGCGCGTCCCGCGTCATGACCTCGTCGATCGGCCGGGAAAAATCCGTCAGGAAGCGCATGTCCCGGTTGGTGATGATCCCGACCAGTTTCCCTTCCCGACAGATTGGCACGCCGGAAATCCGGTACCGGTGCATCAATTCATCCGCTTCGGCGACGCTATGTTCCGGCGTGAGGAAAAACGGGTTGACAATGACCCCGTTCTCGCTCCGCTTTACCCGGTCCACTTCATCCGCTTGCGCCTCGATGGTCATGTTTTTGTGGATCACGCCGATGCCGCCTTCTCTGGCGATGGCGATGGCCATGCGCGCTTCCGTGACGGTATCCATTGCCGCCGTCATGATCGGTGTATTCAGCCGCAGGCGTTTGCTCAGCCGGGTGCTGATGTCCGCCTCCCGGGGCAGGAAATCACTTTCGGACGGAATCAGCAATACGTCGTCGAACGTCAGCCCCTCTTTGGTGAACTTGCCGCTGGTGGTTCCTTGCATATCCATCGTCTCCCCCAAGTTAAAGTTAATCTTTATTATATCATGTTCCGCCGGATTCCGCAAGAAGAATTTTTGAATCCCTGCAGAATGAATAAAAAATCCAACGGACGCGCCCGCGAAGGGAGGCCCGGAGGATGAGCGAACCATATAGGACAGACGTTTTGGGTCCATTCTTTTCAGAAAAGGGGATGTGTGCGCGATGTTCAGCCGTGCGCCGCCAGCGCCTCCTCCGTATAACGGACAATGGCCGCGATGCTCGCTTCCAGACCCGCTTCGCTGGCGCAGCCCGCCGCCCGCGCGTGTCCGCCGCCGCCCATCCGGGCGCAGATTGCCGCCGCGTCAATAGGTTCGTGGGAGCGCAGAGAGATCTTGAAGGTGCCATCCGTCCGCTCTCGCAGGGCGACGCCCACCAATACGCCTTCGATCTGCCGGGTCAGGGGGGCGATCTTGACGTATTCTTCCTCATTGGAGCCGCTGCGGCGGAACATCTCCTGGGTGACGTAGAGCACCGCCACCCGTTCGCCGCAATAAAAGCGCAGGGTATCCAGCGCCAGCCGCTCCAGCGCGGCATACGTCCGGGTTTTCGTCTCGAAGAAAGCCCGGTTCAGCGCCGCTGCGGGCACACCCAAATCCATGTACCGTGCGGCATAACGGTGCGTGGCGGCGGTGGTGGAGGAGTAGCGGAAGCAGCCGGTGTCGGTGGAAATTCCGGCATACAGGCAGGCGGCGATGGTCCGGTTCAGCGGTACGCCCAGCGTGTCCACCAGTTCGCCGATCCGTTCCGCCGCCGCTGCCGCGTCCGGGTCCAGCACGGTTTCCGCCGCGAAACCCGTGTTAGTAGAATGATGATCCACGCACAGATCAACCCGTCCGCCGTAGCGCGCAGCCAGCGACGGCCCCAGCAGGTGTTCGTCCGCCACGTCCACCGCGGTCACCAGCCAGCCGGGCTGCGGCTCCGTCTCCGGCAGGCCTTCCAGCATATACCGGAACATGGCGGGGACGGGGTCTTCACCCAGCACCCGCACCGGTTTTCCGAGGGCGTGCAGCGTGTGCGCCAGGGCATAGCCGCAGCCGAGAGTGTCGCCATCCGGGTGCTGGTGCACCAAGATGACGATCCCCGCCGCCGCCCGCAGCCGGGCCGCCGCCGCCGCCAGGTCAATCTGTTTCATCGGACTCGTCCTCCCTGATCTCCAGGCTGTCGATCATCCGGGTGATCTGCGCGCCGGTCTCCATGGAGTCGTCCGCCAGAAAGCGCAGTTCGGGGGCCTTGCGCAAGTGCAGCCGCCGGCCGATTTCCCCCCGCAGCAGCCCCGCCGCGCTCTTGAGTCCCTGGACGGCCTCTTTCGCGGCGGCGAATCCCTCCATAGCGCTGACATATACTTTGGCGGAAGTCCCGTCCCCGCTGAGGGAGACGCGGACCACCGTCAGCAGTTTCCCTTGCAGCCGGGGGTCCTTGAGGTCCCGCAGCAGGGCCGTCAGCTCCCGCTTCATGTCCTCGGCGGTGCGGTTGATATGGTAACTGGGCATCGTTACCCCTCCTCGCTTTTTGATGATATATTAGGATGCGCTGCTTTCCGCCGGATTTTCACCGCCCGCCGCGGCCGGTTTCGCGGATTGGCTGGGCAGGCCGAGAAAGAGCAGGAAGAACGGCAGGGCAAAAACGGCGTTAAACAAAAACGCATTGACATTAGCGACAGGAAAGAATAAGCTTTGCATTAAGGGAATACCTGGCAGGTGGACGAAAATAACGGCGAAAGTTAATACAAGCAGCGGTATCTTACTCCGGAATTTTCCGGTTACTGTCAGAAGATAGACAACCAGCAAGACAATCCTCAGGAGCATCAGCAGGACAGAGAAGAGGAGGAACGGGCCGATCAGTCGCGAAAAGCTGATACATGAGAGCGCCAGCATCCCGATGGGGATGGCCATCAGCGCGGGCTTTTTCTTCGGGGCCCAGAAGACAAAAATCAGGAACGGAACCGCAACGAGCAAAAGGCTGATAAGATTCGCAAGCCACGCCAAAGGATGCAGGAACAATGGCCCGATCACCCCGACGGCGACCATCACCAGCCCCGCGATCAGCGGCGTCTTGGACTGGGCCGGGATACGAAACGGCGCGTACTTCGGCGCGGGGTTGGCCTTCGGCGGGACAGGGGCATACTGCGGCGGCGCGTAGGAATAGGGCTGGGGTGCGTAAGCCTGCGGGGGATACGCCGGAGCCTGGGGAATCGGCTGAGGCGGCGGCGCGCCGACCGCGGGAGTGACCGCAGTGCCGCACTTGTTGCAGAAAGTAGACGCCTGGGGAAGTTCGTTGCCGCAGTTTCGGCAGAAAGCCATACGGATAACATTCCTTTCTCAAATTTCTCAGATTTCTCAGATTACTAGTAGGATGGGAAACGAGTGCAATCGCTTATCCCCGCGCCGCGTCCACCATCGCTTTCGCCAGTTCCGGCTGGTACCAGACCAATGCCCGGCGGTTCAGCAGAGCGAAGGATGCGCCGTTATACTCCTCTTCAGGCAGCAGGCTGTTGTCCCACCAGGCGCAGAACATGCCGTAGCGCCGGGCGATGGTGACGTAATCTTTGGCATACGCCAGGCGGTCAGCCAAGTTGTTTTTGTCAACGCAGCCGAACTCACCGAGGTAGACCGGGATGCCCCGGCGGACGAACGTATCGTAGATCCGGCCCAGCATGGTATCCAGCGCCTTTTTGTCCTGCGCGGTGTAACCGGTTTTGTCGGGGGCGCCGGCGCCGGCGAATTCCCAGGGGTAGTAGGCGTGAATAGAGACGATGAGCCGGTCGTCTCCTTCCGGCAGGCGGAAGGCCCGCATGGCCAGCGGATCGTAGGAGGCGGCATGGGTGGGGAGCAGCAGCCAGCGGGTTTTGTTTTCGCTGTCTCCGGCCCGGACCGTCGCGACGAAGGCCGCGTTGAGCCGGTTGAGGACCTGCCGCTGGGCGACGGTTCCGCCGTTCCAGGCCAGCAGACTGTCCACCACCTTCGGCTCATTGATGGCCTCAAACAGCAGGCGGCAGCCGTACGCGGCGAAGCGCGCGCTGATCTGTGCCCAAATGCGGGTATATTGCTGAACAGTTCGGGCTTCCAGCGCCGGATCCAGCGTGTAGCCGTAATAATCATCGTTGTGGGCGTTGAGGATAACATAGAGCCCGATGTTGTAGGCGTAATCGACCACTTCCTGCACCCGGGCCATCCAGGCGGGATCAATGGTGAATTGACCGTCAATGAAATGATTCCCCCAGGTGACCGGAATCCGCACACAGGTGAAGCCCATCTCCTGGACCATATCGAGCATGGCCTGGGTGGTGACGGGGTTGCCCCAGCTGGTTTCCAGTCCAACGCCCGTGTCGTTCTCATAAAAGGACTCCAGCGTTCCGGCCAGATTCCAGCCCGGCCCCATTTCTTCCACGATGCGGAACCCGGGCGTGTCCGGAATCACAGGTTCCCCGGCGCAGCGCGGCAGCAGGTTGACGGCTTGTCCGATGCCCAGCAGCAGGAAAGACAGCAGGTAATCCAGCCCAATACATAAATAATGAAGAAGAACAGACATCACAATGCTCCTTAATTCATTGATGAAAAATAACAGCGAAAATGGCAGCGCGGGGGAATATATAGCAGGAGGTCTGGAAGCAGCGCTCCAAACCCCCGGCGTGTCAGTCCCGATATTCCTCAATGATATAGATTTCGAAGATGTCCCCTTCGCGAATGTCGCTGAATTTGCTAAGCGTCATGCCGCACTCATAGCCGGCGCTGACTTCCTTCACGTCATCTTTGAACCGGCGCAAGGAAGCCAGGTCTTCTTCTGTCAGGACGATACCGTCCCGCACCACCCGGATCTTCGCGCCCCGCTGGGCCTTGCCGTCGAGGATGTAGCAGCCGGCCACATTGCCGATGGAGGAGATCTTCACCACCTGGCGCACTTCCGCCCGGCCCAAGGCAACCTCCCGGTACTTCGGCGCCAGCATGCCCTTGATGGCGGACGAAATGTCTTCTACAATGTCGTAAATGATCCGGTACATCCGCAGTTCCACGCCATCCCGGTCCGCGTTTTGCGCCGCGACGGGGTCGGGCCGGACGTTGAAGCCGATCACAATTGCCCCGGAAGCCGCCGCCAGCATGACGTCGCTTTCACTGATGGCACCTACGCCGCAGTGGAGGATCCGGGTCCGGACCTCGTCGTTGGAAAGCTTCTCCAGGCTCTGCTTGACAGCTTCGACAGAGCCCTGCACGTCGGCTTTGACAATGAGGTTGAGGTCCTTGCGCTCTCCCTCCTTGAGGGAGTCGAATAGGGTGTCCAGAGTGACCTTCTCTGTCAACTGGAAGAGGGCGTCTTTGGCGCTCTGCTTGCGCTGCTCTACCAGTTCCCTGGCCAGCCGTTCATCCAGCACCGCGTCGAACGCGTCGCCCGCCTGGGGCGCCTCGGCAAGGCCTGTCACTTCCACCGGGACGCTGGGCCCGGCCTCGGCAATCTCCGTGCCCTTGTCGTCCCGCATGGCCCGGACCCGGCCGACACTGGCCCCCGCGACAATGATGTCCCCGGTGCGCAGCACGCCGTTTTGTACCAGCAGCGTTGCAACAGGACCCCGGCCTTTGTCCAGCCGGGCTTCGATAACAATCCCCTTGGCCGCCCGCTGGGGGTTAGCTTGCAGTTCCCTCATTTCCGCCACCAGCAGCACGGATTCCAGCAAACCGTCGATTCCCTGCCGGGTGACGGCGGAGACCGGAACGCAGATCGTATCGCCGCCCCAGGCTTCGGGCAGGAGTTCGTATTCCGTCAGCTGCTGCAACACCCGGTCTGGGTTGGCGGCGGGTTTATCCATTTTATTAATAGCGACGATGATCGTCACTTCCGCCGCTTTGGCGTGGTTGATGGCTTCGACGGTTTGGGGCATGATCCCGTCGTCCGCCGCCACCACCAGGATAGCGATATCCGTAGCCTGTGCGCCCCGGGCCCGCATGGATGTAAAGGCCGCATGTCCGGGCGTATCCAGGAAGGTGATTTGTTTGCCGTTACATTCTACCTGGGAGGCGCCGATGTGCTGCGTGATGCCGCCCGCCTCGGTCTCGGTGACTGCCGTGTTGCGGATCGCGTCGAGGAGGGAGGTCTTGCCGTGATCGACGTGCCCCATGACCACCACCACCGGATCCCGGGGCTGGAGGTCCTCCGCCTTGTCGATGCTGTCGTCGATGATCCGGTCCTCGATGGTGACGACAACTTCCCGCTCAACCCGCGCGCCCAGTTCCGTCGCGACAAGCTCGGCGGTGTCGTAATCAATGACCTCGTTGGCGGTGATTTTCATTGCCAGGGAGACAAAGAGTTTTTGAACCACCTCGGCGGCGGTGCGCTTGAGCATGGCGGCCAGTTCGCTGACAACGATTTCTTCCGGGACTTTAATGACCAGCTGGGGCTTGCGGGCCCGCTCGGCGGCGATGCGCTTGAGGCGTTCGCTTTCTGTTTCCCGCCGGGCGGAGCGCATACCGCCCCCCCTGCGGTATTGCTGGGATTTCTGCTTGAGTTTTTGCTTGTTGACCTGATGGTCGCCGCGGGGCCCCTGCTGGTTGGCCGGGGCGATCTGCTCATAGCGCTCGTTGTATTTATCCAAATCGACGTTCCCGGAGCGGGTATCGACGGTACGCGCTTCCCCCTTGGTTCTGGCCTGGGGCGCGCCTTCTTTTATCTTCTTTTTTGGCGGCTGCTGGGCGGATTGCGGCTGCCCCTGGACTGGCTGGTTTTGCTGGCCCTGCTGACGCTTGGCTTGGGTCGCGGCCAGCGCAGCTTGGGTGGCTTGGCGGTCCCCTGCGTGGCGCTCGCCGCGCGGCCGGTTGGCGCCTTGCCGGTCACCGGTTGGCCGGTCAGCTGGCGGCCGTTCTCCTTTGTTGCCGTTTCCGCCGGGGCGATTGGTTCCGGCGGAAGGCTGCCCAGGTTTGCCCTTTTGCCCTGCCGGCTGCCCGGGCTGCCCCACTTTTCCTGCCTCCGGCTTCCGTTCTCCGGCGGCGGGCTGCTTGCCCCCGGTTTCCGGCCGGGCCGTTTCCGGCTTGGCTGATTTTTCCGGCACGGGAATCTGCTCCGGTTCAGTCTTCTCCGGAGGGGCCGACTTTGGCGGTGCAGGAGAAGGCGCCGGTTTCACGAGAGGCGCAGGCTCGGAAGGAGACACCGGCTCCGCAGGAAGCACCGGCTCTGTGGGAACGGTTGCTTGTGCGGGGGGAGGGGACGGCGCAGGAGACGCTGGCTCCGCCGCCGCTGCCGGGTTCCCGAGGGCGAAGTATGCGTCGAAGTTCTCCACGGCCCGCTCGCGGGTGAAGATTTCGAAAACGACGTTCAGCTCCGCCTCCTGCAAGGCAGACTGCATCTTTTTCGGCTCCTCAAAAAAACGGGCGAGGAGTTCCAGAATCTCTTTGTGGGAGGTACCCAGGTCTTTGGCAACCTCGTTGACTCTGTATTTTTCTAACATAACATCATCCTTTCGGGGGCAGTCTTGGGGCGTCAGAGAAGAATTTTTCGGGCGAACCCGGGCTCATCAATGGTGATGACAGCGGCAATCCACTGGGTGGCGCGCTGAACGTCCGCCATGGTCAGCTCCAGCTGGAGGCAGGGAACGCGGCGGTCCGCCGCGAGGGTTTCGAATTCGGAACGCAGCCGGGGAGAGGCGTCTGCGCAGATCAGGCAAAGCTTTGCCCGTCCGGCGCGCAGGGCCGCCTTTGCCGCGTCGTGACCGAAAGAAGCGGTCCGTGCCTTGCGGCAGAGGCCCAACAGGGACAGCAGCGCGTCATTTGTCATGGGGTTGCAGCGCCTCCTCCATGCCGTCGTAAACATCCGGAGGAATTGCGCAGGAAAATGCGCGCTCCAGGCTGCGGCGCTTGCGGGCCCGCTGCAGGCAGGCCGGGTTGGGGCAGAGGTATGCGCCCCGCCCGGGCGCTTTGCCGGTCCGGTCCAGCGCCACCGTCCCTTCGGGACTTTTGACGGCGCGGATGAGATCCCGCTTGGGTTTCATTTCGTTGCAGCCGACGCATTTGCGCAGGGGAATCTTGCGGGGCTTCAGCGGTTGGCCGGGATTTGGCATGGTCAGGCCTCCGTCCGTTGGGAGTCCGCCGCGCCCGTGAGGGAGGCGTTATAGCGGCGGAAAAGCAGGTAATATTCGCCGCAGTAATACAGGTGTGCGTTCATCATGACCACCGTGCCGGTATAGCTGCGGAAAATGGCCTGCGCTTGGTCGTCGGTGAGGTCCAGCAGTCCTTCGTAAGGCGCCGGGGGATCCGCGAAGAGGATCAGGGCCAGCGTGACCATCTGGATGTTAAAGTCCGTGTCGTCTCGCAGCCGCCGCCACATGTCCGCGCGGTCGTGCCAGTCGTTGACGTCATAGACCCGGCTGTCTGCCGGCAGGATCCCGCGTTCCACGGCCATGTTGTTGGCGAGGATTGCCGTGTCGGCGATGATCTGCCCCGCGCCGGTGCTGGAATCTTTCTTGAACAGCCAGGAGAACGCTTTGAGCGCGCCTTCCGCGCCGTTTCGCTCCGCCGCGCCGCAGCGCTGGAACCAAAACTCCGCCAGGAAATCCCCCAGCAGGTCGAAGACATTGCAGCAAATCAGTTCCCGCAGGACCACTGTCTGCACCAGCGCCTTCGGTACCTGATAGGCTTCCGACCAGCGGGTGAAGCTCTCGTCATGGGCAAGGACAGTATCCACCGCGCCGCCGACGGTATGGATCGGGATCCACTCCGGGGCAATCGGTCCGTTCAGGCGGATCATTTCTTGGCGCAGCTCAGCTGCTGTCAGCGGGGGAGCGGTGTCCGGTTCCGCCGCCAGGGCAGGGAGAAAACCCGCCGTCAGCAGCGCGGCGCAGAGCAGCAGACTGACCAGCCGCAGGAAGAATGTTCGTCCGCCGGGAGGATGGGGATGGCAGGAATGACTGAAATGGTTCATGCGTCGCCCTCCGTCTCAGCGGTTTCCGCCGGAGGAATATCGTCCTTGACCGCGTCGGAGTGGATATCAATCTTCCATGTGGTCAGGTGGGCGGCTAGCCGGGCGTTCTGCCCTTTGTTGCCGATGGCCAAGGACAGCTGGGATTCCGGAACCGTGATGTGGCAAACATGTTCGTCGTTGTCCACCACCTGCACCGAGAGAACCTCGGCGGGAGCCAGCGCGGCAGCCACAAAGGTTGCGGGGTCTTCGCTGTAACGGACGATGTCGATTTTCTCGCTGCTGAGCAGGTCAATGATCCGGGCCACGCGGGAACCCCTGGGCCCGATGCAGGCCCCAATGGGATCTACCGCCTCATCCCGGCTCGCGACGGCCACCTTGGAGCGGGACCCCGCTTCCCGGGCAACAGCGCGGATTTCCACCAGCCCGTCCTTGATCTCCGGTACTTCCAATTCAAACAGCCGCTTGACCAAGCCCGGATTGGACCGGGAGATGGTGGCGCGGGGGACCTTGCGGTCCAGGCCCTTGATGTCCACGACGTAAACCTTGATCAGGTCGCCGACACGGATTACCTCGCCGGGGACTTGCTCGCTCAGGGGCAGGACTTCCTCTACTTTGCCGATTTCGACCACGCAGTCGCCGTTGGGCTCCACGCGCTGAACCTTGACGGTGACGATCTCCTGTTCCCGGCTCTGGAATTCTTCCCGCAGCTTGCCGTGTTCCGCTTCGCGGATGCCCTGGCGCAGGACGTGCTTGCCCTTTTCCGCCGAGATACGGCTGACTTCCTTGGTATCCAGCTCGATTTCAATAATGTCGCCCAGCTGCGCGCCGGGCTTGTGATGTTCCGCCTGCTCCGGCAGCAGGTCCACCTTGGGGTCAATGATTTCGCTGACCACCGTCTTGCGGACATAGACCTTCATTTCCTGGGTGTCCGGCAAAATTTCGCAGAATACCACGTCTTTATTGCTATAGTCGCCTTTGACTGCCGTGACAATCGCCCGCTGGATCCCGTCGTACAGCGCGTCGAGGGCGATACCTTTCTCGCGGGAAAGCAGCCGCAGCGCCTCAAAAAATTCTTTGTTATTCATGCCGTGCATCAACCTTTCTGAATGCTCCAATCATATTCCGATTCTTGGAGATAAATTATTTTGGAGATTACTATATTTAAGGGATAATAATTTAAGGGATAATAGAGAAGCGCGGCATTAATATACGCGGCGCCGGATTTCGTCTACCATTGCTTCCAGGTTTTCCATCGGGCAGTAAGAAGGAATATCGTGGCTGGAGGCGATCAGGCCGCCGTTTTGGCCCAAAGTTTCAAATAAATGCCGGATATGGCTCCGCACTTCGCTCACGGTGCCGTCCGGGATGATAAAACAGTTGTCGATGCCGCCGTAGACCAGCAGTTGGGATGCGCAAGCGCGGGCAAAAGCGGCGGGGTCGTTGCCTGCGCTTGCCTGCAACGGATTGATGCCGTCAATGCCGTATTCCGCAAACAGGGGCAGGAGGTCCATGACATAGCCGTCGGTGTGATAAAGCACCGGAAGGCCCAGCGTGTGCGCGCGGTCAATCAGCTTCCGGAGGGGGCCGAAGCAGAAACGCCGCAGCATGCTTTCGCTCATCAGCGCGCCCCGGGACGAACAAATATCCCCCGCAAAGTAAATCGCATCCACGTCACAGGCCGCAATGTGTTCCACCGCGGACAGCAACACCCGCGCGATGCGCTCCAGAGCTTCCTCCAAGAACTCCGGCGAGTCGGTCATATCATAAAAAAGCTGTTCCATGCCGATTTGGTCAAAGAGAATATCCAGCGGGGTTACCACCATGGCGAACAGGGCACAGGCGGGATGTTTTTCCCGGTCCGCCCGGATGCCCGCGTAAAAGGCGGGGGTATCGGGATCGGGGTAAGCCGCGCCGACAAGCGCCGCGGCGTTTTCCACCGGGAACTTGACGCGCCAGGACGTTTTGCCGTCGTTTTTGTTCACGGCGTTCCGCGCAAAGTCCGGAAAGAACGAAATGCCGTGGAAGGTCTCCACCACATCCGCGCCGTAATGCGTCACGCGGAAATCCGCGCCCAAGCGGCGGTCGAGCTCCGCCATCCGGTCCCGGTCCATCCAGAAATTGAAGGGCAGACGGTCAGGCAGTTCCCGGCGCAGCACCCGGCGCACTCGTTCCCGTGAAGTCATACGCTTTCCTCCGGACGGCCGTCGCTTTCTTCCGCCAGCCGCACGAACGCGGTCTCTTTCCGGTCCGCCTCCAGCACGGCGCCGTCCGCCAGCCGCAGGGTCAGCTTGCTGCCGCCGTAGGCGGTCAGCGTTCCCCGGAAATCCCGGACGCCGTCCCTTGGCCGGATCAGGCGCAAGGAAATTTCGCTGCCCAAGTAGTGCAGAAAGTGCTCTTCCCGCGTCAGGTCCCGCTCAATTCCCGGGGAACAGACCTCCAGGCAGTAGCTCTGTTCAATGAAATCCGCCTCGTCCAAGGGTTGGTCGAGGGCGCGGCTGAGGGCTTCGCAGTCCTCGATGAACACCCCGCCGGGCTTGTCGATCCAGAGCCGCAGGTACCATGTCACGCCTTCCTTGAGGAAACGGACGTCCCAGACAGTCAGCCCCAAGCCTTGGGCCAGCGGTTCCGCCAGCGCGCGGACACGGGCGGCGACGCTCCCGGGGTTCGCGGATGATTTTGACATACGAAAGACCCACATCTTTCCATTTTTTTGGCGCCGCAGCAATCCGCCGCGGCACCGTGACGATTCAGACAAACAAAAGAGCGGGCCCGGCCCACTCTTCAGCATCCTCATTTCCAAGCGTCACATCAAGTTCCATTGATCCTATTATATCACAGCCTCGCGCCGATTGCAAGCCCTTTTCCAAAAAATATCGACACGGAAAGAAAGAGGGGACCGGCGCAGGGCGCGGCTGGACTGTTCAGGCCTCCGTGTAGCTGTGTCCCCGGGGTAATCCCAGCTGCGCGAGAACCTGCTCCTCTTTTTCGCGCATACGAACCAGATACAGCCCGCCCGGCTCATGGTCGTACCCCAGCAGGTGCAGCATGGAATGAACCGTCAGGTACGCCAGTTCCCGCTGGAGGCTATGGCCAAACAGCTGGGCCTGCTCCCGTGCCCGGGGCAGACAGATCACGATATCCCCTAGCAGCTTCGCGCCGGTATCATGATTCATGTCGAACTGACCTGTGCCCGGGCCCTCCGGAAATTCGCCCAGGGGAAAGGACAGTACGTCCGTTACGCTGTCTTTCTGGCGGTACTGCGCGTTGAGCGCACGGATGGCTGCGTTATCCGTGAGGCGGACGCTGACTTCTGCCGGAAACGCGAAGCCTTCCTGCACCAGCACCGCCGTGCAGGCCCGGCGCACCAGCAGCCGGATCCCCGTGGGCACCCGCACTTCCTGCTGGTCATCCGTGATGGTAACTCTTACTTTATTGGACATGGTTTTGTTGTTATCCCTTTCTATGAATGTGACGGAATTCCTTCCGATTCCCTTCCCATGCCGCCGCATACCGTGCATGAACCCCATTTTCCAAAGAACGCCGCTATTTCTTCCGGCTGACCGTTTCCTGCTTTTCGTAGGCTTTGATAATCGCCTGCACCAGGCGGTGGCGGACGACGTCTTTTTCGCTGAGGCGAATGACCGCGATGTCCTCTACATGCCGCAGGACTTTCATCGCGTCCACCAGCCCGGACCGTTTTCCCTCCGGCAGATCCATCTGGGTGATGTCTCCGGTAACGACCATCCTGGAGTTGGCCCCCAGCCGCGTGAGAAACATCTTCATCTGCTCGCAGGTGGTGTTCTGCGCCTCGTCGAGGATAATGAAGCTGTCGTCCAGCGTCCGGCCCCGCATGTAGGCCAGGGGGGCGACTTCGATCGTTCCGCGTTCCTGCTGTTTCTGGAAGGTCTCGGCCCCCATCATATCGAACAGGGCGTCATAAAGCGGACGCAGGTAGGGATCGACTTTTTGCTGCAAATCTCCGGGCAGGAAGCCCAGCTTTTCGCCGGCTTCCACCGCCGGACGGGTGAGGATGATCCGGTTGACTTCCTTCGCCCGGAATGCGGCCACGGCCATGCCGACAGCAAGATAGGTTTTGCCTGTCCCGGCCGGCCCGACGCCCAACGTCACCGTGTTTTGCCGGATGGCTTCGATGTATTTCTTCTGCCCCAGGGTCTTTGGTTTGACGGGTTTGCCCCGGCTGGTCACGCAGACGCAGTCGCCGGTCAGGGCGGGAAGCTGCTCTTCGGCCCCTTCCCGCACCATGGCAATGACGTATCGCACCGACTGGTCGTTGAGCGCCTCGCCCTTGTGGATGAGCGTCAGCAACCCGTTGACTGCCCGGGCCGCCAGCGCGACCTGCTCTTGCTCGCCGGTAAGCTTCAGCTCCGACCCGCGGCAGATGGCCTTCACTTGATACTCTTCTTCTATAATGCGGACGTTTTCGTCGAAGTTGCCGAACAGTGCGACAGCCTGTTCCATGCGGTCCACCGCGATCACCTGTTCCGTAAGCAAAGCGCAGACCTCCTTCCTGTGCGGTTCCTTAGCGTTTGACGTCCTGGCTTTTTTGTTCATTTTGCACGGAATTTCTACCAATATTTGAAGATATTATACCATGTTCCGCGCAGGTTGTCAAGCTCTTTTCAGAAAACAGCAAACGGCGCGCCCGCGCTTCACCACTTTAGCGCGTTGTGCAAATTGCACAAAAAACGGTCAAAAAATTTGGCAAAATTTAAGAAAGAAAAACCTTCCATTTTGTCGCAAAATGTGGTAAAATACTTAGGCATAGATTTTTCACGCAACTTTCAGCAAAAAAAATCGAAATGAGGGTTCTAAGATGAAGATGACGGGTATTGTACGCGGAATTGACGAGGTCGGCCGGATTGTGATCCCCAAGGAGTATCGGCGGATGCTCAAGGTCAACGACAAAGAAGACGCGCTGGAAATTTCCATGGAAGGGGACCGGATTGTACTGCGCAAACATATGCCGGCCTGCACCTTCTGCGGTTCGGCGGAGGGCATGGTCGAATACAACGGACACAAGATCTGCCGCAACTGCATTGCCAACCTTGAGCAAATCGTCAGCCAGCAGGTCGAGGGCGAGTGATTCGGAGCGGCAGGCAAGCAATGGCTTCTTCTAAAAAGAAGGGGTCAGGTGGATTTTTACTGCACGTCGGACGCTTAGGAAAATGAAAATATTGCCAAAGGATGGAAGCGGCGCCGCGGGACTTTTGTCCCGGAGCTTGCCTCGGGAGATACTCCCGGGGCAAGTTTTTTTTCCATTCCGCAAGATCCCCAAAAATTGGATTCGTCATGCTTTTGTCATTTTTGTAATTTTTATGTTTTGCACAAATGAAGCGTGGGATAACCGCAAAAATCATGTGGTTTCGACGGATTTTACGCCTTGTTTTGGGAAATGGACTGTCCTGCTTACCACAAAATACCTAAAAATTTCGCGGAGAGATACTTGACAAAGGATCCCCGGGGCAATATAATGGGGCATACCGGGCCGTTCGGCCGGGGAAAACGGAAAGATGTTGCTGGTTTTGTAACCGTTTGAAAGAAGTTTCGAAGAGACAGCAAGACGATGGGGAATGAATGCCCCAAAACTCCAGCAGGAGGTGTTGCATGCGTACGAAAGACCGATACCGAAAGCGTAAGATCATCATGGCGATGGCGATCCTGGCCGCCCTGATTGCCGCGTCTGTTTCCGTGACGGCCTACGCCAAGAATGCCCGCGAGGTGGTGATCTGGGACGACGGGATGGAAATCACCGTCAATACCATTCGCGCTTCAGCCTACGATATCCTAGCGAACAAGGGCATTATCCTGAACAACGACGATTACCTGGACCTCTCCCGCTTCTCGCCGGAGGAGGACGCGTACCTGACCATTTACCGGGCCAAAGACGTCTTTCTTACCGATGACGGCCAAACCAGGCAGGTGCGGGGAGCTGGTACGGTCCGGCGGCTTCTGGAGCGCTGCGGCGTTGCTGTTGGCGAGCGGGACCGCCTTAGCGTGTCCTATGACGACCTGCTGTACGACGGCATGCAGGTCACTGTTTCCAGGGCGTTTGACGTTGTGGTGCGGGATTACGGCGCGGATTACAGCCTTACCCTGACGGAGGGCACGGTTGCCCAGGCGCTGGAGCTGGCGGGAGTCACCCTGGAAAAGGACGACTTCGTTCTGCCGGAAGTGGGAACACCGTTGGCGCCGGGGCTGACCATCCATATCAGCCGTGTTACCTATAAGGAGCGCCAGCGGACGACGGCGCTGGATTATGAAGTGACCAACCAGAAGAGCGCCTCGCTGACGCTGGGAGTGGTCCAGATCCAGCAAAAGGGCGAAAAGGGCGAAAAAGAATCGCTCTATCGGGATAAGTATATCAATGGGAAACTGGTTGGCTCCACGCTGCTCCGGGAGACCGTCCGCAAGCCGCCGGTGAAAGAAATCCGGCTCGTTGGCACCAAGGCTGTCCGGCTCAAATCCGGACTGGAGCCCATCTCCGAACTGAAGAAGCCCGCCGCGGTGAAAATCGGCAGCGACGGTGTTCCGGAAAAGTATGCGAGCGTCATCGTCGGGACCGCGAAAGCCTATGCCGGCGACACCGGCACTGCCTCCGGTGTCCGTCCCAAGCCTGGCTATATCGCCGTCGATCCCCGGCAGATTCCCTATGGAACGCAGCTTTGGATTGTTTCCAATGACGGCAAATATGTTTACGGCTATGCCGCTGCGGCCGATACGGGCGGCTTCGTCGCCAAAAAGAGCTGCACGGTGGACCTGTTCATGAACTCGGAGGCCGAGTGCAGCCAATGGGGGCACCGCGGCGTAACGATCTATGTTCTGGACCTGCCGAAGCTGGATCTGTGATGAAAGCTGCCGGAAATCATTATCCCTGGACAGAATGCGGCGCGCTCCGATCAAGGAACGCGCCGAAATTAAAGTTTTTTAAGAAAATAAAAATTTTTGTTGACTATTGCGGCATTTCGGGGTACAATAGAGAAGATCCGAAGGTGTGACTGGGGCTTGCGCGAAAGCCCCACGGAAGGAGATTGCTGCAATGGCTGAACTGGATGGATTTTTCCGTGAGGGCGAGGACGCGCCCGTATTTGACGAGGATGTGCTGGAAGATTACAGCCCCGATATCGTCAGTGTCGTGGACGAAGACGGCAAGGAGCATGTGTTCGAGGAACTGGACCGGCTGGAAACCGACGGCGGAACGTATGTTGCCCTGGCGCCCCTCGCCGGCGAAGGCGACCCGGAAAGCGGCGAGGCCGAAGAACTGATTCTTTTGCGCGTCGAGGAAGAGGACGGCGAAGTTTACCTCTCTCCCATTGAAGACGAGGCGGAGTTTGACGAGATTGCCGCCCAATTTTCTGAGCGGCTGGGGATTCCGTTTGAATCCCTGCCGGAAGACGACGCGTGAATCCCTGTTTTTGTGTCCCCTTTCCCCCTGCCTTGTGCGATACCTACGGCTTCGATAACCCAACACCGATCTTTAGGGAGCCGATCTCCGGAGCCGGATTGCAGACCTCCCGGCGGAGGCGGCGCCGTTTGGCGCCGACGCTTCGTTGGACGAAGGGAGCGCGAACGTTCCGGGAGGCGCCCACCTGCCGCAGGCAGGTTATTCTTAGCCGTTCCCGGCTTGGCGGGGGAGATGTAAAAATTTGCGGCAGACGCCGTTTCATCAACATATCAAGGTTCGGAGGGTTCATGTCTCTTCGTTTGCTGGCGGATCGGATTTTGGACATGGCGGCCACCGAGCAGGAGCTCGCCTATATCAGGGAAGATACGGGGGCGGACGGTGCCGCTTTCGGGTCTTTCTTTTTATGTGACTGGGAATCGTTTCACAGCGTTCCTATCACCAAGCAGGAGTACATTCACCTCAAGTTCGGCGCGGCTGCCCCCGCCATAGAAGCGACGCTGGGGGACTACCTTTCCTGCGCCGGAGCGCGGCTGCCCAAAGGAGGCTGCGCGGTGCTCTTTCCGGACGGGGAAATGCACTGGTTCCGTTCTGACGGGGCCTACGGCGGCGGAGCCGCATTGCTGTATCAGAACAGCCCTGCCCAGGAGATTGCCTGCCTGGGGGACGGTGCGGTGTGGGCGACCATTCCGGACCGCAACGCGCTGGTCCGCTTTTCCGTGCGGGATCAGAGCGTCCTGCTGCGGGTAGGGGGCGAGGGGGTGTTCCCCCGGCCGACGGGGCTCTTTCGTTCCCTGGAACAGCTGCTGGTTTGCTGCGAGGGGAACGCCACCGTCAGCGCCATGACCACGGACAGCTATGAGGCTGCTGTGCTGCGGCGTTTCCCGGAGCCGCCGCGCCGGTTTATTCGCGTGTTCGGTCAGGAATTTGTCTGGATGGGGTCCGGACTCTATGCGGTAACATAGGAAACCGGGGCATGTGATCTGAAGGGAGGATCTCCCATGTTTGAGGGAAGTTATTCGGTGGCGGTTAGCCCGGAAGGGATCCTGACGCTGCCGCCGGCCATGCGCCGGGAACTGGAAATCCGCTACGAAACACCGCCGTGCCTGCTGGCCTTCGGGGTGCAGTTTCTGTACCTTTGCGCTGAAGAGGATGCGACGCCGCTGGTGCGGCAGATCTGCGACCAGCTGAAGCTGCGCTACGAGGAAGACGTTGTGCGGGACTATCTGCTGGCGCTGCGGGAGAGCATCGCCCCCCTTCCGGCGGGTGACGGCTGGCGGTTGCAGTGTCCGCCGCACTTGCTGGAGTTGGTCGGCCACGCCCCGGGGGAAACCTTGACGCTCATCGGGGTGGGCGGACATATGGAACTTTGGAATAAGGGGCTGTTTGCCCGGCGGCGGACGTCGCTGGAGCAGCAGCTGCGCGCCAAACATACCGTTCCGGCGGGATTGCTGGAAACGCCCATCTGCCTGCAGAAGGAATGCTCGCTGCAGCGCGGTGGTGTACCCATCCCCCGCAACTGCGGTTCCTGTATCTCGCTGCGTCTGCCGTAGCAGGGAAGGCGGGGCGTATACTGCAACCGAAAGGAGAGATTCGCTTGAATTTCGTCTGTGTCAACAATAAAACCGGTGCGCTGGAGGGATTTTGCCTGATCAAAACCCTGGAGCGCAAACTGACCGCCAAGGGGCTGCCGTATCTGGACCTGACGCTGGTGGATGCCGGCGGGGAAATTGATGCGAAATTCTGGGATTTCAAGGAAGAACTGCATGGGGAATTCGCGCAAAATCAGCTGGTAAAGGTCCGGGGAACGGTCTCGGTCTATAACGGCGCGGACCAGATGCGCGTTGAGCGCATGCGGCAGGCGACGGAGAAGGACGAAGTGCAGATGGAGGATTTTGTTCCGAGCGCCCCGCTTCCCAGTCCGGAGATGCTGGCGGAAATCCGGGGGGCCGTTGCGGCGTTCCGGGACGAGGAGCTCCGGCGGCTGGTGACGGCGCTGCTGGACGACTGCGAAGACAGACTGCTTTATTGGCCCGCCGCATTCCGGCTGCACCACGCCATCCGGGGCGGGCTGCTCTATCATACCCTCAGTGTGCTGCGGCTGGCCCAAGCCGCGGCGAAGCTCTATCCCTTCGCGGACGCGGATTTGCTGTTCAGCGGCGTGATCCTGCACGATATCGAGAAGCTCTCGGAATTCGAGGTTCCGGCCACGGGACTGGCGGCGGGCTACACAGCCTACGGCAATCTGGTCGGCCATCTGGCTGCGGGGGCGATGCTCCTGGAGCGCAAGGGCCGGGAACTGGGGATTTCTTCGGAAACGCTGATGTTGTTGGAACACATGCTTCTATCCCACCACGGGGAGCCGGAGTTCGGTTGCGCCGTCCGGCCCCTGTTCCTGGAAGCGGAGCTCCTCTCGGCGCTGGATACCCTGGACGCGAAGGTCTACGAAATTCAGGCCGCGCTGGAAGGGGTCCAGGTCGGCGAATTTTCGTCTCGGCACTGGGCGCTGGACAACCGGAAATTTTACCGGCACGGACGGGTTCCGGAAGAAAGCGGCGGCCGGCAAGGGCTGAAAGAGCCGGGGGAAACGGGCGAAGAGGACGGCGATTGAGCATGCTGCGGGTACAATTGATTGTGTTCGGTAAATGCAAGGAGGTCTTCTGGCGGGAAGCCTGCGGGGAATACGAAAAGCGCCTGCGGGGCTTTTGTCGGCTGGAGACCGCAGAGCTGCCCCCGGCCCCGCTGCCTGAACGCCCCAGCCCCGCGCAGATTGCGGGCGCACTTTCTGCGGAAGGCGCGCTGGCCGGTGCGGTTCTGGCGAAGCTGCCGCCGCAGACCAAGACGGCGGCCCTGTGTGTGGAAGGGCAGGCGATGTCCTCTGAGGCGTTTGCCTGCTGGCTGGATGAAGCAGCGGGGACCGCGGGGAGCGTTGCGTTGCTGATTGGCAGTTCCTGCGGGCTGGACGGAGGACTGAAGGCGCGGACAGACCTGCGGCTATCTCTTTCGGCCATGACTTTTCCGCATCAGCTGGCCCGTGTGCTCCTGCTGGAGCAGCTCTACCGGGCGTTTCAGATTCGTATGGGAGGAAAATATCACAAATGAAAGAACTGCGTTCGCTGCTGTTTTATGCGCTTCAGTTTACTTGGGCGCTGCCCCAGAATTTGGCGGGGGGAATCGCTTACCTGATTCTCTCCCGCAAGTATCGGCATGAGCGCTTTCACGAGGCCTTTGTGACGTATATCCGCGCCGAAAATTTCGGCGGCGTATCCTTGGGCATGTTCGTGTTTATGAACCCCGACCGTCCGGACGACTGGAAACACGACACCCAGATTCATGAGTTTGGCCACAGCGTCCAGTCCATCGTCCTCGGCCCTCTTTACTGGATTGTCGTGGCTGCGCCGTCCTTCCTTTGGTGCAACCTTTCCTCCTGCATCCGTTATCGCGAGGAGAAGCAGGTCAGTTACTACTGGCTGTTCTGCGAGGGCTGGGCCAATCTTTGGGGCACAGCCTGGACCGGGGAGCGGTTTGAGTCGAAGGAGATGCTGACGGCGGGGCGGTTTGGGAAAGCATGGAAGCAGGCTTAGCGGAGACAGATCGTAAGATAGCGGGAGGCGCAAATCATGAAACGGGTTTTATTGGTGCTTTTGGCGTTTTGTTTCTGTGCGGCAGGGCTGACCGTTGCCGCAACCGCGGCGGGGAACGCTTATGTCATCCAAAATCCCTACGCGGATGTTGACTGGGAGACTTGGGGGACCTACAAGGCCAACCTGCATGTGCACACAACGTTCAGCGACGGCGACTACTGCCTGCGCGACATGGTGGAAGAATATTACAGGCGGGGCTTTGATGTGCTGGGTACCACTGACCACATGGTTGTGGGCCGCCCTTGGGATCAAAAACCGCGCACCGTGCCGCCTTTCGATATCCAAAACTGGGGAAAACCGCACGACGTGCTCAGCACCAACCGGCTGCAAGAGATCACCGAGGGCGTTGGCCGCGGCGGCCGCGGCATGGTTCAGGTGCCCAAAGGCCTTGAAATGAATGGCGTGGTACCCATGAAGAGTCATGTCAACGGCTTTTTTGCCGGCTGGGGTCAAGCCTTCCTGGGGGTTGACAACGACTTCCGTACCGCCGTTGCCATGACGGAAAAATACGGAGGTGTCAGCTTTATCAACCACCCTGGCGATTGGCTGCATAGCGAGAACGACCTTTCGGTGGCGCGCGACCCCGCCAACGTAAACTATTTCGCGGACATTTTGCGCGACTATCCCAGTTGTCTGGGCATTGAGATTTATAACGACGGAGACTATCCGACGCGCGGCGACCGTGTGCTCTGGGACGAGCTGCTGACGCGGCTGCTCCCGGAGGGGCGGCAGGTGTGGGGTTTTGCCAACGACGACAGTCACAATTATAATTCAGTGGACAACACGTCTGAGCTGATGTTCATGCCGAAAAACACCGTGGAAAACATCCGCGCCTGCATGGAAACCGGCGCTTTTCTCGCCTGTTCCCGCTATGACCGCATCCGCCTGGGTGATTTTGCGGGCGACAAGAACCTGCCTTTTCCTTCTGTGACGAACATCACCGTCAACCAGGCGGCGGGAACCATCACGCTCCAAACCACCGGCACAGATCTTGTGGAGTGGGTCGCTGACGGCAAGGTGATCGCAACGGGCGGCACGATTGATTTGGCGGCCCATGCGGAGGAAATGACCTGCTATGTGCGCGCACAACTCATCGGCCCGGGCGGCATCTCCGCAACACAGGCCTTCGGGCTTGACGACGGCACGGGCGGCAAGCATCCCGACGACGCGCTGCATGGCTGGGCCTGGGTCAAGTGGCGTGTGACGCTAATGTTTCGCAAAAACATCTTTACTTGGCTGCTGCGGGCGATTTCGGAACGAATATAACCTTTCGATGAAATAGGGGACACCCCCTTGGGCGCTGGGAAAGCCGTGCCCAAGGGGGTTGATGGTCAGGGACAGCAAAAAGCTGTTACCCCAGACGGATGCAAGCGATACCGCGGAAAAGCCGGAAAGCCGTGTCGCGCTTTCCCTCGCCGATCCGACCATGTACATACCAAGGGCACCGCGGTGGATTGTTGAAGACATTTTATTGCGGATGTTTCACCCGCGGTAATCCCATCCGGATGAAACAGCGTGAAGAATGTAAAATACTTCGCTTTTTCGGCGGTCTCACCTGTGTTCGCAAGCATTTTCAAAATAAACATCAGCGCCGGAATACCCGCCCCGACGGCGATGCTGTACTTTGTTTCATGGAACAGGCAGGACGCGAAAAAGCCAATTCCGCCGATGAACAGATGCGGGCATAACGATCCGAGGTTCCAAAAGAGCAAATCGCTGACAGCAAGCGCCCCGGGGAATTTCGCCGCGGCAATCAGTGCCACCACAGTGGCATAGGCGACAAGCGCGACGATGCCCGCAACAAGAGCCTTCATCGCCCGGGCGGAAAAAGGCCGGGAACGATCAGCACATTGTGCGCCTCCAAGCGGCAGGCTGTGTCAACCAACAGAAAGGCCTCGGCGGCGTCCGCGCCATGGGCAAAATCGAACCAGCCGCACAGGCCAGTGGCCCGCAAAAACGAATCCACGCCCGGCTTCCGCTCCCGCCGGTCCAGTTCCACCCCGAAGATTCCCAGGCGGACCGCTTCGCGGCCAACGGACTCCAGGCTGCGGCAGGTTTGCTTGGCCGCCTGAAGCAAGTGTTCGTAAAAAATGGAAAGTACGCCATCCCTCCGTTGCTGTTCCTTAGATTGGACTTCATCCCGTTTTGAGGATTGTGGATGGTTTAGTCGGCGCGATGAATGGGGGCACCTTTCGGAGGATACCAGTATGGCACATTTCATGCTTAGATGCCAACTGATTTTCGGTGGCATTTGAATTTGGGGCTGGAAAGGAAGCAGAAGGGCTGCGCAACTACCGCCAAAAATAATTCCCAAATCCGCCAAATATCTCTTGTATTTTGGCTTGTCTTTTGGTATACTATCCTTAACACCCGATAATAGGTAGTTATCTGGCTAGGGGTTGGAGGCAAAAAACGCAATGCCAAAGGACGGAGATCGGTTATGATCGGTACTATTCACCCTATAGGAAAAGCGGTACCCTTGCAAGAGTGGCGTTTAGGTGAAAATTTGGGAAAAGGCTTCGAAGAAGCCATTCATCCGCTCTTAACTGCCCAATTGAAGCCTTATTTTGCAAAGGGAGTTACATTGCGATCAACTTCGCTTTTCAGGGATGACGGCAAGGACTTTATAATTGAGTCGCCGATTGATTTAAGGAATCTATTTGGTTGCCATTTCAGGCGGCGTGGGAAGCAGCGGATAAAAATCTTCATTGAGTGCAAAAGCTCTGACCATGGCAGGATTCGCTATGGAAAAATAATGGAGAACGCAACGAGGGTCAAATCCGCTGGCATAGACTATTTTGTGCTAATAACAAATACTGGCATAGGCCCACACACTTATTACGCCGTTTCCAATGAACTGAGTGAACAAGGCATTACGTTTATTTTGATTGACCAGTATATCTTGGCTAAATCAATGCGAGAATACGGCAGTCAAATTGGGAACGGCATCAGCCTTGAAAATATGCCGGATTCTCAAGCTGAATACCAGAGCTTCATGGATGAAAACGACGGAAAAAGAGTTTACAGCCTATTTATGGTATTCCGGAACTATGCGGCTACGGAAAAACTCATTACACTGCGGTTACTAACGGATCGCAATTGGCAGGCAGGCGAGACTGAGCTTACTTTTGTTGTAGATCCAAATGGCGGGTGCGCAAAAAAAATTGACATCATTCGCGCCTTTTCTGACGGAATTGATGATTTGCTTTTTAGTATCAGGCTAGGAGTCGCGGAAACGCAAGTGTTGATTCGAGGTGATGATTTTGCCTGCACATTTGAACCGCCCTTCGTTGGAGAAAATCATACGAAGTGTGTTTTTGATTTTATCGAAAAAATTAAGACTGCGAAAGAATTCCAGCTTCACTATATTTGGGGGTGAAGCTGGAATTGGGAAGACGCGTGTTTTTCAAGAAATCCGCAAGCAAATGAACTATCAGGATTATGATTTTGGGGTAGTTACAATCGGAAGCAAGAAAAAAACGGCAACCGATGAAATCGAAAACTTTTTAAGGAAGAAAAACTATTTGACCGCCCCTCTTGCGAATCCATCCTTGCCTGCCATGCTGCAAAACTGCCATAATGATTACCGGCGTGCGGTTTTGCTAATTGATGACTGTCACAATGCCACAAAGGATTTCTTTGAGGAATTGCAAAGTTTGATTGGTGTCGCGGCACCGGTTACAATCATTCTTTGTGGACGCACTGACTATAGTGCGGGCGACTCCCACTTTTTTTCTTTCGCTCAATGGTGCATCGAAAACGAATGTGTCCGTGGATGGCAGCTACAAGGCTTTACCCCAAAAGAAACCGAACGCTTTGTCTGCGCTTTGATCCACGGGGTGCCGGGCATTGTGCTGGAAAAGATTTGCTCCATGAGCCAGAACAACCCACTCTATATTGTTCAATTCATTGAATACATGCTTGAAACTAATCTTGCCGTCATCGTCAATCGAAGCACTGTCGGCATCACAAACGTCAGCACATTCAGCGTGAAACGCTACCTGCCTGATGGCGTACATGAGATTTACCAGAAAAGGCTGGATTATCTCCTAAGCTTGGAAGACAGTGCCGACATGTGCGACTTTTTATCAATTCTCAGCTTTTTTGACGGCAAGTTGCCTACCAGCTTGGTTTTTCGTTTTTTTGATGAAAGAATGCCCCTTTTTACTCTGCTGCTAAAACATCGATTTATTCGGTATGGTGACCACCACTCTGTCATGTTCATCCATGAAAGTATGTATTTGTTTTTCCGAAAGCGTTTGGAAAAACAAAAAAAGTTGCAGCGCATTCTAGCCGCATTGCTTTTTTCTAATGCAGATTACTTTTTGTCCGAGGCCAACCAAGTGGAAAAGGGGAAATTGGCCTATTGGAATAAAAATTTTCCCATGGCCATCGATTGTTTTGCGGAAACTGTAAATACTCTGCGTTCAATCCCCAATTGTTCTTCTTTTGATATTGATATTGAAATTTACGGCTATCTTGATATTATTTTCTTGCTGTACTCTAGGAAAAAGGCACAAAAGGAATTACTGAAAAAAGTAATTCTTGCGAAAATTTACATTGCGCTGCACTATTTCACGCCTGTCCAAGCGATTCAGGATTGCGACAACGCATTAGCGTTATTGCAAACAACAGCGATACTATCAGAAGATCAGGAAATCCAGCACACCATCCTTGAGCAAAAAGCACACAGCTTTATTAACGCCGGGCAATTGCGCGATGCCGAACTTGTTTTGCACAATATCCAGGCAGGATGGTTGCTGAATCCTCGCGAATATGACGATAAGACCGTGTTTGATATGTTTGACCGTCTATCCGGAATCTATATAAAATATAATTCCCAACATATTGCCGGGCACTACAACCAGCTTTCATATCAAGTAGCCAGCAGGCTTGAAGATAAAAACTTGCTCGCGATTTCTCACCTAACTTCCAGCAAGGTTTACTTCTACAATAATTTTGCACGAGCAAAAAACAGCTTGCATGAACTGATAGAACTTTTGCGGGATGGTTCTTCTGAACGGATACGCTGTTCCGCGCTGCTTTCGCTGCATATGCTTGAAGCGTTGCATAATCCCCAATGCGACTGGGCACGGACAACCGAGGAGGCGGCGAGACTGCTTCGTATGGCAGTCAATAACAGCTACGCTTCTTCCATTATCCGGGCCTATATGCTATTAGCGGTCTGCTATTTCAAAACGTACGCCCCTTCCGAGGAGTACGGCCTTTCGCTGGAAATCATCTCGAAAGGGATTGACTTCAGCATTCGGTTTGGAATACCTACTTATATCTGGCAGTTCTACAATTTACAAGGGATCATTCAAATTCGTCAGAATTTGAGTCCCGATGAAATATTGCGGAACTTCGAAACTGTATACGCATTGCTGACGAGACAAAATCTGCTCTTCCTCGGGAATTATGATTTATGTTATGGCAACGTTTTGGCTTTGAGCAACTATGGTTTTTTCCTGCGTGACTTTAGTTTTGAAAATCGATTTTACGAAAAAATGTCTCAGATCACGTATTTGGGAAACACCTCCCCTTGTGATTTCAACTGCGCGAAACCAAGCTGTGGCTTTATTTGCTCAAATTCCACGGAAGAACTGAAGCAGAAATATGCAAAGGCGGAAAAAAGAGAGGTCCTATTTTCGAATCAACCTTCCTCCGTTTTTTTACGGGATGACCGCACAAAGTTTTTTATTGTACTATCATAACCCCCGTTTTATTTCGCAACCAGGCAGTTGCCAATCACAAGAATATCAATATCGGTGACTAAAAACGTTTGCACCGCATCCATAGGGGATTCCACGATGGGCTGCCCCGCAACATTAAATGAAGTATTGAGTACGATAGGAAACCCTGTTCTTTGTTTCAGCCCCTCCAAAACACAATGGATGAAGGCGTCGCTGCGCTTGGATATTGCTTGGACTCGGGCAGTTCCATCCACGTGTGTGATTGCCGGTAATGCTTGTTGATAAGCCGGCTTAACTTTTGCGGCGAAAAGCATGTAATCGGATGAACACTGCAAATCAAAGTATGTATACTGATCCTCTTGTGTAACCGTTGGCGCAAAAGGACGGAATGACTCCCGGTGCTTTACGCGATGATTGAGGATATCTTTCATGTCTGGGTTCGTTGGGTTGGCAAGTATACTGCGGTGGCACAAGGCCCGGGGGCCGATTTCCGTGCGCCCGCGATGAAGCGCTACGATTTTATCCTGAGATATATATTCCGCAACCAATGCTGCCAGCGCATTGTCATCATGAACCTCATAAGTCAGATTTTTTTCGTCCAACACTTTGCGGATTTCACATTCAGGGTAGTCAATGCCCAAATAGGGTAGCTGTATTTCAAAAGCGCCCTTTTGGCCAAAGTGATAAGAGTATGCGTAATATGCACATCCGATGGCTTGCCCATCATCCCCGGCCGCAGGAAAGATAAATATTTTTTCCGGAAAGCATTTGTCCACCACCTTTTGGTTGGTCAGACAGTTAAGGAAAAGCCCGCCGGCCAGACAAAGGTTTCGGCAGGGGTATTTTTCAAAAAAGCCATTTATGAGGGAAACAATAGTTTCTTCTACTAAATGCTGTGCAGTTGCCGCGATGTTTTTGTTTTCCTCTTCAATAAATTCTGCAAAGGACTTGCCGGAAAAGAAGAATTTCGAAAAAACTTGACCCAACAGGTCTGCATACTTTAAACTGAAATCCAGACCACGGCATTCCGGCGGTTTAAAATCAACATATGGGTTACCATAAGATGCGATTCCCATCGTTTTTCCCGCCTCACCCCAACCGAAATTAAGCAGATGTGTTACTTGTTCATATTTCCGGCCAAGACTGATTTCCGCGTTCCTTATGACAAATGGCATATTAGGAAGTATATAGTTGACCCTGTCGCCTATCCTCCGTACTGGCGGATTTTGCAATCTTTTTTCGACACATTGGACGCGTCCATTTTTCCCAAAATATAACGACTCGGCTTCTTGCATACCGCCAATGTAATCACCTCCGCCATCTGCAACAAAGACAAGACTGTCGGAAAAACCAGAAGAAAAAAAGGCGGAATATGCGTGGGCATCATGATGGCAGACAGCATAAAAGGGGATATATTCACAATTGTAATGAGCAAAAAACTCGCGTTGATACAGATCTAAAAAGGACGTCCCTTCAATACCGTCATAAGATAAACCAATGCATGAAACGTCTGACATTCCTATGTTGCAGAAATGCAAAAGCTTGTCGATGGCAACGTAAGGTAAACTGGGCGAGGTCGAATACTTTTTTCGATCTAACCGTTCTTGAGCGGTCGCGCCAACGACCTTTTGATCTTTAATGATACATGCCCCGCGATCATGTCCAACATGAATGCCTAGAGAGATCTGCATAGTAGTAACCCTCCAACCCCTAGCCAGATAACTACCTATTATCGGGTGTTCACCGCCAGTCGATTTCTTGGGTGCCGTTGCGTTAAAATATCTTTCTGCTTCTTCGCGGCCACATGGGTATATATTTGGGTGGTGGTAATGGAACTGTGCCCAAGCATGCTTTGAATATAGCGGATATCGACGTCCTCCTCCAGCAAAAGCGTGGCGAAAGAGTGCCGGAACATGTGGGGTGTGATGTTGGCGGAAAGGCCGCAGGCGGCGGCATATTTTTTTAGCATGGCACGTACCGACTGCTCAGCCAGTTGGTTGCCAAGGCGGTTGATAAAGAAGTAATCTGTTTTTTTGATCTCCTCCTCGAAAGCGCTGCGATAGCTTTGCAGGCACGCCAAAACCTCCGGATTCCCGACTTGGATTAACCGCTCCTTCGCTCCCTTGCCATGGATTTTAATGACACCCTCACGCAAATCCACATCTTCACGCCGCAGCGTACACAACTCCGAAACACGCATACCAGTGGCGAACAGCAGTTCCATGACGGTGGCTTCCCGCAGTAAAGTTCCGCGATGGAAAGCGCTAAGTTTCTGCGCCCGTAGTGCTTCATATGCCGCATTGAGCATGCGCTGAATATGTTCCAACGGAATTGTGCGTGGCAGGCAAAACGGTTCCTTGAATTTGGTGCGGATCTTTTGGAAAGGGTTGTCAACCAACAACTCTTCGTACTCCAGCCAAGCGAAAAACGCCTTGAGGCTGGCCGTTTTGCGCTTGGCCGATTTGGGCTGAAAACGTTGGTGCAGTTGGGCAATGTAGGCTTGCACCGACGCGCGGCCCAGCGGTTCTGATTGCTCGGAGACAAACGCAAAAAATTGCGCCAGGTCAATGCGGTATGCCTTGATGGTTTTGCCGCTTAGCCGCTTCTGGTTTTGGCAGCAGGCTAGGTATTGCTCGCGGAAGGTGCTTACGTCCTGATTTTTCATCGATTTACTCCTTTAAATTTATGATCCCTTTATTATGAAAGATTTTGCGCGATATGTCCAACAATTTCTTGAAAAATAGCGCTATTTCTGGTTCTCAAGGCCGCGAAAAATAGAAAAAACCAGCCTTTCCCGCAATTCACCGAAGATTATGGGAAAGGCCGGTTTTGTTCTTGCCGAGTTACCCTCAGTAGCTTTTCACCCCACCTTGGGCGCGGTGGGGCAAACCGGCGGCAAAACCGTGCTGGAATACAAATCCTCTGCCGGCAATGAGTACCACTTGGTGGTGCACGACCCCGCCCTGCGCGGACATTTCGGTGCGCGACGCGGCCTACCGGGCGCTGCTGCAAAAACTCTCGCTGGCCTCGGATCACCAGCAAAATCTGCTGAACCGGGGAATTCCTGTGGAATCCAGACTACAAAGGCGAAGACGTGCGCCGAATCGTGCGCGAACTGCCAGAGCGGGTCACATGCTTACATGAAGCGGGTGAAGCGTCCCCCGTGTTCCCGCCTCGTTTTAATTTTCCGGTCTTGGGTTGTTAGGCTTAGGCTTTCCAGTTTCATCGCGATTTATGGGGTATGCTTTCAGATGAAACTGAATGCGGCCATCGGGACATGGCAAATCCAATTCGTATTTTCCCTTGCTGGCTCTGTATGTAAAGTCGCTGCCGAACCGAATAGCTGCGCCATCAGACCGCCGAAGCCGCCGCAGTTGGCTGCGGCTGTATGTAAAATCGCCACCGTACCGAATCACTTCGCACAATGCATATAGTTGTCTTGCCATTAATTTGGAACAAATGCCGACGGGACACTCGTATTGAAAAATGAATTTATCCCCTTTTTCTATACCAAGTCTGCAGTGTCCAGCTTGCCCGTCTATGACAGTTAATTCAAATTCCCAATCTTCTGTCACCCATTTTTTCATTGGTATAACCTCCTATTCCCTGATAATCTTTTACGTTGATCCAGCATACTATAAAAATGTGAATTTTTCTAGGACGAAGTGTGAATTTTCCAAGAATAGCCGTCATTATGCTTATCGAAGACATCCCCGCACCTTGACAAACAGGCGGAGGCCTCATATCCACTAATCTCCGATTTTTTCTTTGGCGAGCGGCTGTTTTCCCGACTGGCAATCGAGCACGGCTGCCATGCCCCATAGGAAAAAGTAAAGTTGGCGAAAGTAAGCTCAAAGCGGCGGCGTGGTATATGCTCATGCTTCCTGCCAAATAAAACAACCGGCAACGAAGCCATCGCTCCGTTGTCGATTGTTTTGCAATAACACGTATCGGCATACATCATTATTGCATGGTTCCCTTGATTTACGGCGATTTGGCACGCCCGCCCAGGCTCGAACTGGGGGCCTTCGGCTTAGGAGGCTGACGCTCTATCCTACTGAGCTACGGGCGCGTGTTTATTTTTCGGCAATGGTCTAAGCGGAAACGGGCAAACAATTTTTGGGATTGCCTAAATCGCGCTCCCATTCTATGTCGGTGTGCAGTTGCATCAGTTACGCTCGCAGCGGCGCATTCCTTGGCGGCAGCCAATAGAATAGCATGGGTCTTCCGTTCGGTCTCCCGCAGAAGAAGGTCTCGGCCCGTCTGTGCCATCTGACGGGCCAGCGCAATCGACCTCTGTACGTCATGCATTATATCATGCGTCCGTTCGATTGTCAAGTATAATTAGGCGCTGTCTACACGAGTTGACAAGAGGGAGCAGATGTGCTATAATATAAGAAAACGGGGAGGTTTTCTTATGGAGACAAAGCAAGCGGACTATCATCGGCACGACATATCGGAT
>JAIRXU010000015.1 GCA_031268095.1 Oscillospiraceae bacterium | reverse complement strand
CTCCCGCCGCCTTGCGAAAGACTTCGAAATCTCCGTTGAATCCGCCGAAACCATCGTTCGCATCTCCCATCTTCGCACCCTGCTGCGTCGGTCATAGGGTTGAATACAGGTTCTTAGATGCTGCCGCCACAAATACACTTCTTGATCTTCTTTGCATCGGCGTTCGGGTTCAACTGATAAACTCGTTCTGTAATGGCTTTATCGGCTTCATCGGCGCTGATTTTGGCAGCTTGATCAAACACATCATCGCCCCAAAATTGTTCTGTGGTGCAGAACACCGTAGAAGACCACCCGTATTCCTCGCCGCGCTGCGACATCTTTTGCTGCCGTCCGCACAGGGTGATGAACAGCCGCATTTGCAGCTCTACCAATCCCCGCCCGAACTCGGATTTATCCTCTTTACCAAACCCCGCAAGTTGTTTCAGCGCGTGAAGCGGCACAGGATTGCCCTCGCGCAGCGCCTCATAAATCCGTTTTGCTTCGTGGCTGATCACGCCATCGGCATAGGTTTCATCAAAGGTCAGCCCTTTGCGGCGGGCGGCAAGAAAATACGGATACCATTCTCGCGTGATGTACCCAGCTTTGCGAAAGAACACCTTGGAGTAGGCGATGTCGTTCCGCTCGTCCAGCACCCGCATGCGCCATTCCCAGAGGTCATGCTCCGGGTCGCCGGTGTGCCAGCGCATGAGACTGTCGGGCGGTTCGTTATCCCAGCTATATGGAAGCAAACCAAATACGCCCTCGTCATTGCCGCCGCTGGCGATAGAGAACCCCGCCGCAAGCAGTTCGCGGCAAAAATCAGCGTAGTTTTGGATCATAGCGAAGTCTCCAATTCCACATGTTTTATCGGCCGCATGGGCACTTCAACTGTTACTCCTCCGTCTGATTTACGCCCGCACCGGTTCCGCCGCAACCCGCCTGACCTCCTCGCCGAACGCCGCGCAGGCAGCCCGGCAGGCGGCCTCGTCCCCGGTCAGCAACGCCCCGGCGAAGTTCGTTTCACTGGGCGGGCCGTAATAAACGCGCAGTTCAACGTCCGCCGCTTTCAGCGCCGCGTCCAGCCCCACCGTGGCTTCCAGCGGCGGTGCGATGAGGTAGGCCATGGCGGTGCCGGGCGGGACCTCCGCCTGGGCGGAAAGGTACGTCCCCGTCCGGGGAATGCAGTGGGCAAAGTAAACCACCCCGTCGTCATCGCAGGCGCTGACGAAAGCCGCGTCCCGCGCCATGTAGGTCAGCGCCGCCTCCAGTCCGCTGCGAACCTGTTCCGGCTCCGGCCCCGCCAGGATCCCAATGAATTCCCCGGCCAGTTTGGTGGAAGCGTTGGCCGATCCGGCATAAAGGCTGCGGGCGTAAACCACCCGGACGTCAGCCTTCTTCGTCGCCTCGTCCAGCGCGGCGTACGATACATCATCGCAGTCCGTCGTTAGAATCCCCAGGCTCCGCTCGTGCGGCTCCGCGCCGACGCGCCGTAGCAGCGCCGGGTCGGCGTTGGGTAATATTCGTACCCCCAGCGCCTTGGTCTGGATGCGGTCCCCAGTCATAAAAGTCTCCCCCCGCGCGGAAATTGAAATCGTCGGCCCCGCGTCGCGGAATTTTTTAGCCCTTCCGATTGACCCCGCTGGCCTGCTCCCGGTGGATGACGGCAATGAGTTCGGCCAGATAGGCCCCGGCCTCGACAGCGGGGATCCCGCCGCAATAGATATTGGATACGACAGTACGGTATGCTTCCGGCATCCCCACTTTGGCGCCGTATGCGATGTAAGCGCTCATACTCTCCGGCGACCCCAGGCCGGGCCGCTCCCCGAGCAGTACGCAGACCACCTTCGCGCCCGTCGCTTCCGCGACGGCATCCATGGCAGCCACTCTCCCATACTTTACGAAGAAGGACTGCCCCATCGTCAGGCCCTGGGCTGTCAGACCGTCCCGCAGCATGGGCAGCAGGTCGGGCAGGTTCGCTTCCACCGCCCGGGAACTCAGCCCGTCGGCGGCGTAGACCAGCGCGTCACAGGGCTTCGGATTCCACGCCCTGATTTGAGCCAGCGATTCGTCCGGGAAGGTCCGGCCCAGGTCCGGCCGGGTGAGGAATTCATCCTTGTCCCTGCATCGCGTGACGGTTGCCGGCAAGGCCAGCGATTCGAGCAGCGCCGGATCCACATCCAGAAACGCCGCGTCCCGTGCCGCCGCATGGTCGGCCCGGAAGGCCAGCCAGTCCCTCGTCCGCAGCCTCGCTCCGCTGCGTCCGATCCCAATCCGCCCCCCCGCCGCCTGCGGCGGGGCCTCCGCTGCGCGCGGGGCCGGAGAGGAGGGGGCGCCGGGCGCGATATTCATCCAAGGAACCTCCGCTGCGCGCGGGGCCGGAAGCTGCGCGCCAGAGGGCAGAGAACTGGCGGCCAATTCCGCCAGCACGGCAGACACCACCCGTTCTGTCAGTTCTTCCCGCGTTACATTGTTCCAGTCGCCCAAGCCCCCACCCCCTTCTGCCGGATTGCTCCGCTCGCGGCTCCCGTTGTTTTCATGAACTGCTGCTGGCTGCATCCGCCATCATGCAGTCCACCGTCAGCGCAACGCAGAGCGCCATCAGCTGGTCGCCGGGGTTCGGAATATCCAACTCGTACGAATCCCCCCAGGTGAACCAGTGTTTCGAGATATGCATGACCAGCCGGTTTCCTTCCAGCAAGTCGTATTCGTGCGCGAAAAAGTCGCCTTCCATCCGCCAGGGCAGGTTTTCGATCCGGAACCGGGGCTTCAGAAGGGTGAATTCCTTCACCATTTCGTAGGAATAGCCGCCGATCTCGATGGTGTAGCGCGACAGCAACCGGAACAGCTGCCGGTGCAGGAACGCCACTTCCGCCCCGGCGGCGTTATAAATATGCAGCTTCCGCCCCCAGGTGAAGATTTCTCCCCGGGCGAAAAACTGGTCATACCCGTATTCGTCCTTGACGGCGAATTGATCCCGCCAGGAAAATACTTTCTGTTGGATATAAAGTTTCATGCGGATTCCCCTCCTTGCTGCTCTATGACACGTCCGCCAATTCCAGGTATTCGTGCCCGTGGTTGGCGATATGTTCTTTCCGGCCGGCCAGGTTATCTCCCTCCATCAGATCGAACATGGCCGCCGTGGCTTCGGCGCTGGTGGGGCAGACCTGAATCAGCCGCCGTGTGGCTGGGTTCATGGTGGTCAGGCTCATCATGTCGGCGTCGTTTTCGCCGAGCCCTTTCGAGCGTTGAATGGTGTACCGCTTCCCTTCCAGCTGCGCCAGCGCGGCGGCTTTTTCCCGCTCCGTATAAGCGAACCAGGTTTCACTGCCGCAGGTAATCTCATAGAGCGGCGATTCCGCGATATAGACCAGCCCCTCCTGGAGCAGCGTAGGCATCAGGCGGTAAATCATGGTCAGGATCAGCGTTCGGATTTGGAAGCCGTCTACGTCCGCGTCGGTGCAGATGATGATTTTGCACCAGTTGAGGTTGCGCAGGTCGAAGGAGGAGAGTTCCTTTGCCGCGGCTCCCTTGACCTCGACGCCGCAGCCGAGAACCTTGATCAGATCCGTGATAATCTCATTTTTGAAGATTTTCCCGTATTCGCTCTTGAGACAGTTGAGGATTTTTCCCCGGACGGGGATAATCGCCTGGAACTCCGAATCCCGCGCCTGCTTGCAGGACCCCAGGGCAGAATCCCCCTCCACAATGTAGATTTCCCGGCGGGCGACGTCTCTCGTCCGGCAATCAACAAACTTCTGCACCCGGTTGGTCAGCGTGTTGCCGCTTTGCAGCGTCTTCTTCAGCGACACTCTGGTCTGCTCCGCCTTCACCCGGCTGCGCAGGTTGATCAGCACCTGGTCGGCAATTTTGTCGGCCTCCAGCCGGTTTTCCAGGAAGTAGACTTCCAGCTGGTGCCGGAAAAATTCCGTCATAGCCTCCTGGATGAATTTGTTGTTGACAGCCTTCTTTGTCTGGTTCTCGTAACTGGTCTGGGTCGAAAACGAGGAAATCACCAATATCATGCAGTCGTCAATGTCCTTCATGCTGATCTTGGCGTCGGTTTTATTGTATTTCCCGCTCTGCTTGAGGTAGGCGTTGATCTGCTGGACAAAGGCGCTCTGGGCGGCCTTGTCCGGCGCGCCGCCATGCTCGAGGAAGCTGGAGTTGTGATAATATTCCTTGCGCTGGCGGTGCATTGAAAAACAGAGCGCCGCCGTGATTTTGACCTGATATTCCGGCTGGTCCGAACGGTCCCGGCCCGCGCGCTCGCAGGACCAGAACTGCGTATCCGTGAAAGCGGTGCCCTCCGCGATCTCCTGGACATAATCCGCGATCCCGTTCTCGTAGTGGTATTCCGTCTCCTCGAACTTTCCCGGCGCGGTTTCCCGGCGCAGGAAAAAACGTACGCCCGGGTTCACCACCGACTGCCGTTTGAGCGTCTCCTCGAAAAAGGAATGCGGCACCGCAATGTCCGTGAAAACCTCCAAATCCGGCTTCCAGCGTATCCGGGATCCCGTGTCTTTTTTGGAATAGGGTTCCTTGGCCATCTCCCCGGCCAGGTACCCTTTCTCGAAGCGCAGCGTGTAACGGAAGCCGCCCCGGTGGATTTCCGCCTCCATCCATTCGGAGGCCTGCTGCGTCGCGGCCAGGCCCAGGCCATTGAGCCCCAGAGAATAGGTGTAGCTTCCCCCGGCGTTGGTGTCGTATTTCCCCCCGGCATAGAGTTCGCAGAAAGCCAGCTCCCAGTTGAAGCGCTGCTCCCGCTCGTTCCAGTCCACCGGACAGCCCCGGCCGAAGTCGTGCACTTCCACCGCGTGGTCCAGGAAGGTGGTGACGACCACCCGGTCGCCGAACCCTTCCCTGGCCTCGTCGATGGCGTTGGAAATGATCTCAAAAATGGCGTGCTGGCAGCCTTCCATCCCATCGGAACCGAAAATCACCGCCGGCCGCTTGCGGACTTTGTCCGCGCCTTTGAGGGACGTAATGCTGTCGTTGCCGTAATCCTTTCGCTTTGGCATATGTCCTCCCCATTGGGTAATTTGGGCAATTTCAAAAAAGAGTCGTCAGGGGGCCGCGCAGATTTTATTTAATCACCACTCCGCCAAAAATCGAGGCATACTTGACCGTCAGTGTCGGGCGGCTAGGATCCGTTTCCTGCGGGCCGCGGCGCGGCGCGGAGAAACCGCCGAAAATCGGAACGCCCGTGCATTCCACCCGCACCCCCGCCGGAACATAGAGGTCGATGCCCCCGAAGACCGCGACGGCCTCAAAACAGATGGGCCGGCTGAAGTCCGCCTGCGTCAGGTCAACGGTAGAACTGCCGAAGACCGCCACCGTCCGTCCGCCCCGCAGCGACCGGCAGACATTGCGGAAATAGGAACTGCTGAAGACCGCCACATAGCTGGGATAGTCGCTGCCGTCTCCGCCCGCGCTCCCTGCCGACGGCGGCGCCTGCTGCCCTGCCTGGGAATCGCCGAACACTTCCACCGTAGGCTGATGCCCGCTTTCCGGCGGCAAATCGTCCGGCAGATCCTTTCTCGGCCGGATCGCATGGATCAGCAGAGAGACGCCCAGCAGCACCAGTCCGTAGGCCAGAAAAGCCGCCCAAAGAGCGCGCCCGCTCTTGATCCATTCCTGTTCCCAGGCCAGCAGCAGCGCGCCGCAGCCAAGCAGGGCGGCGTTGGATATGCGGATGCCGCGGTTGACCATGGACGCTACGGCGGGGACCATCAGAAATAACGTCCACCACCCGGCAAACCAGCGGAGCTTCCAGTCGAAGAAGTAGATCCCCAGCAGCGCCGCCGCCGTCGCGAAAGCGCAAACCGCGAACAGAATCGAGATCAGTTTCCCTTGCCGTTTCATCACAAAAACCTCCTTGCCAAACATTGGAATCTGGATGCATTGGTTTTGCATTGATCATGAGAGTTCTGACGGTTCCTTTGTTTCCTCGTGGGCGGGATCGGTCAGTTCCGGCAACGCCTCGCCCCGCAGGATGGTCTCAAACTGTTCGCGGGTCATGGTTTCCACCGCCAGCAGACCTTTGGCCACCGCGTGCAGCTGGTCCATATGGGTATTGAGAATATCTTCTGTGCGGCGGTAGGAATCGCTGACAATCCCCTTGATTTCTTCGTCAATTTGCTTCGCCGTGTTTTCGGAATAACTGCGGGTCTGGCTGAAATCCCTACCCAGAAACACCGCGTCATGGTCGGAAGCATAGGACACCGGCCCCAAGTCCCGGCTCATGCCATACCGCGTGACCATATCCCGCGCGAGCTTTGTCGCCCGTTCAATGTCGTTGGACGCGCCAGTGGAAATGTCGCTGAGGACCAGCGCCTCCGCCACCCGGCCGCCCAGCAGCACAACAATGCTGTCGAGCATATCGCCCCGGCAGAGGAATTCTTTGTCGTCCTCCGGCAGGTGCATGGTGAACCCGGCGGCCATGCCGCGGGATATGATGGAAATCTGATGAACGGCGTCTTGGGACGCCAGGTGGTAGGTTGCCAGAGCATGCCCCGCCTCGTGGTAAGCCGTGACCCGCAGGTCCTTTTCTGTCTTCTTGTGGGACTTCTTCTCGGTCCCAATCACCACCTTCAGCATGGCGTCCTCAATCTCCACTTTGGTGATGGCCCGTTTGCTGCCCCGGGCGGCCAGCAGCGCCGCTTCGTTGAGCAGATTTTCCAAGTCCGCGCCGGTGAAGCCCGCTGTCGTCCGGGCAATCACCTGCAAATCCACATCCGGGGCCAGGGGCTTGTTTTTGGCGTGAACCCGTAAGATCGCTTCCCTGCCCCGCAGGTCGGGCAGGAGCACTGTTATTTGCCGGTCGAACCGCCCTGGCCGCAGCAGCGCGGGATCCAAGATGTCCGGCCGGTTTGTCGCGGCAATGATGATCACGCCTTCGTTGGCGCCAAACCCGTCCATTTCCACCAGCAGCTGGTTGAGGGTCTGCTCCCGCTCGTCGTGTCCGCCGCCCATGCCCGCGCCGCGCTGGCGGCCCACCGCGTCAATCTCATCAATGAAAACAATCGACGGAGCGTGTTTTTTGGCTTGGTCAAAGAGATCCCGGACCCGGGACGCGCCGACGCCGACATACATTTCCACAAAATCCGATCCGGAAATGGAGAAGAAAGGCACGTCCGCCTCTCCCGCCACAGCCCGGGCCAGCAAGGTCTTCCCGGTTCCCGGCGCGCCGACCAGCAGTACGCCTTTCGGGATCCGCGCGCCCAGCTCACTGAAGCGGTGCGGGTCTTTGAGAAACTCCACAATTTCACTCAGCTCCGCCTTCTCCTCGTCCGCTCCGGCTACGTCCGCGAAGGTCGTCTTGCGTTTCTCGTCTTTGACTTGCTTGATCCGCGCCTTGCCAAAGTTCAGCGTCCGGTTGTTCTCGCTGGCGATGTTTTGGTTCATTTTCCGCATCATCACCAGCACGAATACCAGCACCATGCCGCCGATCAGCACCATGGGGACAATCTCCACCAGCCAGGCCCCGCCGGAGCCGTTGATAAAGTTATAGGTGATCGGCTGCTCCGGGTGCTCCTTGTTGTAGGCTCGAACCTCTTCGTTGACGTCCTTCAGGAACTGATCGACATACGGGACCGTAAACTTCTCCCCTTTGACGATATTTCCCTTGGCGTCTTTTTTCGGCTCCCATTTTTCGTCCTTTTCGTTATACGCCAAGTCGTCCATCAGCCAGTATTCCAGGCTGCCCCGGTTGAGGTTCAGGGTATAGTACCCGATCTGGTGCTGGTCGAATTTCGCCAGGAATTCAGAATACTGATCCTGCGCCTTCTTGCTGCTCTGGGTGTATTGCAGCGCCAGGACAAGGATGAAGATGGGAATCAGCGCATAAGCGCCGTAGGTAACCATGCGTTTCCAGTTCAAACCAACCGCTCCGTTCTATTTTCTAAAATCTAACATTGCTCTCTATTATTTAACATTTCTAACATATCATGCGTAGATTTCCGGTTTCAATACCCCGACATACGGCAGGTTCCGGTAGCGCTGCCCGTAGTCCAGGCCGTAACCCACCACAAATTCGTCCGGCACCGACGCGCCGACGTAATCAGCCCGCATCGGCACTTGCCGCCGCTCCGGTTTGTCCAGGAACGCGCAGAGCCGAACGCTGCGGGGGCTGCGGGTCGCGAGGATTTCCAGGATTTTGCTCAGCGTCCGTCCGCTGTCCAGGATATCTTCCGCCACCAGCAGGTCGCACCCGTGCAGGTCCATGTCCAGATCCTTGAGGATTTTCACCGATCCGCTGCTTTCGGTTCCGCCGCCGTAGCTGGACACCGCCAGAAAATCCACTCCGCACGGAACTGACAGCGCCCGGATCAGGTCCGCCATGAATACAAACGACCCTTTCAGCACCCCGATCACCAGCAGCTTTTTCCCTTCGTAGTCCCGGCTGATCTGCTCCCCCAGCCGCCGGACAATGGCGGCAATCTCCGCCTCGCTGAGCAGCACCTTCCGGATGTCTTCTTCCATGGAATTATGCATTCCAATCCTCTCCTTCCCTGCCCACGGCAATTTTCAGCATCCGCCGCGTCTGATCCGTTATGCGGCACCGGTCTGCCGGACCGATGGCCGGACCGCCGTCCGGTCCGGAGAGCCATGCCGGCCCCGCGTCATCCCGCAGCACCAACAGGCGGCCCCGCGCTTGCGGCGGAATCCCCCGCTCCTGACACAGCTTCTTGATTTCTTTCTGTCCCGCGCCGCCAACGGGCCGGAACCGATCTCCCGGCCGCCGCCCCGTGCAGCAGAGTGTTCCTTGTAGTGTATCATAATCCAGGCAATTTGCCAAGTCTTCTTTGGTAAATTGCTGTAAAATTTTTTTGGACAAATTTTGAACAATATCACATCGGACGATCCGTCCGTCCGGCAGCGGCGCCGCGCCAGGAACTGCTTCCGCTTCCCAGCCCACCGGGAAAGCCTCTGTTCCGCGCTGTGCCGGAAGCCGGCGCACTACCCGCAGAACGCCTTGCCGGACCGTCAGCTTCGCGCCGCCGGAGAGCGTTCTTGTCCCGGCCGCCGCCAAAAAAGCCGCGCTCGTCTCAAGCAGCGCAAAGGTTACGGGGACGCCCGCATCTTCCAGCAGCCTGCGCAGCGCCCGCGTCCGCAGGACCTCCGGCGCCGCCAAAAGCGCGTCCGTATCCCATCCGCCGTCCCGCGCCGCTTGCCGGAGAAGCGCTTCCGCCTGGGCGGTCAGGTACGCTTCGTCCCGCTCCAGCGCCCGGAAGGTCCGGGCGGCGCCCTCCTCCAGCGCGGAATTCCAGCGCCGCAGCTGCGGCAGGATCTCCAGCCGGACAGCGTTGCGCCGGAACCGGGGGTCCGCATTGCTCTCGTCGGTTCGGTAGAAAAGGCCCCGTGCCGCGCAGTGGGCCTCCGTCTCCGCGCGCGTACAATCCAGCAGCGGCCGGATGATGTTCCCCCGCCGACGGGGAATGGAACACAATCCCCGCAGCGCAGCGCCCCGCGTCAGGTTCAGCAGCTGCGTTTCCAGACGGTCCGTCAGCGTATGAGCAAGGGCGATCAAATGCTCCCGGGCGATTTCCTCCCCCGCGCTGCCCTCCGTCAAATCCGCAAAGAAATCGTACCGGGCCAGCCGGCCGGCCTCTTCCAGCCCAACGCTCCGCTCCCGCGCCAGGGCGGCAACGTCTACCCGGCGGACAGCCAGCGGCACTTTCCGCGCCGCGCAGAGCTCGCGGACGAACGCTTCGTCCCCGTCGGAGGCCTCGCGCCGCAGGCAGTGGTTGAGGTGCGCGCACCGGACGGTCAGCCCGAATCCCGCCCGCAGCGTCAGCAACACATCCAGCAGCGCGACGGAATCCGCTCCGCCGGAGCAGCCGACGGTTACTGTCTCGCCTCCGCGCAGCAATCCCCATTCCCGGATCGTCTCCGCCGCTTTCTCCGCCAGTCCCTCAGCCATAGCGCTCCTCCTTGGGCAGCAGCAGCGTGTGTTCGCCGTCCCAAAGGAATTTGACGGTCTCGGTCCTGCCGTGACGGTTTTTCGCGACGATGATTTCCATTTCATCCGACTCTGGCATCTCCGCTTCGCCGTCCTCCTGCTCCTGCTTATAGTAATCTTCCCGGTAAAGCATCAGCACAATGTCCGCGTCTTGCTCAATGGAGCCGGACTCCCGCAAGTCCGAAAGCTGAGGCCGGTGGGCTTTCCCCCGGCCCTCCGTCGCGCGGGAAAGCTGGGCGCAGCAGACCACCGGAATGTTGAGGTCCTTGGACATCATCTTGAGGTTCCGGGTGATTTCTGACACCTCTTGCACCCGGTTTTCCGTGCGTTTGCCGCCCTGGATCAGCCCCAGATAGTCGATGAACACGCAGTCCACCTCCTTCAGCCGCCTGGTGCGGGCCTTGAGTTCCGCGACAGTGATGCTGGACGTATCATCAAAGTAAAGTTCCAGCCCGCTCAGCCGGGCCGTCGCCTCGCCGAGCAGGGCAAATTCCTCGTTGGTGAATTCTCCTGTGCGCATTTTCCAGCTGGGCAGCCGGGATTCCATCGAAAGCACCCGCTGGGCCAGCTGTTCTTTGGTCATTTCCAGCGAAAAAAACAGCACCCGTTTGCCGTGCCAGGCAACATTTTTGGCCAGATTCAGCGCAACGCTGGTTTTGCCGACGGCAGGGCGCGCACCGATGAGGATCAGGTCCGAGCGGTTCAGCCCTGTCAGCACATCATCCAGTTCCTGGAATCCCGTGGACAATCCTTTATAGAGGTCTTTGTCTTTGGAATGCAGCTTGGCCAGGGTGTCGTATACGTTATTGACAATAATGTCCCGCAGCCGGGAGGGACCGGCGGTCATGCGGCCCTGCCGGATGTCGTAAATACTCTGCTCCGCCGCGTCCAGCAGGACGTCCGCGCTTTCACTTTCGTCGCTGGCGGCGGCGATGATCTCCTGCGACACCGAAATCAGACTGCGGATATAGAATTTTTCCCGGACAATTTTGGCGTAGGCCTCGACGTTGGCGGTGGAAGGCACCGACTGTGCCAGCTGTAATAAGTACTGCCGCCCCGCGGCTTCGTCGTAAACGTCGTCCCGCTTGAGCCTGTCCAGCACCACCAAGGGATCAATTTTCCCCCCCAGCGCGTCCAGCTCCGTCATTGCGCCGAAGATGGCCTGGTGCTGCGGCAGATAGAAATGCTCCGCCCGCAGGATCACCTGCACACCGGCCAGGCACGGCGGATCAATTAATACAGAGCCCAGCACGGCCTGCTCCGCATCCATGCTGAACGGCATATTCACTTGGTCCAGCCCCGGCAGCGGGAAAGCTTCCCGTCCCGTTCGCGTCGGTTCCGCCAACCCCGCCGCCTCCTATTCGCCTACCAATACGTAGAAGTTCGCGGCAACCCCCGCGTGGAACCGGATTTCCGCCGGAAAAGTCCCGAAGGTTTTGATGTCCTCCATGGTGATCTTCCGCCGGTCGGTCTCGACGCCCAGCTCCCGGGCAATTTCTTCCGCCACTTCCTTGGCCGTCACCGAACCGAACAGCCTGCCCTGGGATCCGGCCCGGGCGTGGATACGGACGGTTTTGCCTTCGAGCTGGGCGGCGGCTTCTTTCGCTGCTGCCAGCTCCGTCTCCATCTTGTGCTGTTTGGCGTTCTCGCGGTTTTTCAGTTCGTTGAGGGCCTGGGCGCTGGCTTCGGCGGCGAGCTTGCGGGGAAACAGAAAATTCCGCGCATAACCGTCCGAAACACTCACCAGCTCCCCCTTCTTCCCCAGAGCTTTGACATCCTGCTGCAAAATGATTTTCATGCTGCGGCCTCCTATGTAACACTTATATTATTCCATTACTCCTCTGGCTTACTGGCAATTTCCATTCTATTTTCTGAGGGACGCGTTGTCCCGGCATTTTACCGCTCTTCCAGGACGGTCCAAATTTTCGCTTCCGCGCTATCCAGCGTCTCCTGCGCCCCGTCCAGTTGCGCGGCCGCCATGGTTTGATGCCCGCCACCACCCAGCCGCTCCATGAGCACCTGGACATTGACTGCCCCCAGCGACCGGGCGGAAACATGAATCTGCCCGCCGTCCTCAAAAAGCACAAACGCCGCGTCCACCCCTTCCAGATTCAGCAGCTCATCCGCCGCCTGGGAACAAAGCAGGCGCAGACGGTTGGGATCCTCGGCCCCCTCCCCCCGCACCGCGCTGACGGCGCAGCGCCCGGCAATCTCCGCGCCGGAGACAATCTCCATCCGGCGGCGGTAATCTTCCTGCCCGCCCGCGAAGAGCTTGCGGACCCGAACGGTATCGGCCCCCTGGCCGCGCAGGAAGGCGGCTGCGGTGAAAGCGGCCGCCCCGGCGTGCAGCACAAATCCCCGGGTATCCAGATGAATCCCCGCCAGCAGTGCGTCCGCTTCCGTCGGGCTCAGCTGCGGCGCCGGCGTGGTATACTGGATCAGCTCCGTCACCAGCTCGGAGGCGGAGGAAACACCGGGGTCATGGTAAAATACCACGGCGTTTTGGATGTAATTCACCGCCCGGCGGTGGTGGTCGATGATGGCCAGCTGCCGCGCCTGCTCGCAGAGGGCGGGGGATTCCAGCCGCTCGGCAATGTGGGTGTCCACCAAAATCAGCAGCGTCCGGGCGCTCAGGTCGTTTTGTGCCTGGCGGGGGGTGAGGAAGCGGGCGGACTGTTCTTCCCTCAGCCGCTCCATCATTCGCCCGGCCATGGTCCGCGCCGGATCCAGGACAATATAGGCGGGCTTTCCCTGGGCCCGGGCCAGGGCGCAAACCCCCGCGGCGGCCCCCAAGCAGTCCAGGTCGGAATTGCGGTGCCCCATGACATACACCCGGTCGCTGCCCCGCATCAGCTCCGCGAACGCCATTGCCATGGTGCGGACCTGCACTTTTCCGGTCTTTTCCACCTGCTGGGACACCCCGCCAAAGAAGGCGTAACTCAGATCCGGATGTTTCACCGCCGCCTGATCGCCGCCGCGGCCCAGGGCCATGTCCAGGGCCTGGCGGCTGTTGGCCTCCGCTTCGGCAAAGCTTCCGCCCTGCCCAACGCCAACGGAGATGGTCACGACCTCCCGCCGGTCCCGGTAGCGGTAGCCCCGCACAGCGTCCAGAATCGGGAATTTTTCCGCGATCATCAATTCCAGCGCAGACGTATAGGCCAGCAGGAGGAAGCGGTCCTCATCCAGTTTGGCCAGCAGCCCGTCCAGGGAGGCGGCCCACTCTTCCAGCAGACCTTCCACCCCAGCCAGCAGCTCCACCCGGGCGCTTTCCCGTAGCGTCTGCCGCAGTTCGTCCGCCCCGTCCAGCGCGATTTGCAATACGCAGGGCCGGGTCCCGACCAGCTCCGCCCGCAGCGCCGCCAGCGATTCCTGGAGGGATTCCTGGCCGAACGGCTGAACGGCATCTTCTCCGCGCCGCCGGGTGCGCGCCAGCAGCAGCGCCAGCACCACCACCCCCGCCAGCAGCAGCGCCGCCAGCGCACTCAGCGCAAAAAACCAGTTTGCCAAGAGGAATCCTCCTTTCCGGATCCGGTCAGCGGCGCCGGCAGCATCACTCCATCAGAATCGGCAGCACGATCGGGCTGCGCTTGGTGCGTTCATACATCAGGCGGGAAATTTCGTCCCGCAGTTTGCCGCGCAGGGCATTCCAGTCCCGGCGGTTGCGGCCGGCGCTGTCCTGCACCACCGAAGCCGCCAGATTCCGCGCCTCTTGAATCAGGCCTTCGGATTCCTTGACGTAAACGAAACCCCGAGAAACCACATCCGGGCCGGAAATCATCTGCCCCGTCTCCCGGTCCACCGCGACGGCAACGATGATAATGCCATCCTGCGCCAGATGCTTGCGGTCCCGCAGCACCGCGTTGCCGACGTCGCCCACCCCGTAACCGTCCACAAAAACGGGGCCGGCGGGGACGGGATCGCCTACCTTCATTTCATCCGGCGACAGCTCTACCTGGATCCCGTTGTCTGCAATGAGGATATTGTCCGGGTCCATGCCCATGCTCTGGGCCAGGCCCGCGTGCTTTGTCAGGTGCTTTTGCTCCCCGTGCACCGGCAGAAAGTACTTCGGCTGGACCAGGCCCAGCATCAGCTTGAGTTCCTCCTGGCAGGCGTGGCCGGAAACGTGAACGTCATACATTTTTTCATAGACAACCGCCGCGCCCAGCTTCAGCAGCTCGTTGATTACTCTGCCCACCGTTTTTTCGTTGCCCGGGATCGGCGTCGCGGAAATAATGACGCAGTCCTGCGGGCCGATCTCCACCTTGCGGTGGTCAGAAAAGGCCATGCGGGTCAGGGCGGACATCGGCTCGCCCTGGCTGCCGGTGGTAATGATCACCATCTGCTCCGGCAAATAGTTCTGGATCAGGTCTATCGGCACCACCAAGCCCTCCGGGACCTTCAGGTATCCCAGCTCCGTCCCGACGGCGAAAACATTCTCCAGACTCCGCCCCAGCAGCGCGACCTTGCGCCCCAGCTGCTCGGCCACATCAATGATTTGCTGGACCCGGTGAACATTGGAGGAAAACGTCGCCACCAGGATGCGGCGGTTGCCCGCCTTGCGGAAGAGGTTTTCGAACGATTCGCCAACCTTGCGCTCGCTTTCGGTGTAGCCCGGCCGCTCCGCGTTGGTGGAATCCGACAGCATCGCCAGAACGCCCCTCTGGCCGATTTGCGCGATCCGGGCAATGTCGATGATCCCGCCGTCAATGGGCGTTGTGTCGATCTTGAAATCCCCCGTCTGGAAGATGGTTCCCGCGCCGCAGGTGATGGCCAGGGCCAGGGCGTCGGGGATGGAATGGTTGACATGGATGGCTTCCACTTGGAAGCCGCCCAGGCTGATGGTGTCGCCCGGCTTGATCTCAATGAGCTTCGCTTTTTCCAGCAGCCGGTGTTCCCGCAGTTTGCCCTTGATCAGCCCCAGCGTCAGCTTTGCCGAATAGATCGGGATATTCATCTGTTTGAGCAGATAAGGAAGCGCGCCGATGTGATCTTCGTGCCCGTGGGTGATAACAATGCCCAGGATGCTTTCCCGGGTGCTTTCGAGATACGTGAAATCCGGAATCACCAAATCGACCCCCGGCATCTCCTGGTCCGGGAAAGCTAAACCGCAATCCACCAAAATCCGTTCGCCGCGGTATTCATACATGGTAATATTTTTGCCGACCTCGTTCAGGCCACCCAGGAACGTCAGCCGGACAGGATCCTGTTGCTGCTTGTGCGGGCGGCTCCGCTTGGCGGCGCTCTGTTTGGCGGCCGGCGCGGGAGACGGGCTCTCCGCGGCGGACGAAAGCGCGGTCCCCGCTGCGCCGGGAACCGGCGGGGGGCTGTTCTTTGGCTGGCGGCCCCGCCGCCTTGGCGAACTCTGCGGTGCGGCGGCTGGGGCCAGGGGGGCGGGATCCGGATGGGGCGCTTCTTTTTTCCGCTCTCCCCCCTTGGATGGGTACATCGCCGCCTGGGTCCGCGTCTGCTGCGGGCCGTGGCTGCCCTGCCTGGACGGTGCGTAGGGCCGTTTGCCCCGGACGGACGCATCCAGAATTTCTTTTTTTGGTTGCTTTTCCTGCATTCGTTTCTTAACTCCTTTTCTACCTCTCTGGGGGCCTTTCACCCCGCGCGGAGGACGCATGGTCATGTATTCGGAACAGCATCTATCGCTGGGGAAGTCAGCGCTTCCCGCTTTCCCAAACAGAGGATTTCCCGGCGAAAATCCACAGATATGATTAATTATACTTGATTTTTGCTCATTTGTCAAGTCTTGATCCCGGCGGCGCGTTGTGATATAATGAAAGAAATGAAAAAGGGAGGCGCTTTTCTTGTCTTTGACCGTCAAAAACCGCATGGATCTTCATACCCACACCGACAATTCCTTTGACGGGCACCATTCCGCCATGCTGCTGTGCGAAACGGCGGTGGAACAGGGTCTGCGGGCGGTGGCGTTCACCGACCATGTGGAAATGGACGTCTTCCGGGAGCAGAATTTTGACCGCACGGCACGGCAGTCCTATTTCGAAACCGTCAAGGCCCGGTCCGCCTTCCGCGGAAAACTGATTGTCTGCGCGGGGGTGGAGCTGGGAGAGCCGACGTTCAATCAGCCGGAGGCGGAAGCGCTCATCCAAACGTATTCCTATGATATTATTATCGGCTCCATTCATAATTTACGCGGCCAAAAAGATTTTTGGTTTCTTCCGTATGAAACATACGGCGACGAAAAAATTTCCGCGCTGCTGCGGGAGTACTTCGACGAACTGCTGCTTTTGGCCCAGTGGGGAAAATTCGACGTTCTGGCCCACCTGACGTACCCGCTGCGATACATCGTCGGGGAGCACGGGCGGGCAGTCGATCTCACGGACTACGCGGCGCAAATCGACGCGGTGCTGCTGGCCGCCGCGCGGAATGGCCTGGCATTGGAGATAAATACTTCTGGCCTGCGCCAAAAACTGGGAAGGACATTGCCTGACGAATATTTTGTCCGCCGCTTCCGGGATTTGGGCGGCCGGCACGTGACCGTTGGCTCCGACGCCCACTACGCCGAGCACCTGGGCGCGGGGCTGGAAGAAGGAATGGCGCTGGCCAAGCGCTGCGGTTTTGGGGAAATCACGCTCTACCAGGGCCGTGAACCGATGGGAATCCCGATCGGATAATCGGAGCGCAGGGCGCCGTCGGCCGCGTTTCCCGGTCTTTCTGATAAAAAAACCCTCCCAAACATCAAGAAAAGGGCTTGACAATCTGGCAGAGGCATGGTACAATGTTATTACCTCTGGAAGAGGGCTCTTTTTTTGTACCCCTGTTTGTCCCTGTTCCGGGAGGGAGGCAACGGCCGGGGCTTGCCCGGCTGAATCTATCCAATCATAGGAGGTGCCGTTATGCGCGTCAAAATCACCTTGGCCTGCACGGAATGCAAGCAGCGCAACTACAACAAGATGAAAGACAAGAAGAACACGCCGGACCGGCTGGAGCTGAAAAAGTACTGCCGGTTCTGCCGCAAGCACACCGTCCACCGCGAAACCAAGTAAGGGAGGATCAGTCAATGGCAAAACGAGAAGAGTCCGAGGCCGCCAAGAAGGTAGCCAAGGCGGAGAAGGCCGACGGCGGAGCTCCCAAAAAGGAACGAAAAGAAGGCCCCGGCGCGTTTCAGCGCGGCGGAAAGGCATTCGTGAAGTTCTGGAAGGATTTCCGCGGCGAATGTAAAAAGATCGTCTGGCCGGATTTCAAGACCGTTATGAAGAACACAGGCATCGTATTGCTGACGGTTTTGTTTATCGGGATCATGGTCTGGGTCGTGGACATTGGCCTGACCCAGGGAATCCGCGGGCTGAAGGCGCTGGCCAACAAGTACGCCGTCACGGACGTGCTGCCGCCCACCAAGGCGGAGGAAACCCCGACCCAGGCGCCGACGCAGGCTCCCAGCACCGCAGCGCCGTCCGAAGCGGTATCCGCTACTCAGCCTGTTACGGAATAATCAGCGCATTTTTGGGAGGATCTCCATGGAACGAACTGCTCGCTGGTATGTCATCCACACCTATTCCGGCTACGAAAATAAAGTCGCAGCCAATATCGCCAAGGTTGTCGAAAACCGCGGCATGCAGGAAGAAATCCTGGAAGTCACCATTCCTACCGAGACCGTGGAGGAAGTCCAGGAAAACGGCAAGCGGAAAGCCGTTGAGCGCAAGCTGTATCCCGGCTACGTTCTGGTGAAGATGGCGGTGGAAAACGACGGCGACGGCCACCCCGTCATCAGCGACGAGGCGTGGTTTGTTGTGCGCAACATCCGGGGTGTTACCGGTTTCGTCGGTCCGGAAAGCAAGCCCGCGCCGCTGGAAGAAAGCGAAGTCGTCGCTCTGGGCGTCGAAGTGCGCAGGGTCGAGGTTGGTTACACCGTCGGCGATCTGGTCAGCATCGTGGATCCGCTGTTTGAGGGATTCACGGGCCGCGTTGCGGAAATTCTCCCCGAGCAAAATCTGGTCAAGGTTGCCGTGTCTATGTTCGGCAAGGAAACCACTGCCGAACTGGATATGGATCTGGTGGAGCCGATCGACTGAGTTTTGATCAGCCGGTTCGGTTTCAGTCCCTGCCGGGCGGCCCGGCGAGTGGGAGGCGGGGCATTCCCCGCCGCCATATACCACAATTTTTGGGAGGTAAATGAAGTTTATGGCACAAAAAGTCGTCGGCTTTGTTAAGCTGCAAATCCCCGCCGGGAAGGCTACCCCCGCGCCGCCTGTCGGCCCCGCCCTGGGCCAGCACGGCGTCAACATTATGGCCTTCACGAAGGAATTCAACGAGCGCACGAAGAATGACATCGGCCTGATCATCCCGGTGGTCATCACCGTCTACGCGGACCGTACCTTCTCCTTCGTCACCAAAACGCCCCCCGCCGCTGTTCTGGTCAAAAAGGCCTGCGGCATTGAGAGCGGCTCCGGCGTTCCGAACAAGACGAAGGTCGCGTCGATCACCCAAGAGCAGATCCGTCAGATCGCAGAGCAGAAGATGCCTGACCTCAACGCCGCCTCGGTCGAAAGCGCCATGCGCATGATCGCCGGGACCGCGCGGAGCATGGGCGTGACGGTGAAGGAATAAGGAGGGAAGGTACGCAATGAAACACGGAAAGAAATATGTCGAGAGCGCAAAGCTCGTTGACCGCGCGAAGCTCTATGAAACTGATGAGGCACTGGCCGCCGCGATTCAAACGGCCAAAGCTAAATTTGACGAAACCGTGGAAGTGCATGTCCGGCTGGGCGTCGATTCCCGCCATGCGGACCAGCAGGTGCGCGGCGCGGTGGTTCTGCCCAACGGCACGGGCCGTTCCGTGCGGGTGGCCGTCTTCGCCAAAGGTGATGATGCCAAGGCCGCCGAGGCCGCCGGAGCGGAAGTCGTCGGCGCCGAAGACTTGGTCGCCCGGATCCAGGGCGAAGGGTTTATGGAGTTCGACGTGGCCATTGCCGCGCCCAACATGATGGGTTTGGTGGGCCGCTTGGGTAAAATCCTCGGCCCGCGCGGGTTGATGCCCAGCCCCAAGGCCGGTACCGTCACGCCCAATGTGGCCCAAGCCGTTCAGGAAGCCAAGGCCGGTAAGATCGAATATCGGCTGGATAAAACCAACATCATTCACTGCCCCATTGGCAAGGTGTCTTTCGGCGTGGAAAAGCTCCAGGAGAACTTCAACACGCTGTTGGACGCGATCATTAAAGCAAAGCCTGCCGCCGCCAAGGGCCAGTATGTCCGCTCTTGCGTCGTGGCCTCCACCATGGGCCCCGGCATCCGGGTCAATCCGGCAAAGGTTGGCTAACTGTTTCCGCGCAGCATCAGAACCGTCCGGAGGGGCGGTTCTTTTTTGACAGAGGCAGCAGGGAATCCGTTTTGCCTTCAGGCGAAATAACAATCACAAAGAAGGGAAGAAAACAGGGCATGCTCAATCAATATTCCCGCACGGAACTGTTGCTGGGCCGGGACGGTCTTGACCGGCTGGCGGCGGCGCGGGTCATTGTGTTCGGCATTGGCGGCGTCGGTTCCTTCACGGCTGAAGCCTTCGCCCGCAGCGGCGTCGGAGCCATCGACCTGGTGGATGACGACGTCGTCTGCCTGACCAATCTCAACCGGCAGCTAATCGCCCTGCGCTCTACCGTCGGCAAGTCCAAAGTGGAGGTCATGCGGGACCGGATCCGAGACATTGACCCCCGCTGCGCGGTCACCTGCCACCCCTGCTTTTTCGACGACGCCACCGCCCCGCAGTTCGATTTTTCTCGCTACGACTATGTTGTAGACGCCATCGACACCGTCAGCGCCAAACTGCTGCTGATCGAGCTTTGCCATCAAACGGAAACACCGGTCATCTCCTGCATGGGCGCGGGAAATAAATTGGACCCCACCCGGTTCCGGGTAGCCGATATCTATGAAACCTCCGTCTGTCCCTTGGCGAAGGTCATGCGGCAGGAACTGCGCCGCCGGGGGATCCCGGCGCTGCGGGTAGTGTACTCCCCGGAACCGCCCATGACGCCCGCCGAGGACCCGGCCAACAGCTGCAAATACCACTGCGTCTGCCCGCCAAACACCAAGCGCAACTGCACCATCCGCCGGCAGGTTCCCGGCAGCGCGGCCTTTGTCCCCTCCGTAGCGGGGCTGATTCTGGCGGGGGAAGTCGTCAAGGCGCTGGCGAACGGGACCGCTCGTCGGCGGGAAACCCTTCCCTGATTTTTGGCCTGTTTCCGATAATTTTTACAAAACCCATTGACATTTTCGCGACAGACAGCTACAATACTGACGGGAGTTTATTTTGTATTGGGGGTGTCGTCATGGTCGCGTACTTTCTCTTTTCATTGGCCGGATTTTTCTCCGGATCAATTATGTTCAGTTTCCTGCTGGCCAAATGGGTGTTCAAAGTGGATATCATCGAGCAGGGACCGGACCACAACCCCGGTATGACCAACGTCATGCGCTGCGTAGGGACGGCGCCGGGGCTGCTCTGCCTGGTGCTGGATGTTGCCAAGGCCGCGCTGCCGGTATACATCGCCCGGCGGGTCCTGGGGATGGATGCGCTGCCTTTCGCTTTCGTGATCGCCGCGCCTGTGCTAGGGCACGCGTTCTCGCCGATGCTCAAAGGAAAGGGCGGGAAGGCCATTGCCGCCAGCTGCGGGGTTTTCCTTGCGGTCTCTGGCGCGCGGGAACCGGTGGTGCTGTATTTTCTGGGTGCAATGGCCTTGTTCAGCCTCGTGATTGTCGTCAAACCGGATTCCCTGCGGATGATTATCAGTGTTTTTGTCTTCGCGCTGCTCTGCTTTGTTTTGCCGGCGCCGCGCTCCGCGCCGCTGGGTGCGTTGCTGGTTGCCGCAACGGTCATTTTCAAGCATCTCACGAACTACGACAACGAAAAGGCCCGGGTGCACTTCTTGCCGGCGAAAAAGAAGCCATAAGAAGGGCTGTGCCGCCGTCCGGGATCTTTTGCCGCGCGCATATCAACTGTTCTTCAGCGAAGCCTGACGGAACAAAAGGAGGGCAAGCCATGCGGCCGGAAGACATGACGCCGGTGCAGCGCATCGAACGGAGCATCCAAAAGAAATATCTCAAGACGATCTGGAATCCTTTCGTCGGCGCGATCCAGCAGTATCAGTTGATCCAGTCAGGGGACCGGATTGCCGCCTGCGTCTCCGGCGGGAAGGACTCCATGCTGCTGGCGAAACTCCTGCAAATGCTCCAGCGGCACAGCGACGTCCCTTTCGAGCTGAAAATGATCTGTATGGATCCCGGCTACCGGCCCGAAAACCGGCAAAAAATCGAGAAAAACGCCGCATTGCTGGATTTGCCGCTGACGATTTTCTCCTCCGAAATTTTTACAGTTGTGCAGAAAGTAGACGGATCTCCCTGTTATCTCTGCGCCCGGATGCGGCGGGGGCATCTTTATAAGAAGGCCCAGGAACTGGGCTGCAATAAGATCGCCCTGGCTCATCACTTCAGCGACGTGGTGGAGACTTCCCTGATGGGGATGCTCTACGGCGCACAGATCCAAACCATGCCGCCGAAGCTGCACAGCCAAAATTTCGTCGGCATGGAACTGATCCGGCCGCTTTACTGCGTCCATGAAGACGACGTCCGCGCCTGGATGCGTTCCCACCAGCTGGAATTCATCCAGTGCGGCTGCCCGCTGACTGAAAACTGCCCTGAATGCAGCCCCAGCGGCGAAAGCGAGGACGAAACCGGCGGCTCCAAACGGCAGGAGGTCAAGCGTCTGATCCGTCAGCTGAAACGGAATCACCCCAACGTCGAAAAGTGCATCTTCCAAAGCATGCATAACGTCCGGCTGGACACGGTGCTTGGCTACGCTTACCGAGGCGAAAAGCACAGCTTCCTGGACGACTACGACGCATAAAATAATGACACAAAAACATCGCAAAGGGGCAGTGCATGAAACGAAAACGGCGCATGACTTGGAGCATCGCGGCGGCGGCCATCCTCGCGGGGGGAAGCCTGTTCACCGTTTATGAAACCAAATCCCTCGATACGACGACCGCTGTCTGGACCTCCCCGCGGGTCCCTGCAGCGTTTGACGGCTTCCGGATCGTCCAACTGAGCGATCTGCATAACGCTCGCTTTGGCAAAGAGCAGAACCGGCTAACCGACGCCGTCCGGGCCGCAAGGCCTGATCTGATTGCCCTGACGGGCGACTTCCTCGACCTGCACAGCGCGAACCTCGGGTTCCTGCGGGAGCTGCTGAACGGGATTTCCGGTCTGGCTCCGGTGTATTTCATCAACGGCAATCACGACCGCGAAACCCCGCTTTACGACAGCATGCTGGCGCTGTTCGCGGAAAGCGGCGTGACGGTCCTGAATGACAGTTACGTCACCCTGACGCGCGGCGGCGGGACCATGACGCTGGCGGGATTGGATTGGGGCAATGATCCGGATTCCTTCGCGCCCCTCGATCCCACCCGGCCGGCGGCGCTCGCTTGGGAAGATGCCGACATTCTGCTCTGCCACGACCCGATGCTCTTTCCCCGGCTGGCGGAGCGCTGCGCCAGCGGACAGGAGGATCCCGGCGCGCTGATTCTCTGTGGACACATGCACGGCGGGCAGATCGCGCTGCCGGGCGGCAAGGCCGTCATCGGCCCCGGGGGGCTCTGGTTCCCGCCCTGCGCCGCCGGACGCTTCGTCCAGGACGGCGTCACGATGATTGTCAACCGTGGCTTGGGCACGAGCGGCTTCCATTTCCGGCTATTCTCGCGCCCGGAGGTAGGGATCGTTGTCCTCCGTCAGGACAATCCGGCAGTCTGACGCGCATCTTTGTTTCTGTTTTCTATTATCAAATGATCAAGGAGAATCTTCCATGCCCAAGGCTCCCAGCAGTTCCAAAAAGCCCCGCAGGCGCGAATCCGGCGCCGACCCCGCCGCCCAGAACGCCCACATTCTCGGGGCCGGAGAGGTCGTGCGTCAGCCTGTGACCGAGACCATGGAGCAAAATTTCATGCCCTACGCGATGAGCGTGATCCTCTCCCGGGCCATTCCGGAAATCGACGGATTCAAGCCGTCCCACCGGAAAATCCTCTATACGATGTATAAGATGGGCCTGCTGACCGGGCCCCGGTCCAAGTCGGCCAACATCGTCGGGCGAACCATGCAACTCAACCCCCATGGCGACGCCGCGATTTATGAAACGATGGTGCGGCTCTCGCGGGGATACGAAGCGCTGCTGCACCCATTTGTGGATTCGAAGGGAAACTTCGGGAAATCTTATTCCCGGGACATGGCCTGGGCCGCGTCGCGGTACACGGAAGCAAAACTCGAGGGAATCAGCGCGGAGCTCTTCCGGGACATTGACAAGGATACCGTCGATTTTGTGGACAATTACGACAGCACCATGCGGGAACCGACCTTACTGCCGGTGGGCTTTCCGTCGATTTTGGTCAACCTCAACAGCGGAATTGCCGTCGGCATGGCAAGTTCCATCTGCTCGTTTAATCTGCGGGAAATCTGCGACACCGCCATCGCTTTGGCAAAAGATGAGAATCATCCCATGGAAGACACCCTGCTGGCCCCGGACTTCATCGGCGGCGGACAGATTCTTTATGACCGGGATCTCTTCCGCTCGATTTACGCGACAGGGCGGGGCAGTTTTCGCGTCCGGGCGAAATATACCTATGACAAAGAGAACAACTGCATCGATATCCATAAAATACCACCCACCACCACCGCCGAAGCCATCATCGACAAGGTTGTCGAGCGCGTCAAGACGGGAACCATCCGGGAAATCAGCGACATCCGGGACGAAACAGACAAGTCGGGTCTGAAGATCACCATCGACCTCAAGCGGGGCACGGATCCGGAGAAGCTGATGCCCCGCCTGTTCCGCGCGACGACGCTGGAAGACAGCTTCGCCTGCAATTTCAACGTATTGATCGCCGGAACACCCCGGGTGCTGGGGGTACGGGAGCTGCTGCTGGAGTGGATCGCTTTCCGCACGGATTGCATTCGCCGCCGGGTCTTCTTCGACCTGAACAGGGCGAAAGAACGGCTTCATTTGCTCCAGGGCCTGGCAAAAATCTTGCTGGACATCGACAAGGCCATCCGGGTGATCCGGGAAACAGAAGAAGAGAGCGAAGTCGTCCCGAATCTGATGATTGCTTTCGGAATTGATCAGCTGCAGGCGGACTACGTCGCGGAAATCCGGCTGCGTCACCTCAACCGGGAATATATCCTCAAGCGCACGGCGGACATCGAACAGCTGATACAGGACATTGCGGACATGGAAGACGTCGTCGGCTCCAAGCGCCGGGTATTAAAAATCATGACCGACGAACTGGCGAGCGTCAGCAAGAAATACGGCAGGGACCGGCGCAGCGAGATTATCTACGCGGCGGAGCTGCCCGAAGCCGAAGAGGAAGCTCCCGCCGCCGCTTACCCGGTGACGCTCTTCCTGACACGGCAGGGGTACTTCAAGAAAATCACCCCCGCTTCCCTGCGGATGAATGCGGAACAAAAATGCAAGGAAGACGACGCCGTTGTCCAGGCCATTGAGGCGGACAACGTCTGCGACCTGCTTTTCTTCACCAACCGCTGCCAGGTCTATAAGGCCAGCGCCGCCGACTTCGAGGACGGCAAAGCCAGCACTCTGGGGGACTACATCCCCGCCCGGCTGGAAATGGACGACGGCGAAGTCCCGATGATCCTGGTCAGCACGAAGGACTACGCCGGTTACCTGCTCTTCGCCTTCGAGAACGGAAAACTGGCCAAGGTGGAACTCAGCGCCTACCAAACGAAGACCAACCGCCGCAAACTGATCAAGGCCTACGCCGACAAGTCCCCGCTGGCGGCAGCGGCCTTCCTGGCGGAGGACGGCGACTTCGTCATTGGCTCAAGCTCCGGACGGCTGTTGCTTTTCCATACCGGAGCCGTCGCGCCCAAATCCACCAAGGACTCCCAGGGCGTCGCGGTGATGACCTTGCGCAAAGCCCACACCGTCCAGTTCCTGCGGCCCTACCGGGACGGGGAGTTCGAAGCCCCCGCCCGCTACCGCACGAAGAATCTCCCTGCCGCCGGGGTTCTTCCAACCGCGGAGGACGCGGGGCAGACGAAGCTGGACAGTTAAAGGCAGTTAGCGCGGTGAAGAAGGACCGTGCCATCCCGTTCCCTCCGCGACAAATCAATTTGCGGAAAACCATCTCAACCTTAAAGGGGGGATTCCATGCCATCGGTCACTCTGCTCGCGGCGGCGAAAATCAACCTGCTGCTGGACGTCGTCGGGCAGCTGCCGGACGGTTACCACGGCGTCGCTATGCTGATGCAGTCGGTAGACCTCTGCGATACCGTGACGCTCCGCCGCGCCGATCGGCCCGGTATTGTCCTGCACTGCGACCGGCCAGGACTGCCCCTGGACCACCGGAACATCGCCTGGAAGGCGGCGGAAATCTTCGCCACGCGCTTCCTGCCGGCGGGGTTCTGGGAACGCGAAGGATTGGAAATCTGTATTGAAAAGCGGATCCCGGCGGCGGCGGGCTTGGCTGGCGGGAGCGCGGACGGCGCAGCGGTCCTCGCGGGGATGCGTACGCTCTTTTCCCCGGAAATCCGGCATCAGGACACGGAGCTTTCTCTTCGAGAGGCAGGCGCGGCGGTCGGCGCGGACGTGCCGTTCTGTCTGACGGGGGGGCTTTGCCTGGCGTTAGATATTGGCAGTGTCCTGGCTCCCCTGCCAAGCCTTCCGGCGGAATTCACCATTCTTTTGGCGAAACCCGCCTGCGATGTCTCTACCCGGGAGGCCTATGCGCAAATCGACGGCCGCTTCCCGGCGCTGCGTCACCCGGACTGGACAGCGGCAACGCACTTGGCGCTGCACCGGAACTGGGACAGACTCTTCACCCACTGCGGCAACGTCTTCGAACAGGTGATTGACGGTCCCGCCCGGGTACTGATCAAGTCGGCCATGCGGGAGCACGGCGCGCTGCTGTGCCAAATGAGCGGCACCGGGCCAACGGTCTTCGGCATTTTCCGGGATCGGTCGGCGGCGGAGCGCTGCGCAGAGGCCGTCCGCCCCTGCGCGCCAACGGTTTTCCTCTGCCGCCCCTGCGAAACCGCGATCCGGGAAGCGCAGCCGTCCTTGCCGCGCCAGCGGACGGAACCATAAAACACAACATCACAGTCGCAAAGACAACAAACAACAGGAGGTTTTGGTCATGACATTTGGCGTATGTGCGCCGGCGGCGGAGACGGCGCGGGCAAAGGCCGCCGGCTGCGATTACATCGAGCTGGGGTTCAGTTCCGTGGCGGACTGGAGCGAGGCGGAATTTGACGCGGCAGTCCAGGCCCTGACAGAAGGCGGGCTGCGGGCGGAGGCGATGAACTGTTTCATCCCGGGACGGTTCCCGCTGCTGGGAAACTACGACCGTGCGGAACTGAACGCCTTCTTATGCCAGGGGTTCCGGCGGGCCCAGGCGATGGGGACGCAGGTGGTGGTGTTCGGTTCCTCCGGCGCGCGGCGGCGGCCCGCGGAACTGTCCAAGGAAGAAGCGCGGACGGGACTGGTCCCCTTCCTGCGTCTGGCGGGAAAAATGGCTGCCAGCTATGGCGTCCGCATCGCCATTGAACCGCTGTGCTATGACGAGTGCAATGCCGTCAACGCTCTGCGGGAGGGCCTGCTGCTGGCCGAGGCGGCGGACAGTTCCAGCGTCGGTGTGCTCGCGGACATGTACCACATGGGAGAAAACGGCGAGGACTTTGGCGACATCCTGCTGGCCAAAGACCGGCTTTGGCACTGCCACATTGGGCGGCCCGGCGGACGGACCTACCCCCTCCCCGGCGACGGGTACGACTACGCGCCCTTCTTCACCGCGCTGCGGGAGATCGGCTACGCCGGGCGGCTGTCCGTCGAGGCTTCTCCGGTCCATGGCCCGGAAGATTTGGCCGCGACATTAAGCTATATCCGGGAGTTGCAGGACACGCAATAGGCAGACCCCAAAGCCCTCCGGGTTTTCCGGAGGGCTTTGGGGTTGTTATATTCCAAAATAGAGAGAGACTATGCCACCGTATTCTTGATATACATAAATACAAGCGACTTTGCCGTTCCGAATGGTCACACCCAGCGTCGGAGACATGAATCCATAGCTCTCAACACGAAAGGAACAGCCCATGTCATAGAAGTTATCCGGAAAGCCTTCCACACTAAACTCCACAAAATCTTCACGAAACACTTTTTGTGCGACTGCGTTGGCCTGCGCCAGTGTATCTCCGATTTTCAGGCCGTATACGCTAATGTTCGGATTGGTCCAGGCGACGCCCGCCCTGCCCTCATAATCCGAAACCTCTACGCGATCCCCTTGATAGAACTTCTCGTCATGTCCGCCATAGAGGGATTTCTTAGTTGGAGTTAAGTCGCAGCCCAGCTCTTTCGCCACCGTTTTCGCGGATACTTTGAACCAATTCTCACCGGTCACCGCTTCATTGACATGCGCCTCTTCCAAAATCTGAAGGCTATATGAATCCACCACCATTGGTGTAAACGATACCAAGTATTTTTCCAGCTTAATTTCCCCTGTGATTGTATTTGTTTTTTTCGTCGTCGTCAAATTCGCCGTGCTTGGAACCTGCGTGGCCGTTGGCGGTGTCGTCGGCTCGGCGGTGGGTTCGGCGGTTGTAGGCGGCGGCGCCGTCTCGGCTTTTACCCCCAGGCGCTCCGCCAGCGCATGGTAGGCGACAACGATCTCCCGGACGCGCGGCAGTTC
>JAIRXU010000052.1 GCA_031268095.1 Oscillospiraceae bacterium | reverse complement strand
ACGCCGGAAGCCGACTGCCCCGACTGCCATGGCTGCGGCGATTTATCCCTGCTGCAGGGCACGGTTATGGATTCCCGCGATATTCCTCTGGGAGGTGAATGCGAATGAGAGTTAGCATTGACGACGTCATCCTCCAGGCGGAAGCGGCATTTCAGTATGCCAAGGCCAACAGCGTCTGCACCGGCTTCGACGAGTTTATTCTTCCGCCCGGCTGTGAGCCGACTATCAGCAAGCTCGCCTTCGACTGGCAGGATGATGTCCGCCTGCTGCTGCTCCAGTCCGGCCTCCGGTACTCCGGCGCGCACGCGGCGTTTCGTGACTTCGCCCAAAGCGGTATCTTTCGCGGCAACAACGCCGAAGCGGTCACGGCATTCTTGCAGGACATTAAGGGGGCCTATGGCGGCGCACCTGCGCCGTCTACCCCTATTGACGCTCTGATTGACAGTCCTCAAAGCCCGGCTGCACCGCCTGCCAATGCGTCTCCGGAACCCCCGCCGCAGCCCTCTTCTCCCCGGCTGGATGATATCGTGGACACTTCAGAGGTTACCCTGGAGCCACCGGAGCCGCCCAAGCTGGACACGGAGGCAACCCTGGCAAGCTTCAAAGATAAGGTGTTCGGGCAGGATCGCAGCCTCGAAACCCTGGTCGGCAGAGTCGGCAACCATGTGGGTAAGCAAAACCCCGCCCGGCCTTTGTCGCTTCTTATCGCGGGGCCTCCGGGCGTCGGGAAGACCAGCGTCGCCCAGCTGCTGCCCAAGCTGCTCACGGAGCACGGCGGCCGGGAATGGGGCTACATCTGCGTCAACGCCAACCAGATGGGCGAAAAACACACGATCAGCCACCTCCTGGGCGCCCCGCCCGGCTACATCGGACATGACTCCACGCCTTTGCTGTCTCCCGTGGCGAAGAACCCCTATCACGTTTTGCTGTTTGATGAGATCGAGAAGGCTGACCCCGAATTTTTGACAGTTCTCATGTCGGTGATGTCCGACGGGCGCATGCAGGCATTCAAAGAGATCGAAGGCAAAAGGGAAATTGACGTCGCGCGCTGTGTGCTTGTCTTTACGACGAACCTCCCCCTACACGTGTCCGACCCCGACCGCAAATCGGCAGCGGAGATTACAAAGGAGTGCCGGGAGCAGCTCATGCGGCCCATGGGCGGGCGGCCTGGGATTTTACCCGAAATTGTTGCAAGATTCACAGAGGTGCTTTTATTTGATGCTTTGACCGACCAGGATAAGGTGAAAATCCTTGCGCGGACAATTATCTTCACAGCGGAGCAGTATGGCCTTTGCGTAAAGCGCATCTCCACGGGCTTGCTTCAATCCGTCGTGGATACCCTCACCGTGGAAAACGGCGCGCGGGAGCCGCAATACGCCATGGATGACCTGCTGGGCAAACCCCTCACGGACTTCGCCTGCGAACACAAAGACGTCACCGATATTTCCCTCAGCGGCACCACCGAGCACATCGAAGTCATACCTTACGCCAACTAAATTTATGCGCCACAAGACATAAAGCGTTAAAACGCTTAGAAAGAGGTATATCATGAACAACAACACCATTCGCTGCTACCACCACATTCCCGCAGGCACGTTCGCGGGCGGGGACTTCGCCGTCCCCAGCGGGACTTTTCATGGGGGCGACTTCGCCGTTCCCGACGGCACCTTCCATGGCGGCGACTTTGCCGTCCCCAGCGGCACATTTCACTAATCTGCGAAAATCTGCTCTAAAACTTTACATTACCGAGTTTTATGGCAGATAAGCAACACGCGATGACCCCCGTTGACAGTGGTGGATATAACCTTCCGGTCGCTCAAAAAGCAAGCTCTACACCATATTGACCATTCACTGTCAACGGGGTTTAATGGGCGAACAACAAAAAAAGGAACCATTAGCAATATAAAATGAGCCTTTGCGCACAACCAAAACGATAGGAGGAAATATGCCACAACAAATCAAATATAAAACGATACTTGCGGATCCGCCTTGGAATATCCAGCAGAAGGGTCAGTTGGGCGCAATCCGCCACTACGACCTGATGACTCTTGATCAGATCAAGGCTATGCCCATCGCGGATTTGGCGGAGGAGAACGCCCACTGCTGGCTCTGGGTCACTAATGCCACCCTGCGCCACGGCTTCGATGTATTGGAGGCATGGAATTTCGTTCCGCGTAGCTGCTTCACCTGGGTGAAGCCACGTTATACCTTGGGGGTATATCTGCGAAATGCCACGGAACATATGCTGCTTGGCACACGGGGCAAAGCGCCGGTGCAGTTCAAAGGTCAGGGCACCTGGGGCTTCTTTCCGCTTCAGGATCACAGCCACAAACCGGAGGAGCAGTTCGCCATCATCGAGCGCGTGTCCCCTGGGCCATATCTGGAGCTCTTTGCTCGCCGTCGGCCCAATGAGAAATGGGCAATTTGGGGGAATCAGGTGGCCAGCGACATCGACATCCCCGGCTATCCCGTGCCGGATTCGCCGGAAACCCGCAAGAAAGGGGGCGCTGATGCCTAGTGGACAAATTGAAGGAAAAGATATGGGGCTGGGTAGCCGGTTTTTTCTTGGGGGCGCTGCTGTGTTACATCGGCGCAAAGCTTCTCGTCGACGTCTGGTGGATACTCCTGATCGCGGCGGCCATCGCCCTGGGCGTAATCATCTATCTTCGCGTCAAGAAGGGAAAACCCAAGTATTAGGGGGTCTGACATGTTAGAGCGCCGTTTTGAGGAACTCGTCTGGCAGGAGGTCACCTGGCAGCGCCCCTTCAAGCTCGAAGCCGTGCAAGAGATGCTGGTACATCTGGCCGGGCTGACGACCCGTGGAGCCATCGTCTGGGAGACCAGAGGGAACTGTGAGCGCATCCGCTATCTGCTGGGCTGCGAAAAAAGCCATGGCAGTAAAATCCGGCAAGCCATGACGCCCCATGGAAAACTCCAGTTCCATAAGCCTGCCGATGACCGAACGGCTGCGGCCAGCGCTTTTACGCTGAAAATCAGCAAGCCCGCCCTCGCCTTGCAAGGGGACAGCACCCTGTCGGTCATCCGCGCAGCCCTCGCCGCTATCAATCAAGCGAAGCCCAGCGAAGAATTGACCCTGCAAATCGTGCTCGGCCCTGCGCACACCCCGTCGCCCATGCCGCAAAACCTGCACGATCCCCACGCCACCTGGCTCAACTTCGCTCTGGGCAATGTCAATCCGGCCTCCCCGGAAAGCCGCGCCGCTGTCAGGGATAAAATATCTCTTCATGGATTCAGCTGCATTGTTCGTCTTGGCGTCGTTGCAGCCACCCCCGCCGCCATCGGCGCACGCGTTAACGGCATGCTGTCCGCCCTGCGGATTCTGGAAAGCGCTGGTGTGCGCTTCTCGAACGCGCCCGACAAACTCGCCAAGTTCAACGACGTCTACATCCCCTGGCAATTCCCGCTGCGGCTGTCCGTGAAGGAATTGGCGAACTTCCTGCTCCTGCCCATTGGCGAGGAGGATTTGCCCGGCGCGCCGGGTCTGCACCCAAAACTCTGCCTGCCGCCGGACTGGTACACCCCACATCAGGAGCGCACCTTCGCCCTCGCCATGGATGGCAAAACCAAACTCAGCATCTCGCCCAAAGACGCCCTGCTGCAAACCCACATCATGGGGCCCATCGGCAGCGGCAAATCCACAATACTGCTCAATCTCATTTTGGACGATATAGACAACGGGCGTGGCGTGATGGTCATCGACCCCAAAAACGATCTCATCAATGACATCCTCGCCCGCATGCCGGAGCATCGGGATAAAGACGTGGTCGTCCTCGACCCTTCCGATCCATCGCCCGTGGGCTTTAATCCCTTGGCATACAAGGCAAACCCCACGCTGGTGGCCGACGCCATCCTATCGGTGTTCAAGGAGGTTTTCTCTGAGAACTGGGGGATCCGCTCGCAGGATGTGATGTCCGCCGCGCTGCTCACCCTCGCGCAGATGCCGGGTTCGTCGCTGCTGATGCTGCCCGCCATGCTCACAGATGAAGCGTTCCGCAGGAAAATTACCGCCCGAGTCAGCGACAAAATCGGCCTCGAACCCTATTGGGCGGGCTTTGAAGCCATGAAAGACAGCGAGCGCAGACAGGAAATCGCCCCGGTGCTGAATAAAATCAGGCAGTTCCTGCTGCGGCCGGGCCTGCGCAATGTATTGGGCCAGGCCGACCCGAAGTTCCGGCTGGAAGATCTGTTCAATAAAAAGCGCATTGTGTTGGTGCCCTTGAACAAGGGCGTCATCGGCAGCGAAAGCGCCCGGCTGCTGGGCAGCCTGATCGTCAGCCAGATGTGGACCATGACGCTTTCCCGCGCGGCGGTGCCGCCGGAGCAGCGGCACCTTGTGAGTGTATACATCGACGAGTTACAGGATTACCTCAGCTTGCCCACGGATATTTCCGATGCGCTGGCACAGGCGCGGGGCCTCGGCGTTGGGCTGAATCTGGCACACCAGTACCGCGAGCAGCTCCCGCCGGACATCCGCGCCGGGGTGGACGCCAACGCACTGAACAAAATCGTGTTCGGCCTTAACGTCGCCGACGCCAAATCCATGTCGGCCATGGCGCCGGAGCTGGAACCTGTGGACTTCATGAGTTTACCGCGTTATCAGGTTTACAGCAGCTTTCAGTCCGGCGGGAAGGCCACCGGCTGGGTGCAGGGCAAAACCCTGCCCGCGCCGGAGGTGACCCGACTGCCAGCTGACCTGCGGGCAAAGTCCATGACGGTCTACGGCAGGCCCACCGAGGAAATCGAAGCGGAATGCTTGGAACAGTTAGGCTACACAACTGTGTCGGAGCCGCCAGAAGAGCCTTGCGTTGACAGTTGCGAAGCGGGGAGCCCCACCGCAGGTGGCCCTGTTGGACGAAAGAAAAAGGAGCCCGCATGACTTCCGTTCGCCCTTCCAGCCGTCCTTCCTGTCGGGTCGATCAATCAAACCGTAAAAGCCTTATGTATTGCCGACTGGAAGGCTTTATCACCTCTTTAAGGGATATGACTCCTCCCTGTATCGCCCTGCGCTACAGGGAGGGTGCGCCCCAACGCAAAAGGAGAAAAAATGAACCCAAGTAACGATAATACTAAGATAGAAGCGCCGGAGGCGACTAGCTCCACCGCAGGTGGCGAGCGGCTCTCGCTGCGCCGCCTGGAACAGCTGGCCGACCAGTTGCCCGCCCGCGATTTTGATATCCTGCGCGATCTGGAAACCCGCCGCTACATGACCTCCGGCCAGATTGCCCGCAAATATTTTAGCCATGCCAGCCAGCGCTCCGCCAACTATGTCATCCAGCGCCTGAACCAGCACGGGCTGATCAACCCCCTGGCCCGGCGCATCGGCGGCGTGAAAGGCGGCTCCAAAGGTTTTGTCTGGTCGCTGACCACAGCCGGCTACCGGCTGCTGCACCTGCACGGCGAGGCAATTCCCCGCCGCCGCGCCTTCGAGCCTTCGCCCCGCTTTGTGGAACATACTCTGGCCCTGACCGAGCTTGACCTCCAGCTGCGGGGCATTGACGACATCATGGTAACGGAGGTGCAGTTCGAGCCGGACTGCTGGCGCGACCACGGCGGCAGCAAGCTCAAGCCTGACATGTTCGCCATTACCACGAGCGGAAAATATGAGGATTACTGGTTCTTCGAGCTGGATCTGGACACCGAAACCGCCGCCTGCATTTTGGGCAAATGCCGGCAGTACCAGAGCTATTACCGTACCAACGCGGAGCAGCGTAAGCACGGGGTATTTCCCCTGGTGGTGTGGGTCGTCCCGAACGAGCGGCGGCGCGATAGCCTGCTGGATCATATCCGTCAAAGCACAGAATTACATCAAAAAAATCTGTTCACAGTCATCATGCCCGATGAACTGGAAGCCTTAATACGAAAGGGGGCAACCCAATGACCGACCGACAGAAGCGCCAGATCGAAGCTATGCGCCGCAAAGGGTGCAGCTATGCCGAAATATCCGACGAGCTGGAGCTTTCACCCAATACCGTCAAATCGTATTGTCAGCGCAGTAGGGGCGGCAGCGAAGGTGATGTGTGCCGCAACTGCGGTGAACCCATCATGCAGAATCACGGCGCCAAGCAAAAAAACTTTTGCTCCAACCACTGTCGGCAGGACTGGTGGAACCACAACCGCAACCAGATTAACCACCGTGACCGGCGCACCGCCATCTGTGATTGCTGCGGGCAGGCGTTTGAAGTACATGGCAAGCGCAAGCAGCGTTTTTGTTCGCAGGAGTGCTATGCGGACTGGCGCAGGGGCGGCTAGCACGTAGTCGTCGAGGGCTGACGGCATATAGGCAACCGGGGAACAGGGAAGCGGGGCGCACTTTACAAAATTCAATCAAAAACAGGAGCGTGTATCTATGGACAACTACGATTATGGCCAACTTCGCGAGGAAATTTTCGCCATCCGTGACAGCGGCTGCTACAACATGCTGGATATAAGAGCGGTGCAGCGGGCTGCCAACTACATGGAGTTCTACGACCTTGTGGTCTTCATCGAAGAAAACAAGCGCGGCTATACCAACTTCATTTTCCACGGCGAGTTCAAGTAAATCCTAAACCTCACATGCCCATCCCCGGCACGGCCTATATGCGCCGCCAGCCCTCGACAACATTGCATATTCGCCCGCCAAGGGTTGGCGGGCATACAGGAAAACGGCGCCCGTTAGCAACGAAGCAACAGCAAATTAACACAACAGGAGAATAAAGTATGAAAACACAACTAGCCAAGTCTATGGTGGAAATTCTCGAACGGAAAGAGAACTACGTGGGGCTCAAAGTGGATTTTGCGCCATTCGGCTTCAGTGCCAAGGTCTATCGCCTTCCTTCCAAGTACGGCATTGACCACGGTTGCATCAGCAAATTTTTCTTTTGGGAAACTACCGATTCCGACGATGAGCAAGATATCGCCAGCTACAACCGGAACTGGGATCTTCTTCCCAAAACAGACCGCGACCAAGAGATGGTAAAAAACGCAATCGACTTCATCAACAGCTTGTCGCTGTTTTCCGATGAAGCTTAAAAAACCGTTGCTTTGCTGACTCTCGCGGCGCTCGCCGCCTGTATGCCGCCCGCCAGCCCTTGGCCAGAAACAACTTCAGCAGCAAAGGAACCTCCACGACCCGCCTGCCAACCGAATCTTGCAAGGGCTTCCCGCAGATGAACCCGGAAAACCGCAGCGCAGCCGCAGCACAGCCATTTGGCTTTCAAGCAACTTTAACGCGAAAGGAAAAACATATGGACAATGAAAGAAACAAGACCGAAGATCTTTTAGGGGATATAGCGTCAGTCATATATGATGTGGCCGACTGCTTGTTTTGCAATATAGCTTCCTTTGAAGATACGACGATTTTGCAGGATCGATCAGCCAGTAAAAAATATACTATTTTGTCCAGCCAAGCGTCTTGCCGCGAGGCACTACCAGAACTGGATCGGCTGATAGGGGAACTTTCGGGATATAAGAGTCAACTGGAACAGTTGGAAAAACAAATCAGCAAAAAACGAGCCTACAAAAAGCCAACCGCTTAACTGTGATTGCAACGCGCCGTTTTCGCGGCGGCTCATCTGCGGGAAGCTCTTGACGCACAACAACTTTAATAGAAAAGGAGACGATATGACAAAAGAACAATTCAATAACGAACGGGACTATTGCGCCATGATTGCCCTCGCCAAGACGATGCTTGCGCAGGGCGTGATAAACGAACAGGATTTCACAGCCTTGGAACACAAGCTGTCAGAGCAGTACAAACCCGTGGCGTCCTGCCTGCAGGAAGATGGGGGCGCGCCATGAATCCGCTGACTTTGGGCTCGCTATTTTCGGGCTCAGGCGGCTTTGAGCTGGCTGGGAAACTGTGCGGCATCCAGCCGCTGTGGGCCAGCGAAATCGAACCCTTCCCGATCCGCGTCACCACCAAACGCCTGCCGGAGGTGCGGCATTTGGGCGACGTCCGCGCCATCAACGGCGCAAAAATCCCGCCTGTCGATATCATTTCATTTGGCTCGCCCTGCACCAATCTGTCGGTCGCCGGGCGGCGTGAAGGCTTGACAGGCAAGGAATCCAGCCTCTTTTACGAGGCGATCAGAATCATAAAGGAAATGAAAAAGGAGACTCATGACAACAACCCAAGATATATTATTTTCGAGAACGTGCCGGGATTATTCAGCAGCAGCAACCGCGAGGACTTCCGGCAAGTCCTCACTGAAATCGTACAAATCGCCGAACCCGGGGTCCCCGACGAATCCGCAGATTCGTTGGGGTGGAAAACGCATGCCAAGGTGCCTGCGTGTCCGAAAGATGGCTGGCCGCCCGCCGACGTTCTCCTGGGCAACGGATGGAGCCTGGCATACAGAACTATCGACGCGCAACATTTCGGCGTCCCCCAACGGCGCCGCCGTATCTACCTTGTCGCGGATTTTATGTCAGAGCGTGCCGGAGACATATTGTTTGAGCGCCAAGGCGTGCGCCGGGATTTTACGACGGGCACAGGCGCGGGGCAAGGCGCTGCCGTCCGTGCTGAAGGCTGCGCTGGAAGCACGCATTGCGGCCTAAGATGTCAGTCGTCCGGGTTTTCCAGCGGGCACTCGGCCAAGGCGCACGGGGTTGGCTTTGAGGCCGAGAAAAGCCCGACGCTTCGGGCGGGCGCCGTCCCCGCAACCGTGATGGCGCTGGAAAACCATCCTACCGACAGTCGCATAAAACTCAGCGGCGGAATCGTTCAGACCCTGTCCAGCCGCATGGGTACCGGCGGCGGCAGCGGGCCTCTCGCGCTGTGTCTGGCCGGGAATATCATCGACCGCAGCGACAAGAACGGCGGCAACGGGCTGGGCGTCAACGAGGAGGTATCCTTCACGTTGAACACTGCCGACCGGCACGCTGTCGCTTTTACGCAGGAGGGTTACAAATCTGCCGGTGGCAGATTTGTCCCAGCACGCCTTAGCGTGCCGCGGGACGAAGTGTGCGACCTGCACGACTGCGCCGGCGCGCTGAGCGCAGAGCCCGGTATGAAGCAGCAGACCTTCATTATGACTGCCGGGTGTCAAACCCAAGTATGCCTGGAGCAATCGCCAACTCTGACAGCCCGCGACTGGAAAGACCCACCGCTGCTGGGCCAAGGCTATGCCATCCGCCGTCTGACACCACGCGAATGCGCCAAGCTTCAGGGTTTTGATCCGGATTGGTGCGCCGGGCTGGAAACGCCCAGCCCCACCGAGGAGGACATCGCCTTCTGGGCCGGGGTGTTCGAGACCCACCGACGTGCCGTTGGCAAAGCCAAAAGGCCCAAAAGCCGCAATCAAATCATCAAGTGGCTGAAAAATCCCCACAGCGACAGCGCGGAGTACAAGATGTGGGGCAACGGGATTTGCGTCTGCTGCGCCCTGTTTGTGATGCGGGGAATCATCGAAATGGCAAGGGAGGGCTGATGGGCTATATTACTGCGGGACGTGATCCGCCGCATCTATTCGCGGGTTGCCATGCGCAAGCGATCCAGTTGGTCGCAAGGCAGAAGTGACGCATCTTGTATCTCAATTTTACCGCAACTGGGTCAGGCAAGCCCTTGAAGTTCAAAAACGGCTTGCATGTAAGCGGAATCCAGGCGCAACGAACTGGCGGACGAAACGCTGAACAAGGGGGATTTCAATAACGAATGTTAAA
>JAIRXU010000003.1 GCA_031268095.1 Oscillospiraceae bacterium | reverse complement strand
TGACGAAGCTCGGGCGGGACGTCTGGATCGAATGCCTCACGGGCGGCGGGGCGGAGCGCTACACGGTGGACCGGGCGGAGATGGTCTATTTTGGGGATCAGCCCAGCCATGTCTGGGCGGTGATCCGGAGTATGGTGGCATAGGAACGAAAATTCCGGCAAAAGAATCACAGAAATTGGAAATGGCAGAGGAGTGGTTTCTTGAGCGCGGTCAGTGTCTTGCCGGCGGAAATTTCCGCTTGGCTGGCGGAACAGGAGAGTTTGGAGGGGATCGGGTTCCTCACGGAGTTCCCGGCGGCGGACAAGGCGGTGCCGCTGCGCCGGGCGCTGGTGGCGGTGGGGATGGACTCGGTGAAAATCACGGACAAGTTCGCGGAAAACGACGACGGGGTGTTGGAACGGCAGGAATACTGCCGCAGCGCGGAACTGCGACTGCGCTTCTCGGTGCATGTGCCCTTCGCCGACGGCGGCGAGCGCTGCCACGACATCTTCACAAAAGTGCTGGACCTGCTGACCTTCGCCAGCGACGCCAACGTTGTGCGTTCGGGCTGCGGGGAAATCCGGGCGCAGCGGGACACGGACGCTTTCGTGCTGGAGGCCTGGGCGGAGATCCTGGCGGACTTTTGCCCGGCGGAGAGCACGGGGCTGCCGCTGGCCTCCTTCCTGAGCAAGGAGCTGCTGTGCGGCAGTCACATTGGCGACGAGCAGATCCACCTGACGGCGCGGGACCGGACGTGGGTGGACACGCCGTTCCGGTCCGGGATTGCCTACGTGCCGGTCAATGGGGGGCCCACCAGCGTGAACCTGGAGCAGCGGCCCCGGGCAGTCTTCGTCTTCGTGCCGGACGGGCCGCTGGCGCTGATCGACTTCACCAACCGGAAGGCGGCGTCCTGGTTCGGGTGCGCGGTGATGGGGCCTGATCCGCAGAACGGAGAGGGAAGCGTTTCGCACGGGACGCTGGGCGTCGAAATCACCGCGGCTGGGTTCCGGGTGCGCAGCGCGTCGATGGGCGCGGGGTACGAGAACGGGCTGACGTCGAACACGGTGACGTATTATGTTTGGCTGGCGATGATGTAGGAGAGACAGGCGGGAGGGGGAGCAGGAAGAGGAGCGCCCCCCTCCGTTTTCAGAAAAAGCAAAAACCGCTGCCGGGACGGACGCCCACGGCGGCTTGCTTTTTGCGGAAAACTATGTTATAATACCAAATAATCGTACCGGGATTGCCGGAATCCCGAAAAATTCCCGCCGGCCCGCGGGCAGTCCAGTCAAGAAAGCAGGTATCTGTAATGCAGAAATTACTATCGGTCCTGTTCATTTTTCCCATGCTGTTCGGCGAGCTCTCTTTTGCGCTGTGCGGCACATACTACGCCTGGGAGGCGGAGCTGGCCTGCCGGGACAGGGGAACGGACTTGGCGCTCCTCCGGGAAGCGTCGCTGGGGCTGAGCGTCATGCACATCGGGTCCGACGCAGGGCAGCGGGAGAACGCCGCCGTGACGTTCCACCCCTGCCTCTGGCAGGAAGGCTATTATTATTTGAATATCTATTATATTTCCGGCGACGGCGACCGGTACTTTGATTTGGAGGTCAACGGGGAGACGCAGACCGTGGCCTGTTCCGGCAACGGAGGGTGGGAAAGCGTCGCCTGCCAGCGTGTGCGCGTCCCCCTGCGCCGGGGACGCAACACCCTGCGCTTCTCCTGCGCCGACTGGTACGCGCCGAACCTCGACCGGATCACCATCACCAAGGAGCCGCCGGAAGATCTCCCGCCGGATCCGATCCAGGCCCCGCCGGATCCCCTGGCCATTTCCAGAGACGGCATCACGCTGACGCTGGACCGGGCGAACGGGGTGTTTTCCGTGGAGCAGGACGGGCGGACGCTGCTGCGCGACGCGTTCTGCGCCATGGCGGCGTCCAGCGTCCGGCGCTATGCCCAGGAGTATGACAGCCACACGGCGGACCAGGCGGGGGACATGGTGACGTTCACGCATGAAAGCGGGAACCTGCCGGCCATGACCCAGACCTTCCGGTTCGCCGGAGATCATCTGCTGATCAGCGTCACGGGCGCGGCGGCGACCAACTGGATCGCCCCGATCGACTCCGTCAGCGGCGAAAATCTGCCCGGCGGGTCGCGGATGCTCAAGGCGCCGTTCGACAACGACGATTACGCCGCTTTCGAGCCCGTCGGCGTCAATTCCACCGGCGAGAGTCACGAGCTGACCGCCTTGCTGGACGACGAGGGCGGGAGCGCCGTCGTGATCGGCAGCGTGACGCACGATACGTGGAAGACGGGGATTGCCTGGCGGGGACAGAAAAACAAGGTAACGCGCTTTTGCGTTTATGGCGGCGCGGCGGACAAGCTCACCCGGGACACCCAGCCGCACGGCACGGTCACGGGGGCCGCGGTGACTTCCCCGACCATTTTCCTTGGGGCGTTCAGCGACTGGCGCGCGGGGCTGAACGCCTACGGCGCGGCCAACGCCGCCGTCGCTCCGCCCTTGCCCTGGGACGGCGGGACGCCGCTGGGCTGGAACAGCTGGGGGGTGGCGCAGTTCAATCTGGACACCGGGACGGCTTACGCGGTTTCGGATTACTATCAGGAGCAGCTGCGCGCCGCATGGCAAAGCGGCGGAGAGCCGGTTTATATCAACCTGGACGCGGGCTGGGACAAGGCCCTGCCCAGCGACGGCGCCATCCGGGAATTCGTCGCCTCCTGCGCGGCCAAAGGACAGAAGGTCGGGCTCTATTACACGCCTTTCGCCTGCTGGTCCAGCGCGGAAAAGATGAAGGACAGCCCGTACTATGACGCGCTGCTGCGGGACGGGGAAGGCAACATCCTCCCCGCCTGGGACGGGGCGCTGGCCTTCGACGTCACCCATCCCGCCATCGTCGAAAAGATCCGGCGGGACATCCAGCGCTTTCTGGACACCGGCGTTGCGTACCTGAAAATGGATTTCCTCAGCCACGGGGCCATGGAGGGCGCGCACAGCGACCCGGCGGTCCAGACAGGCTTGCAGGCCTACAACCAGGCCATGGCCCGCATCGCCGATCAAGTGGACGGACGGATGTTCCTCAACCTCTCCATCGCGCCGATCTTCCCGCACCAGTACGCCAACGGCCGCCGCCTGGCCTGCGACACGTTCTACAGCATTCAGCACACCCGCTACATGCTCAATTCCCTGACGTTCGGCTTCTGGGAATCGCAGATCTACGCCTGCCCGGATCCGGACCATATCGTCGTCTGGGGCGACAAGGGCCAGGCGCTGGAGCGGGAGGGCCGGGCGCGGGTGACGTCCGGAATCCTCGCGGCGAGTTTTCTGGCGGGGGACAACTTCGCCGCCCCGGCGGGGAACGGGGACAAGGCCAGAGAGCGGTTTGGCCTGCTGCAAAATCCGGAGATCATGGCGCTGGCCCGGGACGGGCGGGTGTTCCAGCCCGCGCGGCTGCCGGAGGGATCGCTGTGCGCCGCCGCGGATGTTTATGTCCTCCGGGACGGCGGGACGACGTACTTGGCCGTATTCAATTTCGGCCTGCTGCCGCGGAACATTTCCCTGGATCTGGCGGCGCTGACGGAGCAGACGGGCCCCTATGCCCTCCGGGAACTTTGGACCGGGGAAGAGAGCAGAGCTGACGGGGGCTTCCGGGCGAACGTTCCCGGATGTGACGCCCGGGTGTACCGGGTGGAGCGCGCCGGATCCTAAGATAGGGCAGAAAAAAATCCCCGCCGCGAGGTGGGGACATTTTTTTTGCTTTTTGCGCTTGCTTGGCGGACGGAGAAATTACTCTTCCATTTGGCGGCCCAGGAAGGACGCCGCCACCTGGATCAGCTTGGTTTCCGTTTGGGTGGGAACGGAGCCGTTTTCGTTCATCAGCATGACGACGCAGCCGGAGACGTCGCCGCCGCCAATGATGGGGCAGCACACGGCGGCTTCCCGGTCGAGGCCTTCCACCGGACGCATCCGCTCGTTGTCCACCGTCGCGACGTAGCTACCGCGGCTCTCGATCACGCCTTCGAGGCCGGAACTGATGCGGCGGTCCACCGCGTCTTTCTTGCTCAGGCCCGCGCAGGCAATGACCCGGTCCCGGTCAGTGATGAGCACGGGCAGGTTGGTGCCGCGGAAGAGAACTTCGGCGTACTGCTTGGTCGTGGACGAAAGCTCGCCTACCGGAGAGTACTTCTTGAAAATGACCTCGCCGTCGGCATCCGTAAAGATTTCCAGCGGGTCACCTTCGCGTATGCGCATGGTGCGGCGAATCTCCTTCGGTATGACCACACGACCAAGGTCGTCAATGCGTCGAACAATTCCTGTTGCTTTCATGACTGTCAATCATCCTCACATTTCGAATTTTCTGGTTGCATCGCTTATTATCTGCCAAGGCAGGAAACTTATACGGCAAATGACGGCGAAAAATAATGAGAAATATTCCCTTCGCGCCTATTGCCTGCCAGCGCGGCAAAAAAACCGCATGGCATGGGTTTCCCCTTCCTTAGGAGGCAGAAAGAATAGGATCCAAGCATATCCTATGATACCATAAAATGAAAAGAAAGCCAAGGGAAATCGACAAACTTCTTTCGTGGTAAATAATGGAATGCATCAAAAATAGAATTATAACAGTGCGATAAACTCACGTTAGGGAGAGATATGTCACCAAGAGCGGGGAATGATCCTAATTTTGGGAATCAAGGAAAGGAAAGCCAAAAACTCTCTCGTCATCCAGCAGTCCGGGTAGCGGCGAAATCAGGATACGGCCGACCGCAACGTCCACGTCTTTGACCACCTCGTCAATGACGGGGATCAGCCATTCCTTCCCCGAGGGCGCGGCGATGTGCCACACGTCGTTGGCGCCGGTCTGGCTGACGCCGCTGAGTGTGCCGTAGCGGCGCGCGGGATCCGCCGCGTCGAACACCGCGCAGCCCGTCAGCTCCGCGATGAAATACTGCCCCGGGGCAAGGCTGGCGTCCGCGCGGCGTAGGTAGAGCGTCCGGCCCCGGAGGGTTTCCGCCGCCGTCCGGTCGGGGACTCCTTCCAGCAACAGCAAAGCCAGGCCCCCGTGTTCACGGCAGCCCAGCACACGCACCGCACCGCGGCCTTCTGCATCCCAGTAGAGCGTTCCGAAGCCCCGGAGGAACGACGGACCGTCGCACAGGGGTTTTACTTTGCACTCCCCGCGGATCCCATGCGCGCCGACGAGGAGACCGATTTCCATGTATGCCTGGATCATTCGTCGATTTCCACCGAAATTTTTTCGTGCCGGCGGATGGCGGCGGCGCGCATGACCGTGCGGATGGCTTTGGCAACGCGCCCCTGCTTGCCGATGACACGGCCCATGTCGTCCGCTTTGACATGCAGATGATAAAGCGCGATGCCTTCTTCGTTGGGCTCGTCCACCGTAACGGATACGCCGCTGGGATCATCCACCAGGCCGCGGGCCAACGTGATCAACAATTCTTCCATAACTGCCTAACTCCTCCCTATGGCTGCTGCCGAACGTTTCCGCCGGTTCAGATCACGCCGTGTTTTTTCAGCAGAGACTTGACGGTGTCGGTGGGCTGCGCGCCGTTTTGGATCCACTGGCGGGCCTTTTCGGCGTCGAGCTTAACGTCGGCGGGTTCGGCCAAAGGATTGTAGTAGCCGATTTCCTCGATGAACCGGCCGTCCCGGGGATAGCGCGCGTCGGCCACAACGATGCGGTAGAACGGGACTTTCTTTGCGCCCATGCGGCGCAGACGGATTTTGACTGCCATACTGTCGGTACCTCCATTGATGTTCTGAATTTTTATATACAATGACAGAATCATTGATACGCGATGATACCCTGCAAACGGCGGAAAACGCCTGGAATATGCCGCTGGAAACGGGCGCCTCGGCCCATGCGAAGACGCGGCCGCTTGGGAATAAACGGGGGGATACGTTTCGGGACGAAAGGGGGCGGGAGCTACATCCAGGGCGTTCCGCCGGGGCCCATCATGCGGGACAGACGCTTGCCGCCCTTGCCGTTGAACTGCTTCATGGTCTTTTGCATCTGTTTATATTGGTTCAGCAGCCGGTTGACGTCCTCGACCTGCTGCCCCGCGCCGGCGGCGATGCGCCGCTTGCGGGAGGGGTTGATGACGTTGGGTTTCCGGCGTTCCTGGGGGGTCATGGAGAGGATCAGGGACTGCATGCGGTCGAACTGCCGCTCGTCGATTTCCACGTCCTTGATCTGCTTGCCGATGCCCGGCAGCATGCCCAGGATATCCTTGACGGAGCCGAGTTTCCGGATTTGCCGGAACTGATCCAGCAGGTCGTTGAGGTCGAACTTATTTTGGAGCATACGCTCTTCCATCTCGGCAGCCTTTTTTTCGTCGATCATGGTTTCCGCTTTTTCGATCAGCGAAAGCACGTCTCCCATGCCAAGAATGCGGCTGGCCATGCGCTCGGGATGGAACACGTCCAGGTCCCCGAGTTTTTCGCCGGTGCCGATGAATTTGATGGGTTTACCCGTCACGGCCCGGGCGGACAGCGCCGCGCCGCCGCGGGTGTCGCTGTCCAGCTTGGTCAGGACCAGCCCGTCGATCCCCAGCGCTTCATGGAAGGCGCTGGCGGCGTTGACGGCGTCCTGCCCGGTCATGGCGTCGATCACCAGCAGGATTTCGTGCGGCTTGACGCGGGATTTGATGTTCTTGAGCTCAGTCATCAGGGTTTCGTCGATGTGCAGCCGGCCGGCGGTATCGAGGAACAGATAATCATACCCCTGGTCTTTGGCGTGGCGCAGGGCCTGTTCCGCGATGACGACAGGGTCTTCCTGTCCCATCTGGAAGACAGGGACGCCGACTTTTCCGCCGACCACTTCCAGCTGCTGAATCGCGGCGGGACGGTACACGTCGCAGGCGGCGAGCAAGGGGCGGTGCCCCTGGTTCTTGAGCAGGAGGGCGAGTTTGGCGCAGTGGGTGGTTTTGCCCGCGCCCTGGAGGCCGCACATCATCACCACCGTGGGCGGATGGGCGGCGCTGGTCAGGCGGGTGCGGGTGCCGCCCATGAGGCTGACCAGTTCTTCGTTGACGATCTTAATCACCATTTGGGCGGGGGTGAGGCTTTCCATCACCTGCGCGCCGATGGCCCGTTCCGTCACCTTAGCGGTGAAATCTTTGGCGACTTTATAGTTGACGTCGGCTTCCAGCAGCGCCATGCGCACTTCGCGCATTGCGTCGCGCACGTCTTTTTCCGTCAGGCTGCCCTTGCTGCGCAGGCGCTTGAACGCCGCGTCCAGACGGTCGGATAGTCCCTCAAAAGCCATGGCTTGTTCCTTTCTTTTACCGCTCCATCATGGCTTCCGCCGTGGCGCGGATCTGGGCGGCGGCCTCATTGATTTCCCGGGAAAGGCCGTGCCGCAGGTTCTGCTGATGCACAACATTGGCGCAGCGGATGATTTCGGACAAATCCCGCTGCTGCTCCTCGAAGCGCCGGACCAGCGCCAGCTGCTCCTCGTAATCGTACAGCTGCCGTTCGGCGCGCTTGACCGCGTCCCGGACGCCCTGGCGGGTGATGCCCTCGTTTTGCGCGATTTCCGACAGGGACAGGTCGTCGTTATAATAATGTTCCAGGAATTCTTGCTGTTTTTGGGTCAGCAGGCCGCCGTAAAAATCCAGCAGCAGCGCTACGGTCATGTCTTTCGCCAAATTGGCCATGTCGGGTTCTCTCTCCCACCTCTTTGTAAAGGAAAACATCTTTACACCCAGAGGGCGCAAGAAATATTATATCGGATTCCGGGGCGGATGTCAAGGAAAAAGTTTCACGAAAGAGAGAATTTTTTGGGGCGCTTTTTTGACGCGCGCGCCGCGGGCGGGATTCCTCCGTACCTCCTCCGCCCCGCCGGCATACAATAGAGCGGGAAGCTTCCGGCTTCTCCGGATGAACTGACATCGCTTTTAGACGGGAAAGGATGATCCATAATGCCAGAAAAGAAACGCCCCTCGTGCCCATGGTGGGCGCCGCTGTTCCCGGAAGTGTATCGGTACTGCGACCCGCCAAAGCCGAACCGGCCGCCCCAGGGTCCGCACACGCCGCCGCCAAAACCGCCGCAGGGGGGCAAACCGCCCCAAGGGGGCGGCGGGAATCACCAGCCGCCCCGGCCTTCCTGGCCGCCGCAGCAGCCGCCAAAGCCGCCCCAAGGAAACGGACCCCGCCCGCCGCAGGGTGGACCACAGCCCGGCAGACCGCCGCACCGCCCCTGAACGAAAGGCCCCCGCCCAAAACAGGCGGGGGATTTTTGTTGCGACGGGAGAATGGAAGAAGCGGGAGGGAAAGGAAAAATTCAGGGTTGCTCCAGCAGCTCCCGGATGGGCTCGCGGGCCCGGCGGGGGCCGGGAATTTTTCCGTGAGGCCGGTCGAGAAAAGCAGTGTAGCGGATGCGCTTGCGGTTGGTGCCCATCTGAAAGGAACTGATCAGATCTACCAGCGATTCCCGCAGAGCAGGATTGCGCCGCGCCCGGATGCCGGTGAGGGTGAGTTCCGCCGCCGCGCCGGGGGCGAGGCCGCGCAGGAGGAAACAGGCGCCGTCCCATTCCGGGGCGCGGGGCTGGCCGTCCAAGCGCAGGTCCGCGTTTTGCCAGCCGGAGAGGTCCCGGAAGGTGAGGCGGTAGATTCGGTCGGGCAGGAGGGCGGGGCTGCCGGGCGCGACAGTCAGACGGAGGGTATCACCCTCTTCGCGGAGGGTGAAGGTCGTCTCCGCCGGGGCGGCGGCCGCGCCGCCGTCGTCCTCGCAGAGTGTAAAGGTGTTGTTCCCGCGCCAGAGATCGACGCGCAGTTCGCCGGGCGCTTCCCAGCCGGGGCCGGGCGCGGTCGGAAGAATGGCGCCGGCCTTGGCGAGGACGGGGATGCGGTCCAGCGGCCGGAAGAGGGTGAGGATCCGCCCGCCTTTGTAGATTTGGTCCGTGAAAATGTCGGTCCAGCGGCCCGGCGGGAGCCAGAGCGTCACGCCCGCGCGGGAGGTGACGGGGTCGGTTTTTTCGGTGATGGGCGCGCAGAGTAGCTCGCTGCCGAAGAAGTAGCTGCCGCGGTACCGGCGGGCCTCCGGGGCGTCGGGGTACTGGTAATAGAGCGGCTCACACAGGGCGGCGCCCTCCCGGTGGGCGCGGACCGCCATACTATATAAATAAGGAATCAGCCGGTGCCGCAGGCGCAGCAGGTCCCCCGCCAGCCGCTCGGCCGCGGGCCCGCATTTCCAGGGCTCTTTCCCCGCGAATTCGTTGCTGGTGGAGTGCAGGCGCAGGATGGGGTTGAAGACGCCGAATTGCAGCCAGCGCAGGTAAAGTTCGTCGTCCTTCCGGCCGAAATGGTGGCCGCCGATGTCGTGGCTCCACCAGCCGTAGCCCGCGTTGGCGGCTGTGGCGGTGAAGGCGGGCTGAAAGCGCAGAACCTTCCAGTTGATCGCGGTGTCGCCGGAAAAACCAAGGGGATAGCGGTGGCTGCCCGGCCCGGCGTAGCGGGAAAGGATCAGAGGGCGCTGCCCGCGCCGGGCGCTGTCATAATAATGGTAGTGGTTCAGGGCCCAGAGGGGGTCCAGGCCGGGCAGCTTGCTCCGCCTGCCCTGCTGCCAGTCGATCCACCAGAAATCGACGCCCTCGTCCTCGTAAGGATGGTGCAGGACCCGGAAATATTGTTCGACGAAGGCCGGGTCGGTCAGGTCGAACTCCACGGGCTGCCGGGACGCCGGGTCCATACCCATGGCTGCCGCCATGGCGGGGTATGCGTCCTCAAAGGGGCGGACGCCATCGCTGGGATGAAGGTTCAGGGTGACTTTGAGGCCGTAGGTTTCCCGCAGCGTCCGCAAAAATTCCTGGTAGTCCGGGAACAGCTCGGTGTTCCAGCTGTACCCCGTCCAGCCGGAAGACCAAAGGAGCTTTCGGCCGCGCCGCTGCCGGGCGTCCTCCCCGAAGCGTTCCAGGTTGACCCAGTGCCAGTCCATGTCCACCGTCGCGACGGTCAGGGGAATCCCTTCCCGGCGGAACCGGTCGATCAGGCCAAGGTATTCTGCCTGGGAATAAGCTTTATAGCGGCTCCACCAGTTCCCCAGCGCCCAGCGGGGCACCAGCGGCACCGGCCCGGTCAGGCGGAAAAAATCCCGCAGGGCGGCCCGGTAATCGCTGCCGTAGGCAAAATAGTAGCGGTCGCTTTCCCGCGCGGGACGGGGGAGGATGCGGGACTGCCCGTCCAGCAGCAGGGAGGCGGAGTCGTCCAGCACAGTCAGACCGCCCAGCGCAATCAGCCCGTCTTTCAGCTTCACCCGGCCAAAGGTGGCGTCCAGGGTCCGGCGGGTGCCCAACAGGTTGCCCCGGGGAGTGAGGCGCTTGCCGGACGGTTTTTCCGCCGCCGAAAGCAAGCGCCCCGAACGGGCGCTGAGGCAGAAAGAGCGGGCGGGGGTTTCGATCAGGAGGCGCGCGCCGCGTTTCTCGGCCCGGCACTCCGGCCGGGCAAAATCACGGTTCCAGACAACCTGCGTCGGCGCGTCCGTAAAGGCGCCGCCGGGGCTGTGCTCGACGCGGACGAGCCGGTCGGTGAGAACACTGACGCGCACGTTCCCAAAGACGAAGCACCGCGCGGGGGGACGGGAATTGACGGGCAGGGAAAAGCGGACGGCAAAGTAATCGGTTTCGCTAGGCATGACGATCCCTCCTAACCTGTTCCGTATCATTATATTAAGTATAATAAGTCAGAACAGGATTGTCAAGCGCAATACGCAAGAAGAAGGAACAATCAAGAGAAAAGCGGGACAAAAAATCCCCGGCAGCCTTCTCCAGAAAGAACTGCCGGGGTTTTGTGGATTCCTCCGCGTTTCAGGCGCTGAAGGTCTTCAGTTTCAGGCGCATTTTATCGCTGATCATGGCAATAAATTCGCTGTTGGTGGGCTTTCCCCGTGCGTTTTGGATGGTGTAGCCAAAGTAGGAGCTGAGGACGTCCACGTCGCCGCGGTCCCAGGCCACTTCGATCGCATGGCGGATCGCGCGCTCCACCCGGGAAGAGGTGGTTTTGTAGGTCTTCGCGACGGTGGGGTACAGCACCTTGGTGACGGAACTGATCATTTCCGCGTTGCGGATCGAGAGCAGAATGGCCTCCCGGAGATAAAGGTAGCCCTTGATGTGGGCGGGGACGCCCACTTGGTGCATGATCTCCGACACCATGACCTCCAGGTCGGTGGAATCCGCCGTGAGCGCCAGAGGAGGATGCACGGACTTTGTGCTCCGCCAGCCCGTCAGCTGAGACACCCGCTCCGCGAGCATTCGCACGTCAAAGGGCTTGAGGAAATAATAGTCCGCGCCGCTGGAAAGCGCTTCCTGTTCGAACCGTGAATTGTCTACACTCGAAAGCAGCAGGATCAGCGGCTTTTGCGGCAAAGCGCGGGATCGGATCTCTTTCAGGACCCCCAACGCGTCCAAGTGGGGCATGAAGGCGTCCATGATCAAGACGTCAGGCTGCCTGCTTTCGATTTGTTTGAGCACTTCGTGACCATCTTTGGGGATGACCTGCACATCGCAGCCGCTGCTTCGCAGGGCCTGGGCGCAGTTCTGGCCAAATTCGTTTCCCTCGTCTGTCAACAATACGCGCAAAGTGTTCGCCATGTCTTTTCCGTCCTCTCTCATTTTGGCTTTCGGGATTTAAAGAAGGAGATCGGCACAGGGTACCTTCGTTCCGATTAGGGCACCGCAGCTCGTTCTTACTTCCCTAGGATACCACAATTGGAAACAATTGTCAACTGTTTTTTTGCAAAAATTTCCAACTTTTTCAGAAAGGAACGGTTCATTCTAATACAGCTTTAAAACTGCGCTGTTTTAGCGCTGCTCTGCCTGGTTGATGCGAATCTGGAATATACGAGACATACCAAGAATCTCATCAGGCGTCCGGAGACCGGTTCGCCGCCACCAGCCGGGCTGTATCGAGCATCGTTTCCGCAAAGATGGCGTACCCTTCCAAGGGCGTATTGACGAAGACGTGCGTCACCGCGCCGATCAGCATGCCGTTTTGCACCAGCGGGGAGCCGCTCATGCCTTGGACGATGCCGCCGGTCGCCTCAATCAGGCGGGAATCGGTGATTTTGATGGTCATATTCCGCTGGGTTGAATTCAAATTCGTGGTGATTTTTTCGATTTCCACATCATAATACTGGCTGCCGTTTCCATCAATGGTGGCCAGGACTTGGGCCTTTCCGGTTTTGACCTCCGTCTTCAGCGCGACCGGCAGGACATCGCCTTCCGGCGCGGCGCTCAGCGCGCCGTAGACCCCCGTTTCCCCGTTGGCTTCCAGCAGGGCCAGCGACTGCGACTCAAACACGCCGCACAGTTCGCCCGGGGAGCCTCCCGTGCCCTTATAACAGCCCATCACCTTGGCGGAGACCACCTCGCCGCCCGAAATCGGGATGATTTCGCCGGAGTCTACATCGCAGATGGCGTGCCCCAGGCCAGCGAAGGTCATGCTTTCCTGATCGTAAAACGTCGCCGTTCCGATACCCGCGGAACTGTCCCTGATCCACAGCCCCGCTTTATACATTTCGTCGGAGGCGCCCTTGACCGGCGTCAGGTCCAGGGTCAGCGCTTCTCCGCCTCGCTGGATATTCAGGTGCAGGGGCGTTCCCCCGCAGCGCTCGATGGCTTCCGACACGTCCCGTTTGCGGTTGACTTGCGTCCCGTTGATGGCGACGATCAAATCGCCGCACCGCAGGCCGGCCCGTTCGGCCGGGTTCTCGTTGCCGTTCTCGGTGGTCACCAGGTCAGTTTTGGCGACCAGGACTCCTTTGGTATAGAGCTTGATGCCGAAGATATCGCCGCCGACCGTCACGTAGCTTCGTTTGGTGAAATGGACTTTGGCGTTCTTCACCGGAAACAGCCGGAGTACTTTGTATTCAGCGCGCAGCAGCGCGGACCCTTCCTCCGAAGAGGAGAGCGCGTTCCTGCTGGCGCCGAGCAGCCCCGGCGGGGAAGAATCTGCCGTTAATTCCGCCGTAAATGGCGTGTTCAGGACCAATGGCTGCCGTCCGGCTACGGCGATTTCCTCGGGCAGCGCGTAGCTGCCGTAGGCAATCAACGAGAAGACCAGCGCACAACTCGCAAACAAAAACAGGGCAACCCGCTTGATCAATTTCCTCATATTCCGCTTCATGACCTTCCTTTCAACGCTTTGTACCATATGGGGAAACAGTGCATCGACAGGGACGGTCACGCCTTGCCGCACCAATACTATGGCCGATGCGGCGCCGGATTATCAGCGGTAAATTTCCGCTGGACAGGGAAAAATTCGGAGCGGCTATGTTTCGGCCCGGCAATAGCGCAGCGGCGCGCCCTCTGCCGGCTGGAGCAGGAGTTCCCGGCGCGTGACGGTTACAATATATTCCCGGGAGGCGGAAATGGTGCGCAGCTGGTAAGTGACGGTCAGGCGCGGCGGCCCGCCGGCTTCCAGGGGCGGGGCGAGGGTGTACCGCGCGGCGACGTCATTGGAACGCAGGCCCAGCCGGGCGGAATGATCTTCCCGGAATTCCAGAATCGGGTATTCCGCGGAGGCGTCGTCGGCCTGCCAGCAGCCAAGAAGCAGCGTTTCCGGCGGCGCGGGCCGGCAGACGGAGAATAAAGCGACGGAGAGCAGCAGGAACAGCGCGCAGGACAAGACCAGGATCAGGGAACGGGTTCGGTTCATGGACAGGACCTCCCAACCGGAATTTTCCTTGGTAGCTTAGGCCATATTTTTTGGAAGTATGCAACAAGTTTCCGGGCGGCACTGCATATAGATGAAACCGGCGGATTTTTTCAGGGAATGCTACACATCATTTTGAAACACCGGAAGGGGAGCGCAGGCTATGCCAGTGATCGTATTTTCCTCCTGCGGCGGCGACGCCGCGGAATTTTGCAACGGCGCGGCGGAGGCCGACGTCATGGGGACCATCCTAACCCAGCTCCAGGCCTACGGGGCCGCCAGCGGGCTGGAATGCCGCCGGCGGCCAACGCAGATTCCGACCCACGCGGTCGCTTCCTGGGCCAACCGGGAGCGGGCCGACTTCCTGCTGCTGCTGCGCTCCGCCGCCTCTGCGTCAGACGGGGTTCAGCCGGGACCGGAGGTCTGCTTCCATCCAGCCAGCGCCAAGGCCAAGGCCGCGGCGGAGCTGATCCGGGGCCGGCTGGCGCGGGTCTATCCGGAACCGGAACGCGCGCGACTGACGCCCACGCCGCAGAACCCGCATTTCCGCATGGCGAAATGTCCGGCGGTGGAGCTGCGCCTGGGCTGCCGGGACCAGGCGGACGATGCGCAGTGGATGCTGCAATCCGGCGGCGCGGTTGCCCACGCACTGGCGGCGGCGCTGGCGGCGCAGTTCGGCGTTCCCTGCCGCTCGCCTTTCGCCCGGCAGAGCGCCGGCGTCCATACCGGCGGCGGGCCGCTGGCTTTGCGGGCTGCCCCGGCCCAGGCGGCGGAAAAGCGGGCCGAAATCCCCAACGGGGCGGAGGTGACGCCGCTGCACGGGGAGGGAAAGTGGCAATACATAGAGTACCAGGATCAATGCGGCTATGTGCTGAAAAAGTATATTGAATGAAGCAGCCAAACGGTTGCCCAGCGGAAAACGGATTGACCCCGGCGGTCCTTGGGAGGCCGCCGGGGCGCTTTTTTGCGCAGGCCGCGGAATGAATGTCTCGTAAAGAAGTGCCGCCAATTTAATGCTTTTGGAGAAGATTCGCTCCGGGGCTTGCTTTTTGGGGCGGTGTGCGGTATAATGAAGCGCGGAAAGCAGCGAAACGGTGACGCGGGCAATGTGATTTTGGCGCGGGCCAAAGACGGCTTGCGCTGCGCGGGGCCCTGACGGTACGGAAATAACGAAAGGGATGCAGAGAGAGGAAACCGACATGACAGACACGCAGACGAAGCTGATAGCCGAGTTAAAGACTATGTTCCAGTTCGATCAGGCAGATCTGGACTTTGGCATATACCGCATTATGGCGATGAAGCGGACGGAGATTGCCCGGTTCCTGGAAACCGATCTTCCCGCGCAGATTGCGGAGGGCCTGACGGAACTGACGGAGCTGGAACGTTCCGCTGTGGTCCGGAAGCGTCTGGAGGAAATCGAAGCGCAGTGCAGCGTGATGGGGGTCGACGTGCAAGGCACCAAGCTGGCGGAGGAATACAACCGCTTGAACGCCGCGCTTTCCGGGGCCGTTGATGTATCCAGCGCCGAGCGGGACATTTACAATCATCTCTATGAATTTTTTTCCCGGTACTACGACGAAGGCGATTTCATCTCTCAGCGCCGCAACAAAGACGGCGCGTACGCCATTCCTTATGAGGGCGAGGAAGTCAAGCTCCACTGGGCGAACGCCGACCAATATTACGTCAAGACCAGCGAGCATTTCCGCGACTATTCGTTCAAAAACGAATACGGCTGGGTTTGCCGCTTCCGGCTGGCGGACGCGCAGACCGAGCGCGACAACAACAAAGCCAGGGAAAAGCGGCTGTTCCAGCTGCGCGGGGAGGATCCGTTTGCGCTGGACGGCCATGACCTGACCGTCTTCATGGAATACAAAGCCGGGGACAAAAAACAGGAAGCGTACATTGCGGAAACCGCCGCCGCGCTGCAGACCGCCATCCGGGGCGCGGGGAGCGCGCTGCTGAACGCGGCCTGGCCGCTGAACGAAAAAGACGGCAAGCCGCGCCTGGAGCGCGAGCTGATCCGCTATACCGCCAAGAACACCTTCGATTATTTCATCCATAAGGATTTGGCGGGGTTCCTGAACCGTGAACTGGATTTCTTCATCAAGAGCGAAGTGTTCTGCATCGAAGACGTGGACGAGCAGAGCTTCGCCCATACCCGCGCCTACATCACCAAGGCGAAGGTGCTGCGGAAAATTGCCCGCAAGATCATCGCATTCCTCGCGCAGATTGAGAATTTCCAGAAAAAGCTGTGGAGGAAGAAGTTCGTCTTGGAAACCAACTACTGCATAACGCTCGACCGCGTCGGCGAGGATTTTTTTCCGGAGATCATTGCGAACGCCGCGCAGCTTGCCGAATGGCGCGGGATGTATGCCGTCGGCGAGATCCCGGCGGAACCCGCCCGGGACGGCGCGGCGCCCCTGACCGCGGAATTCCTGCGCGGGAACGGGAATTTGGTGCTGGACACCAAGCACTTTTCCCCGGAATTCAAAGAACGGCTGATCGCGTCTTTTGACCGGCTGGACGAGCAGACGGACGGGCTGATCCTCAACGGCGACAATTACCAGAGCATGTCGCTGCTTTGTGAAAAATACAAAAAAACCTGCGATTGTATTTATATTGACCCGCCGTACAACACGGATGCGAGCAAGATCTTGTATAAAAATAATTACGAACACTCCAGCTGGATGGCGCTGATGAGCGACCGCCTCGCGACGGGCAGGGCTTTTCTGAAACCGGACGGCATCCAGGCAACCGCCATTGACGAATATGAACTGCGGGAGCTGTATTCCCTTCTGCTGGACTTGTTTTCGCGGGAAAACAACGCCGGCATTCTGGCCATCCGCAGCAACCCTTCCGGACGGCCGAGGACCGGCGGCCTGGCGCTTTCGCACGAATATACCATTATATCCAAAAACTCCGCGTTTTCTTATATCGACAAGCAGGAGCGGTCCGACGAGCAAGCGGAGCGGTACGACAAGGAAGACGGGAGCGGCGCCTACGAGCAGAGGAATTTCCGGCGGGAAGGGTCCAATTCCGAACGCGAAAACGGCGTCCGGCAGTGGTATCCGATTTATGTAAACGACGATTTGACGATCCGCGTTCCCGATATGATTTGGAACGAGGAGAAAAACAATTATGATGTCCTGGAGCAGCCGGCGGCGGGCGAAACCGTCGTTTACCCCGTCAGCGACGACGGGCGGGAGAAAAACTGGCGGTGGAGCTGGGAAGACGTCAGGAAAGATTACACGCAGTTTTATGCGCTGCGCCAGAAGAGCGGTGTGCAGGTATATTACAAGTACCGCCCGAACATGGAGGGCGTGACGCCGCTGACGTTTTGGGAAGACAAGCGGTATTCCGCCGTGGAAAACGGCACAAAACTGTTGCAGGCAATATTGCCGGGCAATCCGTTTTCGTATCCAAAATCGATCTACGCGGTGGAGGACGTCCTGAAAATCATCGGGCTGAAAGCAAAGTGCGGGACGGTATTGGATTATTTTGCGGGGTCCGCCACCACCGGGCACGCGGTCGTCAACCTCAACCGCGCGGACGGCGGCAGCCGCCGCTACATTCTCGTGGAGATGGGCGAATACTTTGACAGCCTGCGTCTGCACTCGCTGATCCTTTCGCCGACGCCATACGCCAGCCTGCCCGCCTATGGCGTCAGCGGGGAAGAATGGCGGAAAGCGGGTGTGCTGTTTATGGAAGACCGAGGGTACATCGGGGAAGTATTGGGCACGGCGGTGGCCGGACTGGCGTGAGCTGTGCTACATTATGAAGTGCCGGGACAGTGCATTTTGGTTCCATTGCCAAAATGGATTGATACCGGGATATTTTTCTCGACAGAATGCTGCTGTTCTGTTAGTATTATACCATTAAGGGGTTCCGCGTCCGTATGACGGCGGCAGCCGAATCAAAAAAGGAAGGCTTAACTGAATGAATTTGGTCAGACGAAATGCGATCAAGCAACTGGTCATTGGAAGCACCATATTTCTGCTGGTCGTGTCGGCGCTGTGGACGCTGCTGTCCCATTTCTTCTCGCATAAAATGGAGGAGCACCACTTTCTGCATCACGTGATTGATGTGCTCCGGATTTTTGTTCTTTGGCAGCTGGCCTCCCGTTCGAGGAACGCATGGCGGCTCTATGTGACCATTGTTGCGATCGACGTTGTGTTCTATATGTATGAATTCTATCTATACCAGGTCGCCAGCGAATTTTTCGGGTTCCAAGGCCTCTGGGAACTTGTTATTAACGTCTACGTGCTGGTGGTGCTGCTGGTGTTTCATGGCAGCTTCCGGCGAAAAGCGGCCAAAGCTTCGGTGCGGCTGGCGCTGATTCCGCTTGGCGTCATGGGGTTTGTTGCGCTGTTCAATTATACGAGGCTTGGCTATGACGCCGCCGTTGATATTATATTTGGCAGCGGGAAAACGTTCGTGGCGCGCATGGAGGGCATTGTTTTTTGGGTAGGGGCGGTGGCGGCGCTGTTTCTGATGCTGCGCCCGGTGGTGAAGGACCACATTCATTCCAAGTCGGAGAAGGCCTACGCGCGCCGGCTGGTGAAAAAATACGGGCAGAACCCCACCTCCTACCTTGTCTGGAGGATGATAAGCGGCTGTTTTTCGGCAAGGACGTCGAGGGCGTCATTGCGTATGGGATCGTCGGCGGGGTCATCGTCGTGCTGGGCGATCCGGTCTGCGCGGAAGAGGATTTTGCGCAGCTGCTGATGGATTTCCGCGACTACTGCGCCAAGCGCGAATACCAGTGCATCTTTATGGGGACGACGAACCAGCACCTGAAGGTCTATGAGACACTGGGCTACCACTACGTCAAATGCGGCGAGGAAGCCCGCTTTGCCCTGGCCGATTATCAGATCTCCGGCAAGAAAATGGCCAAAATGCGGATGAATATCAACCACGCGAAGAACGCGGGGTTCGAAACCTACGAATACAAACCGAACGAGCGGCGGAATCCCGAAATCGAGAAGGCGTTCAAGGCTGTTTCGGAAGATTGGATGAAAAGCAAAAAGAGCGGCATGCTCAGCTTTTCGATTGGCAGTGTAGGGCTGGAAGATCCGATGGACCGCCGCTATTTCTACGCCAAGGATGCGAGCGGAAAAATCCAGGCATTCAATGTATTCTGTCCGTTCCTGGGCATGGGCGGCTGGATGGCGGACATCACGCGGCGCACAAACGACTGCCCGGGCGGTGCGACCGAGAAAATTATGTATGACGCGTTCATGGTCTTCAAAGAAGAGGGCTATCCATGGGCCAGCATGGGACTTTCGCCGCTGAGCAACGTCCGGGAGGGCGAAGAGGACAGTCTGACCGCCAAATTCCTGGAGTTCGTCGGCGAAAAAGGCAACCGGTTTTACGGGTTCCAGGACCTGCACCGCGCCAAGGAAAAGTACGCCCCGTCGGACTGGGAGCCCGGATATTTCGTTTACTCCGGCAGCATGCTCACGCCGCAGATGGCCTATGCGGCTGTGCGGATTCAGAATACCGGAGGGATCGGCGATTTTATGGGCAGCTTCCTGCGCGGATTCTGGCATGATTTCGCGCAGGCGAAGCGCAAGGAACTGCGCCAAAAGAAAGAACAGAACGTGCCCAGTGCCTGACGGCATGTCCTGGCGCGATGAACAGGGAGTTAGGAGGGGGACGGCCCATGCTTCGCCGGCTGCAACGCAACTGCATCATTGTGCTTTTCGCTGTGTCCGTCTGCGCGCTCGTTCTGCGGGTATCCACCCAGCCTTCGCTGACGTTCACGTTTGAGCGGGCGTCGCTGAAGAAAACCTTTGCGATGACGCTGGAGGGCAAGCCCTATGAAATGCCTTACCGGGTCTATGCCCCGGCGGACGCGGGGCCGGACCACCATTATCCGGTGCTGCTGTATCTCTGCGGTTCCGGTCAGTGCGGCACCGACAATATCCACCAGGCGGTGAGCGACATTGAGCTGCTGGATTGATTACCTGACCAAGACGCAGGACGGCCGGTACCGCTGCATCATCATTTCGCCGCAGACGCCCAGCGAGGCGCTGTCGCTGGACAAAGACATCTTGACGGCCCGCATGGGCATTGTGCGGCTGGTGCAGGAAACCTATGACGCTGACCGCAGCCGGCTGTATACCACCGGCTTTTCGACCGGCGGGGGCATGATCTGGCATCTGCTGGCGACGGATCCGGACGCTTTCGCGGCGGCGGCCCCGGTGTCCTCCATGAAAGGGGATCCGGCCCAGGCCGAAAAGATGAAAGACGTCCCGGTTTGGGCATTCCAGGGGAAATGGGATCTGATTTATCCCTACCGGAAGGCCCGGAAAATGACAGACGCGCTGCAGGCCGCCGGCGGAAATCTCAAGGTTACGGCATACGAGTACGCGGGGCACGTCTGCTGGCTGAAGGCCTATACGGATCCGGCGTTCCTGCCGTGGATGTTTTCGCAGTCCGCGGAGAGCCGGGGAACGGAGGGATGATGCATTGAAGATCATATATCCGCCGGTGAGCGAAATCATGTTCGTCGGCTTCGCGCCCGGGTTTCCGCTGTTTCTTCTGCTGGGCCTGGCTGGCCGCGAGCTGGGGCGGCTGCTCGGCGGCCGGCTGTCGGGCTATGCGTTTTGGTCTTTCCGGGTGTTTTCGCTGCGCTGGACCGGGGAAGCTGGCCGGCTGCGGTTCCGGAAAGCCAGGGCGGAGAAAGGCGCGGCCGCGGCGCAGTGCCTGATGCGGTCGGCGGCGCAGGCGGACTTCCGGTTCGTCCCGTATCTGCTGGGCGGCGGGCTGGTGAATCTTGGGCTGCTGGGGATCTGCGCGGCCGCGTTTGTGCTGGGGTTCGAGAACGACATTCTGCACGGACTGTTTCTCAGCGGGATGCTGACGAACGGGATACTGGTGCTGACGAACCTTGTCCCGCTGTCCCGCAGAGGTGTGCCCAACGACGGCATGCTGCTGCTGCGGGCGCTGCGCTCCCGGGAAACCGCGCAGACGCCGCGGCTTGCGCTGCAAAGCGACGGGGAACCGCCTTGCGAGCCGGGGAAAGTCCGGAAGCGGAAACATAAAAAATGAAGCGTCTGCCGTCAGCCGGCGGGCGTACTAAACTCAGCCTCCGGACTGGGCTTGTCTTTTGTTCTGTTCCGGACGGTTTCCGGTACGCCTCCCGGCTGACGAATGGTCTTGACAAGCGCTGCAGAATGCCGTATAATTACTGCGGTCGGAATTGACCGCGGCCAAGTGGAGCCGCAGGGAGGAGATCTCGTGGAACAACAGGAATCCGGCGCCGCGCCGCAATCCGGTCATTTGCCCGCGCAGACGCTGGCGCGTATGCCGTATTATTTGGAATACCTGAAGCAGCTGGAGGCGCAGGGCGTCCCGGCAGTCTCTTCACCAACCATCGCGCGGCATTTTGGTTTTTCGGAAGTCCAGGTGCGCAAAGATTTGGCGGCGGTCAGCCCAGTCCAGGGCCGGCCGAAGATGGGATTCCCCGTCTCCCAGCTCATCCTCTGCATGGAAGAAGAACTGGGGTACCACCGCGCGGACTCCGCCGTCTTGGTGGGGGCGGGACAATTGGGCCGGGCGCTGATTTCTTACGGCGATATGGTCAACCACGGGATCCGCTTTGTGGCGGCGTTCGACGTCAGCCCAGCGCTGGTCGGCCGTCAGGTCAACGGCATCCCCGTCCGCCACACGGAGGAACTGACGGACTTCTGCCGCCGGGAAGGAATCCGCGCGGCCTGTGTGGCGGTGCCCGCGGCCCCGGCGCAGTCCGTCTGCGACCAGCTTGTCCGCGGCGGGGTGATCGCCATTTGGAACTTTGCGCCGACCAGCCTTCAGCATCCGCCGGAGGTCCTGATCCGCAATGAAAACATGCTGGCCTCCCTGGCCATGCTGTCCCGGCATTTGATGCTGCACCCGCCGGACTGAGTTTTGCGCCGCGTCATGATATCATTAAGATGTAGAGAGGGTTTTTGATTTGCAGGATTGCCAGAACCTCCGAAACGTAGCCATTATCGCGCACGTTGATCACGGGAAAACGACGCTGGTGGACGAGCTGCTCAAGCAAAGTGGAATTTTTCGCCAGAATGAGGCGGTCCGGGAACGGGTGATGGATTCCAACGACCTGGAACGGGAACGGGGGATCACCATCCTTTCGAAGAACACCGCCGTGCACTACCGCGACACGAAGATCAATATCGTCGATACCCCCGGGCACGCCGATTTCGGCGGCGAAGTGGAGCGGATCATGATGATGGTGGACGGGGTGCTGCTGCTGGTGGATGCGTTCGAAGGCTGCATGCCCCAGACCCGCTTCGTGCTGAAGAAAGCCCTGGCCCTGGGCAAAAAGGTGCTGGTGGTGGTCAACAAAATTGACCGGCCCGGCGCGCGGCCCGCGGCGGTGGTGGACGAAGTGATCGACCTGTTCATTGAACTGGGCGCGGAGGAAGGGCAGCTGGAATTCCCGGTGGTCTACGCGTCCGCCCGGGACGGCTACGCTTCCCTGGACCCGGACGTGGCGGAGGGGGATATGAGGCCCCTGCTGGACGCGATTCTCCGGGAGATCGACCCGCCGCGCGGCGAACCGGACGAGCCGTTGCAGCTGCTGATTTCCTCGCTGGAATATGACGACTATGTTGGGCGCATCGGCGTTGGCCGGGTAGAACGCGGCAGCGTCCGCCGCAACCAGCTGGCCGTCCTCTGCGCGGAAGAGAACCCCGCCGGACGGCAGGTCCGGGTGTCCCGGCTCTACCAGTTTGAGGGGCTCAAGCGTGTGGAGGTGGAGGAAGCGTTTCTGGGCGACATCGTCTGCGTGGCCGGGGTGGAGGGCATCAACATCGGCGAGACGCTCTGCGATCCGGAGCATCCGGACCCGCGGTCGTTCCTGCAGATTGACGAACCCACCATCTCCATGAATTTCATCGTCAACGACAGCCCCTTTGCCGGGCGGGAAGGCAAGTTTGTGACCTCCCGCAATATTCGGGACCGGCTCTGGAAGGAAGTGGAGACCAACGTCAGCATGCGCGTGGAGGAAACCGACAGCACGGACACCTTCAAAGTCTCCGGCCGGGGGGAGCTGCACCTTTCCATTCTGATCGAGACCATGCGCCGCCAGGGCTACGAGCTCCAGGTTTCCCGCCCGAAGGTGATCCTCAAGGAGACAGAGGGGGTGCTGAGCGAACCGATGGAGCTGCTGATTATCGAGGTGCCGGAACAGTACGTCGGCGCGGTGATTGAGAAGCTGGGGCCCCGCAGGGGCGAGCTGGAGAATATGGGGACGCGGGAAGGCGGCTCCACCCACCTGGAGTTCCGGATTCCCTCCCGCGGCCTGATCGGCTACCGCACAGAGTTCCTCACCGACACCAACGGCAACGGCATCATGAATCAGCTCTTTGCCGGCTATGAACCGCTGAAAGGGGAGATCCCCAGCCGGGAGCGCGGTTCCATCGTCGCGCACGAAGCGGGGGTATCCACCGCCTACGGCCTGTTCAACGCCCAGGAGCGCGGCCGGCTTTTCCTCGGCGCGGGGGTAGAGGTCTACGAAGGCATGATCGTCGGCGAATGCGCGAAGAACGAAGATTTGGTCTGCAACGTCTGCAAGAAAAAACAGCTGACCAATACCCGCGCCGCCGGATCCGACGACGCCCTGCGCCTGGTTCCGCCAACGGCCCTCAGCCTGGAGCAGTGCATGGAATTTATCCGGGACGACGAACTGCTGGAGGTTACGCCCCAGTCCCTTCGCCTGCGCAAGCGGGAACTCTCGAAAGAACAGCGGATGAAAGCGGCCAACAAGAAAAAATAACGGAAGAACGAATCCCCGCCGCCCCGGAAGGACGGCGGGGCGTTTTCATGGCAGGATCGGTGGTGCCGCGAACGGTGATTCTTTCACCCGCACCACGCCGCCGTACGTTTCCGCCAGGGCCCGGGCCGTTTCCGCCAGCGCCGCCGGAACCCGGATCAGAGGCTTGCCGTCCAGCCGCCGCAAGGCGTCTTCCAGCGCGGCGGGGTCCTCGGCTTCAACCGCCACGGGACCGAAGAAGATGTCGTCCGGATCATAGAGTTCCAAGTCCGGGTCTTCGCCGGGGGTGAGCGCCAGGACCTCCCGCGGGCCCGCGACGGTCTCGGCCGCCGGGGCAAAGAGGGGGGGGATGGCCCGGCCGGCGCAGCGGCGCGCCAGCGCGGCAATGTGTTCCGGGGTGCTTCCGCAGCAGCCGCCCAGAATGGCGGCCCCCATCTCCAGCAGTTCCTCTGCCTGGGCCGCAAACGCCTCCGGCGAAAGGTCGAAGACCGTCCGGCCGCCCACCGTCCGGGGAAGGCCCGCATTGGGTTTGGCGATGACCGGGACACGGGCGGCGGCGAGGATGTCCGGCAGGACCCGCTTTGCCCGCGCCGGGCCCGCGCCGCAGTTGATGCCCAGAGCGGCAACGCCCAGGCCTTCCAGGATCACCGCGGCGGCTTCCGGCGTTGCGCCGGAGAGCAGCCGGCCAGTTTCCTCGATGGTCACGGTACAGAGCACCGGAAGACCGGGCGCGGCCTCCTTGGCGGCGAGAACGGCGGCTTTGGCCTCGGCGGTGGAAGTGCAGGTTTCCACCAAAACCGCATCCGCCCCGGCTTCGGCGCCGAGCGCGACGGATTCCTTGAAAACGGAAAAGGCTTCGTCGAAAGGGAGATCCCCGAAGGGCTCCGGCAGCCGTCCCGTCGGGCCGACGCTCAGCAGGACCGGGACCTCCCTCCCCGTTTCAGCCATGGCGGTCCGGAGATGGCGCACTGCCGCGAAAATCACGTCCCGCAGTGCGTACGCCCCGTTCGCCGGGTACTTCAGCCGGTTGACCCCAAAGGTGTTGGTGACGGCTAGCATGGCGCCGGCGCGCAGATATTCCGCGTGAAGACGGACAATTTCCGCCGGGCGGGTGAGGTTCCAGACCTCGGTCCGCTCCCCGGGCGGCAGACCCCGGCCCTGGAGCATGGTCCCCATGGCTCCGTCGGTGACAACCGCGCCCCGGCGAACCCATTCCGCGATGTTCAGCATGGGAAAAACCTCCGTATACTTGATTGACAGTAGAATTGACAGCAGATTCCGTGCCTTTATTCTAACACATTTTCCCTAAAAGCGCAAGAAATTGCTTGCGCTTTTTGTTGGAATATGCTATCATAGAAATAGACCAAAATCAAATGGGAGGAATCAGGAATGAATTGGGAAATGATACCGATTCGTATGGCGGAATTTTTGCGGCGGTGTTTTCCTTGCCTGACGGCGCTGATCGTCACGCTCACGGGGGCCAGCGGCTCCGTAATGTTTTTGGCGGGGGACGAAGCCATCCAGGCGACGCGGCGGCAGTATGTTTACGACAACGACCGCCTGCTGCTGGGGGCCTACTGCTTCGATCCCGGCGACGCGTCGTCTGCGCAGGTGGGATACATCAAGGAAGCCGGGCTGGATTTCGTCGTTGGCGGTTACCCGACGGAAGCCTATCTGGACGAATGCGCCCGGCAGGGGATCGGCGTGATTGGGAGCGGCTACAATCTCCCCAGCGCTTACGGCAACATCGCGCAGTCTACCGCTGACGCCTGGCAAACCCTGACCCAGGCCGGCTACAAGGCGCATCCGGCGCTTTGGGGCGACGACATGATCGACGAGCCGAACGCCGCGCAGTTCGGCAAAATGGCCGGCATGCTGGACAGCTACGACCAATTGAACACGCAGCGTCTGCCTTACATCAACCTTTTCCCCATGTACGCCAACAACGAGCAGCTGGGCAACGACCCCGAAATTTCCACGGCGATTCAGCTGCTGCTGCCCTCCTCCGACTACGCCGACCCGCAGGTGGACGAATACAAGCGCCATGTCGCGGACTATCTCCGCACCTTGGACACCGACTACATCAGCGTTGATATTTATCCGCTGCACGGCGAGATCCGGGCGGACGGCGCCGCGGCGAAGACGGAGAGCAGCCGGTCCTGGCTGCGCAACCTGGATATCCTGGCGGAGGCTTGCCGCGACACGGGGCGCGACCTCTGGGTGATCACCCAGGCGGCGGGCAACCTCTACGGCGTGACCGATCCCGGCAGCATGCGCTACTGCGACGAAACATCCGACCAGCTCCAGCAGGATTATGCGGCTTTGGCCTTCGGCGCGAAAGCAATCATTTACGCCTGCTACCAGGGCGGCTGGTGGGATGAGGCGTCTCACATGCTTTCGAACGCCGGAGCGCGGCAGGCGACGTATTACGCCGTCCAGGCCGCCAACGCGCAGATCCGGCCCTTCGCGCAGCTCTACGGCCAATATGATTACCGGGGGACCTACGCGGTGAACCGCACCCGCGTTGCCGGGCTGAAGTACGATCTGTATAACGGTCTGCCGCAGAGCGAACAGCTGAAGCTCCAGAGCAAAAACGGGCTGCTTGTCGGCTGCTTCCAGGCGAAGACGGGCGGCGGCAAAGCCTACGTGATCGCCAACCTGGAAGAGCTCGGGGAGGAGACGACGGCCGCCCTGACGGTGAACTTCCCCGCGGGGAAGGAAGTCAAGGTCTACGGCGGCGGCACGGTCAAGACCTACAGCGACGGCGGCAAGGTGAATTTCTCCCTCGCCCCCGGCGACGGGCGGTTTGTTACGGTGGGAGAATAATCATACCGAACTATAAAAAACAAAAAACAACAGAAACGGAGTTTATGATGAACCATTCGAAACGAGTCCGCCGCTTGGCGGCACTGCAGCTCTCCCTGCTGCTGGCGGCGCTGTGCGTCGTCCCGGCCTTTGCGAAGACGGAAAAAATGCCGCTGATCGTCGTCAACGGGATGGGGGAATCCCCGCTGCTGCTGCGGCAGGGAACCCCGGAGGAGACCTCCGCCTGGCCCCCCAGCAGCAAGGACATCGCCCTGGCGGTTCTCAAGATAACGCCGTACCTTCCGCTGCTGGCCCTGGACCGGGACAAGTTCCAGGACAAGGCCTTTCCTGTCGTGCGGGATTTGTTTGACGGCATCGCCTTCCCGCCGGACGGTACGCCGAAGAACGACGTCGGCCAGCTCAAGTTCCCGGATTCTTATGCCCAGGACAAGACGGGGAAGATTGACAGTCTTTCCCATAGCGGGACCGCCCGGCGCTACGGTGCGGACGCCGCGTACCAGTTTGTCAGCGACTGGCGGTGCTCCGCGCTGGAGGAGGCCAAAAACCTCCATGCCTTCATCCAGAAGGTGAAGCGGGAGACAGGATACGCCAAGGTGAAGATTCTGGCCGTCAGCATGGGCGGCGGCGTCACCATGGCGTACTTGGCGAAGTATGGGCACAAAGATGTGGATACCGCTGTGATGATGCATACCGTGTTCCAGGGCCTGACCGTCGTGGGCGACCTGTTCAACGGCCGCATAACGCTGGACGGCGCGTCCCTGACCCGCTATCTCAGCCAGGCGCTGGAGGGCAACGACCCCTGGCGGAGCCTGCTGACGGGGCTGCTGGGCGGCCTGCGGCAGGCGGGGCTGCTGGACTGGGTCCTGAATCACGCGGAGGAGCTGGTGGAGTCGCTGAAGACCCGCTTGTACGCGGAAGCGCTGTTGCCGAGCTTTGGCCAGCTGCCTGGGTTTTGGGGCCTGGTGCCGGACGAAGATTACGAGAGCGGCAAGGCCTTCATGCTCGACCCCGTGCTCCATCAAGACCTGATCAAGAAGATCGACGACTATCATTACAATGTCTTCAACCGGGCGGGAGAGATCCTCCGCGCGGCAGGGAAAGACGGCGTGAAAGTGTACGTATTGTCCGGCTACGGTTTGGCCCCCGCGCCCGTCGGCGACCATCAGGCCAACCAGTCCGACGACGGCCTGCCGACCGTGGGGACCAGCGGCGGGGCGGTCTGCGCCTTGCTGGGCGAAACGCTTGGGGACGGGTATATCCAAGCCAAAGCGGACGGACACAACCACCTTTCGCCGGACGGCATTTTGGACGCGTCAACCTGCCTCCTCCCGGAGCAGACCTGGTTCCAGAAGTATCTCCATCACGCCAGCTTCTTCTCTGACGACTGCGTGAATTTCCTGCTCTGGCTGCTGGAATCGCCGCGTCAGCTGACTGTCCGCAGCGACCCGCGCTATCCTCAGTTCCTGGAATATGCATCGGACACCGGCGCGCTGCTGCCCTTGGGCGGCGCAGAAGCGCTGAAGGACGCCGCGGCGCCGGGAAAAGATGCCCCGGGGAAGGATTCGGCTTTCCCGCCGACGGGGGACGCGCTGCTGCTCTGGCCGCTGGCGCTGCTGCTTCTGGCCGGCGCGGGAACCGCCGTTGTTCTGCGCCGCCGCCGAACCTGACGAAATCTATGAATAACCGCTCCCCGTTCCGCGTATATTTTGCTGTCATGCAATGAGGAAAAAAACGGAAAAGGGGAGCGATTTCATTGGTCATTCGGCTCAGCCGCGCAACGAAATTTTTGGCGATCTGCGCCATGGTGGCGCTGACGGCCTTGATTAGCATCGGCACACGGAGCATTTCCGTCAGCTCACCGTTTGCCCCCACCCGGACGGAGCCGCTGCCGCTGCTCTATTACCGGGACGTGGCGGCGGAAGGGCAGGGAACGACCCTGCCGCTGTGGGAACTGGAAGCGGATCTCGATTATTTTGCGGGGCACGGGATTCTCCCGCTTTCGGAGCGGGACGTGGTTTCCATGCTCCGGCTGGAGCGGGATTTCCCGGCCTATCCGGCGCTTCTGCTGTTCGACGAGAACGCTCCCGCGTTCCAGGAGCAGGTCCGCTCGCTCCTCGAGAGCCGCGGCATACCCTGGATTTCGCTGGAAAAATCGGAAGAACTTACCCGAGAACTGCGCGCTGCGGGTTATGTCATGACCCGTCTGGAGCGCGTGGCGGGCGTCCCGCTGGATGCGTACCAGATCCTGGGCTGCCGGTAGGCGGACCATTCCGGTAATCTGTCGGGTTTGGCGCCGGCCGCCTGTCACCCATTTCCGCCCTGTCCCGTATAATGCTATTGAAGAGCATTCTTCGCAGCTTTCCGGGAAGGAGGGAAATGGACCATGTGTGACGTCCCCGTGAACAACTGTTGCCCTTCGAATTGCTGTTCCTGTTCGTGCAATACCGGGTTTAACATCTGCGGCGGCCTCAATACCATCGCCAATGGAATTATGGGCGGCCTCAATACGCTGGCGAACTTCGGCAACAGCCTGCTGTCGTCTGGCTGCTGCAAGAGCGCTTGCTGCAAACCGAGTGGCTGCGGCTGCAATTCCGGCTGCTCCGGTTGTAACAATCGCTGCTGCTGACAGCGGGAAGCCTCGCCAGGATTTCCTCCAATGACGCTCCGCCCGGGTTGCGGGGCGTTTTGCTGTCCGGAAAAAGGCGGGATGCAATTTCCTAGACAGTGCAGTCACGAGACACCCAACCAAATCGCCCAGCAACGGATGTGGACGGCGGCAAGGAAAGAAGCTGTGTTTTTCGCATATCGTGTTGCGATGCCGCGCCACTTTTT
>JAIRXU010000076.1 GCA_031268095.1 Oscillospiraceae bacterium | reverse complement strand
CCAACGCGACTATTTTCTTCCATTTTCTCATCCATAATCCGACTCCCTTCTTCCTTATTTTATATTTTACAAACTACATCTCCCCTGTCAATGCTTTCCTGGAATTTGGGGAAGTTTTTTTGCCGGAATGAAGAGAAATCCCCTGGTTCCCGCGCGATTTTCCGTTGTTTTCGCTAGTTCATCTCCACAAACAGCCCTCTCTCTCATGCGCTTGCAATAACTTTCGGGAATTTCCAAAAAACCATGGAAATTATCGGCGAGATGTGATATACTAGTAATCGGCGAAATCTACCGAAATGGTAGGTATGCAACCGCCAATGATGTCCAGGAAGGAGAAGCCACCATGCGGAGCATTTATTTAGATAACGCCGCGACCACGGCGCTTTCCCCCGCCGCGAAACAGGCTATGCTGCCTTATTTTGACGGGATTTTCGGCAACCCCTCCAGCCTGCATACCTGGGGCCAGCAAGCCTCCGCCGCGCTGCAGGACGCCCGGGAACGCATCGCCCTCTGCCTCGGCGCCGACCCAAAGGAGATCACTTTCACCTCCGGCGGCAGCGAAGCCGACAACCAGGCCATCTTCAGCGCGGCTATGGCCGGCGCCGCGCGGGGAAAGCAACATATTGTCTCCTCCGCCATCGAACACCACGCCGTCCTGTATTACCTTGCGTCCTTGCAAACGCAGGGATTTGACGTAACGATTCTGCCGGTGGAGCCGGGAACCGGGCTGGTCCGCCCGGCGGATGTGGCCGCCGCGCTGCGGGAAGACACCTGCCTGGTGACGATTATGTTCGCCAACAACGAGATCGGCACCATCCAGCCTATCGCGGAGATCGGCGCGCTCTGCCGCCAGCGGAAGATCCCGTTCCACACCGACGCAGTCCAGGCCGTCGGGCATGTCCCCATTGACGTCCGGGCACTGCGGGCCGATTACCTCTCCCTGGCCGGTCACAAATTCCACGGACCCAAGGGCGTCGGCGCGCTCTATTGCCGGAAGGGAATGCCGCTGCGCTCGCTGCTGCTGGGCGGAGCGCAGGAACGCGGCCACCGGGCCGGCACGGAGAACCTCCCCGCCATCATGGGCATGGCGTCGGCGCTGGAAGAAAGCCTGGCGCTGCTCGGGCAGACGGACGCGGTCATGGTCCCCCTGCGGGACCGGCTGATCGCGCGGCTGCGGGACATTCCCCGCGCCCGCCTCAACGGACATCCGACCCTGCGCCTGCCCAACAACGTCAACTTCTGTTTTGAGGGCGTCGAGGGGGAAGCGCTGCTGCTGCTGCTGGATGCCCAGGGCATCGCCGCTTCCTCCGGCTCGGCCTGCACCTCCGGGTCCCTTGACCCCAGCCATGTTCTGCTGGCGCTGGGTCTGCCCCATGAGATTGCCCACGGTTCCCTGCGCCTGACGCTGTCGCGGTACATCACGGAAGCGGACATTGACTATACGGCGGAAGCGATCCTTCAGGTGGTGGAGCGGCTGCGGGCCATGTCCCCGGTGTGGGAACGGATTACGGCGGACCGTTAAAATCAACAACGTTTTTGGGATAAAATCAATCTATCATTCAGCTTAGGCATTCAGCTTACGCAGACACGCGGAAGGAGACGGCGCATCATGGCAATGACATACAGCGAACAGGTGATGGACCATTTCATCAACCCCCGCAACGTTGGAAAAATCGAGGACGCGGACGGCGTCGGCGAAGTCGGCAACGCCAAATGCGGCGACATTATGAAGGTATACCTAAAGGTCGAGGACGGCATCCTCACGGACGTAAAGTTCAATACCTTCGGCTGCGCTTCCGCCATCGCCACCAGCTCCATCGCCACAGAGATGATTAAGGGCAAGCCGATCGGCGACGTGCTGGAACTGACCAACAAGGCGGTGGTAGAGGCCCTGGGCGGGCTGCCGCCAGTGAAGCTGCATTGTTCTGTCCTGGCGGAAGAGGCGGTCAAGGCCGCCGTCAAGGACTACTACGACCGGCACGGAATCCTCTACGACCCGGCGCTGTTCGCTGCCCTGGAGCACGGCGACGAAGACCTGCACACGGCATTTGTGGAGGAATGACAGGATGACCATACAGCAAGTTCAGCAAGAGATTCTGCGGCAAAAGCGGGAACAGGACGTGTGTGTGCTGGCGCACAGCTACCAGGCGCGGGAAATTCTTGAGATTGCCGACATTGTCGGAGACTCGTTCTACCTCAGCGCCCAGGCGGCCAAGGCCCCCCAGCGGGGAATGCTGCTGTGCGGCGTGCGGTTCATGGCGGAAACGGTCAAGCTGCTCTCGCCGGACAAGCGGGTACTCCTGGCCAATCCCGGCGCCGGCTGCCCCATGGCGGAGCAAATGGACCGGGACCTGATCCGGGCCGTCCGGGCAAAGCATCCGGACCATACCGTCGTCGCGTACATCAACACCACCGCCGCGCTGAAGACCGTCTGCGACGTATGCGTCACCTCCTCTTCGGCGGTGAAGATCGTGCGGAAGCTGGAAAACGATAAAATTCTGTTTCTGCCGGACCGCAACCTGGGGGACTTTGTCCGGAAGCAGCTGCCGGAAAAACAGATCAAACTCCTCCAGGGGGGCTGTCCCATTCATGCCGCGGTCACGCCGCGGGACGTCCGGAACGCCCGGGCGGCGCACCCGGCGGCGCTGCTGCTGGTCCATCCCGAATGCACGCCGGATGTGGTTGCGGCGGCGGACTTCGCCGGATCCACGGCAGACATCATGCGCTTCGCCAAGGCTTCTGACCGGCGGGAATTCATCATCGGCACGGAAGGAAGCATCGCGGAGCACCTCCAGTATGACTGCCCGGAGAAGCGCTTCTATCCTCTGACGAAACAACTGCTTTGCCCCAACATGAAACTGACGACGCTGCCGGACGTGCTGAAGGCGCTCCAGGGCGAGGGCGGGGAGGAAATCAGCCTCGACCCCGACACCCTGCGCGACGCGCGGAAATGCATCGACCGGATGATCGCGCTGGGGGAGTAGACTCCGCCGCGCCCTTATATCCCCCCTTCCCCCCCATGTCCTAAAACCACAAGAGAACCGGGAGACCGTGCCATGCCTTTCCATTCCGCCGACCCTTCCCGCCGTGTCCTTGTCGCGATGAGCGGCGGGGTGGACAGTTCCGTCGCGGCTGCGCTGCTGGCGGCGGAAGGCTGCGACTGCGCGGGGGTCACGCTGAAGCTCTTCCGAGACGGGGAAGACAACGCCGGCGGGCGCGCCGCCCCTCCGCGGGAACGCAGCTGCTGTTCCCTCTCCGACACAGAGGACGCCCGGGCCGTCGCTCACCGGCTGGGCATCCCCTTCTATGTCTTCAATTTCACCGAACGCTTTGAGCGGCAGGTCATGGACCGCTTCGCGGCCGGCTACCTCGCCGGAGAAACGCCGAACCCCTGCATTGACTGCAACCGTTTTATCAAATTTTCCGCGCTGCTGGAGCGGGCGTCCGCGCTGGACTACGGGCTGATTTCCACGGGACACTATGTCCGGGCGGAATTCGACGAAGGCGGCGGGCGCTGGTTGCTGCGCAAAGGACTGGACACGGACAAAGACCAAAGCTATGTCCTCTACGCCATGACCCAGGAGCAGCTGGCGCGGACCCGCTTTCCCCTGGGGGAACTGACCAAACCCCAGGTCCGGGAAATCGCCGCGGCGCACGGGTTCTGGAACGCCCGCAAGCGGGACAGCCAGGACATCTGCTTCGTCCCCGGCGGAGATTACGGCGCGTTCCTGGAGCGCTGGACGGGGCGGGCTCTGCCGCCGGGCGACTTTCTGACCCCGGACGGCTGCGTCCTCGGGCGGCACAAAGGCACTGCGCGCTATACCCTCGGCCAGCGCAAGGGGCTGGGCCTGGCATTGCCCCGGCCGGGCTATGTCTGCGCCATCTGCCCGGCGGAAAATACGGTGACGGTCGGGGACGAGCCCCTTCTTTTTTCCCGGGAACTGGAAGCCCGGGACATCAATCTGATTGCCTGCGCCCGGTTGGAGCGGCCCGTCCGCTGCCGGGCAAAAGTCCGTTACCGGCAGGCGGAGCAGCCCGCCGAAGCCGAACAAACCGGCCCGGACACCCTCCGTCTGCGCTTCGATCAGCCCCAGCGGGCCATCACGCCCGGGCAGGCCGTGGTGCTCTATGACGGAGATACAGTGATTGGCGGAGGAACCATCGGCAGCGCTTGATGGGGCAGCATTTTACGAATTTCATAATTTCTTAAAAAACACTTGCAATTTTCCGTCAAATGCGGTAAACTATGTTTTACTGTTTATTATTTTTCTCTTTATTACTGACTGTTACTGAGGGACGGATTGGAAAGGCAGGGGCAATGATATGGCAGAATCGGACAAAGACGCAAAACCTGAGGTTCGGCGCCGCGGCCGCCCGCTCAAGGCGGAAACAGCGCCGGAACAGCCCAGCAAACGGCGGCGGGGCAGGCCGCCAAAATCGGCGGCGGAACAGGATTTTACGCAGCCTCTTTCGCCCGCAGAAGCGGCGCGCGCGGCCAAAATGGCCACTCCAAAACCCTGGTATACGGACGCGGCGGAGACGCCCCGGGGACCGCTGCGGCTGCGGCTGGATTACACCGGCGGACAGCAGCCGGATGCGGACCTGCTGGCGAAACTGGCCGAAAAAACGGCGGCGGCCCAGCGGACGCTTGCCGAAGGGACGGGCGAAGGAGCCGACATGCGCGGCTGGATGGAATGGCCGACGAAATACCGGCACTCCGCGGAATACGAATCCCTGCGGGATACCGCCGCGAAAATCCGCGCGGAAGCGGATGTCTTGCTGGTCATCGGGATCGGCGGGTCGTATTTGGGCGCGCGCGCCGTGGTAGAAGCGGTGCGGACGCAATACTATAATGAGCTGCGGGGGAACGGCCCGGCCATTTATTTTTGCGGCAATTCCCTGAGCGAAGCCCAATTCGCCGCGCTGGACGAGCTGATCGAGGGCAGGGATTTCTTCATCAACGTGATTTCCAAGTCGGGCACCACCATGGAACCCGCCATTGCTTTTCGGCATTATTACGAGAAACTCTCCTCCAAGTATCCGCACACGCCCCTGGGGCGCGCGCAGGTCAACCGCCGGATCTTCGTCACCACCGACGCCGCGGAAGGCGCCTTGCGGGCGCAGAGCAAGCACCGCTGGAAATGCTTCGTGATCCCGCCGGACGTCGGCGGCCGCTATTCGGTGCTGACGGCGGTGGGTCTGCTGCCGATCGCCGTGGCGGGCATCGATACCCAGGCCCTGCTGCAAGGCGCGGCGGACGCCCAGGCGGCTTATGAAGAGCTCCCCCCCCAGCTGAAGGACAAAGGCGAACAGCGGGACGCTTTGGCGAGTTGGCTGCGGGGGAACCCCAGCGCCTACTACGCCGCCTTGCGGTACTACTACTATCGCTACAAACGCAAGCAAATCGAGATGCTGGCCTGCTATGAGCCGGGCCTGACGATGTTCTGTGAATGGTATAAGCAGCTTTTTGGCGAAAGCGAGGGGAAGGACAGCGTCGCCCTCTTCCCGGCCAAGGCAATTTACACCACCGACCTTCATTCGATGGGGCAATATGTCCAGGAGGGTGAGCGCTGTCTGTTCGAGACGGTGCTGCAGTTCGGCGCGGCGGAAAACAACATTGCCGTGCTGAAGCGGGATACCGACGGCGACGAGCTCAATTATCTGGCGGGCATGCCGCTGCATCTGATTAACCGCACCGCCTTCCAGGCGACGGCCCTGGCCCACTCCCAGGGAGATGTTCCCAATTTGGTGCTGGAGCTGCCCGCGCGGAGCGTCTACCACCTCGGCTGGCTGATCTACTTTTTTGAGCGCGCCTGCGCCCTGTCCGGTTACCTTCTGGAAATCAATCCCTTCGATCAAAACGGCGTGGAGCAATATAAAAAGTATATGCATGCTCTGCTGGGCAAGCAGGGCGACAAGCACGACGCGGTCCGGGCGGAACTGCGGACCAAAGGGTTCCGGACGGAAACCGCGGCGGACGCGGAATAAACGGGAGGAGAAAAAACATATGGTTTCCATTATCGTTGGCAACCGTGGATCCGGAAAAACCAAGCAGCTCATCGCTCTGGTCAACGCGGCGGTCGAGCAGTCCAACGGCAACGTTATCTGCATCGAGAAAAAACCCAAGCTGACCTATGACGTCAGTTCCCGGGCGCGCTTGGCGGCCACCGACGATTACGTCATTGAAGGTTACGACGCGTTTTACGGCTTTCTTTGCGGCATCTGCGCCGGGGATCACGACATCACGGATATCTTCGTGGACGCGGCGCTGCGCATCGGCGGCCGGGATTTCGGCCAGCTGGCGGCCTTTTTGCGCAAACTGCGGCAGTTGGCCGACACGCTGGACAAGAACGTCGTCCTCACCGTCTCGGCAGACGAAGCGGAACTTCCCTCCAGCGTATTCGACGCCATCCAATAGCGCGGCGGCGCGCGGAACTCCTCCGCGCAAAACAGCAGAGACGCTGGCGCTGAAAATTGGGGCTTGACATTCCGCCTCAATCCTGTTATACTATTCGTTGTTTGAGAAACGTGAAAAACCCTTTCACGTGGAGGAGACAGCATGGTTTGTAACCTGGAATCGGTGTTTCAGGTCCCCGGGCTGGCGTTCCCGTTTGATTACGCGCTGCCGGTTCAGCCTGCCGAAGAGGCTGGGGCGGGGTTCCCCTTTGCGGAGCGGCCCCAGGTTCAAGGAGAAGCGGCGAACCGGGCGGGTGTCGTCACGCTGACGGCCCGAATCCGGCTCCGGCTGACCACCGTCTGCGACCGTTGCGCGGCGCCGATGGAACTGCGGCTGACGGCGGCGGCGGACCATGTGCTGGTGGCAAGCCTCAACAACGCGGACAACGACGAACTGGTATTGGTCAACCCCGCGCGGTTCTCTCCGGACGAACTGCTGTGGGAAGACATTGTTCTGGCCATGCCGGCGCGGGTGCTTTGCCGGGAAGACTGCCAGGGGCTCTGCCCCCAGTGCGGCCGGAACCGCAACGAAGGCCCCTGCGCCTGCGCCGTTGCGGCGGATCCCCGTCTGGCGGCCCTGCGGGGCTGGAAAGAGCCTCCGGCGTCTGATCTCTAATATCAACAACATCAACATCTGCGGTCCGATCTCTAATGTCTATCAAGAAGGTGGTGTCTGTATGGCGGTTCCGAAGAGGCGGGTTTCCCATGCGCGGCGCGACAAGCGGCGTTCCAGCGTCTGGAAGCTGGACGCGCCGGCAATCGAGAAATGCAAAAACTGCGGCGCGTTCAAGCGTTCTCACCGGCTTTGCCCCGAATGCGGTTATTATAACGGCAGACTGGTTATGGCGAAGAAGGAAGACTAAGCGGTTCCCCGAATCGTCAGGAAAGGCAGAGGCGGTGCGTCCGGCTCTGCCTTTTGCCATGGAAGGCGGCGATTATGCCAATTATTACCGGCATTACGCCCGGTTCCCCGGCGGCGCGGCGCGGGATTGCCCCAGGGGATGACCTGCTGCGGATCAACGGGCACGAGATCCGGGATTTTCTCGATTACCGGTTTCACGCCGCGGAATCCTTGCTGCGTCTGGAAATCCGCAAACCGGGCGGAAAGACCGTCCGCGCCCGGATCCGGAAAGGCGAATATGAGGATCTAGGCCTGGAGTTTGCGAATTTCCTCATGGACGAGCAGCGGCGATGCCGCAACCATTGCATATTCTGCTTCATTGATCAGCTGCCGCCGGGGCTGCGGGAATCTCTCTACTTCAAAGACGACGACGCGCGGCTTTCCTTCCTTTTCGGCAATTACATCACGCTGACCAACCTGGACGAGCAAGACGCAGAACGCATGATTGCCATGCGGATCAGTCCCATCCGGGTGTCGGTGCACACCATGGATCCCGCGCTGCGCGCGAAGATGATGGGCAATCCCCGGGCGGGGGAGAGCCTGCGGCTGCTGGAGCGTTTCGCGGCGGCGGGGCTGGAAATCGACGCGCAGCTGGTGCTTTGCCCCGGCTGGAACGACGGTCCTGCCTTGGAAGACAGCTTGCGGCGGCTCCTGGCCTTGCCAAGCCTGCGCAGCGCGGCGGCGGTGCCGGTGGGGCTGACCCGCTGCAGGGAGGGCCTGCCTCCCCTGCGGGGATTTTCGCCGGAGGAAGCCGCCGCGGTGATCGACACGTTCGGCGTCCTGCGGCAAGCCTGCGCCGGGCTGGACGATCCTCCGGAACTCTGCCCTTCGGACGAATTTTTCCTGCTGGCAGGACGGGACCTGCCGGAACCGGCCTATTACGGCGCCTTTCGGCAGCTGGAAAACGGCGTCGGGATGTGGTCTTTGCTGCGCGGGGAAGCATTGGCATTGCTGGCGGACCCGGACTGGCTCGCGGCGGCGCGGGCAGAGGTCCCGGCGGACACGCGGCGGCGGGCCACCCTGGTCACGGGCACGGCGGCGGCGCCCCTGCTGCGGTTGTTGGCGGACGAACTGGAAAAATCATGGCATGCGATCCGCATCACCGTCGTGCCGGTGGTCAACCGCTTCTTTGGGGAGACGATCACCGTCGCGGGACTGCTGACCGGGCAGGACATTGCCGCGCGGGTTTGCCCCGCGGAACCGCGCGGCGACGGGCGGCGGCGGGAGGAACCGCGGGAGCTGGGGGATGAAGTGCTGCTGCCGGCGTGCTGCTTCCGCAGCGAGGGGGATCTGACGCTGGACGGCTGGACGCTGGACCGGCTGCGCGGGGTCCTGGGAATCCCGGTCCGCCTGGTCGGGAACGACGCGGAAGCACTGCTGCGGGCGCTGTTGGGGGTGTAGCCAGTTTACGCAAACGCAAACCACAACATAAAAAAATGGAGGGGGAAGACACTATGTTTGATTTTTTGAAACCACTGATTGCTTTTTTGACTTCGCTGCTGGCGCTGACGTCCTCGGGGGCCATGGCGCTGCTGCCGCCGCCCGCCGCGCCGCCCGCGCCGCGGATTTCCGCCCAAACGCAGGAAATCACGGTGATGAGCTTCAACGTCTATAACGCGGGTTCCGGCGACAAAAGCCCCGAAAAACGGCTGGACGGCGTGATTGCGGCCATCCGCAGCGAGATGCCGGATTCCTTTGGGTTGCAGGAAGCGACGGAGTTCTGGCGCTTCAAGCTCTGGTGGGCGCTGCGCAAAGAATATACCATGGTGGAATCCCGCGGCGCCGTGTTCGGTTTGGCCGAGGCGGACCCGATTTTTTACCGGAAAGACAAATATAAGGTGCTGGACAGCGGCCACTTCTGGCTCTCGGACCGTCCCAACATTTCTTCGATTGGCTGGGACGCCATGTATGCGCGCACGGCCGTTTACGCCGTGCTCGAGGACAAGCAAACCGGCTTCGTCTACGTCCACTACAACACCCATTTTGACCATGTCGGCGACCTGGCCCGGACCAACAGCGCCGCGCTGGTCGCGGAAAGCATCAACAGGCAAGGGCTGCCGGCGGTGCTGACCGGGGATCTCAACGCTCTGCCGAGCAGCAAGGCTTACAGTTACCTCAAGCAGGGCGGACTGAAGGACGCCCGCCTGCTGGCGGCGGCGGCAGACAAAGGCCGCACCTTTCACGGCTACACCGGGACCGACCCCAAGACGGGCGACCCGGTGGATTATATCCTGGCCAACGGCTACCTGCGCTCCGTGCGGCGGTACCATATCCTTCGGGATAAATACAACGGGAACTATCCCTCGGATCACTTCGCCGTCGCCGCCACCCTGACGCTGGCGGGAAAGAAATAAAAAAATAATCAAAAAAACGAATCGGAAGGATGACGTTATGAAGCCGGTGGTGGCGATTGTCGGGCGGCCCAACGTGGGCAAATCGACGCTGTTCAATAAGCTGACGGGGACGCGGCGGGCCATCGTGGACGACACGCCCGGGGTCACCCGGGATCGTCTGTACGGCGAATGCGAGTGGCTCAACCGCACGGCGCTGCTGGTCGATACCGGCGGGATCGAGCCGTTCAGCGATGACGTCATTCTGTCCCAGATGCGGCGGCAGGCCAACCTGGCCATTGGGAGCGCGGACGCTATCCTGCTGGTGACGGACCTGCGCGCGGGGGTGACGGCCAACGACGAAGAGGTCGCGCAGATGCTGCTGCGCAGCGGGAAGCCGCTGATGCTGTGCGTCAATAAGTGCGACGGCCTGGGCGAACTGCCGCCGGAATTCTATGAGTTCTATGCCCTGGGGCTGGGGGATCCGCTGCCGGTCTCTTCGGTGCACGGGCACGGCACAGGGGATCTGCTGGACGCGCTCTGGCAGCTGCTGCCCTGGGATGACGGAGCGGAAGAGGACAGCGACGTGATCCGGGTGGCGATCATCGGCAAGCCAAACGTCGGCAAATCCTCGCTGGTCAACCGGCTGGCGGGAGAAGAACGCGTGATCGTTTCCGACATCGCCGGAACCACCCGCGACGCGACGGATACCTTGGCCGAGACGCCTCAGGGGAAGTTCCTGCTGATCGACACGGCGGGCCTGCGGCGCAAAAGCCGGGTCGAAGACGCGATCGAGAAATATTCCGTGCTCCGGGCCCGGATGGCGGTGGAGCGCGCGCAGGTCTGCGTGATCATGATCGACGCGACGCAGGGCTTCACCGAGCAGGACTCGAAGGTCGCCGGCCTGGCGCACGAGCAGGGCAAGGGCTGTGTGATCGCCGTCAACAAGTGGGACGCCATGGAAAAAGACGGCAAAACCATGGACCAGATGCGCAAGGGATTGATGCGGGACCTCGCGTTCATGTCCTACGCGCCCATCATTTTTATCTCCGCCAAAACCGGCCAGCGGCTCGAGCGGCTCTATGAACTGATCCGGTTCGCCGACGAACAGAACGCCATGCGGATTTCCACCGGCAAGCTCAACGACGTCCTTGCCGACGCGACCGCCCGCGTCCAGCCGCCGACGGACAAGGGCCGACGTCTGAAGATCTACTACATCACCCAGGCCTCCACCCGTCCGCCGACGTTCGTCTGCTTCGTCAACCGCAAGGACCTCTTCCACTATAGCTATCAGCGCTACCTGGACAACCAGATCCGGGAGGTCTTCGGGCTGGAGGGTACGCCGACCCGGATGATCATTCGCGAGCGGGAACGGGAGGACACATGACCGCCCCGTCACATTGCACAATACTCTGGGGGGGGGGGGGGC
>JAIRXU010000027.1 GCA_031268095.1 Oscillospiraceae bacterium | reverse complement strand
TCTGAAATGTCATGCCGGTGATGCGCCGCCAATTGCTCTCCCATCAAAGAAACCCCCCGTTTTCTTTATATTGTAGCTCATCTTGGTTCGTTTGTCAATCTCGTGACTACATACTCTAGGAAGAGATGAGCGCACGAAAATTTCCGGACACCGTTCCGCTTTCTTGTGCATAGGATGGCATGACCGGATCATCCGGCGACTATACTTGCTCAAGAATGGATGGATCAAATGATGTTATCACCCTGTTACGGGCAGTACCCCGGCTATCCGGGGTATCCCGGTTTTCCCGGCGGCGGGCATTGCGGCGGCGGAAGCGGCGGTTACCCCGGCTTCCCCGGCGGCGGACATTACGGCGGCTATCCCGGTTACCCCGGTTATCCCAGCTTCCCTGGCGGCGGCTATCCTTGTTATCCCAGTTACCCCGGCTATCCCGGCGGCAGCTATCCCGGTTTCCCCGGCTTCCCAGGCGGCGGCTATCCCGGCTTCCCCGGCTGGGGCGGCGGCTGCAAGTGCGGCGGGGGCAGCGGCAATGTAAACGCCCCCAGCTGCCCCTATAATCCCCTTGGAGACTGCTCTGCCGTTTACGGTGGTATGTACCGCTCGGACGGCTCCACCTATACTTTCGCGGCGGCAACGCAGAACTATCTGCTGCAAATGGATTCCCCTCTCCCGCTGCAACATGTGGGCTTCACGCCTTCTACACTGACCATTCAGTGCGCCGGCACGTATGAACTGACGTTCTTCGGGAACTTCGCCTATTCCGTGGCGGCCAATCTGAGTTTCTACGTCAAAGCCAACGGCAAAAAACTCGCCGAAACCCAAGTGGATCTTTCCACCACCGCAAACAAGACGGACAGCTTTGAGCGCACCGTCATTGTCTATCTGCAAGCCAACACCTCTCTGCAAGCGTTCATGGATACCAGCGCCGCCGGAACCCTCACCTTCCCGGACAACGGCCTCCAGCTGGAAGTCCGCCGCATCAGCGATTAAGCTCTCTCGCAGAAACATCCGCCTCCGTCCGCAGGGATGGGGGCTTTTTCGCGGGCTTTTGCTTGCATTTTAGGCCGCAATGTGGTATGATACGATGTATGGGCATTGGTTGAATCGCCAGAAAGAGAAAAAGGAGCGTGAAAACACATGATTGGAATCATCGGCGCGATGCCGGTAGAGATCGAGGGCATCCGGGCGCTGCTCACGGAAAGCGAGACGGAGCGCTTCGGCGGCGCAGTTTTTTGTCGGGGCAACCTGCACGGAAGCGACGGCAGCACCGTCGAGGCCGTGTCGGCGGTTTGCGGTGTTGGCAAAGTCAACGCGGCGCTTTGCGCGCAGGCGATGATCCTGCGCTATCAGCCCAAGCTAATTATTAATATCGGCGTGGGCGGCGGGTTGCTGCCGGACATGCGGATTGGCGATATCGCTGTCGCAACCGCTGTTGTGCAGCATGATTTTGATACCACTCCCCTGGGCGCGCCGCGCGGCTACCTGTCCAACCTTGACTGCGTCGAGATTCCCTGCGCGAAAGAGGTGGTGGATCCGCTGACGCGGGCGGGGCGGAACGTAGAGGGCGTCTGCCTTTATATCGGAACGATCGCGACCGGGGACCAGTTCATTCATGACCTGCGGATCAAAGTAAGCCTGGCGGATCACTTCGGCGCGATTGCCTGCGAGATGGAAGGCGCCGGTGTCGGACAGGCCTGTGCCCTGCTTGGCACCCCGTTCGGCGTGATCCGCACGATCTCCGACGGGGCGAACAGCCGCGCAGCGACCGATTTTTCAGCTTTTCTGGAGCAAACCGCGGCGCGTTCCGCGGCGCTGCTGGCGGAATGCGCCGGCGCGCTGGCGGAATGATGTCACCTAGCGGCCGCAGTTTTGCCGCACACGGCAAGTCTGCATTTATTAGGATGCAGCCGGGGGAATGGGGTATACTACTATGCACGATATGCACGAAAAATTGATTGCGCCGTCGATCCTGGCGGGGGACTTCGCCCGGTTGGGGGCGGAGGCGGCGCGGATGGAGCGCTGCGGCGCGGACTGGCTGCACCTGGACGTCATGGATGGCGTCTTCGTCCCGAATCTTACGTTCGGCCCGCCGGTGATCGCTGCCTTGCGGCCGCACACATCTCTGTTTTTTGACGTCCATTTGATGATCCAGCGCCCGGAGCGTTATCTGGATGAATTCCTGGCCGCCGGAGCCGACGGGCTGACGCTCCACCGGGAAGCCTGCGATGAGGCCGGCTTGCGGCAAACCCTGCGCAAGATCCGCGCGGCGGGGAAGCGGGCGGCCCTGAGCGTCAAGCCCGGCACGCCGGGGGAAGCGCTCTTTCCCTGGCTGGAGGAATTGGACATGGTTCTGGTCATGACGGTGGAACCCGGGTTCGGCGGACAGGCTTTTCTGGAAGGCATGCTGCCAAAAATCGGCGCCCTGCGGACGGAAATCGCCCGCAGAGCACCGGGGATACGGATCCAGGTGGACGGCGGGATCTCCGCCGAAACGATTGCCCTCGCCGGGCTGGCCGGCGCGGACTGCTTCGTGGCGGGCAGCGCGGTCTTCCGTGCGGAAGATCCGGCGGAGGCCATCCGGCGGCTGCGCAACGAGGCGGACCGTTCCCCTTGGGAAGCGCCGGAAACGGAATCTCCGCCCCCTAAAACGGGTTGACGCTGATCCTCCCCGCGCGGAAGGGCACGGATTCGCGCAGAACCCGACGGGGACGGGCGGCGCGCTGGCCCGCGAGGGACTCCAGCGCCCGTTCCCGGGTCAGGCAGCGCCAATGCTCCCGGGTGGCGCTGATATCGTAGATTCCTTCGCCGCACAGGCGGCCGAACTCCGAAAAAAAATTTTTGAGCGCCGCAATGTCCTGGGCGGGACAGAGCAGCAGCCGGAAGCGTTTCCCGTCGGTATACAGCTCACTGTCCCCCACCAGCGCCCCGTCTTCTTCCGCCGCGGAACACGCGCAGCTCCTGGCACAGTCCAGCAGGGCGTTCACATCCGAAAATTCGTACGCGAGCATCAGCTGGTCCTGCTTGCGCAGGATGCGCTGGGGCGGAACGCCGACGGAGAAGGGTTCCGCCGCCCCGCCGCGCAGCGTGAAAAACAGGATGCAGCCTCCGGTGGGCCGGGGCATAGCGTCAATCAGCAGCTGGCCGGAAGGGTCAATATCGCATCCGGTGGCTTCTCGCACCCGGTCGAGGATCACCCAGATCACCCGTCTGGTCTCAATGCTGGTATAATCCAGCGCTTCATACGTCATGTCCAGTGTTCGCAAGTCTTCGGCGCTGAGCTCCACAATAATTTTGCGCTGCGTCACCGCTTCAATTCTCATGGGAATGAACCGTCCTTCGTCTGTATTTTCAATCGTTCCGATTGCAAAAACTGCACTACTACCATGATATTAAAAGGTCAGGCAGTGTGCAATGCTGAATTGTTGGAAAGCGAGTTAAAACATCCTTCGGCTTCCGGATTCAGGAGAGAAAACATCCAATTTTTCGAGAGATTTCCATGAACAAGGAAAGGAAACCACATCATGCCGCAACTGATCGAACGCCTGTCCAGCAGCGAGGAGGCCCGCCGCTGGAACGTTACCTCGCTGCTGCTGACGCTGCCGCTGCTGGTCATGGGCTGGTACTACTACGGCGGGGCCGCGCTGCGTCTGGCCGTGATCGGCGTCCTGACGGCGGCGCTGTGCGAAATCATCTTCGGACGGCTGATTTTGCGGACGCATACGCTGCTGGACCTCAACGCCATCGTGGTTGGGCTTTGGGTCGCGCTGATGCTGCCCGCGGACCTGTCGCCCTGGTTCGCGGTGCTGGGCACGGCCTTCGCGATCCTGGTGGTCAAGATTCCCTTCGGCGGGACGCTGCACTCCCCCTTCGTGCCTGCGGCGGCCGGCTTCGCGTTTCTGACAGTCTGTTTCCCCGAGCCGGTCTTTACGTACGCTCCGCCAACCGCCTGGGTCCCGGTGCATTCCAGCGCCCTGACGGCGCTGCTGCAAACCGGGCAGTCCATCTTCCGCCCGACGGTGATCAGTTCCATCCTGCTGGGAGAGACGGTGGGCCCGCTGGGCACCGGCTGCATCCTGGCGATTGCCGCGGCGGCGGCAGCTATGGTGATTCTGAAGCCCCGGCGGGCGGGCATGCTTTCGACGCTGGGCTTCGTGCTTGCGGTGGCGGGGATTTCTCTTCTCTTCCCCCGTGTGCCGGGGAACCGTTTGGGCGCGATGGGAATGGAACTGTGCGCGGGCAGCCTCCTATTCGCCGCAGTATACCTCCTCCCTGACCCGGCAACACTCCCGCGGGGGCTGCTTGCCAAGTTCCTTTACGGGCTGATGGCCGGAGGCCTCTGCATGCTGTTGCGGCGGCTGGGAAGTTACCAGGACAATACGTGCTTCGCCATCCTGCTGGCCAACGGAGCCCTGCCTCTGCTGCGCCGGGGATGGAACGAAAAGGAGAACTGGATGAACCCGATCAAAACAAAGATGAAAACAAAATCAAAAAAATCAAACTGATTTTCATGCTGAGAAGGAGGCGGGCGCGTGGCAAAAACGAAGGCATGGCAGGAACAGGAGTTTCCGGAAACCGACGAACAGCCCCGGCGGCACTGGCTTTGGCAGGCGCTGACGGACAACCCCCTGCTGGTGCAGGCCGCGGGCATTTGCCCGATTGCGGTGGCGGCGGCAACGATCCGCGGGGGACTGCTGGTGGCGATTATCACGGCGGCGCAGTTGCTGCTGTGTGAGTTGCTGACCAGTCTGCTATTGAAAAAGCTGCCTGGCTGGCTGCGCGCGGCGGGCTATTTTGCGATAGGGCTTGGCGTCATATGCGGTGCGTTCTGGTTTTCGGAAGCGCTGAGCAAATGGACGGGAACGGATTCCCAGGCTGTGCGAACCGTGGGGGTTTTCCTGCCGTTGCTGGCGGCGAATTCCGCCGTCGCGCTGCGCTGCGAACACCGGGCCCGGCAGCTGCCTCCCGGCGAGGCGCTGCGTGACGCGGCGGCGGCGGCGGCAGGATACGGTTTTGTGGCTATTCTCATCGGCACCGTGCGCGAGCTCCTCGGCTGGGGATCGTTCTGGGGCCGGCCGTTTACGGAAGTGCAAGTCCGGGGCATTTGGATGCCCTTTGGCGGCTTACTGCTGCTGGGGGCGCTGGCCGCGCTGCTCAAGCAGGTATTTTTGAGACTGGAAGAAAAGGGGCGGCTGACCGGGGCCGCCGCGGCGATGGAATTCCAGATTGAGGACTGGGAAGTACGCCGCCAGCGGGACCTCGATTTGCTGGACAACGGGGAGGCCCCCTCTGCCGACCCGCATGAAGGAACCTTCCTGCTGCTGGACAACGGCATGTTCCCGGAAGATCCCGCCCAGATGCAGATGACCCAGCCGCTGCCGCTGTTCCTGAAATCATGGGATGCCGACGGGAAGCCTCTGGCCTCTGGCTTCGCGGTCCCCGCGCCAAAACCGGCGCCCCAAACGAAGGCGCCGCCCAAGAAGGAACCGCCCAAAGCGGAATTGCCCAAGAAGGAAAAGGCACCGTCCGCGGGGCCAAAGATGGTCCGGACCGCGCCGGTTCGTCCGGAACCGGTGAAGCCCCTCGTATCCAAGCAAGCGCCCCGTCCGGAGACCCTTCCGGAACCGGCTCCGGCAGAGACGGAGCAGCCGCGCGTGACGCAGGAGACGGTGGAAATCAAGATCAGCGAACTGATGCGGCTGCTGGCGGAGCAAGAGGAACAAGAAATGAATGATCCAAAATAAGCGCCTAGCGCGCACGTTTCTTTCACGTTTTATCTGCGCCGCCACCGCGATCGGCGGCGGAATGGAGGTTTCGATGAAAAACAATCTACTTTCCATGTTCAACGCGGGATTGTATGCCGTGTTTTTGCAAAATCTGGTGTTCAGCGGCGGATTCGGGACGACGGAAGCGATCCGGACCGCCAAGAAAAACGGCCGGCTGCTGTCGGCCTCGCTGGCGATTTCCCTGTTTTCCGCCGTGACCACCGTTATCTGCCAGCTGCTGACGACACTGCCCCGGCTGGCGACGCTGCCCTTCATCTGGCTGGCGGCGCTTTACGGCGGGGTATTATTGGGGCTCTACCTGCTGGCGGCGGGCTTGTCCGTGCTGCTCCCGCTGCCCCGCAAAACCCTGGTACTGCGGCGTATCGGCATGTATTGCCTCAACACTATTGTTTTTGCTGTGCCGCTGCTGAGCTTTCGGCTGGGGTACAGCATCTTCCAGGGACTGGCCTATGGCCTGACGGCAGGGCTGGCCTTCGCGGCGGCGACGCTGCTGATCAATGCGGGAATGGCGACCCTGCGGGAAAACAAAGCGATCCCGCCGATGTTTTTCGGATTACCCGCCACCTTGATTTATACCGGTTTGCTGGCCCTGGCCTTCACCGGCTTCACCGGCGCGCCGCTGACGTTCTAATGAAATCCACCGCTGACGGGAGGGAACAGTATGGCCAACCGCGGCATCCCCAAGCCGCCCCGGGCGAAGCCGGTCCGGCGCAAACGCCGGGGCAGCCGCTCCGGGAGTTTCGGGGACGACGGCATCGGCGGGAACAAGCGGGTCCAGTGGCTGCGGACCGCGCTGCGCTGGAGCATCCGGTGCGTCGGATTTCTGGCGGTCGTTTTGGTGGGATTTTTCGCGGCGGACACGCTCTTTCGGATCTCGGAACTGCCGCCGGCCGAAGAGCCCAGTGTAACGGCGGCACCCGTCACAGAGTCTCCCTCCGCCGCCCCGCCGCCGAAGGAAGTCCCGGACCTGCGCGCCATCTTTGCCGAGCGAAAACTGCTTGACACCAAAGAGCGCACGGGGCGAATCCCGGCGCAGGCGCAGCAGGCGGGGGCGAACGCCGTCCTGTTTCGCTGCAAGGACGAGGAAGGGTACCTGACGTACCGATCTCTCCTGCCGCAGCAGCAGATTCTCTTTGCTTCCCGCAAGGCCCGCAGCCGCGCGGAAGGCGGTATAGCGGACCTGCTGGCGGCGGATATTCGTCCGGTGGCCTATGTGCAGTGCTTCCGGGACCCCATCGCGGCCGCCGGACTGCAAGGCGGCGCGGTGCTGCGCAAGGGGACCGCTTTGCCTTGGAAGGACAGCGCAGGCGCGGCCTGGCTGAACCCATACAGCGAGGCGGCACGGGAATACCTGCTGGGCGTGATCCGAGAATTGACCGCGATGGGGATCCAAGATATCGTGCTCGACGCGGTCTGCTTTCCGTCGGGCAACCTCAGCGGCGCGACGTTCCCGGGGGAATCTCTGCCCGCGAACGCGGCGCCGGAAGCGATCCGGGAAAGCCGCAACCAAGTGCTGCTGCGCTTTCTCCGGGAGGCCAAGCAAGCGGCGCCCGGCGCGCGGATTTACTGCGTGATGCCTGCGCAGACCGCTTTGAACGGGAGCGACGACTACGGCGGAGATCTCTGGAACGCGGCGGTGGACTGCGTCATCGTTGACACGCGCGGCGCGCCCTGGGTGGCAGACGCGGACTGGGGTCCGGGCCGCAGCTGCCTTCAGCTCCTCGACGACAAAACGCCTGTTGCCGGCCGGACAGCCTATTTGGTGCTGGGGACAGACACGGACTAAGCCGCCGGCCAATTATTTTTCAGTTTTCTCTCCGGTTCTCTTGCTTTCGCGGGTGAAATGCGGTATCATATAGTTTATGACTTCCCGCCGGCCGCAGCCGCCGCACCAAAAGGCCGTAACAATCTCCTGTAGCAGATCAAAGCAGAAAGGAAGGGTCCGTATTCCATGCATTTTGTTCCCTTCCGTTCCCGCCTGACGCAGCATAAATTGCCCTGCGGGGCCGCACCTGCGGGGCAGGAAATTTTGCTTCGGGTCATATTGCCCCGGGCGATGCGCTGCCAGGGGGTCAGGCTCCAGATCGGCGACCGCGACGGCAGCTGGGAATCCTGGCATGATTTTGCCTGGGAAGGCATGGAGGGCGCGGACGAGGAATGGTGGCGCTGTCTGTGGACACCCGGATCCCCCGCTCTGCTGCGCTACCGATTCTGGGCCTCCTGCGGCGGCAGGGACGAGGTGATCGGTTGCGAAGGCGCCGGAATTGGCGCGCTCGGCTGCCCGGATTACTGGCGGTTGACGGTGTACGACGGGCAGTACGCATTGCCGCGCTGGGTGCGAGGCGGCGTTCTTTACCAAATATTTCCTGACCGATTTTGCCGCTCTCCCCAACCGAAACAAGCGGTTCCCGCGGAACGGATTCTGCGCGACGACTGGGGCGGGGAGCCTGCCTGGGCGCCGGATTCCCAAGGAAAAATCCGTCAGTATGATTTCTTCGGCGGCGACCTGCGGGGGATTGAGGAACGGCTGCCATACCTCGCCAGTCTTGGGGTCACGTGTCTTTATATGAACCCCATTTTCTTGGCCCAGAGCAATCACCGCTATGACACGGCGGATTATCTGGCCATTGATCCCCTGCTGGGAAACGAGGCGGATTTCCGTTCTCTTTGCCGGGCGGCGAAGGCGCGGGGGATCCGCATTCTGCTCGACGGCGTCTTCAGCCACACGGGGGCGGACAGCCGGTACTTCAACCGGAACCGCCGATTCCCCGGGCCCGGCGCCTACGAATCCCAGGAATCGCCCTATTTTTCCTGGTTTCGCTTCAGCGACTGGCCGGAACACTACGACTGCTGGTGGGGAATCGACATTCTGCCGGAATTGGAGGAGACCGACCCCGGTGTGCTGGATTTTTTCACTGGCGAAAGCGGCGTGATCCCGCGCTGGACCGCGGCGGGCGCGGCGGGCTGGCGCTGGGACGTTGCAGACGAACTGCCGGACGTTTTTCTGGACCGGGCCTACGCCGCCGCTCGGGCGGCGGATCCGGAAAGCTTCGTGCTGGGTGAGGTCTGGGAGGATGCCAGTGATAAATGGAGCCATGGCGGACGGCGGCGTTTTCTCCTGGGCGGACAGATGGACAGCGTGATGAATTATCCCTTGGCCGAAGCCATTCTGGCCTTTTGCATGAGCGAAACCCAAGCGGCGGAAGCGCTCGCGGCACTGATCGAAGACCAGCTGGAGCACTACCCGCCGGGAACCATTGACGGGCTGATGAACCACATCGGCACCCATGACACCATCCGGGCACTGACCCGCTTGACCGGAAAAGCCCCGGCCGGCGGAGGCCGGCGGGCCTGGAGCGGGTTCCAGCCCGGGACAGCCGCCTTGGCCCGAGGCCTGCGCCGCCTGAAACTGGCGGCAGCGCTGCAATTTACCCTTCCGGGGAATCCCTGTATCTATTACGGCGACGAGGTGGGGCTCGAAGGCGGCGCCGATCCTTTCAACCGGCGTTGTTTTCCCTGGGAGCGAGTCGGGGATGGCAACCGTCTGCTGGACTGGTACCGGGCACTGGGAGCGCTGCGTACCCGCTGGGGCGGCGGCGCGCTGGGCGCGGTCCGGGCGGACGGAGGGTATGAACTTCTTTCTGCCGCGCTGGGGTGTGTGGCCTTTCTGCGGGGCGGAAAACTGGTCACCGTCGCCAATGCGAACCCTCATCCCATCCGCTACGACCTCCCGCCGCATTTGGCCGGGGCTGCGCTGGTCCTGGGGGGCGAGGGCAAGGATGGCGCCGGGGTGCTTTTGGGCGCGGAAAGCGCGGCAATCCTGGAACTGACCGAAGAATCCCTTTCCGTACGATGAATTTTGTGAAAGAATCGGGGTGAGACTCTTGCGGAAGCGGTGGAATTACGACTTGGAATTTCAGACGGCGACCCAGCGGCGGTTCGCCAGAACGGGGCGGTTTCTGCTGGGGTTCGCCGCGATTCTGCTGGTGCTGGGCACGTTCTCGTTTGCCGCCCTCTATCGCTCCGGGATGCTGGACCAATGGTTCGGCGAGCCGACGGGGCCGACGGAAGCCACCACGCAGGAAGAAAAAAGCGGCGTCTGGCGGCATACAGGGACGGCGACGTTTCTGCTGGCCGTCACGGACAACGACCGGCAGGACCTGCGGCTGCTTCTGTTGCTGCGGGCAGACCTGGCGGAACGGTCGCTGCGGGTGACAGCCCTGGACCCCGGCGCGCAGGCGGAGGCCGGGAATGAGCGCGGCACACTGCGCCAGCACCTGAGCCGCGGCGGACTCAAGCAACTGACGGCCGCCGCGGCCGCCGCCGCAGGGATCCCCGTCGATCGCTACGTTGGCAGCCGGGAGGACGACTTCGTCAAGGCGGTCAACCTGATAGGAAGCGTTACGGTGGAACTGGACAAGGCGGTGCGCTACCGGTCCCCGGCGTTCAGCATTACGCTGGCTGAGGGACGGCAGCGCTTGCAGGGGGATATGCTCTTGCGGTACTTCCGCTATCTGGACACCCAGGGGGCGGCGGGACGGCGGCGGCAAGGCGAGCTGTTTTGCCGGATGCTGGACAGCTACCTGATGCCGGCCAACGCCGACAAGGCGGAGGAACGCTTTGACGCGCTGATTAACTTGGTGCAGACCAACATCTCCGTCCTGGATTTCGACGGGAATCTGGCGGCGCTTCAAGATCTGATGCGCAGCGGAGACCGCCCGGCGGCGCAGTACGCGGAGATATTATCTTCATCCGAACAGTTCGATTTTTAAAGCAAGGGGGAGATGCGGGGTGCGGAAACGATCCGGCTGCGGGCTGCTGAGCGTGGCCATGGCGCTGGCGGCGGCGGGGCTGCTCCTGTTGGGATGGTATCTTTGGGCCCGGCTTTCCCCGTTGGCGGTTTTGCCTCCCGCTATCCAGGAAACCAAGCCGCCGCCAGTCACCGTTGGCGAACAGCCGCCGCCGGAACTGACCGCCGGCGGGAAAGAGAAATTCTATTACCGCCAGCTGACACCAACAGAGCAGTGGGCCTACAATGACATTCTAGAACAAATCCAGTCATTTCCGGAAAAAGTTCCGATTCCAAAAATGGATGAATCGGCCCTGTCCAACGTCTTTAACGCCCTGCTGTATGACAATCCCATGCTGCTGCACCTGTCCCGGGTCAGCACACTGCTCACCGTCGGGGAATACTGCTACTTCAAGCCCTCCTACCGTATGGACCCAAAGACGTATCAGGCGGCCTGCGGGGCGGTGTCGGAAGCCATCGCGCAGCTGCTGGCGGGGATGCCGGCGGACGCCACGCCGGTCCAGCAGGAACTCTACCTCCACGACCAGATCATTCGCCGCTGCCAATACAGCGCCACGGGAGAGGAGGGGGAAAGCACCGTTTACGGCGCGCTGGTGGAGGGCAAGGCCTCTTGCGAAGGCTACGCCAAAGCCATGCTGCTGCTGCTGGACCAGATGGGCATGGAAAGCTACGTCGTCACCGGCCAGGCCCGCAACAGCGCGGGCGAGGTGGCGGACCACATGTGGAACAAGGTCCGCATTGACGGGGACTGGTACCACTTAGATGTGACGTGGGATGATCCGGTGACGGACACGGCGCACCAGACGCTGCGCCGGCTCTATTTCAACCTCTCCGACGCGGATATTGCCTACAGCCACACCGGCTTCGACCGGACCGACCCTTGCAGGGCGACAAAGAATAATTTTTTTGTTGCGGAAGGGCTTTACTTCTCTAAGCTCACCAACGAGGCGGAAACCGCCATGGCGGCAGCGCTGCGGGACGCTGTGGACGCAGGGGATAATTTCCTGGAGGTCCGGTTTTCGGACGCGGAAAACTACCGTAAGGCAGTTCGCAGCCTGATCCAGCTGGAGAGAATCTACCTGGTTTTGGGCATGGCCAACGGCGGCAGCCAGCGGCATATCAGCTCTCACACCATGTCTTACGCAGAAAACACGGACCTGTTCGTCCTCCGCATCCTTCCTGAGGTCGATTAATCACCACTCAAAGAAAGCTGGTATCCTCATGGATCAACCGCGCATAGAAGCGGCGGTGCGGGAACTGCTCCTGGCCGTCGGCGAAGATCCGGACCGCGAAGGGCTCCGGGAGACCCCGGCCCGGGTGGCCAGGATGATGGAAGAGATTTTTGCGGGGCTGGAAGAAGACCCCGCGCGGCACCTGAAATTTTTCGCGGAAAAACACAACGACGAAATGGTGGTTGTTCGGGATATCCCGCTTTATTCCGTCTGCGAGCACCATCTGGTTCCGTTCTTCGGGAAGGCGCACATCGCCTACCTGCCCCGGGACGGACGGGTCATCGGGCTGTCGAAGCTGGCGCGGGTCGTCAATACCTTCGCCCGCCGCCCCCAGCTTCAGGAGCGGCTGACCGCCCAGATCGCCGATTTCATCTATAAAAACCTGGACTGCTACGGCGTGGCCGTAGTGGCAGAGGCGGAACATCTGTGCATGACCATGCGGGGAGCCAAAGCTTCCGGTTCCCAGACGCGCACCTCCGCCCTGCGGGGAATGATGCGGGAAGCCCCCACCCGCGCTGAAGTGATGGCGCTGCTCAAATGACCGGACAAACGCGCAAAACGAACGGAGCCCGCGCGAACGTCTTTTTCCTGTTCTATTTTACCGCCGGGATTGGCAGCCAGTCGGACGGAGGTTGACATGGAAGTATTTTTACCCCAGGGAAAAACGCGGATTATGGGGATCCTCAACCTGACGCCGGATTCGTTTTCCGACGGCGGGGAGTATCTCAACGTCGAAGCGGCGGTACGCCGGGCGCTGGAGGTGGAAGCCCAGGGGGCGGACATCCTGGACCTCGGCCCGCAGAGTACCCGGCCCGGCCATACCCCAGTTCCGCCGGAGGAAGAGATGCGGCGGCTGCTCCCTGCGCTGGAAGCCATCGCCTGCCGGCTGCGGATTCCCATTTCGGTAGATACCTTTGACCCTGCCGTTGCGGCGGCGGCGCTGGACAGGGGCGCACGGATCATCAACGACGTCAGCGGGCAGGTCAGCGAAGCCATGGGCAAAGTAATCCTGGACCGGGGCGGCGGCTGGGTGCTGATGCACGCGGGCGGCGGCGCGGACCAGCTCGGAACCTATGAACCCGACGCACACACGGCGGTTCGGGATTTTCTCGCCGGGGCCACTGAAAAAGCGACTGCAATGGGATTCCGGCGGGAAGATCTCTGCGCGGACCCGGGTATTGGCTTCGGAAAGAACAGGGCGGATGACCTCCGGTTGCTGCGGAACGTGGCGTCCTTGCGCCCGGATGGCGTTGCGGTTCTGGTGGGCGCGTCCCGCAAGCGGCTGATCACCGCCGCTGCCGGGGACTGCCCGCCAAAAGAGCGGCTGGCGGGGACCATTGCGGCCCACACCGCCGCCCAACTGGCCGGGGCAAACATCCTGAGGGTGCACGACGTACCTGAGGCGGTGCAAGCCGCCCGGCTGATCGACGCGATGCTGGAAAGGTAGGGGGAGAACGCATGGACCAAGTGATCATCCGAGGACTGAAACTGTTCGCCTATCATGGCGTCAACCCCGAGGAGAAGCGGGACGGGCAGCCCTTCCTCCTGGACCTGACGGCCCACTGCGACTGCCGCCCCGCCGGGGAGAGCGACCAATTGGAACATGCCGTCAATTACGCCGCGCTTTGCAAGACGGCTGCGCAGGTATTCACTGCCGCGAGTTACAACCTGATCGAGCGGGCGGCGGCGCTGGTGGCGCAGGCCATCCTGGCAGACTTCCCCGCCGTCGCAACGCTGACGGTGCGGGTGACGAAGCCGCAGGCCCCGCTGCGCTTCCCCGTCACGGCGGTAGCTGTGGAGATTACCCGAAGCAGGGATGAATCCCATGAAGTGATTCGGCAATCATAAACTCTGTCTTATTCCCAGCGCATATATTCACAAAAAAGAGGTAAGTTGTATGAGCGAAGCGGTCATTGGGTTAGGAAGCAACCTTGGGGAATTGGATACACAGCTGCTGCGGGCGGTGGAGGCGCTCAGCCGCCTGCCAGGCACCCGAATTCTGGGGATCTCCTCGATTTATGAGTCCCCGCCGGAGGATGAGCCGGCAGGCGAACAGCAAAATTACCACAATCTGGCTGTTCGATTGGAGACCGCCATGTCCCCTATGGCGCTGCTGGGCGCCTGCCTGGGCATCGAAGCCGCCATGGGGCGCGTCCGGGCCATACGGAACGGGGCCAGGGTCATTGATCTGGACTTGCTGTTATACGAAGGTGTCAAGAGCGAGAGTTTTGAGCTTTCCTTGCCCCATCCCCGGATGCTGCACCGCGCCTTTGTGCTGCTGCCGCTGAAAGAGCTTTATCCCTCCGGCCGGGCGCCGGGGACCTTCTTCGAGCCCTATCTGAAGGAGTTGGACGTGTCCGGCTGCGTCCGGCTGGAACAGCGGATTTCTATGGATTAATGGGGAATCGGAAGAAAAAGGAGCTGCAGCAGCATGGATTGGGTGATGATTTTGCGGTCCGTGAACCGGATTGCCCTGCCCTTGGGCGGGCTTCTTTTGGTGCTGCTCTGCCTTGTTTGGCTCTCCCGGCAAAAGATTGCGCCGCCGCCGGAAGCCTATTTGATCAATGTTATCAACCGGGACCGGATCCTGCTCAAGCGCTGGGAAAATTCCGTCGGGCGCAGCCCCCGTTGCGACGTTGTACTGAATTACCCTACTGTTTCCCGGATGCACGCCGTCATTGCCCGGCGGCAGGGCGCTTGGATCCTGGTGGACACAGGCTCCCGCACCGGCACGACCCAGAACCAGACGGCGGTGGAAAAACGGGCAACACTGCGGCAGGGTGACACCATCGCTTTCGGCTCGGCGGTTTATCTGTTTTATGATTCCCGGGAGGAACATCCCGCCGGGCAGCCGGCGCAGAGCGCCCCGCAGGAAACCGCGCCGCTCTATGATCCGGACGTTTAACATCCTATCATTTCGAATGCATTCCACGTTTTGGAGGGACGGTATGGACAAAATCACGCTCCCCAGCGGCATGCGCCTGCTGCTGGAAGAAATGCCGCAGGCGTATAGCTGCACCATGCACCTATGCGTCGGGGCCGGCCTACGGTACGAGGATCCCGCGCAACCGGGGCTGTCCCATATGATGGAGCACATGCTTTTCAAGGGCACGGCCCGCCGCCGCGCCAGGGAATTGGCCGAAGGCGCCGACGATTTGGGTGCCAGCGTCAATGCTTACACAACCAAGGAGTATACCAGCCTGTTTATGCGTTCCCTGCCGGAACATACGGCGGCCATGATGGACCTGATGGGAGATATGGTGTGCCACTGCAAGCTGGCGGAAGAGGACCTGACGCCGGAAAAAGGCGTGGTGCTGGAAGAATTCGCAATGTATGAGGATTCTCCGGAAGATCTGGCGTTCGACTTATTTTATGACACGGTCTGGCCGGATCATCTGATGGGAAAAAACATCCTGGGGACGCGGGAGAGCATCGCGGCGATGACGCAGGAGAATCTGCGCCGCTACTGGGCGCGGTTTTACCGGCCGGAGCGGATGGTTCTGGCTGTTTGCGGAAAGTTTGACCCCGCAGAAATCCGCCGCCTTTGTGAATCGCACTTTTCGGATTTTCCGGATCCGCCACCGCCGGAAAGCGAAGTGTCCCCTGGGGAATGCCCGGCAAATTATTGCCGGACGGTCCGGATGGAACCAAAGAACGTGGAGCAAAATCAGCTGATTTTGGGGTTTCCGGGCTACGCGGGGGCAGATGAGCGGCGGTACCGGGCAGCGCTGCTGAGCACGATGCTGGGCGGCGCAAGTTCCTCCCGTCTGTTCCAGCGTCTCCGGGAAGAATTGGGATTGGTCTATTCCATTGATTTTTTCAATGTCCACCACCTGCGGGAGGGCGTTTCCGGGGTAGAACTGGGACTTTCGGAAAAAATGCAGGTGCGGGCACTGGAAGAAGTGCTGCGGATCCTGCGGGAATTTCCTGACACCGTTACACCGACGGAACTGCGCCGGGCCCAGGAGCAGGCGGCGGCTGGGCTGGTAATGAGCATGGAATCCGCCTCGGCCCGGGCGTCCCGCAACGCGGCGGCGGAACTGCTCTTCGGCCAAACGCGTACGATGGAAGAAAGCATCGCCGCCTACCGTGCCGTAACGCTGGAAGAAATCCGCGTCTTCGCGCGGGAAATGCTCCGCCCAGACCAATTCTCCCTGTTCATGCTGGGCAAGGGCGGGCACAAGACGGAAAAGGCCTTGCGAAGCATGATCAACGCGTAATCGCGATATTGCTGAAAAGAATAGGAGGGATTTTCGTTGCGCTCGATTCAAGACGCGAAGCGGATTGTCGTCAAAGTCGGTACCTCGACGCTGACGCACGACACAGGAAAGACCAATCTCCGGCGCATGAGCCGGCTGGCCGCTGTGCTTTCGGACCTGCACAACGCGGGACGGGAAGTGGTGCTGGTATCCAGCGGAGCCATCGGCGTTGGCGTCGGAAAACTGAACCTGGCCGGCCGGCCGGAGGACACACCGGGCAGCCAGGCCGCCGCTGCCGTGGGGCAGTGCGAGCTGATGTTCCTGTATGATAAAATGTTTGGGGAATACGGCAACTGCGTCGGCCAGCTGCTGCTGACGCGGGACGACGTGGACAACGAGCGGCGCAGACGCAATCTGATCAATACCTTCACACGGCTCTTTGCCCTGGGGGCCATCCCTATCGTCAATGAAAACGACAGCGTGTCCACTGACGAAATCGAGTTTGGCGACAATGACGCCCTCTCTGCTGTGGTGGCAAAATTGGTGGAGGCTGACGCGCTGATTTTTCTGACGGATACGGACGGTTTATACACCGGTCACCCGCAGGAGGATGCCCAGGCGGCGCTGCTGCCGGTGGTCCCGCGGGTGACGGAAGAAATCCTGGCGCTGGCCGGACCGAGCGGGAGCAACCGGGGGCGGGGCGGGATGATTACCAAACTCCAGGCGGCCAAGGCGGCAACGGAAGCCGGCATCGACGTCGTGATCTGCAATGGCGCGCAGCCGGACATTTTATTTCAACTGATGGATGGCAGGCAGGCGGGCACCTGGTTCCGGCGGCAAGAAACCGGAGACGGAAAAGGGGGAAGCGCTTCATGACGGACGAAATGCTGCACTTGGGCGAGAACGCCAGGGAGGCGGCGCGGGGCTTGGGGCAAAGTTCCGGCGCGGCCCGGAACGCGGCTCTCGCCGCTATGGCGGAGGCCTTGCAACAGGGGGAAACGGAGATTCTCCGCGCCAACGAAGCGGACTTGGCGGCAGCCGCAGAAGACGGGATGTCCCTGTCTTTGCAAGACCGGCTGCGCCTGACGCCGGCACGGATTCTAGGAATGATTCAGGGGATCCGGGATATCCGGAGCGAAGCGGATCCCCTGGGCCTGGTCCTGGGCGGCGGTGTGCGACCCAACGGGCTCCGGGTGGAACGGGTGAGCACTCCCCTGGGCGTTGTCGCGGTGATCTATGAGGCCCGACCGAACGTCACCGCCGACGCGGCAGCCCTCTGCGTCAAGTCTGGCAACGCGGTGATTCTGCGGGGAGGCAAAGAGGCGATCCGGTCCAACACCGCCATTGCCGGCGCGCTGCGGAACGCCGTCGTTTCGGCTGGGCTGCCGGCGGACTGCATCCAATTGGTTGCGGATACGTCCCGGGAGAGCGCCAGGGCGCTGATGGGGATGCACGGGTATATCGATGTGCTGATTCCCCGGGGCGGCGCGGGGCTGATCCGGGCGGTGGTGGAGCAATCGACGGTGCCAGTGATCGAGACGGGCGCGGGGAACTGCCATGTTTACATGGATGCGGCGGCGGACGTTGCCATGGCCTGCGACATCATTGAAAACGCCAAAACCTCCCGTCCCTCGGTTTGCAACGCTATCGAGACCGTTCTAATTCATCAGGCCGTCGCCCGGGAAGCCCTTCCGCGGATTGCGGACCGGCTGGAGGCTTACCCGGTGGAACTGCGCTGCGACCCGGCGGCGCTGGCCATTCTGGCGGGCCGATCCTATGCGGTTCCGGCAGCGGAAGAGGACTGGGGTACAGAGTACGGGGAACTCATTCTGGCGGTGCGGATCGTGCGGGATATGAACGAAGCGCTGGAACATATCCGCCGCTGGAGCACCGGCCACAGCGAGTGCATTGTGACCGGCGACTACGCGGCGGCACAGCGCTTCCTGCGGGAGGTTGACGCGGCGGCCGTCTATGTCAACGCGTCCACCCGCTTTACCGACGGCGGCGAATTCGGTTACGGCGCGGAAATTGGGATTTCCACCCAAAAACTCCACGCCCGCGGCCCCCTCGGGTTGCGGCACCTTACCAGCGAGAAATATCTAGTCACCGGCGAAGGGCAAGTCCGAACGTGAAAACTTCGGCTTCAGCCTTGAGATTTCACTGACGACGGAGGTTCGCGCGAAAGTTTCTTTCATGTTCAATTTGGATCGCCGCCATGACCGGCGGCGGAATGGAGGTTATCATGGAACAACGAAAAAAAAGGCGGCGCTGGGCGTTCCCGCTGGGACTCGCCATCATCGCCCTGGCCCTGGTGGGGACCGTGACGCTGGTCAGTCTGCTGAGCAAGCAGTTCAATACCTGGATTGACAATCCGAAAGAGAAGCAGGGGTACGAAAAATTCCTGAAGAACATCATCATGAACGATCCCTCTCCTTTCGACGAAGTGGGCCGCGCAAACATGCCCCAATTAATTGACATCTGTATTTGGTCGCTGCTGGACAGCGAGCGCATGCCAAAGCCCAAGGAATTCCCCCCGTCAGAAGACGGCGGCGTACTGATCCCCGCGTTTGAGGTGGACGCGGAGTTTGCTCGGCTGTTCGGCCCGGACGTCAAGCCCTTGCACGGCACCGTCCAGGGAAGCTCATACGAGTTCGTTTATGACCAGAACAACCGGTGGTACAGCATCCCTGTCACGGGCATGCAACCGATTTATACGCCGGAAGTGGTGAGAATCGACAAGCAGGGCAGCTCCGTTACCTTGACGGTGAACTATATTTCCACGGATGATTACCGGTTGGACGACGCAGGCAACCGCCAGACGGCAGAGCCCTCCAAAACAATGTTGGTGACGCTTTACGCCTCCGGTAACAGCTACATCGTCGGGGCCGTCCATGCGCCGGAAAACCAAAAGCTGCCGGACGAAGGGACCCGCGCGCCAGAACTTTATTCTGAAGCGCCGCCGGAAGCGGTGGCTTCGGCCGCCACAGCTGCGCCTCCCGCCACGGCGGGAACGACCGCGGCACAAACCACCGCCAGGTAATCGTCTGCGACGCATAGAAAAGGAGATTGTTCTGTGGGCAAGCTGAAACGTTTTTTTTACCGGGTGCTCTGCGGTTTTTTTCTGGGATTGAGCGTCTTCGCGCCCGGCTTCAGCGGCAGCGTGATCGCGATTATTATGGGCATCTATCAGGACATGCTCCGGATTGTGTCCAATCCGTTCAAGCGGCTGAAGCAAAATATCCTGTTTTGCATCCCCCTTGGGATCGGGGCAGTGCTCAGCGCGGTCCTTTTTGTTCTGGCTTTCAAATTTTTATTTGATTCCTACGAAAAAGCAACCTATTTTCTTTTCATCGGACTGATTACCGGAAATATTCCGGAAATTCTCCGGCAAATCCGACGCTGCGGATTTCAAAAACGATATCTCTTCGGCGGCGCCGGCGCTTTTGCTGCGGCGCTGACCTTAGGACTTTTGAGCACAGGCGTCGGGCAGGCGGCGACCGGCATCACGTCCGGGTTGCCCCGTTTTGCGCTCAGCGGACTGGCAGGCGGGCTAACGGCCCTTGTTCCGGGCATGAGCGTTTCCATGATTCTGATCCTCATGCGGGTCTACGGTCAGTTGATCACCGCCGCAGAAACCCTCATGCACCTGGATTTTTCGCCGCTGCCTGCGGTGGCAGTTTTTGGCGCATGCGCAGTTCTCGGGTTGGTTCTGGCCTCCCGCGGCATTCGATTTTTGTTCAAAAAATATCCCGGATTCGCCAATTCGACGGTTTTGGGATTTATGGGCGGCAGTCTCCTTGGCCTCTTGGTGCAGAGTGTGCGCATGCCGGACCCTCGCTTTCACTGGTGGCTGGGTGGCGCCATGCTCACCGTCGGATTGGCAACCTCCATGTTGTTTGTTGTTTTGGGGCGAAAATTCGGCACAGAGGCGGCGGAGTAATTTTCTTCTGCAGAATGAAACTCCCGACTGGTTCCCATGAGGAGAACAAGCCGGGAGCTTCATTTGTCTGCGCGTCAAAGCGCAAATTGCTCCGCCTCAAATTTGGGCAGAATCGGGGTGCGCAGGGGCTGCCGCTTGAGCGGGTCGTAGCAGTACTTCCGGCAGGACGACTGCTTACGCATGACGCCGCGCAAATTGCAAAGGACACTGCTGCCATCCGGCGCTTGCCTGCCCAGCAAACAATGCTCACAGGCGGGCGCGACGGCGCTTTCGTTGAACAGGGACTGCTTCATGATGTACTATCATCTCCTCGCCGTCGTATATTATAGCATATCTTGCGGTGAAGATCAAGATCATACACAAGAAATCCGCAAAAAAAGAGCAGCGCAGCAGCAGCCGGAGCGGAAATCTCCCAGAGCCGGATCCCACTGCCGCTCCCTGCCAAGGCGGTAGCGCTGACGCTCTCCAGCGGAAACCAGCGCAGCAGCTGCGCGCAGATGGCAGCGGCCAGAGCGGCATGCATTGCCCGCGCCGCCCAAAACCAGCTCATGCGCAAGCCGGTTTTCCGGATATTGCCGAGGATCTGGCAATGAACACAGAGCCCGGACCAAGCGACCACAGCACAAATCACCGGCAGCGGCACCCCCAGGCGAACAGCGCGGACACAGCCCGAAGTCACTTCCAGCAGGCAACTCAGTGCCGCCGATGCGGAGCGAAAATTCTCGGGCAACAACACCAGCAATGCGCATATACAAGAAAACAACACCACCCAAGCGCAGATTTGCAACATTGCCGCGATTGCCTGGGTTAACGATTGCAAAAGAAGCTTGTCGAACGGCAGCGAGGGTAAAGTCGGTTGTTGTTTTTCCGGCTTGGAGTTGTTTTTTTCAGGGCTCTGCGCGTCCGAATCTGACAAAAAGCGGGTGAGAATCCCGATCACCAATCCCGCCGCCAGCAGAGACAGAAAGGCCACCAGCCCGGCCCGGCGGCTCCCCAGCAGCGAAGAACCCACCGCCCCAATGAGATAGGCTGGACCCGCATTGACGCAAAAAAGCAGCAGGCGCTGCGCTTGAGCGGGTCGGAGCGATCCGCGTTCCATGCCCAAAACGATGGCCTGCGCCCCGGTGGGAAACCCGCCCAAGAAACTGAGCAAGATCATCCCGGCGGCGGCAGGCGGCTGCCTCAGCAAGGTCCACATAAGCCAACGCAGCAGCTTGGATTCACCGGAATTGGTCCCCAGTCCCGCCAGCAGCGAACTCAAGACCAGAAACGGGAATAGTGTTGGGATCATCACTTGGGCGCAAAGTAACAGGCCATCCCTTATCCCTTGGGCGGCCGTCGGCGCAAAAAACAAGAGAACAACAGAAACAACAACACAGACCAGGGACGGCAGCATATGACGAAGCCGGACATTCAGTGTTGTTTGTTGTTTTTTCATGGCTATACCCCCTTTTGCCTTCTCCCGTACTCTATGCGCCAGCGGGCGGGAACTTGCCTCCGCCTGACATGAACGGCGTTTTTTTTTCATATACTGGGCCAGAAGAGGGGGTGGCTGGGGTGCCGCGCAATCGAAAAAACAGACCCGAAGGGAATTTGACACAAGTTTGGAGCGAGCGAATGGATATTCCGGCGCAGCTGCTGCCCGGCGCGTCCCATCTGGAGATTGTTGGAAACCGGCAGGCGGTGATTGAGGGGGTCAAAAGTGTTCTGGCGTATGAATCGACCGGTATCAAACTGCACCTGGGTTCTTTGGCCCTGAGTTTCGAGGGAAGCGACCTTCTGATCCGCAGCTACCAGCAACAACAGGTCATTCTTTCCGGTGTGATCGCCGCGCTGCACTTCACTTCCGCGCCATGAAAACAACAAAAGCCAAAAAACAACAGGGAGAGTCACCATGCTGCTGTTACGATTGCTCCGCTTTTTGCGCGGGTATGTGCGCTTCCGCGCGGCGGACGGATTTCCCGAACGCTTCCTGAATCTTTGCGCCCAAGACGATATTCCCGTTTGGGATGCCCAGCGCGCGGGCGGTGTCCTCTCCGGATTCACGACCATCCCCGGATACAAGGCGATGTGCCACTGCGCAAAAGCCGCCGGCATGCGGCTGCGGATGGATCAAAAAATCGGCCTGCCATTTTTCCTGCACCGCTACCGAAGGCGGGCCGGTATGCTGGTCGGGCTGCTGTTGTTTTTGTTGTGTTTGGCCTGCCTGTCCGGTATGATTTGGAGCATTGAGGTGAGCGGCAATGGCCGCGTTCCGGCAGAAATCATCCTCCAAGCCTGCGAGGACCAGGGTCTGCGCATTGGCTTGCGCCGCTCGCGGTTGGACGCGGCGGACATGGAGAAGCGGCTGTTGGAAATAATGCCTCAGCTTTCCTGGGCGTCGATTAACCTCAGCGGCAGCAGCGTTGTGGTCGAGGTCCGAGAGGCGCTGGACGGCGTCTCTGTCGAAAACAACACCCCGCAGAATGTTGTCGCTTCCAAGGCCGGGCAGTTGGAGGTATTGGAGGTCTACGCGGGCCATCCGGAAGCAAAATTAGGGCAGGCCGTCCTGCCGGGGCAGCTGCTGGCCAGCGGCGCGATGGCCAATCGGGACGGCAGTACACGCTACCTCGCCGCGCGGGCCTATGTCGTCGCTCGGACGCGCCTGGAGCTAGACGCCTATGTTTTGCGCGCACCGGCGCGGCAACTCGTCACGCTGGAAAAGACCCATTATACGCTTCGCTTTCTTTGGCTGCAAATTCCGCTGGGGCCGCAGCCGAAGAACGCCGACGCTTTGCAGTGTTACGTTGACAGACGTATCCTGACGGCAGGGGGCAAAGCCCTGCCCTGCTGGATTGAGCGCCGCTCTTACCTCGCCCTAACGCCCGGCACTATGGCGCTTTCGGACAAAGAACTGCGCTTGACGGCGGCGGAGCGGCTGCTAACGGATGGCTGGCGGCAGTTCTCGCAAGCGGCTTTTTTGCGGCAAGAAATTACCGTCGATTTGACGGAAGGCGGATGCCGGATGGCAATGACCGGAACGCTGCAAGAGAATATCGGCGTATCCGTGCCGCTCGACACCACCGCTCCGCCGCCGGAATGATCATTTCAGGCGCAGATGGACTTCTCCGGAGGTGAGGACGCGCTGCTCCCCAGCCAATAAGACCACCAACCCGCCAGCGGGCGTAATGTCCACCGCCAAGGCCTCCCGGCGCTGTCCATTCTCTTCGAATGTCACCGCCTTTCCCAGGAGCACCGACGCGGCACGGTATTCGTCGCACAACATTTCATTGTTGTTTTTGTTGTCTGTTGCGGGCGGTTCCATCAAAGACAACAGCGCTGCCGCAATCTCTCCTATGAGTTCCGGCCGCCGCTCCAGGCAGCGCGCATCCCCAAAACAGAAGCCGACAATCTCCCGCAGTTCCGCCGGCAACGGGACAGGCGCCAGATTCAGGCCAATGCCGACGACAGCCGCACCGGACGGCAGTATCTGCGTCAGAATGCCTCCGGCTTTACGCCCCTCCCGAAACAGATCGTTCACCCATTTGATCCCCAACGCACAGCCCCGCCGCGCCAGCACCCTATGTACCGCCAGCGCTGCCCGAGGCGTGATGGCAAGGTTCTCGCCAGCCGGGAAATGGCGCAGCAAAATGCTGAAATACAGTCCCGCCTCCGGCGGAGAAAAAAAAGACTTTCCGCCCCGCCCCCGACCGGCGGACTGCTGCCCGGCGGCCAAGAGCGTTCCATGGGGAAGATCCTCCCGCGCCGCCGCTTGGTATAACTGACGGCTGGTGGAGTCGATGCTGTCCTGCCAGCGGACCAGACTTGGCGGGAGCGCAGCCGCCGCGGCAATGCGCTGCTGTTCATGCATAGAAATCCCTCCGTTTGTTTTATAAATGATATTGTACCGGATCCGGGGGGAAATGTCCAGAAAAAACAACAAAACAAGCGCGGCCGGGCGCCGTTTTCGGACGGACATGCCCTCAGCGTCTGTCACCGCTTTCACCAAAAAAGCCAACAATATATCGATGAAATTTTATCGATTTCCAGTCTCCAAAGCTCTTGACTTCCCCCCGCAAAGGCGGTATAATGATTGCGTCATTTTATATTCAGTATGACTTGATCAAACGAAAGGAAGCGAATCAACATGGCACGAGTCTACAATTTCTCCGCAGGTCCCTCCATGCTGCCGGAATCAGTGCTCAACCGCGCGGCGACGGAAATTCTGAATTACAATGGCAGCGGCCAGTCCGTGATGGAAATGTCCCACCGCTCCAAGGTCTATGAAGAAATCATCTTCGGGGCCCAGAAGCTGCTGCGGGACGTCATGGGCATCCCAGACAACTATAAGGTTCTGTTCCTGCAAGGCGGCGCGTCGCTCCAGTTCGCGGCGATTCCTCTCAACCTCCTCACCGGCTCCGGCAAGGCGGATTATGTTGTCACAGGCCAATTTGCCACCAAGGCGTATCAGGAGGCACAGAAGTACGGGGACATCAAACTCGTCGCGACCTCCAAGGCGCAGAATTTTTCTGTGATCCCCGATCTGGATCCCGCGGCTTTCACCCCGGATGCGGACTATTTCTATATTTGCCACAACAACACCATTTATGGCACCCGCTGGCCGTCCATTCCTGACACCGGCGCCGTTCCCCTGGCGGCGGACATCTCCTCCAGCTTCCTTTCGGAGCCGCTGGATGTGAGCAAATTCGGCGTTCTCTACGGCGGGGCCCAGAAGAACGTCGCTCCGGCGGGTCTGACGGTGGCGATCGTCCGGGAGGACCTGCTCGGCCGCGCCCGAAAAGACATCCCCACCGTGATGGATTGGAAAACCATGGCGGAGAACGACTCCATGTACAACACCCCGCCCTGCTGGCCGATCTACATCTGCAAGCTGGTACTGGAATGGATCCAGCATCTGGGCGGGCTAGAGGCCATGCGGGAACGCAACATCCATAAGGCGCAGCTGCTTTATACATACCTTGACCAAAGTCCCCTCTTCTCCAATCCCGTGCCGCCGCAATTCCGCTCGATGATGAACGTCACGTTTGTGACCGGCAGCGAAGCGCTGGACAAGGAATTCGTGAAGACGGCGGCGGCGGAAGGCCTCGTCAACCTGGCCGGTCACCGTTCTGTCGGCGGCATGCGAGCGTCGATTTATAACGCTATGCCGGTGGAGGGCGTCGAAGCCCTTGTGGCGTTCCTGAAGGCTTTTGAAGCGAAGTACGCATGAGCCCTTGCGCGGCCCGAGGCAGAGACTGCGCCGTTTTTTTGAAATTTGTGGTGTTGCATTCCATTTGTTGTTCTGTTGTTTTTTGGAAAGGACGTGGGTATGGTGGCCGGAATTCGTGCATGGGTCTGTTTCGTTACGGCGCTGTTCTCGTTGCTTTGGGGCGGCGTAGTTTGTCCGCCCGCGCTGCCCCGGCGGAACCTTGCACCGCCGGAAGCGGAGGCGTTGGCTTTCCCGCTGGACGGCTACCAACAGGCCGCCTTCCTCCATCCTGTTTGGGAGGGCAGCATCGCGTACCAGGAATCCGTGATTCCGCTGGAGAGTCGGGACGGCGGTATGCCGGACATTCCGCTGCTTTATGATGCGGACGAGATTCTGTCCGTGCGGAGCAACGACCTGCAAACGGAATACGTCCAGGGCGTTGATTACGCTCTTGCCGACGGAAAACTGCGAATTTTGGACGGCGCGATTCCCCGGGTGCCGCACATGAAACTCTATCCGTTGGCGGAGATCGAAGTGCAGCCGGGCGCGCTGCTCTTCCCCGGCGGCGGGGAATCCCCTTATATTTACTGCCAGGGCGGGATGGAAATTCCGCAGATGCAGCTGTCTGTCACCTATCGTCACAGCGACGCATACCGGGGGCAGATCCCTCTGCGGCAAGGCAGCCGCCTGCCGAAGACCCTGGCCAAACTGGAGGCGGGAGAGCCGCTGCGGATCCTTTTTTACGGCGACAGCATCACTGTCGGGGCGCAGTCCAGCGGCTGGTGCGGCGAGGCGCCGTTTGTCCCTGCCTATTATGACCTTGTTGCCGCCGGATTGCAAGCCCAATACCAAAGTGCTGTCGCCGTGATCAATCCCGCCGTAAGTGGAACCGCCAGCGCCTGGGGCGCGGAGAACGCGCAGGAACTGGCGGCGGATCAGCACCCGGACTTGGCCGTCATTGCTTTTGGCATGAACGACGGCAGCATTAGGATTCCCCCTGCGGTGTACTTCTGGAATACCTTGCGGATCCTCAGCCGAATCCGCGCGGCCAATCCCGACTGCGAGTTTGTATTGGTCGCGACGACGGTCCCCAACCCCGCCGCGCCGGGCTTCTGCGGGACGCAGGACGCGTTCCGGCCCTGGCTCTGGCGGCTGGCCCAGCGGGGAACCGCCGTGGCGGACATGACCCAGACCCACCGAAACCTGCTGGAGCGCAAGCGGTTTGAAGACATGACCAGCAACAACGTCAACCATCCCAACGATTATTTGGCCCGGATCCAAGCCCAAGTGATTTTGGAAACATTGCTGCCATAAGAAAGGACGATTTTTATGCCTACGATTCTGACCTTGAATAAAATTGCGGCCTGCGGCTTGCGGGAGTTCCCGGCGGGCTACGTCTGCGGCGACGCGGTGGACGCTCCGGCCGCCATCTTGGTGCGCTCCGCTTCCCTCCATGGCATTCCCCTCAATCCTGCCACTCTGGCCATTGCCCGGGCGGGCGCGGGCGTGAACAACATTCCCATCGACGAATGCACCGCCCAGGGGATCTGCGTCTTCAATACCCCAGGCGCCAACGCCAACGCCGTTAAGGAATTGGTGATTTGTTCTCTGTTCCTCGCTTCCCGGAAAATCGGCGAGGCGATCGCCTGGTGCCAGGGCCTCAAGGGCGAGGGCGACAACGTCGGCAAACTGGTCGAAAAAGGCAAGGGCGCGTTCGGCGGGCCGGAAATTCTCGGTAAGACCTTGGGTCTGCTGGGCGTCGGCGCCATCGGCGGTTTGGTGGCCAACGCCGCCGCCGCACTCGGGATGGACGTTATCGCCGTAGATCCCTACCTTAGCCCGGCGGCAAGGGCCCAGCTGGATCCTCGCGTCCGCCTCATCGACAGCAGCGCCGCATTGCTGGCCCAAAGCGACTATCTCAGCCTCCACGCTCCCCTGACGCCGGAGACGAAGGGCTATATCAACGCTGCCGCGCTGGCCGGCGCCAAGGACGGCATTCGGATCCTGAATTTCTCCCGGGCGGATCTGGTCAACAGCACGGATCTGCTCGCCGCGCTGGAAAGCGGCAAAGCGGCTGCCTACGTCACCGACTTCCCGACCGACGATCTGATCGGCACACCGGGGGTGACGGCCATCCCCCACCTGGGCGCCTCCACCCCGGAGTCGGAGGACAATTGCGCCGTGATGGCAGCCCGTCAGCTGACGGCTTTCCTCGAGACGGGCGCGGTGGTTCATTCCGTCAACCTCCCCGCCACCCAGTTGCCGGAGACCTTTGCGGCCCGGGTGACGGTGATCCATCAGGCGGATCCCGCCCTGGCGGAACAGATCCGTGCGGCCTTGAGCGGGGCTGTGAGCTTCGTCAGCAACGTTCGCGGCGCCGTCGCCTATACGGTGGCGGACCTCCCCTCGGCGGTCGATTGTGCGGCAATCGCGGCGCTGGACGGCGTCATTCGGGTACGTACGCTCTGAAACTGAACAGAAAAAAGAGCCTCCCTTCGCGGGGGCCCTTTTTTTGATACGTGGACAGCCGACTGACGGGCAGGCAATTACCCGCCTGCCCGTCCTGCGCCAAAAATCTCTTCTTGGTTGGCAAGGACAAATTGGTACAGAATATCGGTCAGGGCGCTGTCATCAAAGGCTTCGTCTTCGCGCTCGAATTCATAGTCTTCTTCGCCGATGTGCCGCGCCGCAGAACGGAACGGCTGGATATATTTTTGGGCGCCGACGGCGGCCAGCGCCTCCTCCACTTCTTGGACCAAAAAAGTGTTTTCGCCTTCCGAAAAGTCCCAGCTATCGAAAAAATCCAGATGTCCGCCGTTGCAGCAATGGTTGATATAGGCGGACACAATCGCCGCGTTTTTCTGCACCGGGTTCAGCGGACAGGGTTGCTCGTTCAATTTTGCAGCAATTTCCAGGACAAATTCATTCCATAAAAGATCGTTTTCCGATCGTGTCGGCTCTCCTCCCGCTGCGGAAACCGCGCCGTTCCCGCAGCCTGCCAGCAGAAGCAAGGCCCCGCTCAACAACAGCGCTGTCATTTTCTTCATATCTATTCTCCGTTCTCACAGCCATGTTGCCGCTGCGGTATCACCGCCAAAGCCGTTTTTTTTGCCCATTTTTATTGCAGCACAGACAGCAGCCCCTCTTCCAGCCCCTGGACCGGGCACCCGGCGGCGGCGCGTTCTTCCGCCCAGGCGGGCAGTTCCGGCGGAACGCGCTGGCCGGGAAGCAGCAGGGGCACACCGGGCGGATAAGCCCAAAGGTACGCCGCAGAGAGCTCTCCGACCGCTTTTTGCAGGGGCAAGCGTCGCCTTGCCCACCGCACCGCTTCCCCGGGAGGCAGCTCCGCCGGCGGCAGAGGCGGCAGGTCCGCAAAATCCGGCGGCGGAAGCGGGGCCCGGACCGCATGGTCCAAATCATCCACTACGGCCAGTAATCGGGCAACGTCCTCTTCCCGGTCGCAGCAGGAGGTCATCAGCAAGACGGCGGCCGGAGAGGCATATTCCGGCTCAATCCCGCCAGCGCGCAGGCGCTCCGCCAGCGCCGGCCCCGTCAGTCCCAGGGACCCCGCATCCATCAGCAGTTTCCCCGGATCCAGCGCGAAAACGCCCCGGTCCGAATGAAAATCCTCCAGCCACCGCAGCTTCCGCCAAGTCCCGGCAGCGGCGGCCACCTGGGCCAGCCGGTCCGCCCAGCGGGAAAACAGGGTACGCCCGTGCCTTTCGAGCAGCGTCAGACAAAGATCAATGGAGCCCAGCAACAGGTAAGAGGGGCTGGTGCCCTGAAAAAACGCCGCCTGCCGAGCCAGTTCACCGCCGTCTGACAGCACTCCCCGCGCATGGATCAGCGCGGTTTGCGTCAGGGCGGGCAGGGTTTTGTGCAGGCTTTGGACAACAATATCCGCACCGCCAGAGAGCGCCCCGGGCGGGAACATCTCCGGCGCGATGCGGGATGCGGGGCTCAGGTGCGCGCCGTGGGCCTCGTCCACCAGCAACGGCACCCCGGCGCGCCGGGTGAGGGCAGCCAGGGCGGAAATATCACTGCAAACGCCTTCGTAGGTCGGAGAGGTCACCGCCACAGCGGCGAAAGTTTGTTTCGCGCCGTCTGTCCCAAGGGCGCGGGCGAGGGTCTCCGGCGGCAGGCTGCCGCACAGACCCAGCAGTCCTGTCCGCGCCGGTTCCAGGATCACCGGCCGCAGTCCGCAGATCTCCACCGCCCGCCAAACGGCCAGATGGCAGTTCCGCGCGACGAGGATTTCTGCCCCCGGCGCAGCGCGCAGCGCGCAGGTCCGAACCGCCGCCAGCAGCCCGGCGGAACTGCCGCCAACGCTGAGGAAACAGGCCTCGCTGTCCCAGATCTCAGCAGCCCGGGCCGTCAGGTCCCGCAAGGAGTCTACCGGAGCCTGGAGATTATCCAGCCCCGGCAGTTCCGTGAAGTCCAATCCGTAGGGGAGGGTCGCCCCGCCCAATAGATCCCGCAGCAGAGCGGCGTTGCGCTTGTGCCCCGGCATATGGAACGGCGCAGAGCCTTCCGCGGCCAGCGTCTGCATTCGCTCCCAAAGGGTCACGCCGGTCTCCCCTTTCGCTTTGCCTTAGTTGATCACCCAGGTGTTATAGTTACTGACCATATCGCTGCAAAGCTTCCGGATATTTTCCGGTGTGCCGTCGGTCATCTTGGCCAGGGTTGGGTTGTTTTCGTAAGTGGAGCCGAAGGATTTCTTTTCGCGCAGGTACAGCAGCAATTCGGCGGCGGACGCCTTGAAGTCTTTGACGTCGCTGGTAAAGGTACTTAAAGTCATGATATTCTCTTCTTTGCCCGCATTGGAGTCGTCGCCGACGTCTGTCATGTACTGGTCATAGGCGGCGACATATTGGTCGTAGACAACCTTATAATCCGCCTCCGTCAAGTTATCCAGGAAGTCCGCCACTGAAGCGTCGCTGACGTACGCGCTGACATTCTGCGCCGCGATGAGGACGTTGAGGCAGTTATAATGTACGGTTTGGCCATCTTTTTGGTAGCGCTCCAGTTCCTTTTTGTCGGTTTCCGCTGTCATCTCGTCGATTTTCTCCCAGAACACCGTGACCAGTTCATCCACCTCGTCGTAATGCTCGACCAGATATGCGTGCACCGCTTTGCCCTTGACAAAATTGTCATCCACAAAACTCTTCGCATCATAGTATTCCTTCGCGGCAACCATCTGATCCACATAATCGCCCAGCGGTTCCGCCATCGCTTTCATCGCGGCATCGGCCACGTTGGCGGGATTCTTCCCCGCAAGTCCCGCAGCCGTCTGCAAATGGTTCCGCAGCGAGGTGACGCTGTACATGCTGAAGCCGCTGAAACTACTCCCATATTGGGGCTCGGCATCCCATCCAAATTTTTCCTCATAATCGTCCAGGGACTTATAAAGCTCGCTGAGGTCGTTGCTCAGGTCAATGTAGGCGTTGTATTTTTGGACTTCGGTGTTACTGCCGCCGGCGCTGGAACCGGAACCGCCGCCGGAAAGCTTGGACAGCGCGTCCTTGACCGAGGCGCAGCCGGACAACGTCGTCAGCAACAACACAAACGCCACTCCCAGCGCCAGTGCACGGTATTTCCAGGAAACTCTCTTCATCGTTTCACCCTCCGTTTTTCGTTATTCATGCGGCTTTACATACACTCGCGCGCGGGCAAGCCAGAGCCGCCCGCGCGCAGGATAATGATGTTACTTTATTTCAACAGAGTGGGGACCTTGTCGCCAAAGAGCGGCAGGGGTTTCTTCTCGCCCTTGGCGGCGTTGATGATACCGATCACCACGAAAACAAGCTCTGCGAGGCCGATCAAGCCAGAAAGAATGCTAAAGACGAAGCCGATCACGGGAATGAACCGCAGGATACCGCAAATAAATTGGGATGCGATGACAGCAATCCAGATCCAAATGCTCTGGTTGACGTGGAACTTGGCAAAAGCAGACTCTTTTGCCGCGAAGATCGGAACCAAAATGAGAATACAGAGATACGCCAAGATGCCCATCAGTTTGTTTTGCTCTGCGTCGGCCTTTTCCGCGTCGTTTGCCGCGGGCGGCGCCTGATAGTAGGGCGGGGCTTGCTGCGCGGCGACCACCTGCGCGCCGCAATTTCTACAGACCGTGTCCTCCTGATACAGTTCCGCGCCGCACTTCGTACAATTTGCCATAAAAATCCTCCTTACTCTATTTTCACACCAGACAAAGCCATCCTCCAGCTTTTATCCTTCCCTAGGATACCATAAGATACGGGAAAAGTCAAGAGAGAATGCCTGTTTTTCGCGCTTGTCCCAGGATTTTTTTCAAAAACCCCTGTTCAACCACGAAAAGATGTGGTATAATATTTCGATTATACTACATGTGGGCCGAATCGGCGCGACAGCGCGCAGTACGCGCCCCAGGACAAAGGAGGGAACCCCATGCGGGAACCGGGACGGGACGAACAGCGGGAAAGCGACCGCGCCGGCGGCGCGCCGGAAGAAGAGTGGATCGTCGGGCGCAATGCCGTAGCGGAGGCGCTCAAGAGCGGGCGCCCGATAGACGCTATTTTGGTGGCGCGGGGGGAACGCTCCGGCTCTATCGGGCCAATTCTTGCCGCAGCCCGGGAGCGGGGAGCGGTGATTAAGGAAGTGGACCGGCGCAAACTGGACTTCCTCTGCGGTCACGCCAGCCACCAAGGCGTGGCAGCCCGCGCCGCGGCCCGCGCTTACGCCGAGCTGGAGGACCTCTTTGCCGCCGCCGAGACCAGCGGGCGGCCGCCGTTTTTCGTGCTGTTAGACGAGATTGAGGATCCCCATAACCTCGGCGCAATTCTCCGCACGGCGGACGCCGCCGGAGCGCACGGCCTGGTGATTCCCAAGCGGCGCAGCGCTCCGCTGAGCGCGGCGGTCTGCAAAGCGGCGGCGGGCGCGGCGGAGTACATCCCTGTCGCCCGGGTTCCGAACCTCTGCGCCGCCATGGAAGAGATGAAGCGCCGGGGCATCTGGATCTTTGGCGCGGACCGCAGCGGAACCCCCTACGCGGGGCAAGACCTGCGCGGGCCGGTGGCGCTGGTCATCGGCTCCGAGGGAAAAGGGCTGGGGCGGTTGGTCCGGGAGCGCTGCGACGGCCTGCTTGCCCTGCCGATGCAAGGAAAAATCAGTTCCCTGAATGCTTCCGTTGCCGCCGGCATATTAATGTATGAAGTCTTGCGTACCCGCGTCGGGTGATTTCTGCGGCAGCTATTTATTGGGATGGGATTCGACACGGATGTTTGGGATGAGGAGGAGTGCCGATGGATCGGAAAGAGGAAACGCCGGTGGCCGACCGGCTGCGGGCGCTACAGGAGGAAAACGGCCCCGGCCGCCGAACTGCCCCGGAGCGGGAGTGGTCGCTTTCAGAAGTGGATGCTTTGCTGGCGGAATTGGGGATTGCGCCGGAACCCGCTCCGCCGGAACCGGCACGGCAGACGCCGCCCAGACGGCGGGAACAGCCGCGGCAGGCGGAACCGGCGGCCAATGCCCATGGTCAACCCGACAGTCTGAGGCTCCATCATCTGAAGGCCGGTGATCTATGGGCAGAAGAGCCACGCACCGGTGAGTTTCAGCCTGTTGACGGCGCGCCGGAGGACGACCTCCCGGCGGAGGAGCCCTCCCTCCTGTCCCCGCCGCCGGAATGGCGGGAACGGGAAGCGCCCCGGCTCCGATTGACCGTCCAGCAGGAGGAGGAGCGGGAAACGGCCCCGGCAGGGCCGGCTCTTTCTGTGCCCGTTTCCCCTGAAGCTGCCGACTTGCGGCCGGTGCGGCTGTCCGTCGCCGGCAATCCTGTGGCGGCGGCCGGCGCCGAGCCGGCGGATCTTTCCCGGACAAAATCCCTTTCGGCAGATCTTCCTTCCCGCCGTTACCCCACCGACGCCAACGCCGCGATCATGCCCGTCCTGCCGCAGGAAGAGCCACGGACCCAGCAGATCCCGCCGCTCCCCGCCCAGACAAGGCCGGATCCGCCGTCCGCTTTTGCGGAATTGCAGGCGGCGGCCGCTATGCGCGGCGATGGTCTGGAGGACATCCCGATCGAGCGGATGGACGAAGAGGAGTTGCCGCCGGAACCCATCGAAAAGCCGGGACTTTTCCTGCGCCGGGTGGACGCCCAGTTGACCGCGGACCTTTCTCCCGTGCCAAAGATTGTCCATGCCGAAGGGCTTCGCCGCCGGGAATCCGCCGGGGAGCCGTTCGAACCGGCGCTGGACGGCCAACAGATCCTTCCGGGGTTCGACACGGAGGCGGACCGAGCTAAAATTTCCGAAGAAGAACTGGAAGAGCAGGTGCGCTCCCGCAGGGCAGACAAAGCCGGAAATTTCACTGTCATGCACAGCCTCGCCGACCAGCTGGCAGCCAGCGGCGAAACCGGCGACGGCGCGCAGCCACCGCCGCTGGAAGAAGAAGCCTTCGACGGCGAACCGGATTATACCGGCGTGAGCAATCGGGATAATATTCGCGCGTTGCTGCAACGCCGCCTGACCCGGCACGGAGCCGGCAGTGTGCTTTTGGCTCTGCTGACCGCAGGGGCCGCCCTGCTGGCCGCTTTGCCGTCGCTGATCGCTCTGTTGACCGCCGAACCGGCCCGGCCGCTTTTTTCGGAAATCCACTGGATGGAGCCGCTGCTGCAAATCCTACTGCTGACGGCGGGACTGTTGCTTTGTCTGCCCGCCCTGGCGAACGGGGTGCGCGGCTTTGGCCGCCGCAGGCCCAATGCCGACAGCATCTTGTTGCTTGCGGCTGGCATGGTCACCGTCCAAACAGTCCTGTGCTTCTTTCAATACGACAGCATCCGCGCGCCGCTGAGTTACGCGCCGCTGCTGCTGTTCGCCGCCTTCCTGCGGGAATTGGCGGCCCGGATGCGCACCCGCCAGCAATATGAGGCGTTCCGCTTCGCCGCTTATCAGGCGGCGGGGGAACTCCACGAGCTGCGCCGGGCGGACGCCGGGGCGGGCGGCGCTTCCCTGAACGCCCAAATCCCCTACCAAAGAGCGGACACCCTCTATGCCGCGCCGCTGGGATTTCCTTCTCACTTTCTCCGGCAGACAGACCGCCGGGACGAGGTGGACCGGTTCGGACCGCTGACGCTGCTGCTGGGGATGGGGATGGCTTTGCTGGCCGGCATCGCCGCGGGGATCTCTTCCCAATCCGTTGGGGCGGGAGCGGCGGCGGCAGCGGCGGCGCTGTGCCTCTGCGTCCCCGCGCCGGGACTGGCGTCGCTGTATTTCGCGCTGCGGGCCGCCGGAAAAACGCTGAACCAAAACGGCGTCGCCCTGCTGCATTCCGACGCCGTCCGGGCCCGCAGCGCCACCCAAGCCGTCATCCTGGACGCGCCGGACCTTTTCCGCAGCGGCGGACGGTTGCACGGAATGAAGGGGTACTGCCAAGTTCGGACCGACGATGTGCTTCTCTATGCCGCTGCCATTGCCTTCGCGGCGGGAGGGGCGCTGGGGGACGCGTTCCGGGGCGTGGTCGAAGGCGACCGTTCTGTGCTCCCGCCGGTGCACAAGCTCATCTATGAGGACAAAATGGGCCTTTCCTGCCTGATCCACAACCAGAAGGTCCTTTTTGGCAACCGGCGGCTGTTGGAAAATCACAATGTTTCGGTGCTGTTGCTGGAACAGGACGAGCGAAAATACGAACATACCGGCCGCCGGGTCATTTATCTGGCTGTCGATAAACGGCTGGCCGCTTTCTTCGTGGTGAGTTACCAGGTGGATCCGGACATCGCGTCTTACTTGCGGCGGCTGGAACGGCTGGATATTGGTATTGCCTTCTGCAACAGCGATCCCTGCATCACGAGGGAGAGCATCTCCCGGGAATTCGAGCTGCACAGCGATTCCATCCGGATGCTCCGGGGCGCCGCAACGCGGGTCTACCGCGAGCAGCGCAAAGCGCCGACCTCTTCCGCTCCGGCGGATATTCTGCTCGACGGCAGCCCCTACGCTTTCTTGCGCGGCGTTACCGCCTGCGCCAACCTTTGGCGGGGCATCCGCCGGCTGCGGCCGTTGCATGTGGTCGGCGCGCTGCTGGGCTGTCTGCTGCTCTTCGCCGCCGCCCTGACGCACCACCTGACGCTGGCTAACAGCGCGGGGCTGATCTTGTGGGAAGCGGTCTGGACCGCCGCGACCATGCTGGCCTGCGCCCCAAAGGAAATTTAGCGGAGAGGGCAGGATTTTTCCTGCCCCTTGGGTTGTTTTAACTGTTTTTTCTGCGGCAGACTCTTTACATTCATCAGCGATTCTGGTATAATAAGGGAAACGTTGGGAGGAGGGCGCGGCATGACGACGCTGCGAAACGCCATGGTCTGGAGCCGAAACGGAACGGCGGAGGCTGCTCTTTCCGTTGCGGGTGATGACCGTACCGCTGATCTCGACTGCCGGGGACATTGGGTTTTCCCGGGCTTCACGGATTTGCATGTGCATTTCCGGGAGCCCGGGTTTTCATATAAAGAAACCATCGCGGCGGGCAGCCTGGCAGCCGCCCGGGGCGGGTTCACCGCCGTATGCGCCATGCCCAACCTGGAGCCGCCGCCGGACACGCCGGAGCACCTGGCGCGGGAATGGGAAATCATCCGGCGGGACGCGGCGATTCCGGTCTTCCCTGTCGGAGCCATTACCTTGGGGCAAAAGGGGGCGGGATCATTGGCGGACCTGCGGGCGATGGCGGACCGGGTCTGCGGGTTTTCTGACGACGGCAGAGGCGTCCAGGACGGCGGCTTGATGCAGACGGCAATGGAACTCGCCAAAGAGCTGGACAAGCCGATCCTTTCCCACTGCGAGGACAACAGCCTGCTGCGCGGCGGCTACATTCATGACGGCGCCTACGCCCAAGCCCACGGACACCGCGGCATCTGCTCCGCCAGCGAATGGGTCCCTCTGGCACGAGACCTGGAGTTGGCCAGGCAGACGGGCTGCCGGTACCATGTCTGCCATGTTTCCGCGAAAGAGAGCGTCTCCCTAATCCGTCAGGCCAAGGCCGACGGCGTCCGCGTGACGGCAGAAACCGCGCCCCATTACCTGCTTTTGTGCGATGAGGATCTCCAAGAAGACGGGCGCTTCAAAATGAATCCGCCGCTGCGGGCGAAGGCGGACCGGGACGCTTTGCGGGAAGCCCTGGCGGACGGAACCATCGACGTGATTGCCACCGACCATGCACCCCACGCCGCCGCCGAAAAAAGCAAAGGCTTGGCGGGCAGTGCTTTCGGGATCGTCGGGCTGGAAACCGCCTTCGCTGTCCTGTATACCGGGCTGGTCCTGCCAGGGCTTCTCTCGCTGGACCGGCTGGTGGAAGCCATGAGCATCCGGCCGGGCGAACTGCTGCGGGGCTGGCTGGGCAGTTCCCTTGCGCCGGCAGAGGAAGCGTTCTGCGTCTTCGATCTGGACACGCCCTACAGCATCGACCCGGCACGCTTTGCCTCCCTGGGCCGGGCGACCCCCTTCGCCGGCTGGGAGGTCCGGGGCCGCTGCCTCCATACGATTGTCAACGGAACCGTTCTCTCCCATGATTCTTCGGACTAAGAACCTGTATTCAACCCTATGACCGACGCAGCAGGGTGCGAAGATGGGAGATGCGAACGATGGTTTCGGCGGATTCAACGGAGATTTCGAAGTCTTTCGCAAGGCGGCGGGA
>JAIRXU010000017.1 GCA_031268095.1 Oscillospiraceae bacterium | reverse complement strand
GAAATGTCATGCCGATGATACTCCGCCAAACGCTCTTCCATCAAAGAAAACCTCCGTTTTCTTTATAGTATAGCATATCTCAACCGACTTGTCAATCTCGTGACTACACAATCTAGAGGATGTAACTTGGGGCTACGTCGGCAGCCTCACCCACGTCAACGAGTTGCTCGGCGAAATCATGGAATTCCTGGGGCTGCGCTGCGAATAACGCCCCCGCACCCCCGGCAACCGCCCCTCCGGGGGCTGTTGCTTGTACGGGGGCAGTCCCCTTTATTGTTCACCGCGATGTTTGCCATTCCATTCTTTCCTCTTCGCCAATTATACCACATCCCTGCGACAAACGCAACAAAAAAACAAAAATTCAGGCGTTTTTACCGCCTGCACTTGCATATATATTTTTCAGAAGAACGAGCGGAGGACACCAACCATGCCCAAAGGCTTCATCTACACCCCCACGCGATTCATGCTGGAAACTTCGCGCTATGACGCGACCCGCGCCGACCACGCCGTTGCGGTGATCGAAAGTCTAAAACATACCAAAGGCGAATGGTGCGGCAAACCATTTTTGCTATTGCCGTGGCAAGAACAGATCGTGCGAGACCTTTTTGGTGTGATCAAACCGAATGGATATCGACAGTTTACGCACTGTTTTGTGGAAATTGGCAAGAAATCCGGAAAAAGCGAATTGGCCGCCGCAATTGCTATATATTTGCTCTGTTTTGATCATGAACAGCGGGCCGAAATTTATGGCTGTGCAAACGACCAAAGTCAAGCTGGCATTGTGTTTGGCGTTGCGAAGGACATGATTCAAATGTGTCCGCCTCTGCGCAAATTGTGCAAATTTAATGAGACAAAGAAACGTATCATTTTTGAGCCGACGAATAGCTTTTATGAGGCAGTTTCGAAGGAAGTTGCTACAAAATTTGGTCTGAATATTCATGGCTGCATATTTGACGAGCTTTTAGGACAGCCAGATCGTCGACTTTACGATACAATGACGAAAGGCGCGGGTGCCGCGCGCAAACAACCGCTGAGTTTTATCATCACAACCGCCAGTTTAAACCGCCAAAGTATCTGTTTTGAGGTACACAAAAAGGCCGACGATATATTAAATGGCAAGATTTCTGATCCGACATTCTATCCTGTTGTTTTTAGCGCGCCGGATGATGCAGACTGGACAGATCCGGCGGTTTGGCGCAGCGTAAATCCATCACTTGGCATCACAGTTGAGCAAGAATATCTACAGAATTATGTCGAAAATGCAAAAGTGAACATTGCGGATGAAATGACGTTTCGGCGCGACTTTTTGTGTCAGTGGTCGAACAATGTGACGCGTTGGATGCCCATGGATTTGTACGATAAGTGTAGCTTTTCTTTCGATAAAGAGCAGCTAAAAGGACGCAGATGTTTCGGCGGGCTTGACCTGTCGAAAACCACCGATACCACTGCGTTTGTGCTGATTTTCCCGCCGGAATATGAAGGCGATAAATATATCATTCTGCCCTTCATTTTTGTTCCAAAAGAGAACATGGAAGCGCGTGTTCGCCGCGATCATGTGCAATATGATGTTTGGCATCGGCAGGGCTTTTTGCATGCCACCGAAGGCACCGTTGTGGACTACAATTATATACAAACTTTCATCGAAGAGCAGGGAAAACGATACAACATTGAAGAAATTGCCTATGATCCATGGAACGAGACACAATTGACGCAGAATTTGTCCATTCTCGGCTTCAAAATGATAGAATTTCGGCAGGGTTTCCCGAGCTTCAATCCGCCCACAAAAGAGTTTTACCGGCTCATTTTGAGACAGGAAATTGCACATGCCGGGCACCCGGTTTTGCGCTGGATGGTGGAAAATGTGAGCGTCGACACCGACCCCACCGGCAGCCTGAAACCCAATAAAACCAAGTCTACAGAGCGCATCGACGGCGCGGTTGCGGCCATCATGGCCATGGGGCGCGCGATGCTGGCCGAGCCGCCAAAACCGGAAGGCGGCATCTTTTGGTACGACGGAAATACTGACACATTTTGGCGCAACGGCAAACGTCTGCCCGATGTGCCAAGATCAAAGAATTGGTGATGATTTATGCCATACAAAAATCCACATCCCTGTGTATTTCCGCATTGCCGCGAGGTAACATATACAAAATATTGTCCGAAACATCAGCCATTGTTGTACAATTCCGAGCGCAGAAAACACTATGATCGCCGTTGGGAGAAAGTGCGCGCTTTGTATCTTTCAAAGCATCCACTTTGTGTACATTGTGAACAATCTGGCCGTCTCACTCCCGCTACAGAAGTGCATCACATTTGTCCTGTTTCCCAGGGCGGCGGCGACAATGATGAAAACTTGATGGCGCTGTGCAAAAGTTGTCACTCGAGGATTACCTGGGGGAGCAGAGGGTAGTCAGGCAGGGGCATCTTAATCATCCACAATCCCAAGCAATTTTCTGATTTCCCGTGCCAAAGCAGGAACATCAATCGAGGCGGTCGCATACACATCTTCCCAACGCATCGAAAAATAGCGGTGCGCCGTCACGTCGCGCAGCCCGGCGATTTCTTTCCATGGAATGTGTCGGTTTTCCGCGCGCAACTCATCTGTTAGTTGTTTCACCAACTCACCGATATTGATCAGCGTCATGCTCGTGGCGCGCTTGGTTTTCTCGTCCTGCAAAAAAGAATGTTCGGGGATACCGTTGAGCAATTCCGCAAGCAGGGTTGATTCCGCAAGCAGTTTTTGCAGAACAATTCGATCACGCCTGACCATATACGCACACCACCTTGTCTATCTCGATCATTGCATTGCTCGGCAGCGGCGCGTGCAGAACATCAACCGGAATTTTCAGCTCATCTTCCAGTGCATATTTCAGCCCTGCAATCGTCAAAAGCGAAACGGCAGACGTTTTGAACTCGGCCAATACATCCAAGTCGCTTTGCTCGGTGGCTCTGCCGTCGGCGTAAGAGCCAAAATAACTCACCGATTTCAACCCAAAACGGGGCGCGATCCGTCCTACCGCATCTGTTATCGTTTTTTGTGTTAGCAATGCTACCACCTCCAGTTTATAGTATACCGAAAAATCGCTAAGAATGCAAGCAATACTTTTGCTTTTTGTATATTTATCTCAGCAAAATTGCCTGCACCTGCGCCAATTGATCCGCTGCATCGGCAACGCCAGCATCAGCGCGAATCGTCAGCGCAGTGAGCAATGCTTGCAGACTTTCGGCGCTGAGTTTTGCGATAGGCGCGGTTTCCGGAACAGGTTCAGGTTCCGGCAGTGCAACGGTTTCTGGCTCTATAACGACTTCTGGCTCTGTAATAATCTCAGGTTCTGGCTCTGCGACGATTTCCGGTTCAATCGCAGGCTCTTTGATAGCTTTTTGGGGCTGCTTTCGCTCATATTTGCGCTTTGGTTTGTCCGACTTTGATTCTTTTGGCAGCAAATCTGTATATCCATGTTTCTGCAAAAGTGCGTTCAGCAATTCTTCGCTGAATGCGCCCTGTTCGTCCGACTCGCCTGTGAGATAAAAAGGATCGACATTGAGCAATTGCGCGATGGGAATCACCAGCTTTGCGGAGATTGTGCCGGTCTGAAACACGCGATACACCGTGCTGCGGGCGAAGCCGCCGAGCGCCAGCGCATCCTGCTTCACTTTTGACTTTGCGGCCTTCCAAACTGCCTGTGTGCGCTGGGCGGTTTTTTCGCCGTCAACGCTGATGTTTTTCTGTTTCAACTTGCCGATTTGTTCCGATGTGAGCATGATTTCGCACCTCCAAGTATTTGATATGATTATTATATCACACCGCGCAAATATATGCAAGAAAAAACGTGAAATAACGTACAAGCAGTGCCGCATATACATCGCAGGGAATGCACATATGGACAAAGATCAACAAATGGCAGAGCGCAAGCCGGACAATACGGTCGCTATGGACATCAACGGCACAACATATATCATTCATGAATTTCTGGGCAGCAAAAACACAATCAATGACATTATTGCACAGCGGGTTTTGAATGATTTGAACCCGCCGAATTTGTCCGACTCAGACAAAATATTGTCCTAAAAAGACTTGCAATTAGGCGGCAAAAGAGGTATACTTATGACGCGAAAATCGTTATGGCCGCTGCCTGAGAAAGGAGTATATTTTAATGAAGCAGCGGGATATAACAGCGGCACTATACCTGAGATTATCAAGGGATGACGGCGGCGACGCGGAGTCCAATTCCATCGGAAACCAGCGCGACATTTTGCACAGATATGCGTCCGAAAACGGCCTTTTGATCCACGATGAATATGTGGACGATGGCTGGAGCGGAACCAGCTTCGAACGTCCGAGTTTCAAACGTATGGTTTCGGACATTGAAGATGGCAAAGTAGGCATCGTTTTGTGCAAAGATTTGTCCAGACTGGGCAGAAATAATGCACTTGTGGCGTTCTACACCGAACTGTTTTTCCCCGATCACGATGTGCGGCTGATTGCTTTGAACGACAGCATTGATACTGGGCATGGCGAAAATGAGATTATGGCCTTCAAGTCAGTGATCAACGAGTATTATGCGCGCGATATCTCGAAAAAAATCCGCTCGGTGCGGCGCAATCAAGCGCTGAAAGGCGAATTCAGCGGCTCCCATGCGCCCTACGGCTACATCAAAAGCCCCGAAGATAAGCATAAACTGATCATCGACGAAGAGGCTGCAATTGTTGTGCGGCGCATGTTCCAAATGGCGGCAGACAGCCTTGGTGTGCATCAAATCGCACAAGCCCTTGCGGAAGAAAAAGTTCTCGTTCCGACGATGTACAAATATCTGCAACTGGGCTACAAGTCCAATCGGTTCGACGAAAACTATCCCTATGATTGGCGAGCAACAACGGTCAAACGGCTGCTCGAAAGCAGGGTGTATGTTGGCGATATTGTGAGCCACAAATGCGGCAATAAGTCGTTCAAGAATCAAAAACTGATCACTTTGCCGGAATCAGAATGGATTGTTGTCGAAGATATGCACGAGCCGATTGTGACCAGAGATGTTTTCGAGAAAGTGCAGCGGCTGATCAAGACAAAGAAACGGGCCAATGCTGCGCATATTGATAACATTTTCGCGGGCATTCTCAAATGCGCCGATTGCGGCGGCGGCATGAATTTTCACAGCCACAAGTCCGCCAACCCCTGTGGGCGCTTTTTGTGCAACCGCTATCGGCACAGCAGCAGCACGGATTTGCGCAAAAGCTGCACTTCGCATTACGTGCCATATGCGAATATTTACACAGCCACGCTACTGCGGCTCAATCAGATCATTGCAGCAAATCTAAACGAAGAAGATGTTGTGCGGCAACTGATGGCCGGGTGCGATTCCTCAAAAGCGGCGAAAAAAATGCTTGCAAAGCTAAAGCATCGCAACGGCGAACTGGATCATATCATCCGCAAGATCGTGGAGCAAAACGCGCTGGGCGAAATCACAGTGGCTACTTTCTCGAAGCTATACAGCGGCTACATCAACGAGCAAGAAACTTTGAGCGAAAAAATAGCAGCCCTCGAAGCAGAGCTTTCCGCCGAAAATCGCGACCGAGAAAATGCTCGGCTATTCATTGCAGCAGTTCGCAAATATTCGCCAATCGAAGAACTCTCCCGCGAATTGCTGCTCGATTTGATTGACCACATTGTCGTTCACGAAGCCACCGGGGATCGCCGTGCCGGCACCAGAGAGCAGGCGCTTGAATTTCACTATCGCTTCATTGGTAAACTGCCGGAATGCGTGGTTCCCAATGAACACATGACCTCGGTTCCCTAAAATACCGTCTCGGAGCCGATTGATGTGGACAATGAAGGCAATCCATTGACTTTGATGGATGTGATTAGCATGGATGATACGATTTCGGATGAAATTGATCTCAAGATCAAAACAGAGCAGCTGTACACCTATTTGGACAGCATGAAGGCGTCGCGGGAAAAAGAGATCATTATTTTGCGCTACGGACTGTATGGAAACGACTATCATACCCAGCGGCAAGTTGCCCGCCGCTTAGGAATTTCCAGATCGTATGTATCCCGGATCGAGAAAAAGGTCCTGCTGACCATGAAGAAAGCCTTTGGCGCATAGGAAACGTTCTGGCAGAAATAGAACTCCCGCCGGGCATGCCACTGCTTCCGGCGGGCGTTTTGCGATGATTGGAAGATGCTGCTCTCCCGAGATGGATTGCTAGAATTCTGTGCCTGCCTGTTTGCTGGCCGGGCTTGACGCGGCATGGAGAGCCGCGTTTTTCGCAACGCGCCAGCGGTGATTTACCACCGTCTTGCCCCAGCTGCCAAGATAGCTGACCGCCTCAAAGCCCCGGCAGAGCAGTTCCGAGTCCGGCCGGTACTCCCGGACCGAATCGCCCCGGCAGTCCAGAATCCAACCGCCGGGTTTGCATACCCGCGTCAGTTCCGCCAGCTCTGCATCGTAGTCGTCACCGACCACATGGCCGCTCATTACAATGTCGAACGTATCATCGGGGAACGGCAGACAAGCCGCGACGCCGTCCAGAACACGCATATTGTGCAGGTCCTCGCGCGCGATTTGGTCGCGCATGAACTCCCGCAGCATCCCCACCGGCTCACTGGCGTATACTTCTCTCGCCTGTTCTGCCGCGGCAAAGGCCAGACGACCGGATCCAGCGCCAACGTCAAGCACAATTTTTCCGGAAAAATCGGCCAGGTCAAACAGCCGCGCTTTGTCCCAGCCGGCAATGAAATCGCAGTTTTTCGCCATCATTTCCGGCGTCGTGTAGATAAGGAAGTCCTCAATGCCTGCCATCACGTACACTTCCGCGCGGCGCAGCGCCGCCCCCTGCCGTGTTGGCGCCTCAGCGCACAGTTCTTTCAGCGTGCCCGCGTACTCCGGACATCGCTTGGCCCAAACCCACTGGACTGCGGGGTGCGCCTGCACCGCGGCGCCCATGTGCCGCCGCCACTTGGGTTCCCGCATGTGCCAACGGAGCAGCAGCCGAATTTGGAACCGTTCAAGCAGCAGCAAACTTTCGAATGGATATTCCTTTACATCGATCCAACCCAGTGCCATAAGTCCTCCTAAAAATAGGGAGGGCTAAAGTATCGTCACCCTCCCTTGCGTGGTGGGGACTGCGGTGCGATTTTTCTTCATATGTGATCACCCTTTCTGTTTCGATGGTTCCGTTTTATCATATTTTCGGCCGGATAGCAAGTATTTTCTGCATTGTCTGACGGTAAGGCTTGTCCTCCGGTGGAACGGAGGATAGCACGCTGTCCGCCAGACAGCAAAGAACCAAAAGAAAGACCGCCGCGCCGGCCGAGCCGTGAAACATTTTTCAAAAGTCTGCTGTCTCTTCTTTTTTGTCTTCCATGCGGTCAAGCCTGTGATTGGTGGATTTTTCTCGCTCTTCCATCCTTGCCAGACGCTCATTCATGACATTGGCCGCATCCTGTTTGTGCTCCAGTTCGCCAATGCGGTGAATTGCTAATTTCAAATCAGATTTGACCTCTTCCTGGTTGCCTGCCATTGTTTCCAGCTCGGTTTCCAGCTTGGAGCGAAACGCAGTCAAATCCGCCGACTTCACATTCCGGCGGGTGTTGACGCAGCCGAGGATCGCGACGATAACGGCGCCTAGCGCGGCGATCAGGGCCGCAAGGGCCTGCGGTTCCAGTAGCTTCAGCATCTAAAAAACTTCTTTCAGACAATTAAATTCCGCAACAAAAAACCCGCGGTCGGAAATCGGCCGCGAGCGTTTTTTGCTGCGATTCAACATCCCGGACGGACAGACACCGCCTAAGCCAGTGTATGCGAACCGGAACGGGGACGTGACTCTTGTCGGCGGTTGGCGTTTCGGACGGCGCCGGGCCGCCATCCCCACGCTATGGCAGCAAATCCAATGCATAGAACAATTCAGCAAAGTCGTTTTGATTATACTGCGAGGTTTCCCGAAAGCCGTGCGATTCCATCAGGTGGCGGGAAGCGGCGCGGTCGCGTCGGGTGTCAGCGCACAAGGTGTGATATCCAATGCGCTTAGCGTCCTTCAGCGCGGTTTCGAACAGCAGTTTGCCGAACCCCTTCCCTTGCCGGGCGGGATGGATATAGAGCCGTTTGAGTTCCGCGGTATTGCTGCTGATTTCGCGCAGCGCAACCGTGCCGACAAGCTCATTTCCGTCAAACAGACACCAGAACCGTCGGTACGTCGCCGGAATATTGGCCAAATCGGCATGCCGGCCCAGCAAATCAAAGTCCCAACCGAGGGCGGCGAAGCAAGCGGCATAGAATACCTCCAATGCGGGCTGCACAGCAGGGACATAAGGGATCAGATCGAGCACGGGTCCTTTTCCTCCTTTTTGATTACTTTATTGATTATTTGAATAATATCCTATATAAATTTTGACTATCTTTTTGAAAGTTCTCAAATGCCGTTAAAGCCTTATGTTGCAAGGGCTTTCGGCATTTCTTGCTTGGGGAGATACTCACGAAACCTCTTAAAACCGCTCACCATTTCGCTCTCAAAGGTAGTAAAAGAGTAGTAAACTCTCTCTTTTCTTTAAGCCGCCACTCTGTCCATTTCCGCCTTTGCGGATTCAAAAGTGGCGTGAGCGTAATAGTCCATTGTCATGGTGATGTTGGCGTGTCCCATGAGATACTGCAAGGCTTTGGGGTTCATACCCGCGTTTGCCAGCTTGGTACAGAACGTGTGCCGTAGCGTGTGCGGTGTGGTTACTTTGGGTAACGCCTGCGCGTGGCACTTGTTGTACTTTCTGACAAGCCCCCGGAACACGCTGTCATAGCTGGTCGCGTTTTTAGGCTTGCCGTTTTTTCCAGTAAACAGAAACCCTCTGTACCCGTCAACCGTGACAGAGCTTGCGCCCTTGCGGTTCTTCAAGATGTTCCGCATTGCCTCATACACGCTTTCACTCATAGGGATTTGCCTGTTTCCGCTTTCGGTCTTGGGCGTTTCAATATAGTAGCCGGTTTCCGCGCTGTACAATAGCTGGTGGTCTACATTGATTTTCCTGCCCTCGAAGTCTAAATCGGATTCAGTCATCCCGCAAAGCTCGGAAATCCGAATCCCCGTCCCCAACAGTATAACAAGCTCATCATAATACTTCCGATAAACCTTGTCGCCCTGCGCGAAGGTCAGTAACTCTTTTTCCTGCTCCGGCGTCAACGCCTCTTTTGGCTGCGTGGTATCTTCTATTACGGTATTCAGCTTGAAGTCAAAGGGATTTTTCCTTATGCAGTCGTCCTGTATCGCTGTGTAGAACGCCGCTTTCAGGGAGCGTTTGTCATTGCTGATTGTTGTGTAGGCAATGCCTTTTTCAGCCATGCGTAACGCCCATTCCTTTGCGTCTGACAGCTTTACGCTGTCAATACTGCGTGAGCCAAGCCTATCCTGTTCTAAAAGTTTCATCAGCCGTTTGCGCCCGGCTTTGGTGTTGTGCCTCACGTTCCCCCTGTGCCGTATCTGCTTTGCGTATAGCTGGCAGACGGTCATTTTCTTGCCTACCGTGTCGATACCGTCATCGAGGTCTTTACGGATTGCCTTTTCCTTTTCCCTCAAACATATATCGTCGCGTTTTCCTGCCGGGGTTTTGTCTGTGGGTACTAACTTCCAAGCGTAAACAAATTGCGGTTTTCCCGTGGTGTCCGTGTACTTGTAAGCATATCTCCCATCTGTTCTCTGGCTCTCTCCTGACAGCAAGATTCGATTTTTGCTGTCCCTTCTTTTTTCCGACATTGCCGTACTCCTTTCCATGACGGAAAGAGCCTTGATATGCCACTAATAGTATAGCATAAACAAGGCTCTTTTACAAGGCCATTTAAGAAAATACATTAAATCACGTCTAACGTGTCAACGATTTTTTCAAATGGCTTCCGCTTGATTTGTATACGGTTGCCGTTCATCAGTACCCAGCCCGCCGTTAGATTTTCCTCCGCCAGTTTCCGCAGCTTGTTTTCGCCTATGCGGAAATATTTTGCCGCTTCCTCAATCGTCAGCGTGTATCGCTCCCAAACGGGAATATCAATATTGGTCATAGACACCCCTTCCTTTGAATATCATTACGGGCTGCGTGTCCAACGCATTTTAGGCGACAGGTCGCGGTCAGCCCGGTTTGGTCTTGTCTGCCAGCTTGCGCTTCCCGATACACCGAGAACGTACCAATTATCCGCCTTGTAAATCGTTCCGTCATGCCTTTGCCCTGTGGACGAATAGGCAATCAAGCCCTTGACTGCGGGATGATGTTTTCTGATGTGCTTCCGCGCCATGCCGAGCGACCGGCTTTCAATGAAAGGCTCGGTGTCGTCGATAAAGCACAGACGCGTAAGTTCGAGGATGGTTTTCTGATCTATCTTGCGGCTGGTCGGGTGTCCCCACAACATTCCGCCGATTATATTATTGTTATCATCCTTGAAGCACATCCGAATAATAGCCCCTGCTGGGACGGATTGTAGGTAGTGACGCTCTGCGATCCACTTGTCGATTGAAGTGTCGTGCAGAACGGTTAAGTGTATGTTTGTGCGCTTGCCGGTTGGAATGTTTGAAGTCATCAATCATCCCCCTTGCTTTGGTCTTATAGGCATTTCGGACGGCTTTTAGCATAGCCTCATGGGAATTTCACCCCCGCGTGGTTCTCACCCGGCTGCCAACTTGCCTGCGACGCCATGCCGTACCAAATGGGCGGCTCACGCTCGGACATAAGTCGTGACAGAAGTACCAATATAACGGGATATGCGGCCTGTGCCGTCAAGCTGCTGCGCTTGGCGGTTCGGCTGTCGGTGTTATCGCTCATTCCCCGAATGGAGGAAGTCGTGGCGCACCCGCCGCTGGTTTCGCAATCCCGGACGTATCCGGCTGCCTTATACTGCGACGGCTTAATTCTTCCGCGCTTTCTTTGTCAAAGATCACATCAGGCTAACGCTTTATCAGCCTGTAAAAACGCACCGTTTCAATGCGCTTTTACAGGGCGACAAAACAAACTGCGGTTCGGGCAATGCGAAAAGTGCGCGTGGAAGGAGGACACGCACACTTTTCTTCATGTCAGGCTACCTGAAATTTGAGAACACGGGTAATCAATTTCGTTTCCAGCCTGCGCTGTATTTCGGGATCAACAACCATGTGGACACATCCAAACTCGTCCCACATGGGGCGGACGGACAGAGAGGTAATATAGCCGGAATAGTGCCGCAAAATAGCGTTGATTGCGGTCACATCGCCTTTTGTAGCCGCTTCAATCATGCTGAAAGGCGGCGGGTTATATGTACGTTTACTGTTCATGGGGCTTGTCCTCCTTTTCGAGAAAATTTTTTAGCTTTTTTAACGCGCTTGTCCTGTGGTAATGAATATTTGCCGGAGTAAAGCCCGTGATCCGGGCGATCTCAACATCGGTCATATTCATAAAATACGCCAGCAGTATCACATCCCGTTTATTCGGGGGCAGGGTGTCCAGCGCGACGGTCAGCAGATCGCCGCGCACATCCACGTCAAAGCCCATAACCTGATACCGGGTTTTATCGCTGGGGTATTCGTCTGTCACCGACAGGCTGTTATGCTGGTTCTCGGTCAGCTCCGAGAACATGGTTTCGCGCTCGGCCTGCCGCGCAATTTCGATATGCGCGTTTTTGGATTCACCGCCCAAAACCCTTTTCATCAAACAGTCAAACTGTTTTCTGATTCGCTCCTGATCGGCAATCGGTAAATAACACATCAGGTATTCCTCCTTCCGTCGTTTGTTTTCTCCTTCACAACAAAGCCAAGGAAAAAAGCGTGAAAATTAAAAGGTCGGAGGATTTTTTTAGGAAGGATGGAGCGTTTCATAAACAAGGCACGACGATAAAGCCCTCGGCAATGCCGACACCGGGGGCTTGAACGAAAACAAAAAGCGCAGGGCGATAGCTTGAAAACAGCTATCAACCCTACGCTTTTTTAGTGTAAAGTTGTTGTGAGCGCACCGAAAAGCAAGTCTGCCGCCTGTAAAAAGCAGACCCTATTCAAAAACGAAAAAATGTTATTGGTAGCGGGGGCGTTTCTTTCCCTTTCCTGTCATTTTCGTTCACCTCAAATTCGGGAGTTAAAATACCCGCCGACAAGCGGAATCGGCGGGTATTTTACGCTGGCCGTATGACTGAACCGCTTGATTAGTACGGTTATTCCTTTATAATGGATAACAAGGTTTGACCGCTGGAAAATGAAACTTCAATCCGATACCCATTGCCGTTGTTTGCGCTGTAAAGATATACGACCACATCGCCGTATTTTTCATCCGTTATGTCCGCGTCCACGGTAAAGCCTTTGGCTTTTACCTTTTCCACATAGGCTTTGGTCTGTTCAACCGTTGTGTTGGGGAAAGAAATCGAAAAACCTTCCTCGGTAGTGCTTGCGCCGTTCATTGAAGGAAATTCGGGCTTTGGCAGCAGCTTGGTAAACTCGTTATCCGGCCATTCGCCGCCAATCTGAACATTATGCGTTCCGTCCTCATCCTCAAATGTCCATGTGCCATCTGGGTTTTGAATGGATTTTTGACCGTCCGCTTCGGTGATTACCGTAGAGCCGTCTGCCTTAAATTCCACCGTAACGCCGTCCGCTTTTGCGGCGTCGATGATGGCTTGCTTTTGCGCCGCGTCAAGCCCGGATAGCTTGGTGTTGCCGCCCATAAGTGCTGACAAATCCGGGACACTGCCGGGATTGGTCGTACCTCCCTGCGAAGTGCCGGGGGTGTTGCCGTCGTCACGGTTCAGCGTCCCGCTGTCCGTGTTGTCCTTGCCACCGCAGGCCGCCAGCGATAATGCCAGCACCAGCGCAAGGACGAGTAAAAATGCCTTTTTCATGTCTTCTACCTCCAAAATTATTTGATATATACCGTAATAGCGGGTTCGCTATCAAGCGGTTTCCAGACCGTGCCGATGTTCGTTTGAATCGTGCCGGACACTAAATCATCCGTAAGCTGAACGCCGCCAGCAGTCTTTTCTGTGACCGCGTAGTTGTATGACTTGATGTCATTCGATGTATATTTGATAGCGCCGGACACCGCGATAGAACCGTTGAAAGTCCCGCTGCCGTTAAATTGATGTTCAAAGGCAAACTCCGTATTGTCGCCGCCGCCTTTCAAGCTGCCCAAAACGGTGGGCTTGATTTCACCGCTGCCCTCTATGATATAAACGGTGAAGTCACCGCTTACGGTGCGTTTGAGGGTTGTGGTTTTGAAGTCGTCCTTCACATTGGTAATGCCTTGATTGCTCCAAAGCGTTTTTTCGCCTTGAATATAAGCACCGCCGCCGTTGAAGAAGATTTCTTTATCCTTGAAGTTTTTATCAAACCTCACGTCCATCTCAATTCCGTTGATCTCCATCATCAGCGTTCCTTGATACGTCCCGCCGTAGTTATCGCCCGCCCCTGTGACTTGCCGGACAAGCTCGCCTGTCAGCGTCCACTCGGACAGCAGCGTCGGAATACCCCACATATTAAAGCTGTAACGGGCTTTCGCTTTGTCGAAGCGGATTAGCCATTCTCCGCTGTCGCCTCCCGCTTTTTTAATCCGTCTGTTGCATTCATCGTAGAAGTCGTCAAGCATAGCCTTTTTCTCTAAGGACAGTGCGATGGCGTCTTTCAATTCCTCGTATTTTGACAACATATCTACTGTAACCTCGACCAAATCGGGGAGCATAAAAAGCAGCTTAAATCCGACCTTTGTTGTTGCTTTCAATGCCAGCTTCCCGCCTTTGCGGACGTAAGTTGTGCTGATGTCTTTTGCATATTGTTCCGTTGCCGCCAGCCCGGAGTTTTGCAATACGTTCTGCGTTTCGTTTGTACCGCCGCTGCCCATGATGAGCTTATACAGGTCAACGATAGTATCCGCGCCCGTCATCTTCAAAATAGCGTTTTCCAAGTCCCTCAGCTCGAACCCTTTCTGTTCCGCTTCTTTGATGATGGTTTCCGCGTTTTCCAGCATACCCGACGTGATCTTCTTGTCGTTCATCACATCCCTGATGATTTTGTCCTGCTCGGCTTGGGATACGCCGCTTCCTTGCGTCAAAGTCCCTTGAAACTGCATATTGTCAAGCTGCAATACGGTTTTGTAGCTTGTGCCGGATGTGATCCGGGAATAGTCCACGCCCTCCAAGTTCCCCGCCGCGTTTGCGGTCATCGGGAGCATGGCGCATATCATACAGACGGCGCACAGCACCGCCGTTATTCTCTTTTTCATTGTCCGTCACCCCCTAACGCTTCAAAGCCTTGATAGAGCGTTTTCAAGCCCTCGTCCTCCGGGGCGATGAGCAGCCCCGCGTTCAGATATCGCGCCGCGCCCTCCGCATCCTCGGCGGCGATACAGCATAGAACGGCGTTTCGGTAGTTCAGCGGGTCAAAGCTGTCGTTCAGCACAGCCGCTTTCGCATAGGCCGCCGCGCCCGCGTTATCCCCGGATTCTAACGCCTCTTTGGATTTCGCCCGGAGATATTCGGGGTAAAAGCTGTATTCGTCCCGCTCTATCTGCGTGGGTGAAACGGTGATGAGGGCGTACACCTCGGCTTCCTTTGACCGCAGTTCATCGCGGAGCTTGTAGAGGTCTTTCACTTCCATATCTTTCAGATAGTAGAAGTCCACGCCGTCCTCCGGGTAGGCGGGATTCATCAACGCCGCTGTGTAACAGGGCGTGGCTTCGTCATTCTTGCCCTGCACATGGAACACAAGCCCCTCGAAGTAATACGGATAGGGCGAAGCGTAGCACACCGCCGCGATCTCGTTCCAGTCCGCGCTCCGGCTGCCCTCGGTCACAGCCGCGATATTGTCGCCCTCGCCTTTGAGCCACAGGATGTACTCCACGGCGTAGCGGCAGGAGGACAGGGACGCACCCGCAAAGCCATACATACTCTGCGCCTGAAAATCCAAGCCCTCGCTTACCAATTTGTCCCCGGCTTCTTTCATGTCGGTCATTGCTTTCACAAAAGCGTCGTAGCCGTCCCCGCCGCCTTTGTCTTTGCCATCACAGGCGGCAAGGCTGAACACCAGCATAGCCGCCAACAGGCAAGTCAACAGTTTTTTCAATCCTTGCCACCTCACATTCTTTAAGATTTGCTCTGTATAGGCAATCTGCGGATTGCCCGCGACAGGCGGCGCGGTGATTACTGTTCCGGCGTGATGTCTACCCAAATCGCGGGGCGAACGCCGACTCCGTCAGGTGTGACAACGCTGTTCCCGGTCATATACAGACCGCCACCGCTATAAGTGCAGACGCGCCCGGATAGGTCGTTCCCCGGTGTCCTCGTCCACCATGCAACATCTTCGCCGCCGTATTTCGTGTTCATCGCTTCATCGTTGGCAAAATATTGTCTGCACTCCGCTTCGGACAGGAAGAAAACCTTGTCGGTTGTCTTGCTTGTATCTTCGGCTTTGCTCTCGGAATTGGGCGGGGTGCTAATTGCCGTGTCAAGGATTTTCGCCTTTTGCGCGTCCGTAAACGCCGCCGAATAAAAGTCGCTGTTCAACCACGTCCGAATGGTGCTGTTTTCCCATGTCGTTTCAGCGGGATTGCCGCTTCCCTCCGTTAAGAACGGCATCATAGCCACACAGTCTTTTGTAATCAACAACGCTTTTTTCGCTGTCAAATCTACCGCCAACGCTTGCCATTCAACAGGCTTGCCGTTGTATGTGCCGTAACTGGCGGTATCGCCAACCTTGCCGACAAGCCCGCTTTCGGCGGGTTTACTTGTGCCGCCCGGCGTGGTGGTAGAGCTTGTGCCGGGTGTGCTGTTGGTCGGCGGGGTACTGCTCCCGCCAGAATTGTCGCCTGTCTTGCCGCAACCCGCCATCGTGCCAATGACGAGGACGAGGGCAAGAACGAGAAATAGTGCCTTTTTCATTGTGTTACCTCCAAAAAAATTATTTGCCGTCTGCCCTCCGGCGGGGTTTGCCTGTGGTGGATTGCTTTTATTGCAAATTCAGCCACAAAGCCGGGCGAACGCCGCCCTGTACATCATTGCCGCCGTTCATACCAATTACATCAGTAACGGCTACGGCACTCATAGAAGTAGCTCCGGGCGTGCGTAGCCACCATGCGCGTGTTTTTACGCCGGAAAGGTATCCACGCGCTTTTTTATCTGCGGCGGTCGGCAGATATTTTTCCACCTCGTCCACACTTAACGCAAAGATTTTGTCCTCCGTATCCGGACCGCCTGCGGTGTCAAACTGCGGATTATTGGGCGTTACAACCTGTGTCACCGCAATTTGTGCCTGTTCTTCGGGTGTGAAAGCGTTAAGGAAATCTCCGTTCAAGTATGCTCTGAGAGTGGAATATGCCCATATATAATGGGTGGTTTCATCTTTGACTTTGTATTTTACCCCGTCTTGAAATTCGTGATTGGCAACGCCGTCCTCCGCAAGAAGAAACGCCTTGCCGCCCTCAACGGTCAAAACACGCCATTCATACCCGCCGAACAGAATCCCTCTCGTCTGCCCGGATTTAATGAGCGCAACAGCATCGCCCTGTGCGTTTGCGTTCGGTGCAGTCGTGCTTGTATTCGTGCTGTCCGTCCCGCCCGGTGTGGTGGTGGAGCTTGTTTCGGGGGTGCTGTTGGTCGGCGGGGTACTGCTCCCGCCTGCGTTGCTGTCCTCGCCACAGGCGGCAAGGGAAAACACCATCACCGCCGCAAGCAGAAACAGAAGTAATTTCTTCATAACCTTGCCGCCTTTCTGATTTTGATTTACAGGCGGGACAGCGCGAACCGCCCCGCCTGTTCATTTGTAATTATTCGTCCGGTGTTTCAATGCTGATACGATAGCAGTCATCATAGGGTTTAATCGTAACAAGATAACCGTTGAAATATGGGTCTGCATCACTGCTCATATCGCGAGTGAACGCATACTGTGTATCGCCCATATCACCTAAGCCCGGAACGCCTGCCGCCGTGAGCGCTTTGCCGTAAGTCTGCGCTTCTTCTTTTGTCCACTTCATGTCTACCGTTGTATAACCGTATTTGTCAGCAACGGCAACATCAAGAATTTCGCCGCTCGGTTTCGGCAGACCGGCGGTGTACTTATTTTCCGGCCACTCTTTTGCGGTGTTGTTCCCGCCGCCCTGTGAAGTGCCGGGGGTGTTGCTGTTGCCGCCTGTTGAGCCTGTGCCGCCGCTGTCCTTTTCACCGCAAGCGGTGAGCAGGGATAGTGCCAGCACCAAAGCCAGCACGAGAATAATTGCCTTTTTCATGATAAGATTCCTCCATAAAGTTTTATTTTGCCGATTGCCCCCGGCTGAGGGTTGTTTGCCTGTGTGCGACAGGCGGCGCGCGTTTGCCGGACACCTCCGGCGTGGTTTTGCCACGGGCGGTTATTTGAACAGTCCGCCGAACAGCCCTCCGCCGCTCTTTGGCTTTGGCTCCGGCTTCACATAGTCAAACCCGCCGTTCGGTTCGCGTGTGGTGAAGTACAACGACATCCCGTCGCTGTCAAAGGCGTGTTCGAGGTCGATATTGTACACCACACCGTCAACGCGCTTGAATAGCTGATACTGGTCGGGATATTGCCCCGCCGGACGGAAACCGCTACTAAGCGCAAACTGCCGATACTGCTCCAATTCAGCCCGGCCAACGCCGTTTGCGGCGAATTGGTAGTAGGGCGCGCCGTTGTAATCGTCAAGCCGTTCCAGCCGGTAATCGTACCCGCCAAACTGCCACTTGGGATATTGCGGGAGCAATCTGTCCCATTCGGCCATCGCGTTTGCGCTCTTGGCCTGTGCCGCCTGTTCCTCGGCTACGGCGGCGGGGAGCTTCGCCCCGCAGTCGGCGCAAAATTTTGTGCCGATGTCGTTCTGCTTGCCACAGGAAGGACACGCCGCGCCCTGCGCCACCGTTTGCTCCGGCATTGCGCCGCCGCATTTCGGGCAGAATTTCGTCTGCGCCCCCGCCGCCTCGCCGCAAGCGGGGCAGATTTTCATATTCTTTGCCGCTTCGCTCGCAAAGGCGTTCAGCCCTCCGAATAAGCCGCCGAGTGCCGCCCCCGCTTGCTGTGCCTGTTGCTGTGTAATCGCCGGATCGGGCGCGGGTTGTTGCGCGGTCGGCTGTGTCGGCGGGATGACCTGCTGAACCGCTTGCTCGGCGGCTTGCTCCACTTTGGGGGCTACCGCCTTTTCCACCGCTCCCGCCACCGCGTTACCCACGGCGCGGTTAATGCCGTTCTTGATGGCTCTGTCTAATAAGCCCATTCGTTCCTCACCCCCTTATTTGATAATCTTGAATTTGCCGATAACAGGTAGTTCCTTTTGTCTGCCGTTCACGGCGTTGATAATACCCAGCACACACAGTACGGTCGGCGCAAGCCACAGGATATTCAGAATCGTGCTGAACAATCCGTAAACACCCCATGTGTACCCGTTCCAGAATATCGCCCGCAGAATCGCCAGCACGATATTCTCGGCAATGCCCCACGCCACCGCCGCAATGAAAAGCACCGTGCCTTGATTGGTGTGAAACTTCACAAAGGGGCTTTTCTTGTGGTCGCCGGTGATCAGCGGGATGAAGAACAGGATGTAAGCGAGTATCGCCATTGTCTTGTTCGCCTGCGCGTCTGCCGCTTGGGTTTGCTGCGCTTCTTCGGTCTGCGCTCCGCAGGACGGACAGAATTTTACGCCCTCCTGTACTTGTGTTCCGCATTTACCGCAAAATGCCATAGTTAAATTCGCTCCTCTCTTTCATAATGTGCCGGACACCTCCGGCGGGTTTTGTTGTTTCGGGACAATTTTAGGGATAATCATATGTCATGACGGTTGCCCCCTTGCTGTTGCCTCTTTTTGCTCTGTCGCTTCTTGTGCTTTGGTCTGTTCAGCTTGAATTGCCAACATCTGTGTGACTGTCAAGCCAATAATACCGCGCTCCTTTGCACACGCGGAACAGATGTCGCTGCCCTCGTATGCGCCGTTGCCGTGTCCGTCGTCAACCAAATAGCAATCGCAGCACACCCATTTCCCGCAGTGTTCGCAACGGTTGAATTGCAGCCGTAATTCGGAAAGCGTTTTACCCCGGCTTTGATACCAAATTTTCCGCATGGTTTGTTCCTTGCCGCAGATAGCACACCGGGAAGTGAACGCATGGTCTATCCGGCTATACGTTGTCTGTATATCAAACGCTTTTGCGTGGAGCTTTTTGCTGTCGTCATCCATGACATTTTTCCTCTCTAAAAATTGATCCGAAATTTAAGAGCCGCCGTTGCTCTGCTGTTCCGCTCGTTCGCGCTTTTCTTTTTCCACAGCACGCATTACGGCTTCGTTCTTTTCCCATATCCGTTTTTTGATTTCCGGCCATTTTTCCTCAAAACCAGCTTGTGTTAGGCCTTTGATTCCCTGTTTCTCTGCACACTCGGTACAAATACCAATACTGTTGCCGTTGCCGTCGTCAAGGAAAAAACAGTCCTCACAAATCCACCGATTACAAGTGTCGCAAAAGTTGAATTGCAAACGCAGCTTGCGAAATGTTTTGAAGCGAGAGCGATACCAGTCCTTGTGCTGTGATCTCGGTTTGCCGCATACGCCGCAATGGGTTGTGTAAATCTTGCTGCCGGGATCATACTCGGTTTGTTTTTCTATCGCCACATCAGACGGACGCATGGGAGGCGTTGCCTTTTCATTGTTCAATGTTTGCCACCCTCTTTCTTTGCCCGGACGCTCCGGGCGGTCGTGCTGAAACTTCAATTTTTTGTTTGACCTTTGTTGACTTATCCCTTCGGGACACAAGCAAGCTACCACCTTCTTCCTTGAAAATTCTCTGCCTGATCGTCCGTCCGGGAGCGGTTGGCTTCCGAACTGCTATCATGATAGCGCAAATTTAAGAAAAAAACACTCCATACGGTATGGAAGAAAAGCGGAATTTCTAAAAATATTTTTTGATTTCTGTTGAATTATTCAATAAAATATGGTATAATGATATGCGTAACAACTTTTTGGACGAAAAGGAGTGTCTTTGATGGCGAACACAACGCTGGAAGAAAGAATTACCAAAATCATCACCGAGCAAAAAATCAACAAGACGGAATTTGCGAAACGGTTAGGCATAACGCGAAACTATGTATACTTACTGACGGGCGGCGCGACAAAAAAAATCACTACTTGTTCGCAGACGCTGGCGTTATTGATAGAGAAAGAATTTGGCTACCCGGCTGAATGGGTTTTGAAGGGGGAAACAACGAATGAATCATAATCCGATCCTTACAGAAAACGAAAACAAGCGGCTGACCTTCCGTTTGCCGTTGCTCCTTTGCTTTGCTATGTTCGCCGCATGGCAATTTGGAGTAATGGCCTATTCCGGAACGGCATTTTCGATTGACGGAAAAACGCCGTTACCTATTGACGCCGGAAACTTGATTTGGCTGGTGGCAATCGGCTACATACTCTCCATTACTTTTATATTGAAATTTCAACGCTTTGTCGTTTTGGCTGAACGGATAATATCAGTAATCGCATTATTATCGGCGGCGGTACTGTTTCTGCCAATATCGCCGGAACTGCTGGCTTTGGCTTATCAAATTCAATACTTCTGCTGTATCTTTATGATTGGGCTTGAATCGTCTATCATTATTGATATGTTTCAGATGAAAACAGCGATAAAACATTTTTTTGTCGCATATGTTTTTGCTTTTGCTGTTGCGGCCATATTGCAAAATGATATTGTTCCTGTACCATTTTCGGTGTTCAGGATATTTATGGTGATTGCTCTTGCGTTCATGTTGATATTTTTCTTCAAACTCCCGACCGATCAATGGCTACGCCATGTAAAAAAATCTGACGGCTTAATTTGTCCGAAACGGATATTTGCCGGGCTGTGGATATATGTAGGCTTGGTCGGCTTTTTATCGTCTTTCGGACTTGCCGTTGCGGAAAATACTGACCACGGCGTAATGATATTTTTTCTTTCCGCTGCGATTTGTTCTGCCGTTATTTTTATTCTGTGGAAATGCTTTGGAATTTCCCCTGTCAAAAGCGGTGTAGGATTGACAGGAATTATCGCTTTAAGTGCGGCGTTCAGCGTTATCTCGTTATTTGTTCCCGCGCTTTCGCTGGTTTCCTGCGCCCTGTTCGGGTGTGGTTTAGTAGCAGTAAACATCGGAATGTTTTACGGCCTGTTAATATCGAAACATTATCCATCAAGGGTTATCGCTCCGGGTATTGTTGCGATTACATTTATTGGCATAATTGCCTATTCCACTTTATTGGAAATTCTGCGAAACGACACGACTGTTCTATATATCGTGGCTCTTGCGGTTTCCGTAGGAATGGTGATGATTTATTTGTTTTTGGAGCCGTATTTGGGATATAGCTTCCGTGGCCGGACATTTCAAGAAATGATCGGCATTGTCGCAGAGGACACGGACGAGGAAGAAACGGCGACGGTGACGGAAACAGAATCCACGCCGGAGGATGTTTCGCTCCATGAACGCAAAATGCAAAATCTTATGAAACACAAGCTGCAACCGCTGACACGCCGGGAATACCAAGTGACGGAATATATCATGCAGGGCTTTGTCCGTCAGGAAATAGCGGACAAAATGGACATCCTGCCCGGTTCTGTTACGAAATACTGTCATATCATTTACAGCAAGTTCGGGATTCACAAACGCTCTGATCTGTTCAAGCTGGCTGAAACGCTTGACCGCGAATGGGCGGACGAGGACGAATAAAACTTAACGCTTTATAAGGTAAAGAATAGAGCCGTATTTTTATGAAATGCGGTTCTGTTTTTTTATGCGCTTTTAATTTTCCGCCCTTTCCGATTGGTTTAGTTGTGAGGGGATAAAGTCACATAGCAAGCATAGGAAGTGCGTACTCACTTCCGGCAATCCCCATTCGGGGCTTGTGCTTGATGGGGAAACCCCATACCCCGGAAAGGAACGTAAAAACGAAATGGCGAACAGAACACGCGGACGGCAGATAAAATTTTACGCAACGCCGGAGGAATGGGCGTTTATCCGGCAGAAAATGGCGCAGGCCGGAATGACGAACACGGGCGATTATCTGCGGCAAATGGCAATGAAGGGCTACATCATAGAGGTGGATTTTTCGGCGGTGAAGGAGCTGGCAAAAGAGGTCGGCGGGATTGGCCGCAATATCAATCAGATTGCCAAACGGATTAACTCCACCGACACCATTTACAAGGACGATTTAACCGAGATTGAGGGCTACATGGAGAAGATATGGCAGTTATTAAGATACACCCTATCAAGTCAACGCTCCGGGCGGCGTTAGACTACATCTGCAACCCCGACAAGACGGACGAAAAGCTGCTGATTTCCTCGTTCGGCTGTGTGCCGGAAACAGCGGATATTGAGTTTGATTTTACCCTGTCAAACAGCGTCATGAACAAGGGGAACAACCTCGCGCACCACCTGATTCAGTCGTTCGCGCCCGGTGAGGTCAAGTACGAACACGCGCACCGTATCGGGGAGGAATTGGCGGCGGCTGTGCTGGGCGGGAAATATGAGTATGTCCTCACCACTCACATAGACAAGGGGCATATCCATAATCACATCATGTTTTGCGCCGCGTCCTTCGTTGATCGGCACAAGTATGTCAGCAACCGGGGCAGTATGTACGGCATACGGCGGGAGAGCGACCGGCTGTGCCGGGAACACGGGTTATCGGTCATTATCCCCGGCGAAAAGAAACGACAAAGTATCGGGGAAAAGGCCGCCGAAAATGAAGGGCGGAGCTGGAAATCAAAGCTCCGTGAAGCCCTTGACCGCCATATTGAACAGTCCGGCGATTGGGAGGATTTTTTGCGCCGTTTGGAATCGGACGGGTACACCGTCAAACGGGCAAAATATCACAGCTACAAAATGCCCGGACAGGAGCGTTTCTGCGGCGGTCAGACTTTGGGAGCGGAGTATGCCGACGAGCGTATCAAAGAGCGGATCGCCGGGTTGACGGTCGCTCCAAAACGAAAGCACATACAGCTTGACGACGGGCGTATCAATCTGATTATTGACATTGAAAATTCCGTCAAAGCCCAGCAGAGCGCGGGCTACGCGCATTGGGCGAAGCTGCACAACCTGAAAGAAGCGGCGAAAACCGTTGCCTTTCTGTCCGAAAACAATATCCTCGCCTATGCCGATTTGCGGGGAAAAATCGGGGAAATTCAAGCTATGTTTGACGAAACCGCCGCCACGCTCAAAGGCGCGGAAAAGCGGATTGCCGATTTGTCCCTGCTGATAAAGAATATAGAGAATTTCCGGCGCACCTATGGGGCGTACAAAGCCCATAAACAGGCGAAGGGCAGCGAAAAAGAACAGCTTGCCCGCCAGCACGAAAGCGCGTTGATTATCCATAACGCGGCGCGTAAGGCTTTGCGTGAAATGGGAATAGACGGCAAACTGCCGGATGTCGCCGTTTTGAAGAAAGAGCGTGACCGGCTGACGGCCGATAAAGCCCGGTTGTATGAACAGTATTCCGGCTTGAAAAAACAGGCTGCCGAATACGGAAAAATCAAAGCGAATATAGACCAAATACTTGATATGAACGAACACGATAAAAGCCGCGATCATACCCGGCAAGTGTGAAAGAGGTGTCGCTTACATTTATAGGCGATACCTCTTTTCCGTTATATCAACACTTCTTTTACGTTTTGCTCGGCGGCGCGGGCTTCCCCGATCAGCTCCGCCATTTCTTTATCCTTGCCATCGTGTACCGCAACCAAACACCGTCCAAAGCCGACAAGCTGACGGTTACATATCTCTATGCTGTCCTCGTATTCTTCCTCACAGGAATAGTTCACGCTCTCGGCTTGCCCGGTTATCCGCTTGAACCGTGAGCTGTCCGGCTGGTCGTCCGCCCATTCGTTAAAGGGGATCAGAAGGTCGATCCCAGCGTCCGGGTATTGCTCCCGAAAGGGCAATACCGCCTCGGCAAACAGCAACGCCGCTTCCCCGGTGAGGGCGACTAAAAAACGCCGATACCCGGCTTTGAAAAGCTCCGCGATTGCCGCGTGGATTTTATCTTGTGCGCCCGCCGAAACCGTCCCTGTCTGTCCGGCGACACCGCAGGAAACCATGTTGTAGTCCATATATAAATCACTCCGATTTTAGTATTGCCCTCGTGCAAGCTATTTAATGCTCTGTCCATTCTAATTATACGCTATGGCATAGCGTGTGTCAAGGTATTCCGTCCATGTCATAGCGTGGTTTGGAGGGGTGTGCGCTATACAATGTTATATAGGGATGAAAGGAGAGCGAATATGCTTGACGAAGTGATAGAGTTTATTATACGGCGCATACAAAAAATGCGCGATTCAAAAGGCATTTCCGCCCGCGATTTGAGCCTGTCAATCGGGCAGAACGAGGGATATATCAATAAGATAGAAACGAAGCAGGGGAAGCCGTCGCTGGACGGCTTGGTTTTCGTATGCGAATATTTCAGGATCACGCTTGCGGAATTTTTCGACGAGGGAACGCAGCAGCCGTTGAAGGTAAAGGAATTATTGGAAGAAATCAAAGGGCTGGACGCTGATTCGTTAGACTTGCTGATCGGAACGGCAAAGAAGATGAAGGGCAGAAAGTAAGCATAAAAAAAGAGCGCGGCGGCCGCCCCATGTGCAGGGCAGCCGCCGCGTTTTCTTATTGTGGGTTATATACAGAACGCCGCGTACAGCGGAACAATCTTTTTGCCGTCCGTAAAGCCGAAATTTTTTGTGGACAGCTTGATGGCGTAGGGCGGTTTGTACGCCCCGATATACACGGCAAGACTTTTCGCCTGTGTGTTGTCCGCTGACTTCACCTCTATGGGGATGATTTTTCCCTCGCGCTGAATGATAAAATCCACCTCCGCGCCGCGGTCGCTCATCCAGTAATAACAGGTGTAGCCGCTCACGGCAAGCTGGGAGCAAACGTAGTTTTCCACCATTCCGCCCTTGAACCCGTCAAGATCGGGAGATTGATACAGCACATCCTCCGCAATAATCTCTTTCTTGGCGCACAGCAGCCCGACATCCGAAATGTAGATTTTGAAAGCGTCAATGTCCCGGTAATCATCCAGCGGCTTTTGGGGGTGTTCCACGCGGTAAATGCGGGTGACAATGCCCGACAACGCCAGCCATTCAATGGCGTTTTCAAACTCCGCCGCCCTTGCGCCCTTTTTAATCAGCTTGTATTGAAAGCGCGTGTTTTTCTTGGAGAGCTGGACGGTGACATTGTTATAGCAAAGCCGGGTTTTCTTGATTTCATTTTCCTTGTTATATTTACTCATGTCGTTCAGATAGCTTTCCAGTATGAGGGCTTGGGTGTGGCGCAGCAGAATAAAATCCTTTGTGGCAAGATACTTTTCCACACACTCCGGCATACCGCCCACAATAAGATATTGGCGGTAGTAGGCAAGTGCGGCGTCGTGCAGCGCGGAAGGCATGGGGGTGTCGGTTTCAAAGCAATGCCGGATTTGCGCCACTAAATCCTCCTCGCCCGCCGCAAGCAGAAATTCCTCCATATCCATTGGGTGCAGCGTTACCATATCCACCTTGCCGACAGGAAAGGAAAATTCCTCCCGGTTGACGGCAACGCCCAGCAAGCTCCCCGCCACGACAATATGATACTCCGGCGCGGATTCACAGAAGTATTTGAGGGAAGTCAACGCCTGTTCGCACTTTTGCACCTCGTCAAAGACAATCAATGTCTTTTCGCGGATGATGGTCTGCCCGGAAATGCGGGACAGAATGGGAATAAGGTAAGCGGGGTCAATGCTTTCGGCAAAAGTCTTGGCAAGGGTCGGGGTGGTTTCAAAATTGAAATACGCCACGTTCTCGTACTGCTCCCGCCCAAAGGCAAGGATAGAGTAGGTTTTCCCCACCTGCCGCGCCCCCTGTACGATTAGGGGCTTGCGGTAGGGGCTGTTCTTCCAGTTAATCAGATATTGGTTGATTTTGCGGATCATAAAAGCACCTCCTGTTCGGTATAAATATAGTATACCACAAACTCATGTAAAAATCAAGTGTGTTTTTAAGATTTATTCGCAAATAATAACACCACTATTTTCTCGTTTTTTGCATTTTATCTGCGTTTCCGACTTTGGCAGGGTTTTAATTCCGAATTTATCGCATAAAAAAAACGCGGCAAACCGCCCATGATGAACGGTCGCCGCGCTTTTCGTGTGTTATGAAAGGTCGGGTTTATCCAGTTTTTGTGCCTTTGCCGGAGGCGTTGCCGCTTTTATTTCCGCCTTATTCTTTTCAAGCTGCCCCAGCATAGACGGCTTGCTTGTTCCTTTCGGCGGTTCGGGCTTGGCCTCCGCAACGGCGGCGGGCTGTTCCCGTGCCTCGCCCTCAACGGTATAACCGGGCAGCAGCTTTCCGTTGACGGTGAAATAATGCGCGTGTTCTTTTGGAACGGGCGGCGAAACCTCGGTGAACAAGTGGGCGTAGGCGGAAATTCTGCCCTGCATATACTTTTCCATTGCCGCCTTGTCGGTGAACAGCTTTTTGTCCTGCCCCGCAATTTTCGCGCCGCTGTACCCTCTGCTGCCGGGGTTTTGGGTATGTACGCTCCATGTCAAATGCCACGATACGGGGACGGTTTTTTGCAGGGCGCGGTCGTACCGCGTGTTCTCGTAAACATGGTAAGACATTTTGTACACGGCGTTGCTAACACCCATATAATCGTAATCGCCTTTCTGCCACTCGTTGCCGCTGTGCGCCACGGCGGGGGTTTTCAGATATTCCAGCGCGTGGGTCATCAGCAGGGTTTGTCCCGCCGCCGCTTCCCATTCCCGAACAACGTCCTTTGCCCGTTCAAAGATTTTTTGCTCGGCAAATTCGGCGTCGCCTATCATTGCTTCCAACTGATTTTTCGGAATGGATGTGTATTTTGAAATATCCGCTTTTTCGCGGGTAAAATACACGGTGTCGGTCAAATGCAATTCCTTTCCCGGCGTGAGGCGGTCGCTTAAATACGCCTCATAAAATCCGTAATTCCTCGCCATGTCATTTATCCTCCCCGTCGTATTCGTCAGCAGGGATCAGACCGGGCATTATCTCTGTGTATTCGGCGTCGGTCATGCCCTCTATTTTGGCGGCGGCGGTTTTTATGATAGCGCGCAGCTCCGGGTCGAAAACCGTTGACAGGGCTTGACGCAGATCGTCCAGCAGCTCCGCCCGCGTTTCGGTGCTGTAAATGCACAGCAGATTGATTTCCTCGGCGGAAAATATTTGTATAGCGTTCATTATTCTATCTCCTGTTCTGATTTTTTCTTTATCGGCTCTTTCTCCGTTTTTGCGGCGGCCAGTTTCGCCGCTCCTTCTTTAAGCTGCCCGGTGACGGACGGCTTGCGTTCCTTTTTCTGCGCCATTTGCTCCCGCAGATGGGTAATAAAGCCGTCAATCAGGACGGCGTGGGCGTTTGTTCCGTAGTAAGGAATCCGCGGCTTGTCGCCAAACTGCCGTACATACGGAATATCGAAGCCACACGCCCAGCCCTTGTTTGCGTTAGAATACCGGCCGTCATAATGTTGCAGCTGCACCGTTGCCGCCATTACCCACGCAACACGGTTTTCGCCGTATTCCTTCGTCACCTTCTCTACCGCGGCTTTCAGGTCATAATGAAACGGCTCGTAATTGCTGTCATGGATTGCCTTGTCAATCGCGACGGCACACGCGCAGTTGATTTTATTGCTTTCACGGTATTTATCCAGTTCGCCGCGCTCACGGGCGGTATCGGCGGAATGGGGGTAGACCGTTTTTTTAATCGCCATCAGTCGTCCACCTCCAAGCCGGGCTTGCGGGGCGGTTTCTCCGCCGCCGCTTCCTTGTTCTGCGCCACGGCCGCCTTGTTCTTTTCAAGCTGTCCCAGCATGGACGGCTTTTTACCGGGCGGGTCTGCCTTGCGCTCGTTTTTTTGCGCGTTTACAATGTCCATAAGCGATACCGCTTTCCCGGCCGCAACATCCGCTTCGATTTCCTGCATTGAAGGGGCGCGGTTGGGGGCTTTGAACGGTTCGCCGTTAAACAGGATTTCCCGAACCTCGGTAAACTGCGCCAGTACGCCCGCTTTCAGCTCCGCCCATTCGCCGTAGGTTTCCGGCGTGTGAAATCCGTCTGCCATCATTTCCTTTTGCAATTTCAGCCAGCCCTCGCCGTACAGGAAGGGGTAAATATCCTGATTGCCGGTGATGAAAACAAGGGAATGATCCGAATTGTCGTAATAACTCGGCGTGTCCCCGTATTCCTGATCCGGCTTGTGCCACGGCATAACAAAAGGCGAAATGTGATGATAGTTTTCCCGTTTGCCTAAATACACCTTTTCATCCGCGGCGACAAAGGCGTCCATTTCGCAGTCACCGACACCCGTATAATTGCTGACGACGGCGGCGCGGATTTCTACCTTGTTAGGCGCGGTGTTGTTGGGTATGCCGTCAATCATATTCAGATTTTGCTCGGCGGACATTTCCGCCGCCCGGATATAGCTGTCACGCTCCAAAAAGCCCTGTATCGGCCGGAAACCGTAGGTGTCAGCGTACAGGGTAGAAATATTTTTGCCCTGCTTCATTACCAACACGTCGCTCATAGACATAGACCGCATTTTATCCCCGTCCGGGCGGTTGTCCATATTATGAAAGGCGTACAGCCTTTCCGGGGTAGAACCGGGCGGCAGGGGCGCGGTGTACATCAGCCTGTAATGATTGCGGTGCATATCGGAACGCAGCGCGGCTTCTAACGGCATAAAGCCGTATTTCCGCGTGTCCGTAAGTTGATAAATACCGTATCGGTCGCCCTTGCCGTTAAGCAGCTCGTTTTCTTTGGATTTTTCGCGGTCGTCATAGGCGGTAAAACGGGCATACAGCTTTTCGGCGTCGTACACTTCTTCCTTCAGGTCGGGGTCGTCGGTGTATTCGTTTATAAAGTCGTCCAGCGAATGATGAAGGCTCAATAAATCCGCGCCGCCGTTCTCTATGAATCGGGCAATGCTTTGCAAAGGCTGTTCATCCCCGCTGATCCCCAAATAACTTTTATAATCGAAAAAGTCAATCCGTTCCATAAAAGCGTGATAATCCTGCGCCAGCCGTTCCGGGGTGTCCGCTTCGGGGGATATTTCCAGTTCGCCGTCCCTGTAAACAAAGCCCTGTTTCGCTATCATTTCAAGCGTGAGCGGCTGCAATTCACCGTGATTGTTTATGTCCTCACCGATAAAAAATTGCAGGGTTTCTTTTACTTCCTGCTCCAATTCACGCATGGCGTCGTTCAGCGTTCGGCCTTGCTCCGCGCCCGCAAGGATTTCCAAACGGTCAAGCAATATTGCAGCCGTTACCGTTATGTCCGTGTCCGCAAGCCAGCTCTCCCCATAGGTTTCTATGGAATGTCGCAGGGTGTTCCGCAGTTCATCAAAGCCGCCGTCCATAATGTCCGCCGTAAGGTCGGCTATCACGTTGTCCGGCTCGTTCAAGCCGAACGGGGGTAAGCCCTGCGCCACGTTGCGGGCGGTCATATAACGGTAATAATCGGCGGCGTAGGCATGGGCTAACTGTTCCCTTAATGGCGGCATAGCCTGTGCGGACATTAAATCGGGGTCAATATTCCGTTGTGCTGGCCGTTCCTCTGATCTGTAAAAGTCATCCGCGCCGAACACCTCCGCCGCCCTGCGCTCCCGGCCGTCCGCCAACACGGTATCGTCCGGCAGAACATAGCTTTGAAGGTCGCCGTTACCGTAGCGCAAATAGCCGTCGCTTTCCCTGATTATTTTCTGCCCGTCAAGCCCTGTCGTCACGGTCAGCTTTTTCTGCCATTCCGCAAAATGCCTGTCAATATCCGTTATCATTCCGGCGGCTGCGTTTCGTATGGTTTCAAGGGAGGCTTTAAGCTCCTTCATTTCTTTGCCGCCGCTCCATCCGGCGATATACCCGAAAGAGTATTCCGATGTGTCAAGCCCATAGTGCTGACAAACGGTATACGCAACGCTTTCAGCCTGTACCTCCCGTGTGCGCTTGTCCGCCCGGTTCTGTTCGTTGCGGGGTGCGTTCAGGTCAATGTCGTGCAGCTTTGCGTGGGCGATTTCATGGATATATGTTTTCAGCGTTTGCAGTTCGCTCATGCCCTCCTGCAACGCAATACGCTTTTTCGCATGGCTGTAATATCCCTGCGCGCCGCTGCTGATTTTTTCAAAGCCCGTCGGCACAGGGGACGCCTGTTTCAACGCGGCGAAAAAGCTGCCGTACTGTTCCACGCTCCCGGTCAGCTCGTCAACCGAAATATCGGGGATCGGTTCGCCGTAGGTTTGAGAAACGTCAAACACGGACACAACCTTAAACGCGGGTACTTTGACTTCCTTTATATCCGTGACGGGATTGCCGTCGCCGTCAAAAACCGGGTTGCCGTCCGGGTCAAGCCGCCGTACCTCTTGCTGTGTTTTGTACGGCGCGGGGGCAAAGATTTTAATGCCTTTTTCGCCCTTTCGGGGGAAACGCTTAAAATCATCCCTCCACTTGTTGAAACCGGCGATCAGGGAAGCGTCCGGCTTTTGCATGAATATAAGCATGGCGTTACTGAAACTGTACCCGTGGAATTTTGACATGACACGCAGATATTCCGCGTAGCGTTCGCTGTCAAAAAGCTCCGATATGCCGGATTCCAGTTTATCGGTTATTTCTTTGAGCTTGGCGGGGGTCGTTTCGCCCGTCAGTTCAAAGGGTTGTCGTTCATCCATAAACAAATTGTTCCTTTCTGTTGATTGTGATTTTGATTATTCAAGCTCTGTCTGCTTTCGGGTCGGCGGCTTCTTTTCCGCCGTTATACCCGCCGCTTTCGCAACTTCCTTTTTTGCGTTATCAAGTGCGTTTATAACGGATTTCTTCTGCGTTCTCTGTTTCGGCTCTGTATAACGCAGCAATTCATTTTCAGCGGGGACATAGAGCTTTCCGTTTTCCGCACAGCGGAAAATATCGCTGTTACTGCCGCCGGCCGCGGCGTAAAATTTTTCGTGGCTGTAACCGCTGTTGCCGCTGTATTTTGATATGCCTATATCGCTTGACGACATATTCCTCATGGCATAGGCAGCGTCGTTTTTCCACGGGCGGGAATCACCTTCAAGCCGTTTTTGGATTTCCCTGTTTCCAAACTGCCGGTACGGTGTAAAATGATAGCCTCCAAATTCAAACGTACCGTCAGCGGTTTTTGTTTTTTCGTCTGCCAAAAAATCAGTTCCTTTCCTTTAATTTGCAGGCGACAATTTGAGGGCGTACCCACATCCGTTGAAATTGCCGCCATTCATGATTTGTTTCGCCGGAATTATCCCGGTAAAGCATAGCGTAAGGGAAGAATCCCGCCGCCCATGCTTGCCGCAGGCGTGTTTCCGCTTTTTCCATTGTGTCGCCGGGATAGCCGATCAGCACATAACATCCGGCGTTGTGCGATTTTTCCGTAGTAACGCCGCCCTCACGCAGCAGCCGTCCGGCTTGCACCAGCGGCTCGTAGTCGTCGGGGGTATCGTAGGCGAAATACATACGTTGGGTTTTGGTTTCCCGCAGTAAATCGACGTGCCACGGGCGTAGTAGCTTTGCTTCCAGCCCGCCTGTAAAAACAGGCTTTTCGGGCTGTCGTTTCAGCATGGAGAACACCTCCCGGATATGGCGTTCGGAACAGCCTAACAGGTTGTCGTCCACCACGTTCCAGCCCTCGGTGACAGGCAGCTCCCGCAAGCCGCCCTCACGTTTCGGAACACCGCAAAACCAGCAATGATTATTACAGCCTCGTGAGGTTATGACATATCCCTTTTTGAGATATACGCCGGGGGTAAAATCGCCGCCCGGCCGTCCCAATGCGGGGCCGCCGACACGAACAGGAACGCCCAGCCTGCGCCATTCCTTTTCCTGCGCTTCCGATTTCGGCAGGTCGTAAGTAAAGGCAACGGAAATATGTACCTCGTCCACCTCCGGGATGTCCGCCTTTTTCGGGAAAACGGTAAAGGTTAATTTGTCGTCTGGCGTAGCCTTTGTTCGCCGGGGAAATACTCTTGCAATTTTCAAAAATTCAACTCCTTTCACGGTCGGGGTATGGGGTTTCCCCATCAAGCACAAAGCCCCATAATCGCGTGAGCGAAAATGGGGCTTTAATGGCAAGTGGGTACTCACTTCCTATGCTTGCTATGAAACAAATACTACTTATTCAAACGCCTTTCCCGGCGTGTCGTAGGACAACGCGCCGTCCTTTACCCGCGCATGGCGCAGGATTTTCATTTCGCTTCTGCCCTGTGACGCAAGCGTGTCGGTATAGCCCTCGTCAGAGAGAAATACCCGCAGCCGTTCGCCTTTATCACCAACGGGGCAAGCGTGATCCAGCACGTCAAAAATAATCATGTGCCGGGTGTCGTCGGCAAAACGCATAATATCGTCAACGGCTTGCCCTTTGATTTCCGGCTCTTTTCTCCCGGCTTTGGCGTCGGCAATCCGTTTTTGCATTTTTTCGCCCATACTCAACCGTCCTTTTTATCGGGGAAGTCCAGTTTGAAATTGACATATTTCTCCCCAGTGTCGGCAAGCAGCACAACCGCGTCATACGGTTTCCCGGCTTTGGAAGTCAAGCCCTTAACCGCCGCCTTGCCGTCCTTCAACAATTTCCCCGCCAGCTCCGCCGTCAGCGTTTTTCCTTTGGAAGTAAAAAACCTGTCGTCCTTCCACATCACAAAACGGCACTCCCGATTCCCGCAATAAAAATTCCGCTTACCCTCATAGACATTCGTACCGCAGCGGGGGCAAACGCCCAGCGGCTTTCTTGCGGGGGCAAACAGTTCTTTCAGGTTATCAGCCGGGGTAGCGTTGTCCTGTACCAGCGAACGGGTCAGCGCGGCGATCCCCGCCATAAATTCCGGTGCGGCGGTCTTGCCCTTCGCAATCTCGGTCAGGGCATTTTCCCACTCCGCCGTCAGCTTGGGGGAGGTCAGATTTTCGGGCAAAACCTTAATCAGATTGATACCCTTGTCAGTAGGGATTAGCTGCCGCTTTTCACGCTTGACAAAGCCCTTCTGCACCAGCTTTTCAATGATACCGGCGCGGGTGGCGGGTGTTCCCAATCCGCGCCGCTCGGCGTCAGCGTCGGTGTCCTCATTCCCGGCACGTTCCATTGCCGCCAGCAGCGTGTCCTCGGTGTACGCTTTCGGGGGCGTTGTGGTATGCTCGGAAACGGCAGCGTCCACGCTGTCAAAAATCTGTCCCTCGGTCAGCAGGGGCAAGGTTTTTTCGCCCTCTTTTTCCTCGCTGTCCGGCTTGTTTTTCAGGCCGTTTCGGAAAGAGGCGTCAATGCTTTTCCAGCCGTCCGATATAACTGTTCGCCCTTTTGCTGTAAACACGTTTTTAGCGCAGTCAAATTCAGCCGTAACCGCTTCATAAACGTGCGGGGCGGCGGTGGCGCAGAGCAAACGCGCCGCAATCAGACAGAGGATATTACCCTCGGCTTCGGGGATAGCTTCAACGGATGTTTTCATAAGCTCCGCCGTGGGGATGATTGCGTGATGGTCGGACACCTTTTTATCATCCGTCACACGGAGAATATCCGGCGTGAAGTCGGAACGCTCCCCGAATAAGATTTTTTCCTTTACCAGCGCGATAACCTTTGCGGCGGTGTCGCCCATGTCGGCGGTCAGGTATTGGCTGTCCGTCCGGGGATAGGTTATCAGCTTTTTTTCGTAAAGGCTTTGCGCGTAGTCAAGGGTCTGCTGGGCGGTGTAGCCGTAGATTTTGTTCGCTTCACGCTGTAATGCGGTGAGGTCAAACAGACGGGGCGGGTTGACGGTTTTCTTTTCCGTCTTGACGGAACGGCAAACGGCTTGCTGTTTATCGCAAGCCGCCCGCAGCTTATCCGCTTCCGCTTTGGTTTTGATATTTTCGCTCACAGCGTCGGTATCGCCCGGATTGATGTGTACCTTGTAATATTTCTCTTTCTTGAATCCGGCAATCTGCGCCGCCCGTTCGGTCAGCATTGCCAGCGTGGGCGATTGCACCCGCCCCACAGTCAGGACTGCGCCGTACAGCACAGAGAAAAGGCGTGTGGCATTAATCCCCACAAGCCAGTCCGCCTGTGAACGGCAGAGTGCGGAAGCGTAAAGGTTATCATAATCCGCACCGGGTTTCAGGCGGTCGAATCCGTCTTTAATCGCCTTGTCCTCCATGCTGGAAATCCATAAACGCTCAAATGGTTTTTTGCACCCGGCTTTTTCATAGACAAGCCGGAAGATAAGCTCACCCTCACGCCCCGCATCGGTGGCGCAGACAAGGGATTGTACGCGCTTGTCCTTCATCAGTCCCGCCAAAATGTCAAACTGCTTTTTCTTGTCCCTTGTAACGGCGTACTGCCACAGCTCCGGCAGAATAGGTAAATCGTCCTTTACCCATTTTGCGTACCGCTCATTGTAGGCGGCGGCGTCCGCCAGCTCCACCAAATGCCCGTAGCACCAGCTTACAAGGTAGCCGTTACCTTCCATGTAGCCGTCCTGTTTTGTGTTTGCGCCGATCACCGACGCAATGGATAACGCCACGCTGGGCTTTTCCGCAATGACTAATTTCATTCGTCGCCGTCCTCCTGTTCGTCCTCATTCACGGTCGGCTCGTCGTCCTCGTCCTCGTCGTCAAAGTCAAAATCAGCCGCTTTCAAGGGCTTGTTTGCTCCCTTTTTACGCTTGAAGAAATAGAACGCCGCGCCGCCGATCCCCAGCACCGCGATAATAAGCACGATCAGTCCGGCGTTGCTGTTCTTCGCGGGGGTTTCGGTCTGCTGACTGTTGTTGTTCTGCTGTCCGCTGCCGCTTGCCGGTGGGGTTACGGGGTTTCCGTTCGCGTCCACCTCAACAAGATTCAGCAGGTCGTTTTCGCCCACTTCGGTAAGCAAATACACGTTGTCGCTGCTCTTGTCGTAGTCGATAACAAGATAAAAAATCTTGCCGGAATCGCTCTTGAAAATGACAAACTGCAAGCCGGTATCATCCGCGCTGCCTTGCCGCACATTTTCAACGATATTGCCGGTGGAATGATACGGCGGGGTCGCGCCGTCCGGGACAACGGGGACACTTTCAGACGGTGGCTGGCTCTCGGTAGGGGTTGCGCTTTCGGCGGGGGTTTGGGTCGATACCGTTTCGTCCTCCGGCGCGGCGTATGCCGTCAGGGGGATAGCCGCCGTAAAAAGGAAAAGGGCGGCGATTGTTAAAACCGCCGCCAGAGTACGGGTTATTTTTTTGGATTTCATTGGGGATTTTCCTCACTTTCTTTTTTAGATAAATTCGTAGGATTTATTTGTGCCGCAGGGAATACCGGCGGCGTTTTTGTGGGGTTCGTCAGGCTGTTTTTGTGACGGTCTAAAAACCGTTCCAGCTCGGCGGGGGACAAACGCATTTTTCGTACCATTTGTACGATCAGGGCGTTTTCCTCGTCATTTTTCTGTCCTTCCAGCGTTCGGATTTTCGCGTGTTGTTCCGCGATCTTCTCACGCGCTTTCAGGATTTCAGCGTCAATGCGCTCAATCTTTGTCATGGGATAAAATCAGCTCCTTTATATTTTTTTGGGGTTAGCCGGGATCGACGAAAAAGGCGGGGTTCAGCGATTGCCCGTTTTTATAAACGGACAGGTGCAGGTGCGCTCCTGTGCTTGTGCCGGTGTTGCCGCTCCTTCCGATTTCCGTACCGTATTCGACGGTCTGCCCGACACGAACGGAAACACGGTCTAAATGGGCGTACAGGGATTTCAGCCCGTCGCTGCTCTCGACAATGACACGAATACCGTACCCGCCGTCTGTACCCGCCGCTGTTACCGTTCCGTTTTGAACGGCATAAACGGGCGTACCCACAGGCAGGGCAATGTCCGCCGCGTCGTGAAAGTCTTTCGCGCCGGTGATCGGGTGAACGCGCCAGCCGTAGCGGTCTGATTGCTTCGCCGTCCATCCGACAACAGGGGGCGCGAAATAGAAACGCCCGCCGTGTGTGTAGAGATAGGTCAAATACATCTGCGTCTGCTCGTCGTTCATCTTGGGGGCGGTGAGCCGCGCCAACGGTTGATTGGTAACGGTGATTTCAAGGATTTTCACCTCGTATTCGTTGCCGTCCGCGTCCGTCCGTGTTTCGGTGATCTCTCGGCTTGACAGGACGTATTGCTCGTTGAAAAGTGCGTCCAAATGGGGCTTTACGGTGTTAAAGGTAAATTCGCCGTACACCGCGCTCAAATATGCCATCAGCTCAAAGGGATCGTGTGAGGTTTCCCCGACATAGCGGTACTCGTCGTAGCCCGGATTGTCCGTTTCCAGCTTTTTTGCCGCAATCTGTAAATTCGTTTCCTTTTCCGTATAGTACAGCTCCGCTTGGTTGATGTCATAGTCCTGCGCCGGGTAGAAGCCCGAAAACGTGCTGCCAACGCCGCCGATCATGATAAAGCCGCTGTTCATGCAGGATTGAAAACACAGAATCAGGATCAGCAGTCCGGCGATTATCAGCGTAGCGATTGGGTGACGGGCGATAAACAGCACAAGCCGCTTGGTCGTCTTTGCGGTTTCCTCCGCCGTTTTTTTAGCCGCCTTTTTCGCCTGTTTCTGCGCCTGCTTGATGTACTTGCGCTGCAATTTCTTTTTGTGCATAAATTTTCGCAACGCGCTTTGCTTGGCAAGGGCGGGATTCTTTTTGACGGCTTTTTCAAAGCGCAGATTAGCCTGTGCTTTCGCCGCTTTCTTTTCCAGCCGTACCGCTTTTTTCGCCAGTCTTTGCGGACGGGCGCGGCGATAACGGTTCGCCGCCCGCAATGCGGTTTCCCCGGCCATTTCGGAACGGTGCGCCGCTTTCACGCCCGCATTGTCATACTCGGCTTGATACAGCTTTCGGTGAACGCCCAGCGCGGCCATACCGCCCGCCGCTTTTACGCCGGAGGTTATCAGCTTTGATTTTTTCGCGGCGGCGGGAACATCCTCAAAATACAGCCGGGTTTTGGGCTTTTGCGTTTTTTCGTCAAGCACCTTTTCCGAAACAAGCCGCTTTTTATGGGGCTGTTTCTTGCGTACCTTTTCCAGCTTTTTATCGGTTTTTTCAACCGTCGCTTCGGCATGGCGCAGCTTCGATTCCCGCGTATATTTTACGGTAGGGGTATCGCCGGAGGGAGCGGCGGGGGGATTAACGGTTGCCGCTCCCGTGTCCTGTGCGTCCGGCTTTATTCGGGGTTTGTGTTCGTGATCGGACGGCTTGCCCGTTGCCGCGCTCTGCGTCACCGGCGCGGCGCGGGGATTGTTTGTGCGGGGCGTGTCGGGTTTATGCAACGCCGCCGCTGCCGCCGTTTGTACATTCGCGTGGGATTGCGATATGGCGGGGCGGGGCTGTTCCGCCGGTTTTTGTTTGTCGGAAGATCCGCCCACCTTAAAATCCTGTTCCCGTTTACTCACGCGCTCGGTCGCGCCGGTGGATAGGTTCTGCTCCACAAGCCCTTCGCGGCTCATTTTCTGAACGGTTTTATCGGCGGCTTTCAGCTTTTTATCGCTCATGCCGTGTCACCTTCGCCCGTCTTGCTTACTTCCTCAAATTTTGTTGACATGATCCTGTACAGCTCCGTATCACGGGGGAATTGGTCGGTGAAGGGGATAATCACATTGCCGAAATAAATCAGCCCTTCGCCCTCGCCGGAATTGGTGACATAGGATAGCTGGTGCGGTGAAATGTTAAGCTGTTTCGCCAGCCGTTGCCTGTCGCCGGGTGCTTGGTTCAGCATATAGATAAAATCGCTGTTGTCAAAGATGTTTTCGATTTCCACGCTCTCCAAAAGCTCCTTGACATTTTGCGTGATCCCGGTCGGTATACCTCCCCATTTCCTAAACCGCTTCCAAATTTCCGTACTGTACGCCGCCGTCTGCTGCTCCTTGAACAGCAGATGAAATTCGTCGCAGTAGTAGCGGGTGGATTTTTTGCCCTGAAAACGGTTGACGGTGACACGATTCCAAACTTGGTCTTGAACGATTAACATAGCGATTTTACGCAGACTTTTTCCCAGCTCCCGGATGTCAAAGCAGACAATACGGTTTGTCAGGTCAATGTTTGTCCTGTTGTTAAACACGTTCAGACTGCCCGTGACATAGATTTCAAGCGCGGTGGCGATCCGCTGCGATTCGTCCTCTTTCTGTGAGCGCAACATATTGTACAAATCTTCAAGTATGGGGATGTTTTCGGGTCTGGGGTCGGTCAGCCACGGCTCATAGACACGCCGTACACAGCGGTCAACCAGCGTCCGCTCCACAGGCTCTAAACCGCCCATAATCAGCTCAAAGAAAGACAATACAAAGTCGCTTTTAAGTACAACAGGGTTATCGTCCTCGCTGTAATTCATGTTGATGTCCAGCGGATTTATGAATTGCTTGCTGATCGGGCTGATCTTGATAACCGCGCCGCCCAGCGTGTAAACGACGGGGGCGTACTCACTTTCGGGGTCGCAGATCAACACCGAATCGTCTGTAACAAGGATTACGTTGGTGATTTCCCGCTTGGCACTAAACGATTTTCCGCTGCCCGGTGTGCCTAAAATCAAGCCGTTGGGCGTTTTCAGCTTCTTCCTGTCCGCCATAATCATATTGTTGGATAAAGCGTTGCGCCCGTAGTAAAGTGCCTCGCCGCCCATGTGTATCTCTTGGGAGGTGAAGGGAACGAACACCGCCACGCCGGAGGTCGTCAGTCCCCGGTCAATGGGTATCTGATTCAATCCCAGCGGCAAAGAGGACACAAGCCCCTGTTCCTGTTGGAAGTCCAAACGGCGCAGGGAGCAGTTATATTTCTGCGCCACGCCCGCCGCCTGAAAGACTGCGTTTTCCAGCTTTCCTTTGCTGTCGGCAAGGTTGGTAACAAGGATCGTAACCAAAAACATACGCTCGTTGCGGCTTTGCAATTCTTCCAAAAGCCGCTTGGCTTCGTCGCTGTACGTTACAAGGTCGGTCGGCATGAGGTCGTAGTCATAGCCCTGCCGGGACGCTTTTTTCTGCGTGTCGATCTTCATGCTGTCCAAATCGGTGATTTTGCGTTTTACCATCTTGATAGCTTCGCTTTGGTCGATACTGCGGACGTGCAGATTGACGATAATATCACCGTCCACGTCCAAATACTCGGCAAGCAGACGGTCGGACAGTTCGGGGGCTAAAATCTGCAAGTACGATACCGCGCCCAATTTGCGTCCCATGCCGAATGTCCGGGTTTCCCGAAAGTCAAAGGATGTCGGGGCGATAAAGTCATGGGTCGTCATGCCGCTCTGCGGAATCCAGTTCCAGTTAAAGCGGAACGGCTCTTTGCTGTCAGCGTGGAAGGTATTGTACAGCAGCTCCAGCCGCTCATGCCCGGTCAGGGTTCGGGTACGGACGCCCAGCGTTTTGAAATTGTTTATCACATCCAGCTCAATCCGTTCAAGCCGCTGTTTGGCGGTTTTGAAATTGTCGGCTTCAATCCCGAACGTGATATACTTTCTTTTGACAATGCCGTTATTGCCTTTGGCAAGCTGATTTTGCAGCATTTCCGCGTACTCCAGCCGAACGTGATTGAGCGCGTCGTCCTGCGGGGGAATTTCAATGCTTTTCCGCATTGTCCGGGCGTCGGTCGCTTGATTGATAAAAGAGAGCTGGAAGCGGATGGACGAATCAAAATAATTCAGAAAATCGCACCACGATTCAAATATCGCCGTTTTGTCCTCGTTCTGCGCTAACTGATAATTGATGTCCTGATACTCAACCGTTTTCGTGTAAAAGCGGTCAGTTACCCGGCATATACCGTCCTTGTGCATACGCTTGTAGGGTATGGTTTCCTGTGCCGTCCGGGGATTTTTACCGCCCTTCATCAAAACGGGCGCGGTCGGTTTTTTCGCCGCCGCGCCGCCTTTCAGTTGATTTTTAGCGTTTTTTACGCTTTTGGCTTTTGCGTTTAGGGCTTGACGCTCCTTTTCGCGCTTTGCCTGATTGGGGTTGTTGTGCTTTTGCAAGGCGTTGTTCCTCCTTTCGCGTGTCCGTTTCATTTTGCAGATACGCATAAATATTTTGTGTTTTGTACGGGCGTGTCCGCTTTCGCAGATACCGCGCCGTGATGTAGGTGATGACGATTTTTTCAAAGGGCTGCCCGTCCTTTTCGTACATGGCGGCAAAAAAGCAGGGCAGCATGATTACCAGCATACCCAAAGCGGCAAACGACGTGCCGATTGCTCCCTTTGTCAAAAAATAAAACGGCAAGCCCACAGCCGCCGCCAGTGAAAAACAGATAAGTTGCCGTTTCGTCAGGTTCAAGAGGATTTTGGGTTTTACCCTTGTTAAATCCTTTGGTATTTGCACATAGGGCATTGATTACTCCTTTCCGCGCAAATTTGCGCTTGCAGACCATAGCGTTACGTTACGCCCTGATCTGCAACATATTTTTTTACCGACTGTTTGCACCTTCCCGGCCTCTTTCAGCTCGGTCAGGCGCGGGGCGGCAAAGTTGCGTTCGTCGGAGGGAGTAAGACCGCGCCGGTGCAGCTCACAGGCGAGCTCCTGCGCGGTCATGTCCCCGCACTCCCTCAAAACGGTTAATACGGCGTTCTGCCGTATGGCGACGGTCGGCAAAACGGTGTGATAGCTTTCCCGCCGCGTTTCCTCGGTTATGTTCATGCGGTGTCCCCCTGTCTGATTTCTTCCGCAATCCCGCGCATGACATGGGCGACACAGGGAATCGCCACGGAATTACCCAGCATTTGATAGCGTTTGCTGTCGCTGATTTCCTTTCCGCTGTCCTCATACGCCGTCCATCCGTCCGGGAAACCTTGCAGCCGTTCGCACTCTGTCGGGGTTAAGCGGCGAACGATATACGGCGGCGGGGGAATTACGGCAAGGTTTTCGCTGCCGCCGCCGTAACATCCGCCGGAAGCCTTTAATGTAGCTGTCGCTCCCTCGTCCCATCCGCTGTATGAATTGCTGCCGAAAGTGTGCGCTACTATCGAAGCGTCCTTATAATCCCTTGCGCTAAGAGTAGGCGACTGTTCTTTGCAGACTTGCGGAAAACTGCCGGTCGTCATGACATAAGCTACACCATGCTTATCCGTTGTGTTTAACGTATAACTGATTTCCTCGTTTACGCCGTTTCCTTCCGGGCCGTTTTCGTCTTTGCGCCCTATCATATTTCCTTGCAGACAGTAAGCGACGCATAACTCCGTTTCGCTCCCTTGCCCTCCGGGTCGGTTCAGCCCCGCGCCGGAAGCGCAGAGCGTTCCCGATTTTTCCGGGTGGACGACATACGGCTTGTTATTGCCGCTCATGCCCGCCGCTGCGGTGATGGTGGGGCAAAGATTGTCATTGACAGAAGCGTCGGCCTGTGTGCTGGCGACACAGATAACGGGAAGATTGCCGTGGGTGCTGTGCCGCAGGGTGGGCGCGTGTCCGCCTTTTTCAACGCTCATGCTTGCGCCGCCTTGATCGTTCAGTATCTCAATCTGACTTTGATTGTCGGCGGGGGCAAAAAGATACTGGTCGTTGCCCGTGGCAAGTGTTCCGCTTTTGTCTATTTGCAAAAGCGCGCCCTTGCCGCCGCCCTCACAGCCCGCCCGAATACGCATTGTCACCGGGGGCATGGAGGTTTCGAGCGTGGGCGACACCTTTTCGCTGTACCCGACACTTTGGGCTTTTGCGGACGCTTTGCCGATAAACGCGGCTACAATTTCACGCTCCGTTCCGCCGCGCATACCTGCGCCTTTGTTGTAATGGGCGTCCAATGTTCCGGCGATATTGCCGTTTATCCCTTTTGCGTTTGATAGGTCAGAGCTTCCAGCAGAAGGGGCGGCAACGCTTTCCCTCTCTTTTCCGCCCGCCGCAAAATGCCGCGGCAGGCCTTTGGGGATAAAGAGTATTTTTCCTGCGCCCGTTCCTCCAAAATCTGCGACAAGAAAGATTCTTTTGCGTCTTTGGGCAAGCCCAAACTCGGCGGCGTTGTACACGCACCAAGCAAGGTCAACGCTTCGCCCTCGTACCATACCGGCACTCGCCCATCTGCCGGATGGAGGCATTGAAATTTCGCAGTCTGTGAACGCTTCAAGCACAGTCTTAAAGTCACTCCCATGCCGGGAATGAAAAGCTCCGGGCACGTTTTCCCAGACGGCGAAACGCGGGTATTGTCCATGTGTTGATTCCCTCATTTCCTTTATGATTCTGATTGCTTCCGTAAAAAGTCCGCTGCGTTCGCCCGATAAACCGTCACGGTGTCCCTTTGCCACGGATAAATCCTGACAAGGGCTGCCGAAGGTTATAATGTCCACGGGCGGCAACAGCGCGCCGCTCAATTTCGTTATGTCCCCGACATGGAGCATATCGGGAAAATGGCGGCGGGTCACGGAAATGGCGCAGGGCAGTATTTCACTCGCCCATACAGCCTTTATTCCGTAAAATGAAGCGGCATAGGGGAAGCCTCCTATGCCGTCAAATAAAGAGCCTATTGTAATTTGCCGGTTCATAAAAATATCACTTCCTATCCCGCTAATGCGCGTTAAAAATTTGCTTCGACAAACTCCCCGTTTTGAACAGGGTGAAACACAAAAGTACCGTGTAGGCGGCTACCATCCAAATACTTGCGTGTATGTTTGCCGTTACCGTCAGGGTGTTCACCATGACGGCGTAAATCCCGACACAGACCATGATTAGCAGACCTTGAAAAGCCAGCGCAAGCAAGCCCCTCAAATAGTTGTTGCCTACCTGTCCCCATTCCTTGTTGGTAAACGTGGCAAAGGGGATCGGTGCGACGCTGCAATACAGGTAAATCTCAATCATGCGGCCGTAAATGATAATGGTAATGCAGATAGATATAATACTCATGCACATACTCATAAGGGAGGTTTCCATCAGCAGCCCTAACAGTTCACCTATACTCATGGCGCGTAATCCCGCGTCCATACTGTTCAGCACAGCGGCAATGTCGATGTAGGTATGCCCTCCGATCACACTTGCGCTTTGGGTGACTACCCATTGTCCCACGTCAAATATGCCGCTCACAATGGTAAACGTGTGGCTTACCACGAAAACGGCGATACCCGCCTTTATGAAATACTTGAAGAAATTGAACGTGTCTATATCCTGCATATTGTTCTTTTCCATTACCATTGTCACCAGCTCATGCACCAGCACAAAAGTAATAATCATCCCCGCTATGGGGACGATTGCGGTGTCGGAAATGCCCTTGATCATGTTAAAAATACTGCCGTTCCAGCCCGCAGGCGTCTGTCCGACATCCCCGGCTATCGTGCCGACCTTACTGTTTACATCATTGAACATTCCCGCAAGATTGCCCTTGATTGCGTCTACCAATACATCTTTAATCCAGCCGGTTATCGTGTCCCAAAGCCAGCCCATTAAAACAAATCCGCCAGTAAGGGTACAAGCGCAATGCCAATGAGCATAACGCCGCCGCCGCTCATTAACTGCTTGATTCCCTGACTTTTTGCCGCCGGGTTATCGTTGCCGTAGCCTTCCAATAGATTGACAATGCCCCATATTCCTAAGCCCGCGCCCAGCGCGATCACAAGGGTTTGCAGTACGTTTACCGCCTCGGTAAAAAATGTCATAAAAAGTTCCTCGCTTTCGTTTAATAAAATTTTTTGAAAATGAAAAAGCGGCGGGTTTTATTCCGCCGCTTCGTAAAGGTCAAATACCTGTTCCGGCTTGACTGCCAGCCTTGTACTCAAATATTTTTGAATATCAAAGGCGTTTTTCTTGTCGTAGTCAGAGAGATATTTGTAGTTCGGGTGCTTGGTAATATCGTACTTGTCAGAGAAGAAAGGGCGAACGCCCCTTATTTGACAAATGCACTTGCCGCCGTCCATCACGGCTAATTCGTCTTGGCTCATCAGCTCCTTTCCCAGCTTTTGATAATTCAGCCCGGAGGAACGCTGTTGCCCCCGGTTCTCGGTTTGGTTGTAAAGCATGATTGTTTCCTTGCCGAGTAAGGTTGACAGGGTTTTCAGCGTTTCGGTTTCCCGCCCGCCTAAGAATAAAGTGCTGTCCATATTGCCTATAATCGTATCCGCGTTGTCCTTATACAACGCTTTAAGTTGGCTTTGCGCCTGCAATATGAGGCAAAGACTGATTTCCCGGCTTCGCAGGGTCGCGCACAGCTTTTCAAGCTGCGGTATCTGCCCGATATTCGCCGCTTCGTCCAGCAGACAGCGCACATGAACGGGCAGCTTGCCCTCGTACTCGTCGTCCGCCTTGTCGCACAGCAAATTGAAAAGCTGCGATTGCATGATTGCGATAATGAAATTGAAGGTGCTGTCGGTATCGCTCATTATCATAAACAATGCGGTTTTCCTGTCGCCCAGCGTGTCAAGCTCCATTTCATCGTAGCTCATGATCTCGCGCAGCTCCGCAATGTCAAAGGGGGCTAACCTCGCGCCGCATGAAATGAGGATGGATTTCGCTGTTTTTCCCGCCGCCAGCTTATACTTCTTATACTGGCGGACAGCGAAATGCTCCGGCGCGGTTTCTTCCAGCTTGTCGAAAAGAAGATCAACCGCATTTTTGAAATTTTCGTCGTCCTCGCGTGTTTCGCTGGCGTTAATCATTTCAAGCAGGGTGTTAAAATTCCGCTCCTCGTCGGGGGCTTCGTAGTGGATATATGAGATATATGCGGTGTACAAAAGGCGTTCCGCTTTTACCCAAAAATCTTCATTGGATTTTTCGCCCTCGCCCTTCGTGTTCAAGATCAGCGTGTTTACCAGCTTCAAAATATCCTTGTCGGAATGAAGGTAGGCGAAAGGGTTGTAGTGCATAGATTTTTTGAAGTTAATCGTGTTCAGCACCTTTATTTTGTACTTTGCTTTCAGGAGCAAATTCCCGCACTCCACCAGCACCGTACCCTTGGGGTCGGTGACAACGTAGCTTGAATGTAACTGCATGAGGTTAGGTTTGAGCCAAAACCTCGTTTTTCCGCTGCCGCTGCCGCCGATCACCAAAACATTTTTATTCCGGGCGTGTTTCGGGTTCTTCGGGCGGCTTCCCATCATCAGCCCTTCGGTCTGCGTCAAAATGACGTTTTGCCGGGGGTCGCTATCCATGTACGGCCGTATGTCGGCCGCCTTTCCCCAACGTGCGCTCCCGTATTCCACATCCGGGCGATATTTCTGCGCCCTTTGGTTTTTGAAATAGACAGCCGTCAGCACCAGCCCCGCCATTATCAGACTTAACAGCAGATCGGCGGGGTGTATGCTTGGAATGGGGTTTTGAAACAGGTGTGGGATTTCTTTCAGCGTGGCGGTCAGACGGGAAAGGTTGTTCCCGCCCGTCAGCCGCCATATCCTCGCCAGCAGATCGGCTATGTAGAAAACAGCCGTAGAAGGAATGGCGTACAGCAAGCTCTTTTTAATCGTGGAGGTCATAATTCCTGCCCCCTGTCTTTGTGCTTGGTCTTGTTGACTGCCATATTCTTAACCTGTTCCACCAGCTTCCGCAGCTCGGTAAGCATGGACGGGCGGGAGGCTTTGCGGGTCTGTTTGGCGGTAAACTCCTTAAACGCCGCCGTCATAGCGTCCACGCTTTTCCCGTTGAAAAACACATAATGCCGTCCGTTCCCGGCTTTCATCAGCTTGTACCTGATACCGTATTTCCGGGCGATAGGGTCAAAAGACTTGATGTTTTTGTCGGTGATCTCAATGTTGGCGACATTGCCGCCCGATTCCGCCGCAAGCTGTTTCATGGAGATTTTACCCGGCTCAACCTTTCCACCCTTAACCTTGCCGGATTTTTGCCGGTTCAAAAATGTTTGCATTGCCTTTGCCAGCATTTGCGCCGTGATTTTTCCGGCTTTCATTGCAAAGGCGATACTTTTTTCGTTGACTTCTTCGTGCAAATATCATTCCTCCTTTGCCGCCCAAAAATCGCCGCTGCCGTACATATCGTGGTTTACCTCTGCGCGGTAATAGCTGTCCATTGTAAACCGGGCGTTGTACAGCGCGGTTATGAGATAGCTGCGGATATTGCGTACCTTCGTGGTATTGCGGCGTAGACAGTCAATGACATACTCGACGTGGGATGAATCCAGTTTGAGGAATATGCTCTGCACAACGGCAAGCGGTTTATCCTCGCCGCCGACGCGGATCGTCTTTTTGCCGCTGCATACCGTGTCCAGTATCAGCCCCACGATCTCGTCAAGCTGCTCCCGGTCGTACTGTCCTAACAGGCAGTCGTACTCCACGTTGTCCTTGATAATCTGTTCATAGACTGTTCTCGCGTCCATCCTATCCTTCTCATCAGCCGCCGTTGGCGGGATTGATTGATGGATATTTGATATATCCGTAATTGATTTTTGGGTATTTGATTTATTAGTATTTAATTGCGTTCGATAATCCGACGTCGGTTTTCCCGTTATCGGTTTTCCCGCTGTCGGATTATCCGTTGTCGGAAAATCGCACAACGGTTGATCGGGCTTTTGCGGCTGCTCGTAAATGGTGTAAACATTCGCCGCCATTTTGCCTCTGTCGTCGCGCCCTTGCCGCCGCACGATATATCCCGCTTCTTCAAGCTCGTTTACGGCGGTACGGATCGCGCTGACATTTTCCCGGTTAATCAGGGCAAGCCCTTTCAGCGTGTAGTCCCAATTATCCGGCAGGGACAGCATTTGCGACAAAAGCCCTTTGGCTTTCAGGGATAACTCCCTGTTCCGCAGATGATGATTGCACATGACGGTGTAATCCCTGTTTTTCTCAACGCGAAAAACCGCCATAGTATCAGCTCCTTTCCCAAAAGAAAAAGCGGCGGGTTTTCGCCGCCGCCGTTTCCTTAAAATGATTATTTCGTCGCTCTTTTGCGGCGCAGGGTTAGCACAAGCCCGGCCGCCGACGCACCCATCAACGCAAGGTAAAGGGTCGCATTGGATGTGTCCCCGGTTTTGGGCGGTGTGCCGGGAGGGGGTACAAGGTTGTTGGTGACTTCAAAGGTAAGTGTTTCGCCGTTTTCCTTGATAACCGCTTTGAACACCTTATCCGTTCGCTGATAGCCCTCCGGGGCGGAGATTTCGCGGATTTCATACTCGCCGTAGGCAATGTTCAGGAACGCGGCGTAACCGTCCGCGCCGGTGATGTCCTCGGTAATCAGCGTGTCGCCCTGATACAGCCCGAATTTCGCGCCCGCAAGGGGTTTTCCCGTCTTGGAATCGGTCTTGTAAATCTTGATGTCCCCGCGAATGAGCTTGTTGTCAATCCGCATTTCCGCCAGCTCGTCGGCGGCGACAAGGGCGGTCTGTTCGTCAGAGAGGATATAGCCGGTGGTGAGGTCGGAGGCGATTTCCTTTACCTTGTACTCGCCAATCGGCAAGCCTTCAATCAAGATTTCGCCGTTTGTGTCCGTTTCAAACTCGCTGTTGAACGGAATCCCTGTCAAAGACGTGCCGGAAACGTGGAATTTAACACCTTGAATCGGCGTGGAAACATTTTCAAAGGTCTTGATAATTTTCAAATCGCCGCGCTGTAATTTGTTTTCAACCGTCATTTCCGCGATTTTATCCGCTGTGACGGTAAGGGTCTGCGGCTCGGACAACACATAACCGATTGACAGAGGGCTTTCCAGTTCCGCCACGGTATACTCGCCTACAAGCAGCCCTTCCAGCAGAATATCGCCGTCCCCGTTTGTCGCAGCGTCGATTTCAACCGTTGTCCCCACAAGGGTTTTGCCCGTAATGTGGAACGGTATGCCACTGATCGGGGTCGTTACGCCCTCAAAAACCTTGATGATTTTCAAGCTGCCGCGCTGTAACTCGTTCGGAATCGCCTCGCCGCCGTTTACGGCAACGCTCACTTTTGCCGGTGCTGTCGCGTCGTAGTCAAAGGCAAGGTCATACTGCGTACTGTTCAGCGCATAACCGTATTCCGTCTTAAACTCCTGCACATAGAATTTTCCGAAAGGCAAATCGGTTTTGATGTCAGCCTTGCCGTTAGCTCCGAAGGTGACAAACTCCATGAGTGAATCAGCAGGGATAACCACCTCGCCGTCAGCGGTCTTTACATCCTCACGGGCATACAATCCGAAAATGATACCGCCGTAGGGATTGTAATTTTCCGCCGCGCCCTCCGGGATTTCACAGGCTTTTGTCAGGTCGATTTCAGCCTTTTGCCGTTCGTTGTGAACCGTGATAAAGGTGGTAATTACGTCGCTGATTTCGCCGTCAAAGCCCAGCGTGACAGGGAGCGGCGTACTGTCAAGCACCGTTCCGTAAGGGGCGGCGGTTTCAATCAGCACATACCGTCCCAAATGGAGCAGCTTGGACATAGCAACGCCGGTTTTATCGGTCGTCACCGTGTCTACCACCGTACCTTTTTTAACAAGCAGCTTGCCGTAAACGTCGTAAATATCCTCGTCAGTCACGATATTAAAGGTCGCGCCCGGCAAATTCTGTACCTCGTAGACAGGGGTGTACAAAACATAGTCCTTGTTGCTGCCCTGTACTGCGCCCGTCAGCATTTCGCCGGTTTTGGTGATGATGATTTTCCCCAGCTTTAACTCGTTGGGAATGGCAATGCCGCCGTTGTTGACAGATATTTTTGACACTTCAACATCCTGCCCTTTGTATTCGGCGGTTATGGGGTATGCTGTGCCGTTAAGCTGATAATAGATATTGGTCTGTACCTCTTTGACAAGGTATTTTGCAAAAGGCAGTTCGCCTGTAACGCTGCCTTTTCCGTTTTCGTCGATGGGGATTAAGGCAATCAGAGAGCCTTTTGGAATGGCGGTTTTGCCGTCCACGGCCTTGATGTCCTCGTTGGAATACAAAGCAAAAACAACATCCTGATATGCGCTGAAACCGTTCGGGGCGTTCACCGGGCGTTCCATCAGCTTTTGCAAGTCGATTTCCACGGTCTGGCGGGTGTTGTCTATGCCGATTTGCGTGGTGATAACCGCCTTTTCCTGTCCCTCGTATTCCAACGCGGCGGGGTGCGGGGTTTTATCCAGCACAAAGCCGGTGGGAGCTTTTGTTTCGATCACCTCATACCGGCCTAAATACAGTTGTTTGCTTTCGGCGTACCCGTCTGCGCCTGTGGTAATGGTGTCCACAACCGCGCCTTTGGCATAGCGCAATGTTCCGTCACCTGTATAAACATCCTCGCTGGCAACCACATTAAAGGTCGCGCCGGGCAAGCCGGTGAGGGAATAAATCGGGGTATGCTGTTTGCCGAACGCGGTATCGGTGACGGTAACGCCCGTCAGCATATTACCCTTTTTCTCAACCTTGATAATCCCCATCTGCGGGGCGTTCGCCATTATCACCTCGGCAATCGCCTGATTTTCCTGTGAGGAATGAATTGTAAACGGTACGGGGTCTTTGGAGAGGACATATCCCCACGGGGCTTCCTGCTCATACAGCAGATAATCGCCGCTTGGCAATACCTCCGGCATAACCAGCGTTCCGTCCTCGGCGGTTACATACTCGTCAATCGTGGTCGGAACAGGGTAATTAAAGGATTGCTGTACCCATTTGTTGTTTGCCACATCCCACACCTTGAAGGTCACGCCTGCGGCGGGGATTCGTTTGCCCGTGGTGCTGTCCACCTTGATGATTTTGACAAGGCTCTTGAAAGTCGGGTCGTTGAGAATATAGCGGTAAATCCTGCCATCGCTGGCGATAAAAACGGTGAAGGGTTCTACCAATTTTACATCCCCCGGCGCGGAAATTTCTTTTACCACATACACGCCGTAAGGTAGCAGCTTGGATTCACAGTAACCGTTTTCGTTGGTGGTGAGTAAATCCCGTTCGGTTTCGAGAGCCGCGTCATAACTCCCGGCTTTTCGCAGATAAATCTGAAAAACAGCCCCTTCAAGCGGCTTTTCAATCTGCGGATTTTCGGGCTCCCCGCCGCGCGGATTGTCTACATTCGGGTCGGGTAAATCTGTATGCTTCACAAGCGCGATTTTGCCCTCAATCACCTTGTTTTTGTGGATTTTTTCGTTGTGGGTGACGGTGACATTCATTCCGGCATATACGATTTCAAACGGATTTTTTCTGTCGTCAAGCGTATAGCCCACGGGCGGCACTTTTTCGCGCCAGTAGTATTTACCCAGCGGAAGCTCCGAAGATGTAACGCTTGTGCTGTCCCCGCAATACAGGGTTTCCAGCAGCTCGTCCTTGCTGTGTATGATGTTGCCTTTCCTATCTTTGAGGGTTTCGGCGGCGTAAATTTCCGCTACCATACCCGCAAGGGTGCTGTCGCCCTGCGCTCTGCGCCCGGTGGATAAATCCTGTTTTTCCAGTATGAGCTTGCCCGTCTGCGGCCGCTGCGGGTTGCTGGTGTCGGTGTACGCAATCAAAACCGTTTGTCCGGCGTAGGATAAAACGGCGGGGTATGTGTTGGTGTTGACGGTATAACCGTAGGGTGCATTTACTTCTTTAACGGTGTATTTTCCCAGCGGCAAGTCTTTACTTGTGCCGTCGCCGTTGGTATCAACGGTAATCGTGTCCACAAGCTGCCCTTTGGCGTGTATGAGAACGCCGCCACGGGTGTATAAATCCTCGTCCGCCCGGATTTCAAACTTTGCGCCCTGCAAATCATAATCGCCCATATCGGGGGATTGATTATATTTATGAACGCGGATTCTGCCGGGTTCGGGGGTTTCGCCGGAATTTACCGTTGCGTAAACAACGGGAACAGTCTGACCGCCGTAGGACAGGGTAACGGGATAACTGCCGCCGTCCAGCAGATAGCCATAAGGGGCGTTTACCTCTTTGACAATATAGCTTCCCAAATGAAGGTCTTTGCTCTGCGCCTTGCCGTTCGTGTCTGTAATAATCGTGTCCACAAGGTCGCCCGTGTGTGCGTAAAAGCTGCCGTCAATGCGCTTGATGTCCTCACTGGCGCGGATTTCATACCGCGCTCCGGCAAGGTTATAGTCGCCCATCAGCGGGGTTTTGTTGCTCTTTTCAAGATTGATCCGTCCCACTTCCGGCTGTTCGGCAATGGAAGTATCGGGTGCGTAAACTACCTCGCCGTTTCCCTGTGTGCCGGAAAGAGCAACGGTGTAGGTGTTCGTGTCAAACTCAAAGCCGTAGGGGGCTTTGGTTTCCTTGATTCTGTACACGCCCAGCGGCAAGATTTTTGACTGTCCTGTGCCGTCCGCGCCGCTGGTAATGGTGTCCACAAGCGTACCGCCCACGTCCCTCACCTCAAATTCCGCACCGGCCAACGAATAGCCGCCCAGCGTGAAATTGGCGTCACTCTTTCGGATAGACAAAATGCCTCTCTTTTTGATGTTGTCAAAAGAAACGCTGCTTGTGCCGCCCGCCGTCACCGTAACGCTTTTGGGATTGGGTACAGGCTGCACAAAATCGCTGGACAGGTTGATTTCCTTAACGGAGTACGTTCCGGCAAGCAAGCCGGGAATGGTGATAACTCCGTCCGCGCCGCTGGTATATGTGCCGACAAGCGCGTTGCTGCTGTTCCGTACTTCAAACTGGAAGCCCGAAACAGAACCGTTATTATACTGACTTGTCTTGATGATCGCCAGCATTCCCGTACTGACTTTTAGTTTTAGATAGGCGCGGAGGGGATCATTCGGAACGCCCGTAACCATATCCTGATTTGCGCCCTCTTTGCCCGGAACGCTCCATGTCAGAAAGCCGGTCGTCATATTGGTGGACGGCATACGGCGTTCAAGCGTGATTTGTACCTCGCTGGTGATCGGCGTATTGGAACGGATCGTCAATGTGTTTCCGCTGATAGACGCACTCAAGCCTCCGGCGTTGGAAACATAAAAATCCGAAAGTACATTGTTGTTATCCGTCAGCGTGACGGTGTACTGTCCGCCCGATTGCGTCAGTTCATAGACAGGAGCGGTAGTGGTGCTGCCCGACATGAAGCTCGGTCTTGTGCCGTGATTTGCCATATCCGATAAAATCCTGTCATAGAAGGATTTGAAATACGGATTGGCGGTGAGCTGCTGGGTCATTGTCCCGCTGTAGCCGGACATGGCATAGGAACGGTCGTTTAAGTCTGTGGGGCTTGTTCGCCAGTTCAAAGCGCATTGCCACACAATGAGCTGTGTCGCGGCGTAACAGGCGTTGGCGTCCTTGCTGGTCTGCACGTCGCGCCGGTTGGGATAGCCATAGGATAACGCCAGTCCGATTAAATCTTTTTGATTGTCGGACAGCCGCCCCCATTTGTCGGTGTAATTCGCCATGTAATCGTCGTAGTTCGGCAAGGGTACGCCCGGCTCGATACAGAACGCATAAACGTAATCGCTGTCATACGTCCAGTCGCCTTTGTCCCCGGTCAGCCCATGCCTTTTGACGGTGTAATCATGAATGGTATGGGCGGTGTTGCCGTAGCTGTGTCCGAAAGCGTTTGACGAAGAATCAATGCCGCCGTACCATGTGAAGGTATTGCCGTCCTCGTCGGTCAGCGTGTAGTCCCAGCTTACGGTATGCCGCTGGCTCAAATCCATTGCGCTGACATTGACAATCCCCGTAAACAGGGATAAAAAAGAGGCCAGCGTTAAAAGAAACGCCAGCCCTCGCTTGACTGTGATTTTCATAATAGAAAGTTTCCTCCTTTAATTTGGGTAAAAAAATACCGCCTATGTTTTTACATAGACGGTGCTGTGAAATGTTTGGTTTCGGTCAATCGTACAGGACGACAAACTCCGTTTTGCCCTCGTAGATGTGCTTGACAACCTTGAAATAGCAGATACCCACTTGACGCTCGATTTTGTCACAATGGAATTTCAGCATACTGATAACGCCATTGTAACCGTCGTTTTCCAAGCTCGGTCTGCCGTAGTATTGATGTCCCTGCTCGAAGGTAAAAGAATCGTCCCAAATAAAGCCTTTTCCCTCGCCGTACTCACGGACGGTTTGAATGATCGCCGCATAATCCGTTTCGGTGAATGCGGGTTTGGGCGGTTCAGTAACCGTTGGGGTACTGCTTGCGGGCGGTTGGGTTTGCGTTGGCTCTGCGGATTGCGTGGCCGCCGGGGTATTGGTCGCCGGTGGGTTCGCCGTTTTGTTGTCCGTACCCGCCGCATTACTCGTAACCTTACTGTCCGCCGCAGCGTTCGCCGTTTGCGCTTCACTTGAAACCGGCGCAGTTGGATCGGACGATATTTCCGGCTCGACGGTGGATGTGTCGGTCGCCGCGCTTTCCGAAGTTATAACTGCGGAAGGCTCGGAGGACAGTTCCAGCATGGTATCATCTGCGTTGTTTGAACAGGCGGTCAGCATAAGCATACCGCAAAGAATAAGGGTTGTAATGATTTTTTTACGCATACCGGATCACCTCTTTGTTGAATGGTTCAATATTATTATACACCATCAACGACAAAAAGTAAAGGCCTTTTTTCAAATTTCCCGGTTTTTATCCGCTTTTGTCTGTTTTTTCTTTTCCACTCACACTTGCTAATATCAGCAAAATGCGTTATAATAGGAAAAAGAGAATTTTGACTTACCGTACTATAACAGGATTTCAAGGCATATCAAAGCTCATTCCGTAGTAGTAAATTCGTAGTAAACTCGTTCTGAAATCCTGCGTTTGTACCGCTAAATCAAGGGGTTTGCGCGATAATCAAAATTTTTATAATAAAATTATTTAAATAAATAGTATACTACAGTATACTACAAATCCGCGCCGGTTGCAAGGAAGGAAACAGGAAAGAAGGGAAATCTCAAAAAGGATTTTGGGAAAGCATTATTCTTCTTGACATACCTGTAAATATTTGTTAAAATTAAATGAGAATTACACGAAAGAATGTTTTGTCCATTTCCGTACGATTCAGGCTGTTTGTTTTTAAAAAGAATAATCAGACGGAGAAATACATATTCAAGTAGTAAGTAACGAAAGGAGGAATCACATGCCGGGAAATTTCAAACGGGAGGACTTGCGCATCCTAAAGACGCAAAAAGCACTGTTTACGGCACTTGAGACGTTGCTGCGGCGCACCCATTTCAGCAAAATCACGGTCTACGATATCTGCACTGAGGCGCTGGTAAGCCGCACGGCATTTTACGCTCATTTCAGCGACAAATATGATCTGTTGGAGCAATCCATGCAGCCTCTGCATCATAAATTAATGTCTTTGTTTTGTGCCGAAGACGGCGCAGAGCTGGAAGATTATACCTATAGGCTGCTGCGCGCACACGCTGCCCTCCTGATTAACGTCCTGGAGGATGCGGACCGGGATATGCTGATGCTGCTCTTCCGCTTTTTTTCGCCTACGCCGGAACTCTGGCGGCACGGGGGACGGCAAGACAAAGAGCAAGCCGTGATTATAAGCTTTTTAGGGGGCGGCCTGGTTAATTGTCTGCTGGCACAGCTGCGCGCTCTCCGCAGCACCGACGAAGCGGCCTTGCGAAACAACATCTCCTGTGCTTATCGCCTCGTGCACGATATTTTATTCCAAAATGCTGTCAGATAAGAAGAACTGCCTCGCCAATATTCCATTTATGTTCTGTAAGAGGAAGAGGTTTTGTATGATAAAACATGACGCTGCCCACCGCCGGGAGGCGATGAAGCAGGCACTGAGCGGCGGCGGCGGGATGCAGGCCATCCTGAACCGAGCCGCGCAGTGGCTGGAAAATCCCATGGTCCTGATCGACACGAGCTACACCCTCCTGGCGCACACCGAAAATCCCGCTGATGACGACCCGGTTTGGAATGAACTGCTGGCGCAGGGCACGTTCACCCACGAAATGGTGGATTTTTTCAATAGAGCGCAGTTTATTTCCGCCGTGGCGGATACCGACGATGTGGCGCTTCTGCATAGCGACGAACTGAAGTACGACCGGATCTGCGGGAAATTTTTCGATACCGAAGGCATACAGCTGGGCAGCGTCACGGTGGTGGCCTGCGGCCGCCCCTTTGTTCCTGCGGACTACGGGGATATTGCCGTGCTATGCGAATGCCTCTCGGAAGAAAATACCCGTAAGCCCCATCCGCTGATGGAGCGTGTGTTTCAGGAAGGCGTCTTCAACGACCTGCTGGATAGCAGGCGGCGGCCAGACGATCCCGCTCTGGCGGTATTGGACCGAGGACTGCAAGAGAATCTGTATGTCATGGTCGTAGATGTCTCGCTGTATGACCCAACGCTGTCCCATCTCTCATACCTGCGGGATGTCTTTGTCCGGTTGCAGCCAGAATGCCAAGGCTTTCTCTATTTGGGGAGCATTATTCTTTTGCTCAGCAGCGCGCGCGGCCGTCTGCGGGTGGCGGAAGACCTGGCCCCTCTGGCGGAATTTTTTGAAAAATACCATATTTATGCGGGGCTGAGCCACGGATTCCAAAACCTTTTGGAGATCCGGACCTATTACCGCCAGGCCCTGGCGGCGCTCAATCATGGGATGAGTCAGCCGGGCGGGAAGAATATCTTTCCCCGCGGAACGCTGGCGCTGGATTTTCTGCTGGACCTCGTAAACGATGCGGAAGCAGTGCGCGGCCTGGGCGACCCAGCCATCCGGCAATGCATGGAGGATGACGCCGCCAACGGAACCCATGACGCCGCGCTGCTGCATGCCTACCTTCTCTCAGCGCAGCGCCTGGAAAAAACCGCCATGCTGCTGCACCAGCCGCCGGAAGAGGTTCAGGCGCGGCTACAGGATCTGACAGTGCGGTTCGGCATCGACTGGGAGGACGGCAATCAGCTGGCCAGTCTGCTGCTGTCCTGTAAAATCTGGAGTCGCTGAGGGCCCCGCAATAGGAAAGGTCAATTGAAAAAAATCCCCTCGCGGCGCCGCCGGCTTTACTTGCTGGCAGCGTAGGGATCAAAGGGGGAGAGAGCTTTCGTGCGCGGACGAGGGTTCGTCCGTTTCCGCCTTCGCGAGGGCCACGGCTATCTGCCGCTGCATTTCCCCGGGTTCACCTGTTTCGCTTTCGACGATTTTTTGCAGCAGGAGCAGCAGGGATTTTTTTGTGTTTCCTTTGGCATTCTTCTTGCTTTCCAAAATGATATTCTTCAGGAGCAGGAACACCTCATTTTGTTCGGGGTCCCCGCTTAAGTCGATCGTATATGTCATAGCGCTGCCTCGTTTCTTATGGGATTGGTTGGGCCGCAAAGGACCCAACCATGACGGCTTTTCAAGTTATGGACGCGATCAGCGTGATAATCCCTTGGATTGTCGCGTCGGAAAGCTTCAGGAAGAGCGCGTTGGGCGTGTTCTCGAACGGGTCTTTGCAGGCGCTGTCCTTGCAGGCATGCTCCTGGATCACGATTGCTTTCACAGGCTGCGAAACGCCACAGCCGTTATTCTGATACATAGAAGCATCTCCTTTGTCTGTTTGTCGCATGCATCCGACAGATGCCGCTGTCCCAGCTTATGCGGGAGGCGCGTATAACACATCCTCCTTCGGCTGTCAAGCCTACGCTGTCCCAGCTTATGCGGGAGGCGCGCTCCGCGCTACAAAAAGATGGTCCGCCCATGCGGGATGCGATTCTATGATTGAAAAAAGTAGTTGCATTTTCCTCCTGCTTATGCTATAATTTACTGATTTTGGGCCTCTGGCCTATCTTTTGGGGAGGAAAACAATGGACACAAAAACACTCACAACCGCGTTGCAGGGTCTCAATCCGGCAGAATACGAGTGGAGTTTCGCGCTTTACAGCGCACACAAAAGCCGGGACGGATTGGCGCTGCAGTGGCATCGCTGCGAGATGCGGGGGCTGCCGGTTTGGCTGGAGACGGTCATTCGTTTCCAATTGGAAAAAACGATCCCGGATCGCAGCGTTGTAGCATATTCCCCGGTGCTGCCGAAGGAAAATATTGGCGCGCTCGCGCGGGAAGACGAGCTTATCCGCGACCAACTGCGGGAAATGCTGCTGGGTCTTCAGGGTACGGAAACCCTGGCGGCGGAGGATTTCGCCCGGGGTGTCGTGCCAAAGCCAGTGGGATATGGTTTCTATGGTGTCCGCGCCGCAACGGAGACGGAAGAGGCCCGGGAGGTGCTCTTTTTGCGCCGGGCGAACCCTTTTCTTTCCGGCGTGAAAGCGTTGCTTTGCGTGGGCAGCGGCGGCGCAGTGACGGAAAGTGAAACGCCGCTGCTGAAGTTCCAGCCGCAGGCGGATTTCGTGTTGCTGGGGGAGCACTGCTATTTCCTGTCTGAGAATATTGCAAAGGATTTTGAGCTGGAAAGCCGCGCTGCCGCCGTCTGCGCCCGCCGCTTGGCGCAGGTTGCGGAAGCCGATGTGGTCAGCGATTATGAGCAATTGGAGGCCGCGGCGCTTTCCGGCAAACATATTCGAAAATTCCAGGAGTTCGACCGCAAGATTCTGGATCATATCGTGTCGCTGCCGGTTGCGTCCCGGCTGGATTTCCTCGTGACCTATGGCATCACGCTGGATTTGAATGGCCGGATGGACACCTCAGATCCCGAACAGTGCGAATTGATCATTGACCTGCTCTGCGGCCGCAGTTGTCTGGACGCCTTCGGGCGGCTCGCTACCGGCGTGAAAATCACCCCCCGGGAATGACGGGGCAGGGGATTCATCTTGCATAGAACCGTCATAATCACCAAAGCTGGAGGGGAAAAACGGGAGCCAGCGGTCTAGAATGCAAGAAAGTGAAAAAGATCTTGTAAATCTCTTGACAAATCATGAACAGTCTGCTACAATAGTACCACAACAGCAATGGCGCTGTGCCACTGGGTTCCCAGTGTGCACGGCGCATTTTTTGTTGCGATTTTGAGAGCAAAGGGGACTATTTGGTATGGATGGCGTAATCAGCGCGGTTATGGATAATGTATGGGCAATTTGGTTGCTCATCGGCGCGGCGATGGTCTTTTTCATGCAGGGCGGGTTTGCCGCCGTGGAAAGTGGCTTCACCCGGGCGAAGAACGCGGGCAACATCACCATGAAGAATCTCATCGATTTCTGCATCGGTACGGTGGTATTTGTGTTGCTGGGCAACGGCCTGCTGATGGGTGCGCCCAAACTGGGCGGCTTGATTGGTATGCCCAACCTAAGTATTTTTACGGACTACCAAAACTACGACTTTTCCGCATTCGTGTTCAACCTGGTCTTCGCGGCGACGGCAGCAACCATCGTTTCCGGCGCCATGGCCGAGCGTACCAAATTTATCTCCTACTGTATCTATTCTGGTATCATTAGCCTTGTCATTTATCCGATTGAAGCTGGCTGGGTCTGGGGCGGCGAGGGCCACTTTTTGGCAGACCGGGGCTATTTGGATTTTGCGGGCTCCAGCGCTATCCATATGGTGGGTGGCATCACGGGCTTCATCGGCGCGGCGCTGGTGGGCCCCCGGATCGGAAAATATGTCCAGGACAAAAAGACCGGCAAAAAAGTGGCTAAGGCAATTCCCGGCCACAGCCTGACCTTGGGCGCCTTGGGCTGCTTCATCCTCTGGTTTGCATGGTACGGCTTCAATGGCGCGGCCGCCACAGACGTGCGGCAGTTCGGTTCCATCCTGCTGACAACGACCATCGCCCCGGCGATTGCGACTGTCACCGCCATGATTGTGACCTGGGTGAAATACGGCAAGCCAGACGTTTCCATGAGCCTCAATGGTTCCCTGGCGGGTTTGGTAGCAATTACCGCAGGCTGCGCCTATGTGGATGCCGCGGGCTCGGCGGTTATCGGCATTGTGGCCGGCGTTCTGGTGGTGGTAGCAGTGGAATTTGTCGATAAAGTGCTGCACGTCGATGACCCGGTGGGTGCGGTAGCCGTGCACGGCTTCAATGGCATGTTCGGCGCTCTGGCGGTGGGCCTCTTCGCCAACCCCAACGTTCCCGGTGCGGACGGCAATCCCAGCGGTGTTGCGGGGCTATTTTATGGCGGCGGGTTCAAGCAGCTGGGCATCCAGGTCATGGGTGTGGCAATGATCGCAGGGTGGACCGCTGTAACGATGACCATTGTTTTCCTGCTGATCAAGAAAATAATTGGCCTGCGCGTCACCAAGCAAGAAGAAATCGACGGGCTGGATATTCATGAACATAATCTACCCAGCGCTTATGCGGACTGGCTGCCGGCGGTGGATCAGAGCCTGATCGGGGTGGATTTGAGCGATACGCTGCCGGCAGGAGCAAAGGTGGCGGAAAAGATCTCCGTGCCGGTGGTGAACACCGCGCCGGAAGGCGTCAAGATCACCAACGTAACCGTTTTGACAAATCAGAGTAAATTTGAGGACCTGAAAATGGCGGTGGAAGAGATCGGTATCACCGGCGTGACGGTAACCAACGTTCTGGGCTACGGCATGCAGAAGGGCAATCCCGCCGTGTATCGCGGCGCGAAACTGGAAAGCAGCCTGCGCCCGAAGATTAAAATGGAAATCGTCGTGAGCAAAGTACCTGTGCCGTTGTTGGTGAATACCGTCCGGCAGGCGCTCTATACCGGACAAATCGGAGATGGGAAAATATTCCTATACGGAGTCGAAAATGTCGTGAAGGTCCGCACCGGCGAAGAGGGCTACGACGCGTTGCAAGACAATCCGTAATCCTCCGGACAGACGTGAAACACCCCCGCTCCCCAGTTGGGGGGCGGGGGTGTTTTTTCCCAGCGGATCGGGTTATTTCGCCAGCCGGAAGATGTTTATAACATCCTGCCAATGAAGTTTTTCAAGGAATCCGCGGCCAATTTCGTCGCCGTAGGCAGCGCCGGTGGTTTTTTGGGCCATCAGTTCCCAGTGCTCTTGGCCAATACCCACCTCCGTCAGCCGCACGGGCAGGCCGAGGGACTGGAAGAAGCCCTCCAGACGGTCGATCGCCTCGGCAATCAGCGCTTCCGGCGCGCGCAGGCTGCCCCGGATTCCCATGACGTTCTGGGCGAATTGCAGGAAAATGGGGATATGCTTGCGGTAAACGTAGCGCATCCAAGCCGGAGTCAGCACCGCCAGCCCCGCCCCGTGAGGAATGTCGTAGATTGCGCTAAGTTCATGTTCCATTCCGTGGCAGGCCCAATCCTGCTCCCGTCCGACGCCCAGGATATCATTGTGGGCCATGGCGCCGGCCCAGCCGATTTCACACCAGGCGTCATAATCCGCCGGATCGGCCAGCACTTTCGGCGCGTTCTTGAGGATTGCCCGCAGCGCCCCTTCGCAGAGCTCGTCGGTCACGTCGGTATGCAGCGTGTTGGTGAAATAACGCTCCATGATGTGACTCATCATGTCGGCTACGCCGTAAGCAATCTGGTTTTTCGGCAAGGTTTGGAACAGTTCCGGGTTGAGAATGCTCAGAACCGGACGGACGCACTGGGCTGTATGGCCGATCTTCTGCTGGGTTTCTTCCTTGGTAATGACGCAGGAATTGCTCAGTTCGCTTCCCGCCGCCGGGATCGTCAGTACTGTTGCGACAGGCAGCGCTTCGGTGACCTGCAGATCCTGTCCAAAGATATCCCAGACGTCACCATCGAAGCGTACACCCATAGCGATGGCTTTGGCAGAGTCAATCGCGCTCCCGCCGCCCACAGCCAGGATCAATTCGATTCCTTCCCGGCGGCAAAGTGCGATCCCTTCCCGCACCAGCGTCAGCCGAGGGTTGGGGACGACGCCGCCCAGTTCCGTGAAGGCGATCCCCGCGTCCCGCAGCGAGGCAGTTACCTGGTCATAGAGACCGCTGCGCCGGATGCTTCCCCCGCCGTAATGCAGGAGGATGCGCGAAGCGTAAGGGCGAAGCAGCGTTCCGATCTGCTGTTGCGTGTCCCGTCCGAAGACCAGGCGGGTTGGCATTTGGAAGTCAAAATTCAACATGGTTGACGTTCCTTTCTTCTGGCTAAGAATGAATGCGCGGCAGGCTAGGCTTTTCGCGCACGGACCGTCCGCGAAAGAAGCGGGGATGCGCAGACCGGTTAGCGTGATCCGAAAACGATACCGCATCCCTAAAACTATACCGCGTTTTCGGGACTTTGTCAAATGGTTTTTGGAAATACGAAAAAATTTCGAAAACCCCATTGACTTTTCACTTCGTTTTCGGTATTCTACTGCTGGCAACCCTGTTGTTCCCTATATTTTATGGAAAGAAGTGACTGCTATGAAACTGGAGCTATCCTACAAAGACGAACTGCACAATTATGACGTATACCCTAAAGTGGTCTCCGCCGGAAAGAGCAGTACCATCACCGTGCGGCCTTTGGGTTGGCACGCCGCCTTTGCTCCCGGGGAGGTGTACAGCGTTTCCGTTTGTCCCTTGGACGAGGGCACACCTTGGGATTACCCGGACCGGCGCAATACCTTTGTCTATGACATTGCGCCGGACGAAGACGGCTGCATCCGGGTGCCCTTCGATTTTTTCAGCGAGCAAATGTATTTCATCCGGATCACCGACGGGCGGCAATTCAAGCTGCAAGTCAGCGTCTACGCCGTAGCGGAGGACTTGGCCGGACGCTATCCGTTCCGGGGAGATCTGCACATGCATACCCGCCGGTCCGATGGCCGCCAGGCGCCGGAGATTGTTTGTGCCAATTACCGCAAGACTGGTTACGACTTCTTCGCCATTACGGACCATCACCGCTATTATCCCTCCCTGGAGGCCATTGCCGCTTATCAGGATGTGCCCATTGAATTCACCATCGTCCCCGGCGAGGAAGTCCACCTCCCCAAGGATCCGGCGGGGGGCCATATCAATGACATCCACATCGTCAATTTCGGCGGGGAATACAGCGTTAACGCTTTGGTCCGGGACGGAAAGAAAGAAGACTTCGCTTACGATGATGACCGCCGCGCCATCATTCCGAACCCGCCGCCGGTCCGCAGTCCGGAGGAATTCTGGGCCGCCATCGACGCCTACCTGGAAACCATAGACATCCCGCTCCAACTGCAAGGCTCGGAGCGCTGGACCTATGCCTGCTGCCACTGGATCTTTCGGGAGATCAAGAAGGCGGGGGGACTTGGGATTTTCTGTCATCCCTATTGGATTTCCAACGTCTTCCAGGTCCCGCCTTCCTTTGTGGATGCCATGATGGAAGCCCATCCCTTCGGGGCATATGAGGTGCTGGGCGGTGAGAATTATTATGAGCAAAACGGATTCCAGACGGTGGACTATTTCCGGGACATGGCCAAAGGGCGGCGGTATCCCATTGTCGGCAGCACGGACAGCCACAACTCCTTCAATAGCCGCAATTCTCACGTCTGCTCCACGTTGGTCTTTTCCCCCGCCAATGAGCGCGCCGCCCTGATTGATTCCATTGAGCGCTTCTATTCTGTGGCGGTGGACAGCATCAGCGCCGAGCCGCGGTACGTCGGAGACTTCCGTCTGGTCCGCTACGCCTGCTTCCTGGAGCAGGAGTTCTTTCCGCTGCACGACGAACTCTGCTTCGAGGAAGGCCGCGCGATGAAAGATTATGTCTGCGGGATTCCCGGCGCAAAGGAGACGCTGGAACTGCTCTCCGGTCGGATGAAGGCCCAGCGGGAGAAGTATTTTTCCTTTTAAAGGGCATGGAATTCCCAAAAACTTCGTTCTGCCAGCCATTTTTCTATTGACAATTGCCCTGAAAGTGCTATAATGATATCATGGTTGTGAAAAAGATCCCCGCCGCCCGCGGGGATTGTTTTGCTCCCGCGACGCCTAATCTTAGAAAGGACTGTGACCCATGAAACATCGCTTTTCTTCTCTGCTGGCCGCGCTGCTTTGCCTGACGCTGCTGGGAGGTATGCTGGCCGTCCCGGTGCAGGCTGCGTCCGCGCTGCCGGAATCCATTACTTATGGCCCGGTTGCCACGGCGCAGGAGGCCGCGCAGTTGATCTGCGACGCGGCGCAGGATGTAATGGATACGCTCACGCTTCCGCCGGCGACGCTCTTTTCCCTGCGGGGCCTGATCATTTCACTGGACAAGTTGGTCAGCTTCTTTGTCCGCGCGCTGCTGACCGCCATCGAAACCTTGCTGCCGCCGGCAAGATCCCGTGAGGACCTCGCGAGTTACACCAGCGAACACTTTCTGCCGGGGTATCAAACCTTCGTAACCGCAGCTGCGGCCGGCGCCCGCTGGAAGCTGGGGTATGACTCCCGGTCCATTATGCCGGCGGATTTCGGCGAAAAAGCCTACCGCATGGGGGGCTATGACTTCAATAAATTCGCCACGGAGACTGTCCACAGTCAGGGCGGCGACGGTGGCGCGGAAGACTACCTCAAGGTCCGAACCGTAGTGCTGGACGACGGCAGCGGGCGCGGGGCGGTGGCTTTCGCGGCGCTGGACGTGATTGGCCTGTCGAACGCGGACGTGCGGGCCATCCGCGCGAAGCTCCAGGATCTGACGGACAACGGCAGTCTGGCGGCCATCAATGTTTCTTCCACCCACACCCACAGCGCCATCGATTCCCAGGGCCTTTGGGGCAACGATTTGCTGACAATGCTCGGCACCAACGTCGGCGCAGGGTACCTGCCCAGCCTGATCAAACCGATTCAGGGGATCGACCAGACCTTCCTGCAAACGATGGTTGATCAGACGGCGGCTTCCATCCGGGAAGCGTTCCGTCTGCGGGAAGCAGGGGAGCTGCTCTATTCCCGCAAGGCCGCGCCCCAGTATTTCTCTGACAAAATCGATCCGTTCATCGCAGTGGACGACGTCTACCGGCTGCGCTTCGTACCAGACCAGACGGGAGCGAAGGAGACCGTCATCGCCAGCTTTGGCGCGCACCCGGAGCGGGTTGGCATGATCACGGGAGACAATCCGGGCAACGTCGTTTCAGCGGATTTCGTGCCTTACATGGAAAAAGTGGTGAAGGAACAGGGCGCGCCGCAGGGGACCAACTTCCTTTACCTGCAGGGCCCCATCGGAACCCGTATTTCTGCGGATGTTGGCCCGGCTTGCGACGGGATGCCCTACAATCGCCTGGAAGGCACCCAGCGTTTCGGCCAGGAGATGGGGTATTTCCTCCTGGGGATGGGCAAAACGGAGGCCCAGTGCGCCGCCCTCTACGCCGATCAGTATGCGGCAGACCTGGCCCGGGTGGAGGAAACCGGCAGCAATCCGGAGAACTATAGTCTTTGGTACAAAGGCTGGGACGACGCCCCGGTGACGGAACAGTCGGTGGATCCCTACCTCAACATTGCCCTGGCCGAGGTTTTGGCGGAAGTCAAAAACCCGATCCTCAAGGCGGCAGGGAAAATGTGGCTTGCCAACAATAAGATGGTGGTGGACCACAAAACCGGCAAGACCTATACATTGACGGAGGTGGGGTACCTCGAACTGGGCGGCCAGGTCAAGGTCCTGCTCCAGCCGGGCGAAACCTCGCCGGAACTGATCGTCGGCGGTCCGAATCTTTCGTCGTCGGGTTCTGTCTCCGGCAAGGCCTTCCCCTATGCCCCACTGCGGGAGACGGTGGATCAAGACCTGATTGTTTTCGATCTGATGAACGATTCCATCGGGTATATTATTCCAGACAACGACAGCACAACCCTCCTGCTGCGTTATGTGGACGGCAAGTTTACCGATACGGGCAGCCTTGGCGGGAATCTCAATGACTCGCTGCTGCTGACTTTCAGTAATAAAATCGCTTCCACCATGATCAGCGCTTTCCTGGATCTGGTGCAATCCGTCAAGAAATAAAAAAATCAGCCCAGTCGGCGAAACTTTTTCGCGGACGGGACGAATTGGTGCAAGTTAGTCGCCGACACGGACGGCGTTGAGTACGGTACCGTCATTTTGCAGCCACAGATTACCGCCGGTGGAGGCGTAGGCCGCCAGTTGCAGAACCGTTCCGGCCGTAAGGCGCGCCAGCGCGGACTGCGCGACATTCTTCACCCGTTCCGCGGTCTGCGCGTCGCGGGATGCAACGGTGCCGGGGATGCGTGTGCCGTTCGCTGTCACAAAGATTTCCACAAAGGCGTTGTTGGAATAGAGATAACTGACCGCGAAGTTGATCAGATAGGTCCCGCTGCGTTCGATTGTCAGCGAGGCAGTGCCTAGGTTGGGCTGTACGCCGTCGGACGGCATGGCGCTGTCGAGGTTGCTCAGGATGGTTTGGGTGGTGGCAGGAATGGGAAGTGTAGTCGATGCGGCATTATATAGCCCGCCAAAGACGCTGGGAGCGGCCGGCCCTGTGGGCCCCGTAGGTCCTGTGGAGCAGTGGCCCGAAGGACGGCAGTAGGTAACCGCGCCGCAGGAGTATATTTCTTGATATGGCATAATAATAACCTCCCGGAAAATGGAGAATTTGTTACAGTATATGCGGCGGAAGCGGAGAAGGCTCGTCATGATCAAGAAAAACATAGAACAGGAGAAACGTATGGATCCGAATGCGCTCTTTGCGCTCAGTTACGGCCTTTATATGATCAGCGCCCGGGACGGCGCGCGGCACAGCGGGATGATCAACAACACATTGACCCAGCAAACCGCTTCGCCGCTGCAGGTTTCCGTCACGCTGCAAAAAACAGGCTTTACACATGAACTGATTCGGGCGAACGGCCGCTTTGCCGCCTCGGTGCTCTCGGAAAGCGCGGTCTTTCCGCTATTCCAGCACTTCGGCTTCCAAAGCGGCCGGGACGCGGAAAAATTTGACGGTTCATTCCCGTGGGCGGAGGACGCCCAGGGACTGCCGTATCTGACACAGATGGCCTGTGCCCGGTTCAGCTGCCTGGTGACGAGGACAGCAGACTTGGGGACGCACACCTGGTTTTTGGCGGAGGTGCTGGATGCCCAACGCTTGCTGCCGGAATCCCCGCTAACCTACGCCGACTACCATGCCCACATCAAGCCGCGTCCGCAGCAAGCGCTCCCCGCAGCCGCAGGGAAGAGCCGCTGGCGCTGCAAAATCTGCGGGCACGAAGTCGAAATCGAGGGTGACGTCCTCCCGCCGGACTATGTCTGTCCGCTGTGCAAGCACGGCGCGTTGGATTTTGAGCGCGTTGTGTGAGAGAACAGAAAGGAGCGGCGCATGATTCCGAAGATCGTTCACTACTGTTGGTATGGCGGCCAACAACCACATCTGATCCGCAAGTGCATTCGCAGCTGGAAGAAACAACTGCCCGACTGGGAATTTCGTGAGTGGAACGAAAGCAATACCGACTTGCATGGCTGCGTTTGGGCAGAGCAGGCGATGGGGCGGAAACGCTGGGCTTTCGTGTCGGATTATGTGCGATGCCAGGCCCTGTGGGAGTTTGGCGGGGTGTACCTCGACACCGACGTCGAACTCTTGCGTCCATTGGATTCTTTTTTGGACTGTCCGTTTTTCGCGGGGTTCGAAAATGATCAGACCATCGGCAGCGCTGTCCTCGGGAGTGAAACGGGGCATCCGATTCCGGAAACGATGCTTCGGGAGTACTACCAGGCGGCGGACGTATTTCCGGAGCACCCGGAACCGAATGTACGGCCTTTGACGCAGGCGGTCATGGCGTACATCTCCACCCAAAAAACCCAAAATATGGGGGGGGGGGGGGGGGAGTGGAGACATATCCCTCTTAACCCGCGATGTATTCTATCCTATGGACTATTACACGAAGGCAATGACGAAAACGCCGCGCACCGTGGCGGTTCATCACTATGTTGCGTCGTGGCAGAGCCGTCGGGCGCGCCGGAAGCGGGAACTGGACAGCCTCATCCACCGCGCCTGGCTTTATCCTTGGCGTCTGGTCCGGCGCGTATTTCCCAAGCGCCCTCAATAGAAAAAGGACAGAGACCGGAGGCATTCCCCGGTCTCTGTTTCTTATTCTAAGTATGCGGCCAGATCCCGCAACGAAGGAACGGCCAAATCCGCCCGGAGGGCAGCGCGCGCATAGTCTGCCGGGGTGGTGACGCCGCTGAAAACCAGCACCGTTGGAATACCGTGCGCGGTGCCGATGGCAATATCTGTTTCCAGCCGGTCCCCAACGAAGCAGAGTTCCTCCGGTGCGCAGCCGAGGTGTTCGGTGAGGAAATTCACTGTGCTGCGCTCCGGCTTGCCTAAGACCTGCGGAGTCCGGCCCGTCGAGGCCGCAAAAAGCGCGATCATGGAGCCGGTGTCTGGCAGGAAGCCATCCGCTGTCGGGCAGTTGAGGTCCGGATGTGTGGCGAAATATTCTTTTCCCCGCGCGATTTCGTTGGCCGCGCGGCGGATTTTTTCATAAGTCAGCGTCGTGTCGAATCCCAGCAGGATCAGGTCCGGATCCTCTTCCGCCAATGGGACGCCTGCCCGGCGCATCTCTGCCTCTAGGTGCTCGTTGCCGAGCAGATAGACGCGCGCGCCTGGCCGCTGGTGAAGCAAAAAATGCGCCGCTACATGGGAGGAGAGGATTACCCGGCCCTCGTCTACCGGAAAATGCATTCCCGCGAGCGTTGCCCGGCAAAGCGCCGCCGACCGGGACGAATTGTTGCTGAAGAAACAGTAATCAAATCCCAGGGCTTTCAGGGAACGAACCAAATCCCCTGCGCCGGGGATCATCTCCCCTCCGAGGTAAAAGGTTCCGTCCATGTCGAAGATGAAATATTTTGTGTGCTGAAATAATGGATGCCGGGCCATAGCGTCCTCCTTCGGTCAGGGTGGAAACAACAAACCATCCCCCGCCGGGAGCCCGGCGAGGGAACTGTTCTGTTGAAAATCATTCTTCTGAGGAGGACGAGGCGACGATCTCGTCTTCTTCGGTGGTAGGCGCTTCGGCCGCCTCGCCGTCTTCCAGCAGGGCGCGAATGGACAGGCTAACACGCTTTTTGTCAAAGTCAACGCCGATCAGCTTCACCTGCACCGACTGGCCGACGCTCAGTTCATCTTGCGGTTTCTCGATGCGGCGGTCGGCAATCTGGGAGATATGGATTAACCCCTCGATCCCGGGCAGGACACGGGCGAACGCACCGAAGGAAGTCAGGCTGACGACGTCCACCGTCAGCACGGAACCGACGGGATACTCCCGGCGCAGCACTTCCCACGGATTGTCTTCTGTGCGCTTGTAACCCAGGGAGATCTTCTTCTTCTCGGGGTCCAGGCTCTTGATGTAGACGTCGATTTCGTCGCCGACGCTCACCACTTCGGAAGGATGCTTGATGCGGTTCCAGGACAGCTCGGAGATGTGAACCATCCCATCCACGCCGCCAACGTCCACGAACGCGCCGTAGGAGGTCAGGGACTTGACCTTGCCGTGATAGGTCTGTCCAACGGCAGCCTGGTTCCAGAACGCTTCTTCTGCGCCCTGACGCTCTAATTTGAGCGCTTGGCGGATGGAGCCTACCGCCCGGCGGCGCTGACGGTTAACCTCAATGATTTTGAAGCGAACGGTCGTATGCAGCAGGTCTTCCAGCGGTTCATTGCGGGGCACAGCGGTCTGGGATGCGGGGATGAACACCCGCACACCGGAGGCAACGGCCAGGACGCCGCCCTTGATCACCTCAACAACCTTGCCTTCCAGGACTGTGCCGTCCTCTTCGGCCGCGATGACGCCAGTCCAGGCTTTGGAAGCGTCAAAACGTTTCTTCGAAAGTTGGATGGTGCCTTCGGCGTCGTTGGTTTTGAGGATGATCAGGTCCAGCTCGTCGCCGACCTTGACTTCCTTCATGTGGTCCGCCGTTGGGTCGTTACTGTATTCATCCACCGAAACATACCCTGTCTGCTTGCGGCCGATATCCACCTGGATTTCGGACGGGTTGATGGCGGTGACGCAGCCCTTGACCTTTTGGTCGGAGTTCATGCCCTTCAGAGATGCTTCCAGCGCGGCAGTGAATTCCTGGTCTTCGGAAACTGGGATGACGGGAGCAGCTTCGGCGGCCGCGTCTGCGGGCGCGGCGGCTTCCGTTTCTTCTGGCTGCACCTCGGCCTGGGCCGTCGCTTCCGCCGCGGGCGCGGCGAGTTCGACGGCTTCTTCTGGGATTGCTTGGACAGTTGGGACAATTTCGTTGGTTAACTCAGACATGGTTTGCAGTACCTCCTTTATTATGCGCGCCGGAGTGGACGCGCCGGCCGTAAATCCGATGGTGCGAAAGGACGACCAATCCCTTGCCATTTGACGCAGCTCCCCGCACCCTTCTACGAGAAAAGAGGGACAGAGCTCCTCGCATACGGACTTCAGCTTGGCAGTATTGGAACTCGAACGGTCCCCGATGATGACCATCGCATCGCACCGCGCCGCCAGCGCACGGGCATCATTCTGGCGTGTTTGCGTTGCATTACATATTGTATCAAATATTTTCGCGTTTGTACAGAGGGTTTTGATCTTTTCTGAACAGTTTTTCCATTCTTTTACCCGAAATGTCGTCTGCGCGACGGCGATCAACGCCGCATTTTTCCAATTTGGATCATTTCGCAGCAACTCGTTCAATTCCGCTTCGCTGCGGAAGACGAAGACGTCCCCTGCGGCGTAGCTGCGGATGCCCTCCACTTCCGGGTGGGCGGGGTCCCCGGCGATCAGCGTCGGCACCCCCGGGGCACTGTTGTCCTCGACGATGCGGTGGATTTTCCGGACGAAGGGACAGGTTGCATCGCAACAGGGGAGTCCCCGCCGCCGGATGTCTTCCAATGTTTCCTTCGGGACGCCGTGGGCGCGGATGACAACGGTGTCTCCCAGACGGCAGTCTGCCGGGCAGTCCGCTGTAGCCGCGCCGCGCCGCTGGAGATCTTCCATGACTTGCCGGTTGTGGATCAGTGGCCCCAGCAGCGAGACGGATGTGCCGTCTTTCAGCAGGTGGTAGGTCATGTCTACCGCGCGCCGTACGCCGAAGCAGAACCCGGCGGACGGCGCCAAAAGCAAAGGCACAGGAATCCCTCCATCTGCGTTTGGAATACTTGCTGCCGTGCGGGCGCGCGGCGGCTTGGGGAATGGTTCAGCAGGCGTCAGTATCCCAGCGCCCAGAGGTTGCGGATTTCGTCCATGATCATTGCCGAAGCTTCCCGCATTTGACGGGCGTTGGGCCTGTCGTCCAGTCCCAGCCGCGCGAAGGGGATCACCTCGCCGAAGCGGATTGTCATCCGGGCCCCAAACTTCGGCCCGCCCTCACGGTAGATGGAGCAGGGGAGAATGTCGGCATGGGTGCGGCGGGCGATCATCCCGATGCCGGTTTTGGCTTGCTGGGGAGTGCCGTCCGGGGAGCGCTGCCCTTCCGGGAAAATTCCCAGCGGCGAACCATACTCCAGCACCGCGATCGCAAAATCCAGCGCTTCCCGGTCTATGCCGTTGCGGTCGACAGGAAACGCGTTGCAGTGCCGGAGAAACCATGCGATTGGTTTCTTTTGGAACAATCCTTCTTTCGCTACGAAGCGCCACATCCGGTGAGACAGCGCCGCGAGGAAGGCGGGATCTGTGAAGTGGATGTGGTTGCAGGCCAGGATGAGCCCGCCGGTGTCTTTGGGGATGTTCTCCCGGCCGACGACCTTGACGCGGAAGCCCACCCTGATGATGGCCCGCAGCAGCGGCATCATGGCATAGTAGAGGCTGTAAGGCTTGACCCGTTTGTAACTATATCCTGTCATATGACCTCTCCGATCTCATTGGACTGCGGCCGCTCCGCCGCTGCGGCCAGGCGCACCAGCCGGACAATTTCTGCGGCCACTTCATGGGGAGACATCCCTGTGCTGTCAAGTGGGATGCTGTCATCCGCCGGGCGCAGAGGGGCGATGGGGCGGTTGGCGTCCTGTTCGTCTCGGCGGCGGATGTCCGCCAACACGTTGTTGTAGGATTCGTCCAGACCCTTCGCCCGCAATTCCCGGCAGCGGCGGTCCGCCCGTTCCTCCGCCGAAGCGGTGAGGAAGATCTTCACCCGCGCGTCCGGCAGCACCACCGTGCCGATGTCCCGTCCGTCTAGGACGCTGCTCTGCCGCAAGGCGAGTTCCCGCTGGGCGCCCAAGAGAAACGTCCGGACCGCCGGGACCCTGCCGACGTCCGAGGCGGCCAGGGAGGCTTCCGGTGTGCGGATGGCCTCGGACACGTCCTCGTCTCCGAGAAAGACATGCTGGACGCCGGACAGGTACCGCAGTGCCAGATGGATCCCCGGCAGGCAGGCGGCGACCTCCTCAGGGTCGGCGGTGTCTTTTCCCGCCCGCCGGACCGCCAGCCCAACGGCGCGGTACATCGCTCCGGTGTCGATGTAGGCAAAACCAAGCGCGGCGGCGGCGGTCCGGGCCGCTGTACTTTTCCCGGCGCCCGAAGGCCCATCGATGGCAACACTCATGATGTCCGACAAACAATCACCCCAAGCTGTTTTCATTCTGGATTCTATGGATGCTCTCTATTATTTGTTCTGGCTGCTGCTTTTTGCCGCTTCCAGCCCTGCCAGGCGGCCGGTGGAAAACGCGATCTGCAAATTGTACCCGCCCGTGTAGGCGTCCACATCCAGCACTTCCCCCGCAAAATAGAGGCCCGGCAGCCGCTTTGATTCCATCGTGCCAGGACGAACCTCGGCGACGTTCACCCCGCCGGACGTGACAATGGCTTCCTCGATGGGGCGAAAGCCTGTCACCGTCATGGGGAAGCGTTGCAGCAGCGCGGCCAGGCCCTGCCGCTGTTCCCGTGTAACTTGGTTGGTCCGCAGCCCCGGCGGGATTCCGGATAGCTTGGCGATCACCGGAACCATTGCCTTGGGCAGCAGTCCGTCCAGGGCGTGAAGAAAGTTCCGGCCGGCATTTGCCGCAAAATCCCGCAGCAGCCGGGCGTCCAACTGCTCGGGAGAGAGTGCGGGCTTGAGGTTGAGTTCCAGCCGGTAGCGCTCAGGCTGCATGTCCCGCAGGTGGGCGCTGGCGCTGAGGGCCATGGGCCCCGAGACGCCAAAGTGGGTGAAGAGCAATTCCCCAAAGTCGCGGTAAACCGTCCGTCCGGTGTCGGCATCGACGACATCCAGCGCGGCGTTGCGCAGGCTCAGGCCCGTCAGCTGGGCGCAGAATCCTTCATGGCATTCCAGCGGGATCAGCGAGGGCTTAGGCGGGATGACCGTGTGTCCCGCTTGCCGCGCGAGGCGGTAACCGTCTCCGGTGGAGCCTGTCTGGGGGTAGGAGACCCCGCCAGAGGCGATGATTACCGCGTCGGCCGGGTGAACCGCGCCGTCTTCGGCCGTGACGCCCGACAGACGGCCATCCTCTATCCATAGCTTGGTCGCACGGGAGCGCAAAATTCCTACCCCGAATTGCCGCGCATTTTTCACCAGTGCGTCAACAATATCCGCCGTCGTGTCCGAAACCGGGAAGACCCGCCGTCCCCGTTCCACTTTCAGCGGTACGCCACAGCGCTCGAAGAATTCCATCGTGTCAGTGGGCATCCAGCGGGAGAACGCGCTGAACAGGAACCGGCCGTTCACCGGCACGTTGGCGATCAGTTCTTCCAGCGCGGCAGTATTGTTGGTAACGTTGCAGCGGCCTTTGCCGGTGATCATCAGTTTCCGCGCGGGGCGCTCGTTCCGCTCAAGGAGCGTCACCGTTGCCCCTGCTTCCGCCGCCGCCGCCGCCGCCGTCAGCCCCGCGGGCCCTGCCCCGATGACGACCACCCGCCTCATATGTCTTCCTCCGCGGGCGTATCCGTCATAAGCTCTTCTTCCGGGGAGTCGTAGACGTTGTAATCGGCCCAGACCTGCTCAAGGGAACGTAAGGTTTCGTAGGCCTTGTCCCCCTGGCTGCGGGCGCAGGCAGCCAGCAGGGCGTTGATTAGGCTCAGCGGCGCAACCAAAGAATCGACAAAAGAAATCGTGTCGCTCCGGGCGACGAGGATGAAACGCGCCAGCGCCGCGATGGGGGAATGCCGGCTGTCGGTGATGGCGATGGCGCAGGCCCCCCGGTCCTGGGCAAAGCGCAGAGCCGTCACGGTCCGGGAGGAATACCGGGGAAAACTGATGGCAACGCACACATCCTCCGGCCCGATGCGCAGCATCTGCTCGAACATTTGGCTGGAGCTGAACGCGTCGATGAATATGACGTCGTCGTATAAAATATTGAGGTAAAACGAAAGGAAGGTTGCCAACGCCGCCGAAGACCGCGCCCCCTGCACATAAATCTTTCGGGCGGTATTCAGCGCGAATACGGCGCTGCGGAAATCTTCCCGCGACGTCTGCTCCAGCGTGAGGCGGATCATCTCCGCGTCGGCGGACATCACTTTATCCAGAACTGTTTCGTTGCTGACGCGCACGTCAGACGCCTGCATACGCTGGATGGTGGTCAGGCGGCTGCGAATCATCTCCTGAAGGTACTTTTGCAGATCCGGATACCCTTTGAACCCAATTTCAGCGGCGAAACGGACGACCGTGGATTCACTGATTCCGACCGCTTCGCCCAGCGCAGCGGCGGTAAGGAACGCGGCCTTATCGTATTCCCGCAGGATGTACTCCGCGATTTTTCGATGCCCTTTCGAAAGCGCGGGCAGCGCCTGCTCAATCCGGGTCAAAAATGGCGGGATATTCATGCTGTCGGTCAACCCCTTCCGGCTGAAATCAAAAACCCTGTCCTCTATTTTAGTAGGAACGGCGGAAAAAAGCAAGAAAAATTTTAAAAAAGACGGCCGGACAGCCGAATTTGATGGTTGGGGCATGCCATATTTCATCTGTATAGGCATAATTTGCGGTATTCAAAATACGTATGAAAGCAGAAGATCCGACACGGAAGGGAAGGTGAGGGGCATGCTTACCCTCAGGCAAGGGGCGCAGGGGGCGCAGGTGGATTTGCTGCAATGGGGACTGAACCGGGCCGGATTGCTGAAGGAGCCGGCAGACGGAATATTCGGGGCAAAGACCGAACAGTCGGTCCGGGAACTGCAGAAAAATTTCAATTTAGAACCGGACGGCGTTGTCGGCGCGCAAAGTTGGGCGGCGCTCTACCCGCACCTGACGGGGCTGCAAACGCACCTCGTTCAGCCCGGCGATACCATCTGGGTGATTGCCGCCCGCTACCGCAGCACCGTTGCAGCGGTGCTGACGGCCAACCCGGGCATCCGACCGGAAAATCTCCAGTCCGGGATGGTGCTCAAGATTCCCCTGCCGTTCCCCGTGGTACCATCGAGCATCCGCTGGTGCTCCGATTTGCTGGCGCTGACGGTGGACGGTCTGCGGGCGCGGTATCCGTTTCTGCAAGTGGAAACCATCGGCAAAAGTGTCCTGGGACGGCCGCTTTATTTGTTACGCCTGGGCGTCGGGAAAGTCCGGGTAGGATACAACGCGGCCCATCATGCCAACGAATGGATCACCACCCCGCTGCTGCTAAAGTTTGTGGAGAATTACGCGGAGAATTACGCGGAGGGAGATACCATCGGCGGTGTGGATTATCGGTATTTATACAACGCCTACACACTGGAAGTTGTGCCGATGGTCGACCCCGACGGGGTCGATCTTGTAACTGGCGCGCTGCCGCCCGACAGTCCTGCCCTCAGCGCCGCGCAAGCCATTGCAGCCGCTTTCCCGGCGGTGCCGTTCCCCGACGGCTGGAAAGCCAATATCAAGGGCATTGACTTGAATCTGAGCTATCCGGCAAATTGGGAGAAGGCGAAGGCCGTCAAGTATGCCCAGGGATACACCCGCCCCGCCCCGCGGGATTTTGTCGGGCCCGCGCCCCTCGCCGCGCCGGAGTCCGCCGCCATGGCCCGGCAGGCCAAGCGGGCGAACTACGCCCTGACGCTCTCGCTCCACTCCCAAGGGAAGCTGATCTTCTGGAAATATGCGGACCGCGCGCCTGCCGGGGCCTATGAACTGGCGAAAAAAATGCAGGGGGTCAGCGGTTACCTGCCCGCCGTCACCCCGCCGGGTTCCGACAACGCCGGATACAAAGACTGGTTTATCCAGGAGTACAACCGCCCGGGATACACCATCGAGGTCGGCCAGGGGCAAAATCCGCTGCCTCTCAGCCAATTTGATATAATTTACCGCGCCTGCTTTGGCATCCTGATGCTGGGCATGGCCGGGATGGACGACTAGGTCGGGTAATCTTCCGGCAGCACGGCATACCGAATCTGCCCGTCGAGTTCCGGCAGGGTGAAGTCCGCGGAGAATTCGATCTCCTTGATGCGGTAGTCGGTCACGCCGTTTTCCTGGACGATGTCGTAGCTATAGCGCAGGATTCCGTCCTCCAGCAGGTGAATGGTGACGATCTCGCTCCCGACCTCTTTTCCGCCGCCGAACCAGCCGGGGTTCACCTGATTATACCCCAGGGCATAGGTCCGGGCAACCGGGTCAACGCCCGCGACGGACCCCATGCTGCTGCCAACCTCGAAACGCTCGAAATCTTTGTGGCGCAGCGGCTTGGCGCAAAGGATCGCATGCCCGGCCATGTGGCGGTACTGCATGTCAGCCGGAAAAAAGAGGAAGACCCGAATCCCCGCGTCGGTGTCGTAGCGGACATAAGCGGTGCCGTCCATTTGCCGGACGGTCCCGCCGGGATAGGTGCTGAGGATCTGGGAAAGGTAGTCCGTCCGCCGGACGTTCTCCCGATAGAATCCCTGGTCCCGCAGGTAGCTGAAGCAACTGTTTTCATACAAGAACGCCGAGAGCGCCTGTTTTTGTGCCGTCACCGGTTCGCCGAGGGCGGGCGCCTCCGCCAGGATCCGGCTGGCGTTCTCGTTCTCCCGGCTGACCTTGATCGCGTCCACAGCGGCGTTGTCCAGGACCTCTGGCTCCTTTGGTCCGCAGCCGGCGGCGCAGCAGAGCAGCAGAGCGGCCAGCCCAAGCGCCAGGATGTGCTTGCACTTCATCAAAAATCCCCCTTCACTTCCGTTTGGCCTGCTATTCATAAATAGTATACCAAATTTTCGCGGAAAGAGCAAGGGGGATTTTTGCGCGGGACGGCGAAAAATTTTTTTATTTTTCCCGCAGGGCATTGACTTTTTGAGGGGGGGGGGTAAAATAGTTTTGCCTTATTATGCCATTCCGGAAATATACTTCCGGAAAATTTATTGATGAAAAGAGGCTGCCCAATGAAACGTACGTTCGCGCTCCTGCTCGCCCTGACCCTGCTCTGTTCTCTCGCCGCCTGCGCGCCGTCTGCGGGACAGACCAACGCCCTCGTATTCGAAGAGGACAAAGGGATCACGGCGGACGAAGCTGCCCGGTTCCTGCATGTGTATGAGGTGGATGACCTCGCGAAAGCGGTCGCGGAGATTTTCTTCAGCGCAAGCGCCGATGCGCTGCCAGACAACCTGTGCGCTTCTGCGATCTCCGCGGTTGATATAGAGGCGACGCGTAATACGCTGCGTATCCTCGGCACCGGCGGATACATGGTGTTCGACCCTGTCTCTTATTGGGGAGAAGATTTGCTCGGAAAGCAGATCGTAGAAAAATTTGGAACACTGGAGGAGGTTTATAAACAGCTCAACGGCAGCGCCCCTGTCCTGCGGGACGAAAAAACACTCCTGCTGTATTACGTGCTCAGCACAGCGTTTGATTCCAGCAGCTTTCCGCCGCCAGATCCAGGGATTACCAGATACTGCCTGAAAGCGAAAGGCTACATTGAACTGACCACAAACCCCAAGACGCAGCGCTGCTGCGTTTCGGACGTCGATTTTATCGATACCAGCATGGCGGACCCGCTGCAATTTGTGCTGTTGGGGGAATGATGAAAACCATAGCCAAGACGGCCCGGTGTTTTTCCGGGCCGCCTCGCGTTTTATCTCATCAGGGTCATCACAGCGCGGCCTGCGCGCGCTCCGCAACCTCCGGCAGCAGCCGGAAAACTTCCTCTACCGCCGCCATGCCCATCGCGAAGAGCAGCACAACGAAGATCAGGAGCAGGGAGACAACGTCAATTTTCCGGGGAGGCTCACCCTCTTTGGCAGGGAGAAAAGCGGTGATGAGTACTTCGATCCCCAGCAGGATCAGCGTTACCGGCCAGAACTTCAGCACGAACAGGAAGTTCCAGGCGGGGAAAGCCAGCCGCAGCAGGAAGAGGATCCCGAAGGCAACCAGTGTAATGCCCAGCGTCAGGAAGCCGATGCGTTTATTCTTCATCGGGATGATACCTTCCTTCTGTCTCCGGGATGAGGTCGGCCGGGAAGAGCGGTTCCGGCGGCTGCTCGGCCGATTGTTCCGCGTCCCGCAGCTGGCGCTTGATCTGGCGGCTCTTGCCGACGATCAGGAAAATCCCCAGCAAAACGATCACCAGCGCGGCCAGCAACTGGTTGCGCGAATAGAACAGATGCTCAATATTGGGGTGCCGCAGAAAAAGTGCGTCCAGCCGGCCAAATCGGAACATGTTAAACAGAAAGCTGCTCAGGATATCGACGCCGACGACGATCAGCGCGATTCCGCCCCATTTGTAAACCTTGGGGTTGGCCCGCAGCTTCGGCAGCTTAAAGTCGATTTCCGACGAATGGATCAGCAGAAAATCGTCTTTTATCTGCGCGCGGTCGCTGGCGGACATGCGCTGGAACCGCCAGAAATCAAAGAAGCTAATGAACCAAATCAGCGGCAGCAGCGCGATGGCTGGCACGATAAAATTGAAGAGCATCCATTCGCCAACCGCCACAGCGGCGATGACTCCGGCGAACGCCCCCATGAATGAAATCCCCCGCCGCATCAGACCGAGATACATGTGCCCCGCGCCGGGGATCAGGGACCAAATAAAACTAAGAAATTTGTTGGGATTGGGATGCACGGCGTGAATCCTCCTTGCTTGTGAAAAGTTGGTCAGTGAATTGGGTCAGGCCAACGACGGATTGGTGCACGGCCTGGGATACGGCGTTGAAATCCAGCTGCCCGAGTTTGTGGAATGTGCCGGAGAAGAGCAGGATCAGCGTTGCCGCCATCGCCGCCAGCACCCGCAGCGTAAAGGAACGCAGGCTTTCTGGCCGGTTCTGACGCTGCTGCGGGAAGGGGACGACCTTCGCCTTCGCATAAATGCGGTCCGTCAGGTCCGCCGGGAGTTCCGGCGGGGGCAGGGCCTCGGTCAGCTCCGCCAGCCGTCCGGCGCAGCCGTCGCACCAGGCGACGTGTTCCAGCACCCGGCGGAGGGTCTCCGGCGGAAGAGATCCGCCCAGCAGGCCGCGAAAGGCTTCGTCTTCGATGTGGTTCATGCGCGGATCTCCTCCTTCAGGATGGTTTGCAGCATACTTCTGGCCCGGAAGGCCCGGGTCTGGACGGTGGCCAGCGGTTCTCCTCGCTCCGCCGCAATCTGCGCCAGAGGCGTCCCTTCGCAGTAGTACGACAGCGCCAGGCTCCGGTAAGGTTCCCGCAGGGAAGCGCAGGCACTCCGTAAGGCCTCGGACCAGTGGCGCTCGAAGAAAGCGCTTTCCGGCGACTCCGCGTCCGGAGCGGGGAGGGCCTCGAACTGGCCGTCTTCGGCGGGAATCTGCCGCCGTTTCGCCGCCGAACGCAGGTAGTCCAGGCATTTGTTGGCGGCAATCCGCGTCAGCCAGGCTTTTTCGTGCGCCCCGTCGAAGCGGTCCAAGTGCCGGTATGCGGCGAGAAAAGTTTCCTGTGTCAGGTCTTCTGCTGCGAAGTCGTCGCCGCAGGCTTGGCGGCAGAGGTGGTAGATCAGTTTGGCGTAGGTCTCCATCATCCGCCGAAACACGGCGTCCCTATCAATGGTCCTCCCCCCCTCTGCCCAGCCGGGCCAATGGCCGTGCCGGCGGTATGTATGCGAGCTCGTCATTCACTATAACGGGGCGGCGGGACAGGATACTTCAAAAATGTTGAAAATTTTTAATATCGCTAATATCGCTTTGCGGAAGGCCGTTCGGCAAAACGTTGCCCTGCGGCTTTCCTTCCGCCGGATTCCGCAGCGCCGTCACTTCCCCCTCCGTCAGTTCCCGGCATTCTCCGGGGGCAAGGCGTTCGTCCAGCCGCAGGGGGCCCATGGCAATGCGGTGCAGCGCCAGGACCTCGTTGCCGCGCGCGGCGAACATCCGCCTGATTTGGTGATATTTTCCTTCCCGCAGCACCATCAGCGTTTGGCGCTCAGGTAAAATTTCCAGTGCCGCCGGGCCGCAGTCCGCCGGAGGATGGCCTTCTGACGCGGGCAGGCGCATCCCCGCCGCAAAGGCCGCTGCGTCCGCTTCCGTTGCTTCCTCCCGGAGGGTGACGAGGTAGGTTTTGGCGACATGCCTGCGGGGAGAGAGCAGAGCATGGGCCAGCGCGCCGTCGTCGGTGACCAGCAGCAGCCCCGTACTGGTTTTGTCCAGCCGCCCAGCGGGGAAAAGGTCCCGCTGCCGCAGCGCCGGAGGCACGAGGTCCAAGACGGTGGCGGTCTTCGGATCCCGGGAGGCGCTGATCACCCCGGCGGGTTTGTGCAGCATCAGGTAGCGATGCTCTGCCAGGCGCAGGAGTTGACCGCGGACGGCGACATTGTCCCCCTCTGTGTCGATCTTCTGGCTTCCGGCCCGGGCAGTGACGCCGTTCACGGTCACTGCCCCAGACCGCGCCAGTGCTGCCGCTTCTCTCCGGGAGCCCAGTCCCGCCAGCGCCAAGGCATGGTCCAGTCTGCGAATTGCCATAGGATACCTCCAATGCTGCACGAATAATTAATTTAGGATTTCCGGATGCTGCGGATCACTTGCTGCGGGTCCTTTTTCCAGTCGGCCTCCAGTTCCGGGGAAAACCCAACGAGGGCGCCGGGGCAGCGGCGGGCGAAGGCTTCCTGAACCCGGTCCACGCCGCCTTTGCTGGCGGGGAAGGTGTGGCTGCCGCCGTCGCTGAAGTAAACGCTCAGGCTGTAGGTTTTGCCAGTGGGGATACCATTGGTGCGGTGCTGGGTGACGGTCTTGTGCATCCAGACAATCTCGCGCAGGGGAAAGAGGAAGGTATTGTCCGCCGCGCGGCTGAAGAGCCAATGCTCCGTCAGGGTGAGTTTATCAAAGTCCTCCCGCTGTCCGTCCCGGGCTTCCCGCTCGAATTGCTGCGCCGCAAACGCCGGATCACCGAAGGCCGCCATCCGTTCCTCTAGCTTCCGGCGGCCGCGCAGGCTGTTGCCGTTGAACGCCGCCAGCAGGATTCCGGGAATGCAGATCAGAAACCAGAGGGCGTCGTCCTGCTTCCCTTCCGCGCCGAGGATATGGACGCGGAGCGCCGCGTCCGCCTCCTCTTCCGGCAGGTCGTAGAGGTCTGCCAGTGCTTCGACGAACAGTTCCCGGTCCGGATCAGCTGCTAGCCGGCCGGAAAACGTGCGGTCCGGGCGGCCGGAATCTCCGATCTCGTCTGTGTAATTCCGCGGACTGCGTACAACAACGAACCGGTCTCCTTGGAGGACGAAATAGTAATAAGCCGTTGGTTTGTCCCGCTTGCCGTTTTTGAAATCATAGATACCGGAGTATTCAAAGCCGCCGCTGGTTATTTTTGCTAGCGTCCCGGCGGGGAGGCTGTCTGCGTCCCGCGCCGCAAGGTCCGCGCGCCGGGATTCGACCTGGCGGCTGTGCACAACCGTCAGCGTCACGCCGAGGGCAAACAGCAGCACACCCGCCGCGACGCGGAGCAGCAGGATGGTCCGGCTTTTCCTGACTTGCCTGCCGTAGATGGTTTGCTCCATAAAAAACATCCTCCATGATTCTTGATAGCAGCATTATATCACACCACGCGGGAAAATACCAGAGAAAAGTCATTTGACACGCTTCTGTTTTTGTGCTATAATGCCAACTGTTATTTCATGGACGTGAGGTACGTTATGTTCCGCTTGACTCATCAGCAAAAAAACGCCCGTCGAGGGGTGTTCGTTACGCCCCATGGCGATATCCAGACGCCTGGCTTCATGAATGTCGCCACCTGCGGGGCGATCAAGGGAGCGCTGTCCGCTTACGATCTGCGAGAACTGGGCACCCAGGTGATGCTGTGCAATACATATCATCTCCATCTGCGCCCGGGGGATGAACTCATCCGAGACTTGGGGGGATTGCAGCGCTTCACGGGCTGGAACGGCCCAATCCTCACCGACAGCGGAGGGTTCCAGGTGTTTTCTCTGGCAAAGTTACGCAACATCAAGGAGGAGGGCGTGACCTTCGCCTCCCACATCAGCGGCGCACGGGTGTTCATGGGGCCGGAAGAGAGCGTCCGTATTCAGTCGAACCTGGGATCCACCATCGCTATGGCCTTTGACGAATGCGTCGCCAATCCCGCGCAGCTGCCTTACGCGGAAGCTTCCTGCGCCAGGACGGTGCGCTGGCTGGTCCGCTGCCAGGAGGAAATGGCGCGCTGCAACGCCTTGCACGATGCCGTCAATCCCCGGCAGCTCCTCTTTGGGATCAACCAGGGCTGTACCTTCGACGAACTGCGGGTACGCAACATGGAGGCGATTCGCGCGCTGGACCTGGATGGCTATGCCATCGGAGGCCTGGCGGTGGGGGAACCGAAAGAGGATATGTACCGGATCATTTCCCGCGTGGAACCCCATATGCCGCCGGACAAGCCCCGATATCTCATGGGCGTCGGGACGCCGGGGAATATCCTGGAATCCGTTGCCCGGGGGATTGACCTGTTCGACTGCGTGATGCCCAGCCGCAACGCCCGCCACGGGCACCTCAATACCTGGGCGGGGATTATCAACCTCCACAATGCCAAATACGAGCGGGAGGAAGGGCCCATCGATCCCCAGTGCGCTTGCCCGACCTGCCAGCGGCACTCCCGCGCCTATCTGCGTCACCTGTTCAAGGCCGGGGAAATGCTGGCGATGCGGCTTTGCGTGATCCATAATTTGTTTTTTTACAACCGCCTCCTGGAGCGGATCCGGGAAGAAATCGCGGTGGGGACGTTTGAGGCGTTCCGCGCCGCCCATGCGGACCGGCTGGACGGACGGATATAAGCGGATAGCAATAGTGAATTTGAAATTTTGACCGGGGGGAACATCAATGAATATTTTTGTCCTGGAAGATGAAGCCGCCATCGGGCGGGCCGTCGGCGACCTGTTTTGCCGCTTTGTCCAGAAGAAGCCTGCCGCTGTGCTGGGCCTGGCGACAGGAGCCAGCCCCGTCCCGGCGTACCGCCGCATGGCGGAGCGCTGCCGGAACGGAGAGGTCAGTTTCCGCCGGGTGCGGACGTTCAACCTGGATGAATACTGCGACCTGCCAGAGGATCACAAGAACAGCTACCATACTTTTATGCGGCAGGAGCTGTTTTCCTGGGTCGATCTCCCGCCGGAAAACACCGGCTTCCTCAACGGCAACGCGGAAGACGAATTCGCCGAGAGCGAGCGTTACCGCCTGGCCATCGAAAAGGCCGGAGGAATTGATATCCAGCTGTTGGGCATCGGGCGCAACGGACACATCGGCTTCAACGAGCCTGCTGAGAATTTTACCGCCGAAAGTTACAAGACGGCCCTGACCGGCAGCACCATCGCGGCAAATTCCATCTATTTCGACGATATCCCCATGCCGCGCTACGCCATGACGATGGGGGTCGGCGCGATCCTCCGGGCCCGCCAGATTGTGCTGATTGCCACCGGCGGCGCGAAGGCGGATGCGGTCAAGATCATGCTGGAAGGGGAGATGTCTCCCCGCTGCCCGGCCACGGCCCTGCGCCAGCATCCGGACGTTCAGGTTTACCTGGATCCCCAGGCGGCGGCGCTGCTCCGAAAATAAACGAACCGGCTTGGCGGGGCGCCCCAAGCCGGTTTTTTTTATGGCTGCGCCGAAAGGACGATGTTTTCCGACGGATGATCGAAATTCAGATAATTGTTCCGGGCGGCATATTGATACTCCATGCCAAAGATAACGCAAAGGTCCTCCGCTGCGGTGTAGAGCTGCCCCCGGTCACCCCGGAAAACCGTCCCCGTCAGCGGGAAGGCCGCGCCGTCCACCAGCGCCGCCGCGCTGCCCTCAGAGAACTGCGCCGTGCGGTCGTAGGCGGTTACGGTCACGCGGCCCGGTTCCTTCGTTACGGTTCCGCCAATGTGCTGGATCAGAGGGCCGGCGGGGACAAACCAGCGGTCTTCCCTCTCCTGCGGCGCGACGCCCCGGGCCCCGAGTTCCAGCAGGTCGCCCTTGAAGGCCAGGCGCGGGCGGCGGAAGACGGGGGGCAGGGCCGGGGGAAAGATCTCGTCCGCAGTTTTGTCCAGCCGGAAAAAGTCCGCCGTGCGGCCGTCCTCCAGCAGCGCCGTGACGGTCAGCCGGTCCCCGTCGATCTCTGCCAGGCAGACCATGGACAGAGGTTCCTCCTGCTGGTAATAGGCGCTGTGCCAGACCTTGCGGGCGTTGGAAATGTAGCTGTTTCTTCCGGCATTGCCGACGGTATAGTGCACCACCCCTTGGGACGGACGGTCGAAAAGCTCGTCCCGCAGCAGCGGGAAGGTCCGGGCAAAGGCGTGAGCATGGCCGGAAAAGAGCACATCCAGCCGCCCCTGTTCGATCGGTTTGCGCAGCCGGGCGAAGCCGCCGCCGTTCTCCCCCTCGGGCATCAGGGGATACAGCGGGAAATGATACACGCCCAGCTTCCAGCGCTGGCGGGTATGCCGGAGGTCCTCATACGCCCAGTCCGCTACCGTTTCCGGCGCGTTGATGCCCAGAACCGTGAAGTGGGCGCTGCCATAATCAAACGAGTAATTTTCTCCCCGGTAGCCTTCCGGGCCGTTTTGGGGATATGACCGGGCGAATTGCGCGTCAAAGAAGTCCGCGTGCTCGAGGTAGAATTTCCCGAGCGGTTCCGGAAGGTAGGTCAAATAGCCCCGGTTGTCGTGGTTGCCGGTGGCCATCATCCAAGGCAGGCCCTCGATGATCCCGGCAAGGCCCGAAAACATCCCGTTCCATTGCAGTTCGTTTTGGCCGTTGTCGCAGTTGTCACCGCAGGAGAGAAGAAAACGAATGTCGGGATAGGCTGCCAGGGCCTGCCGGATGACCCGGCGGGGCGTTTCGTAGCTCGGAGAATCCCAAGGTTGGTTTTGCTGCGGGTCAGAAAGCAGCAGGAACCGGAAACGGGTCAGGTTCTCCGGCTCTGTTTCGAAAAAGAACGGCCCGCCGCGGCAGTCCGCCGAACCGACGGTGTACTCGTACTGTGTCCCCGGGTGCAGACCCGTTAAGGCCGCCCAATAGAACCGGCTTACGTCGATGTCGCTGCGCAGAACCTCGCTTGCCGCCTCGGCCCGCCGCCAGTCCTCTTTGCCGGCTTCACGCAGCAGGACATACCCCGCCGGAATCTCCGCGCTGCTGCGCCAGCTGACGGTCATGCTGGTTTTCGCGTCGCCTGAGATGCTGAGCATGATATGATCCGGCGCGGAAGTGGATCCCCGGTCCGGCTTTTCGTTGGCGTAAAACATGGCGTCACCCTCCTGTTACTGGAAGCAATACGTCTATGATAGCAGATTTTTGGGCGGGACGCAAGAGAAGTTTAAAAGAAGATGCATTCCGCACCCCGCTTCCCCGAAAACGCTCTTGCATCCTGCGCCCGTTTATGGTACAATAGGCAAACTGGTAAGCTATTTTTTGACAGGGGGAAATTTTGACATGGCCAACGAGCATCTTCTTTGGTACGATCAGCCGGCGCAGCGATGGATCCAGGCGCTGCCGGTTGGCAGCGGGCACCTGGGCGGCATGATGTACGGCGGGGCGGAGGGGGAGCGCATCGCCCTCAACCACGACGAGATCTGGTCCGGTCTCCCGGGTGGAAAGACCGTACCCGGCGCGGCGGACCTCTTCCGGCGGGCGCGGGAGCTGGCGATGGCAGGGGACCTCGCCGCCGCGTCGCAGTTGGTCGAAAGCGAGAAATTCCAGTCCACCCATTGCGAAGCGTATCTGCCTCTCGGCGAGCTGACCGTCGCCTTTGATGCGGCCGGGGAGATCAGCGATTACAGCCGGGGCTTAGATCTTTCCACCGCCACGGCCTTTGTTGCGTACCGCCAGGGCGGGACGGCGTTCCGCCGGGAATGCTTTGCCTCGTTTCCGGCGCAGGCGCTGGTCCTGCGCCTCACTGCCGACCGACCCTTTGCCTGCGAGGTCAGCCTGACGACGCGGCTGAAATCCCAAGCAGTGTCCGGGAATCCGCCGCCCGGCTGCCTCCTGCTGCATGGCGAATGCCCGGGGGCATACCTGGTGGCCCGGGACTATGACCGCCCGGACGAGCCCCACCAGTATTTCGACGACCCGGCGCGCCGGGGAATCCAGTTCCTCGCGGGACTTCGCGCCTTTTCCGACGGGGAAATTGCTGCGGGAGATTTTCTGCGAATGCAAAACGCGACGGAAGTTACCCTGTATTTTTCCTGCGAGACGAGCTTTGCCGGCTGGAACAAGCATCCTTTTTTAGAGGGAAAGGAATACCAACGGTCGTTGATGGCGCGCCTGGAGGGTTTCTCCGGGGAGTACGAGACTGCCCGGGCGGCGCACTTGGCGGACTACAGGGAGTTCTACGACCGGGTGGTTCTGCAGCTGGAGGGCGGAAGCGAAGAGGACGCCGCGCTGCCGACGGATCAGCGGCTGACCGCCTTCCAGCAAAACAAGGCGGACCCGTCCCTGCCCGTGTTGCTGTATAACTACGGGCGTTACCTGGCCATCGCGAGCAGCCGCCCCGGCACCCAGCCGATGACGCTTCAGGGAATCTGGAACGACCAGATGGATCCGCCCTGGTTCAGCAACTATACGACCAATATCAATACAGAAATGAACTACTGGCCGCTGCTGGCCGCCGGGCTGGCGGAGTTAGACGAGCCGCTGGTCCGGATGCTCGGAGAACTGGCCGAGGCGGGGGAGGACGTCGCCCGGGTTCACTACGGCGCGCCCGGCTTCGCTGTGCACCATAACCAGGACATCTGGCGTTTTTGCGCCCCGTCCCAGGGAAATGCCTGCTGGTCGTTCTTCCCGCTGTGCGGCGCGTGGCTGTGTGGCCAGCTCTGGGAGCACTACGCCTACACCAAGGATTCCGCGTTTCTGCGGGACACCGCATATCCCATTCTCCGAAAGGCGGCGGAATTCCTACTGGCGCTGTTGGTGGAAGACGGGGAGGGTCACCTTGTGATCGGACCTTCCACCTCCCCGGAAAACCGCTTCCTATACCAGGGAGAGACCCTCGCTTTGGCGAAAACCAGCACCATCAGCATGGGAATCACAAAGGACCTGTTCGGGCGGCTGCAAGAGTGTTTCGCCCTGCTGGAAATTGACGACGACTTTTCCAGGCGAATTGGGGCCGCGCTGCCTCGCCTGCGGCCGTTCGAGGTCGGTTCCCAGGGGCAGCTGCTGGAGTGGGACACGGAACATGAGGAAGTGGAAGTGCATCACCGCCACGTCTCCCATCTCTTGGCCTTGCACCCTGCCCGGTTGATCGACCCAGACCGCACCCCCGCGTTGGCCCGGGCGGCCCGGCGGACGCTGGAGATCCGGGGGGACGAGGGGACCGGCTGGTCCCTCGGCTGGAAGATCAATTTCTGGGCTCGGCTGCGGGACGGAGATCATGCCCTGCGTCTGCTGGAAATGCAGTTGCGTCCGGCCGCGAGCACCGGCTTCAACATGACCAACGGCGGCGGAACGTACCCGAACCTGTTCGACGCCCATCCGCCGTTCCAGATCGACGGCAACTTCGGCGCGGTTAGCGGGATCAACGAAATGCTGCTGCAATCCGACGGCCGCCGTCTCTTGCTGCTCCCCGCCCTGCCTGCCGGCTGGCCGGACGGCAGCGTCAGCGGTCTGCGGGCGCACGGCAACCTCCGCGTATCCCTTGCCTGGCGCGGCGGGAAGCTGACCAAGTGCGCCCTGGAAGGGGATACGGACGGGACAGAAGTCTACTATCAAGGGGAGCGGATGCAGATTTTGAACAATCTGTAAATTTCGTCCTTGGCGGGATTTGTACGCCGCATTTGTCAAAAAAGCCTTGCATCCGCCGCGAAAACGCGGTATAATAGCATGATCAAAGATGTGCGCTAGGAATAGCGGCAACGAAAAAGTAAGGAGAGGTTTCATGAATTGGATTGCGTTATTGTCGTCTGCGAGCGGCGCCGCGGGGAGTACCGCTGAGGGGTCGAAGGGCGGCGGCTGGCAGATGATTCTGCTGATGGCGGTCATGATCGGTGTGATGTATCTCACCATGATCCGGCCGCAGAAGAAGCGCCAAAAAGAAGAGCAGGCCATGCGGGATAACCTCCAGATCGGCGACGAGATCACGACCATCGGCGGGATCATGGGCCGGGTGGTGACGGTGAAGGAAGACAGCCTGATTCTGGAGACCGGCGCGGACCGCACCAAGCTGCGCATTACCCGTTCCGCTGTAGGGGTCAACAATACCCAGCAGGAGAAGCTCCAGGAGGAACGCGAGGCCGCCAAGAAGGCCCAGGCGGAAGCTCAGGCCGCGAAGCTGGAGGCCAGCGGCAAGCAGCGCAAGAAGAGCAAGAAGAACAAAGAAGACGAAGAGTGAGGATCCCGCCTGGGGCCGCGCTTTCCCGTCCGTGATTAGCATATTTTCAGAACACGCCTCATATCAATGGGGCGTGTGGTTTTTATATTGTTTGGGAAGGGATGGTCGGCGATGCACGGCAAAGACGGCGGGCACAATGGGCATAACGGTCACAAAAAATCGCGGCAGACGCGGCAAAATCGGCAGGGGGAAACAGCACAGCTCAGTTGGGTCATGCTGGTGCGCCGGATTTTGCTTTGCAGTGCCGTCGGCGCGGGGGTATTTTTCGTGCTGCTGCTGGTGGCGGCGGGCGTTTGCCTGCGGACGGATCTTTCGCAGCGGCTGCTTCCGCTGGTATCCATTCCGGCGGCGGGATTTTCTGCCGGAGTCGCAGGGTATTTGGGGGTGCGGCCCACCCGGCGGCAGGGGCTGGTCATGGGCGTCCTGACGGTGCTGCCCCTCTACCTCTGCCTGCTGGGCGCATCGCTGATCGCTGTGCGCGGCGGCGCGGGAATTCATGCAATAATATTGCTTTTGGTGCAATTAATAAGTGGTGGGCTGGGAGGAATATTTGCTGCCAACCGGCCGGTGCGTCGGCGTTAAGCAGACGGAGCGGCAACGACAAAATCCACCGCACCTAGCGAAGGAAAAAATTGTCAATACAAAATAAACCATAATGGTATTGCCAATAGATCCAAAATGTCACATAATAGAGGTGGAATTAAAATCCGCTGGAAACAAACAACAAGGGGGAGACAAATTATGACAGAAACCGAACAAAATAGCCGGCTAGTGTTCTGTTGCGGCAAAATATTGTATCCGGATCCGGACAGCGCCTGGGAAGATCCGGCGGAAAAGATCGAGCTTCGCGCGGGATATCAGTTGCTGGTCTGGGGCGGCGGCGCAGGGGAGGGCGATCCGTTGCTGGTTATGGAGGACGTTTGCACACAGGAAGCGGAAGCGCGGGAATTGGAACGGCTGCTGCGCGAGAATGACGTCGCGCTGTGTCATGTGCGGGATCTGGTAGAAGATTTCCTGGAAGAGCGGTACGGATGAAAACATAGCGGATCCCCTCGGAAGAGGGGACTTCTTTTTTCCCGCGGAGGCAGTTGCCTCTTGTTTTTGTGGCCCGGGCATGGTATAATAAAAACCGTCAACGGAGGGAACCCCTCCCAATAGAAAGAGGTGCCCCATGCCGCTTGTTTCACCCCGCGATATCCTGCTGCCCGCCTTCCGCGCCGGGCGGCTGGTTGGCGCGTTCAATACCGGCAACCTGGAGATGACCCGGGGGATCCTCTGGGCGGCGGAGGAACTGCGCTCACCGATCTTGCTGCAAGTTGCGGAAAAGCGCTTGCCCACGTCCCCGCTGGCCTTGCTGGGCCCGCTGATGGTTGCCGCTGCGCGGTCGGCGTCGGTGCCCGTTGCGGTCCAACTGGACCATGGCGAGAGCCCCGCCGTCATTGCGGAAGCGTTGGCGTACGGGTTCACTGGCGTCATGTTTGACGGTTCCGCCCTTCCGCTGGAGGAGAATATTGTCCGGACCGCCGCCATACGTCCCAAGGGAAATTCCGTCTGGCTGGAGGGGGAAATCGGCGTACTTTCCGGCAGCGAGGGCGGACCCGAGGCCGAGGCGCTGCATTCCGATCCGGCACAGGCCGAAGCGTTTGCCAAATCGTCCGGCTGCGACGCCTTGGCGGTTTCCATCGGCAATGCCCATGGGCACTACCGCGGCAAGCCGAAGCTCAACTTCGGCATCCTGGAGGAGATTCGGCGCCGCTTGCCGGAGACGCCGCTGGTGCTGCACGGCGGCAGCGGGATCCCCAAGGAAGACCTCGCCCGGGCGGCGCGGCTGGGGATCTGCAAGGTCAATATCGCGACCGCGAGCTTCGACGCACTATATCAGAGCGCAACGACGCAGGCGGGGCGGGGCGGGGATTACTTTTCCCTGAGCGCCGCGATGGCGGAAGCGGTATACGAGAGCACGAAGCGGCAGATCTTATGGTTTGCGGAAGGGAGCGGCCCTGGGGCTCCCTAAAAAATCACAACAAACTAGGCTCAAAAACCAAATTAAAAATTGGAGGAGGAACGCATCATGCCCCGTCTGTCTTTTGACCCTGCGCGCCCCTATGACCTGGTCCTGCTGGGCCGGGCCGCGATTGATTTCAACCCAGTGGACTACTTTCAGACCCTCGCGGAAAGCACGACGTTCAAAAAATACCTTGGCGGGAGCCCCGCCAATATCGCCGTCGGGCTGGCCCGGCTGGGCAAGAAGTGCGGCTTTTTCTGCCGGGTGTCGGACGACCGCTTCGGCGACTATGTCGTTGGCGAGTTCGAGAGGGAGGGGGTCGATACCAGCCGGATCCGCCGCTGCGAACACGGCGAGAAGATCGGCCTGACCTTCACGGAAATCCTCAGCCGGGACGAGAGCAGTATTCTGATGTACCGCAATCAGATTGCGGACTTAGCGCTGGAGCCGAGGGACATTGACGAAGAGTATATCGGTTCGGCCAAGGCATTGCTGATTTCCGGTACCGCCCTGGCCCAGAGTCCTTCCCGTGAGGCGGCTTTCAAGGCCATCGTCCTTGCCCAAAGGCTAGGGACGCCGATTGTCTTTGACATTGACTACCGTCCGTATAACTGGATAAACACAGACGAAATCGCGGTGTATTATGCCCGCGCGGCGGAAGCGGCGGATGTCATTTTGGGCAGCCGGGAGGAATACGACCTGACAGAGTCGCTGCTTGGCCTGCCTGGAACTGATGAGGCCACCGCCGCTTACTGGCAGGGCAAAAACGCCAAAATTGTCGTGATCAAGCACGGCAAACGGGGGTCCACTGCCTACACCGGCCGCGAGAGTTATAGCATTAAGCCCTTCCCCGTGCAGGCGCTGAAGTCCTTTGGCGGCGGGGACGGTTACGCTTCCGCCTTCCTTTTCGGTTTGTTTGAAGGATGGGACATCCAGGATTGCCTGGAGCTGGGGAGTGCCTCGGCGTCGCTGCTCGTCGGAGCGCACGGCTGCTCCTGCTTCATGCCGACGCTGGAAGAAGTGCGGGCGTATATTGCCCAATGTAAGGCGACGTACGGAGAGATGGTGGCGAGGGCGAGGAGGAAAGAGTTCGTATGATCAACGAGATTCTGCGGGACGTCACCGATTTCATCTTTCTGGAGGATCCGCCCCGCCCGGTGGATATTCTTTTCCTCCCCGGCGGCAGCGACCCCGCGATTCCCGAGCGGGCGGCGGAGCTCTACCATGCCGGATGGGCCCCGTTGCTGCTGCCTTCCGGCGGCGTGAGCGTCAAGACAGGAAAATTTGACGGCGTCAAGCGCAAACAGGACGTCTATGACCTCGGCTACCGCACCGACTGCGATTTTTATGCCGACGTCCTGCGCAAAAACGGTGTGCCGGACGCGGCGATTCTGCGGGAAGACCGCTCCGGTTTTACGAAAGAAAACGCCCTTTTCTCCCGCCGGGAGACGGACCGGCGCGGCCTGGACATCCGTACGGGGATGATTGTCTGCAAATCCTTCCATGCTCGCCGCTGCCTGATTTGCTACCAGCTGGCGTACCCGGAAACGGAACTGACCGTCGCGCCGGTGGACGTTTATGGAATTGCCCGGGAAAACTGGCATGAGACGGCCTACGGCGTGGAGCGGGTGCTGGGGGAACTGGCGCGGTGCGGGAACCAGTTCACGGAGGAACTGAAAGCGCTGGCGGGGGAGTAACCGACGGGAAGGAGAAACGGCATGGATCATTTTGAGCTGCATTCCGAATTCGCCCCGGCAGGGGGCCAGCCGCAGGCCATTGCCGGGCTGGTGGACGGACTGCGGCTGGGGTACCCGACCCAGACTCTGCTGGGGGTTACCGGATCGGGGAAGACCTTCACGATGGCGAATATCATCGCCCAGACGAATCGGCCAACCTTGGTGCTGGCGCACAACAAAACACTGGCGGCGCAGCTTTGCAGCGAATTCCGGGAATTTTTCCCGAAGAATGCGGTGGAATATTTCGTCAGCTACTACGACTATTATCAACCGGAGGCCTACATTGCCGCGACAGATACTTACATTGAAAAGGACTCGGACATCAATGATGAGATTGACAAGCTGCGGCATTCCGCCACGTCTTCCCTCTCGGAGCGGCGGGACGTGATTATCGTCGCCAGCGTCAGCTGCATCTATTCCCTTGGCAACCCCATTGATTATCGGGAAATGGTGATTTCCTTGCGGCCCGGGATGCCGAAGAGCCGGGAGGCGCTGGTGGCGAAGCTGGTGGAGATTCAGTACGAGCGCAACGACATCAGCTTTACCCGGAACAAATTCCGCGTACGGGGGGATGTAGTGGAGATTTTTCCCGTCTACTCCAACGAAGTGGCTGTCCGGGTAGAGTTTTTCGGGGACGAGATTGACCGGATCTGCGAGATCACCGCGCTGACGGGGGAAGTCCGCGGTGTGCTCCAGCATGTGGCAATCTATCCCGCATCTCACTACGTCGTTGCGCCGGAGCGGCTGGAAGACGCAATACGGGACATCATGGCGGAAATGCTGGACCGGGCGGCGGCGTTCGAGAGCGAGGGAAAGCTGATTGAGGCGCAGCGGATCCGCCAGCGGACCCAGTATGACATGGAGTTGCTGCGGGAGACGGGATTCTGCAAAGGAATCGAGAATTATTCCCGGGTGCTGGCGGGGCGGCTGCCCGGCTCTGCCCCGTTCACATTGCTGGACTTCTTCCCGAAGGACTTCCTGCTTTTCGTTGACGAGTCCCACGCCACACTGCCCCAGGTTCGGGCAATGTACGCCGGGGACCGGGCGCGGAAGGATATTTTGATCAACTTCGGGTTCCGCTTGCCCTCCGCCTTTGACAACCGCCCGCTGAATTTTGATGAATTTTATGCCCGGCTGGGGCAGCGGATTTTCGTCAGCGCCACACCGGGGGAATTCGAGAACCAGGAAAGCAGCCAGGTGGTGGAGCAGATCATCCGGCCGACAGGATTGGTGGATCCGGAAGTGACGGTCAAGCCGACGGAAGGGCAGATTGATGACCTGATCTCGGAAATCAACGAGCGTGCCGCCCGGCGGGAGCGGGTCTTGGTGACGACGCTGACCAAGAAAATGGCGGAGGATCTGACGGCATACCTCGAAAATGTCGGGATCCAGGTGCGGTACATGCACCATGACATCGAAACCATGGAGCGCATGGAGATCATTCGAGACCTGCGGCTGGGAGAATTCGACGTGCTGGTGGGGATCAACCTGCTGCGGGAAGGGCTGGACTTGCCGGAGGTTTCGCTGGTGGCGATCCTCGACGCGGACAAGGAAGGGTTCCTGCGCTCCCAGACTTCGCTGATCCAAACCATCGGCCGGGCGGCCCGCAATGCGGAAGGCACAGTTATCATGTATGCCGACAGCGTTACCCCCTCCATGGAACGGGCGATTCTTGAGACGCAGCGCCGCAGGGAAAAGCAGCTGGCCTATAACGAAGCCAACGGCATCGTGCCCCGGACAATCCGCAAGGAAGTTCGGGACATTCTGGAAATTTCCAGCAAGGCGGAGACGGACAAGAAGACCCGCAAGGAATCCGGCAAACGCCTCAGCCGTGAGGAACGCGAAACGATGATCCGGCAGCTGACGGTCGAGATGAAGGCGGCAGCGAAGCTGCTGGAATTCGAGCACGCGGCGTACCTGCGGGATCGGATCGAGGAACTGAAGAAAGAGCGGTAAGGCCGGAGGCATGCGGTAAAAAAATTTTGCGGGCGGGGCGAATTCTTCGCGCAACCCGCTTGTTTTTTTTCGCCGAATTGTGTATAATAATAAAATACTCAACTTTTAGGAGAAAAGGAGGCCCGTGCCCATGGAGACGAACCCCGCCGCAGGGCGGCTGCAATTACTGCTGGGCAAGTATATCCGTGTGCGGGTCACCCATCCGATGGGGTCTGTGCTTTCGGAGGAAGACGGCACACAGTACGAGCTCAATTGCGGTGAACCCCTGTGGCATTTCCCCGGCGGCCAGCGGCCCGAACGGGCGTACATCGTCGGCATCCATCATCCCATCCGCAACTTTGACGGCCGCGTCATTGCGCTGATCTTCCCCCGGGACGGCGGCGGGCAGGTGGTTGTTGCGCCGAAGAAATCCCGTCACATTGAATCGCAGATCCGGCAAGCGATCCGCTTCGCCTATCCGCCGGGAACGTGCCGGCTGATCTGCCTCTACGAGCGCTCCTGCGGCGCGGTGGTATACCGCCGGATCAACAGCGAAATCCGGTTTCTGCTGATCAAGAACCGCCGCAGCGCCCACTGGGGCTTCCCCAAGGGACACGTGGAGGACGGAGAATCCGGTGAGCAAACCGCACAGCGGGAGGTCCTCGAAGAAACCGGGCTGCACATCCGGCTGTTGCCAGAATTTTCTTCCCAATCGGAATATACAATTCAGGGGAAGGTCGAAAAAAGCGTCACCATTTTCCTGGGGGAGACGCTGGACAAGCAGACGGTGATCCAGCAGGAAGAAATCGAGGATTACATTTGGCTCAGTTACGACAAGGCGATGCACACCTTGCGATTCGAAAACGACCGCAATATCCTGCGCAAGGCCTGCCACTTCATGCAGCGCAAAGGCATCCAGTAGCCAGACAAGAAAATCAACCGAAAGGAGCGTTCCCAATGCCGATCAAAATCGACGCATCCCTTCCCGCGCGGGGTGTGCTGGAAATGGAGAATATCTTTGTCATGAGCCGGGAACGCGCCATGCACCAAGACATCCGGCCCCTGAAGATCGTCATTTTGAATCTTATGCCCACCAAAGTCGAGACTGAGACGCAATTGCTGCGCCTGCTGAGCAATTCACCGATCCAGATTGAGGTGGATTTGTTGCAGACGGCGACGCATATCTCCAAAAACACGTCGCAGCAGCACATGCTGGAGTTCTATCAAACCTTTGAGGATGTACGGGATAAGCGCTATGACGGGATGATTGTCACTGGCGCGCCGGTGGAGCAGCTGCCGTTTGAGCAGGTCGATTACTGGGACGAGCTCCGCGCGATTTTTGACTGGAGCCGACGGCACGTTTATTCCACGTTCCATATCTGCTGGGGCGCGCAGGCGGCAATGTACTATTATTACGGCGTACCAAAGTATCCGCTGGAAAAAAAGCTTTCTGGGGTTTATGCCCACCGCATGCTGGATCCGCTGCATCCGTTGCTGCGCGGATTGGATGACGAGTACTTAGCGCCTCATTCGCGATACACGGAAGTGCGCCGGGAAGACATTGCCCAGGTGCGGGACCTGCAAATACTGGCATATTCCGACCGGGCCGGGGTCGCTTTGGTGTCCGACATGCAGTGCCGCAACGTTTTTTCGACGGGGCACAGCGAATACGACCGGGAGACGCTGGCCAAAGAATATTTCCGGGACGTCGGCAAGGGGTTGGACGTCGCCGTGCCGTTTCATTATTTCCCGGACGATGATCCCCGGCGTACCCCAAAGCTTCGCTGGCGCAGCGCCGCCAGTTTGCTCTTCACCAACTGGATCAACTACTTTGTGTATCAGAAAACGCCGTACGACCTCTCGCAGCTGTGAAATATGAAAAAACCGGAAGACGATTTGTCTCCCGGTTTTTTGTTACATCGTCGTGATGAACCGCATGAATAAGCCCAGGCCCAGAACCGCGCAGCTAACGAAACCCGTTACGAACTGGAGCAGCGGCAGGCAGCGGCGCAGGAACAAAAATACGGCGAAAGCAAGCCCCAGCGTTCCGGTGGCCGGAAAGAGGGACAAAATCACCAGGTCCGGCAGGGAGGAAAACGGCGCGAGCCAGCCGAGGAAGAAACTCAGCAGGAAGCCGAAGGGCAGCGCCAAGGCAGCCGCGCTGCCGATTTTCAAGGCTTTCTCCGGCAGCGCCAGGGCAGCGAAGGCCGCCGCGCCGCCGCAGGCCGCCGCCAGCAGAAGCCAATACAGCAGTTCCAAGTGCCGCCGCAGCAAGGCCGAACTGGACGTCGCCATTGGAACCGGTCACTGCGTCGGCGGGGAACGCGCGGGACGCGAGAAACAGCAGCCCAATCCCCGCCGCCGAAGCCAGGGCCAGAAGGAAGATGGATTTCCGCAACCGCTGCAAGCGCAGATCCATAACAGACCATCCTTTCTTGCATCACCTACATCCACTCGCCGCGGCGGGAGAAGGAAGGAAAATTCATCCAAAATGGAGGCGCATCCTTGGCCAAGGCGGCGCGGTAGGCGGCCCAATCGTAGGTCTCCCAGGTCCAGTGATACAGGGGATTTTCCAGCCAACTATCCTGAAGCATGCTCTTCGGGCAAAAATCGGCGTGTTGGGTGTCAGGGTACCGGGGATCCACGTCCCGCTGGCAGTCAGTGCACCAAAATTCTTCCGCTACAGCCAGGAAACGCCAGCAGGTCTCGTCATGATCCCCGGGGTCCTTGACGATCCGGCCGCAGACGTCGCACCAGTCGTCGCGCCAGAGCGTTTGCGGGCAATGGTCCCGGTCGGTGTGATCCTCTGGACTGAAAGCGACGGTGTGGCAGATCATGCAGAACTTTTGGCGGAAGGCGCAGTTCTCGCTGGAGAGGTAGGCTTCCATGGCGGCCAGCGCGGCGCGGCGGTCGCGGTTGTAGCTCGCGAGGGAGACGTCTTTGCGATCGTCCCGATATTCCCGCAGGGAGATGGGGGCTGTTTCGCTGTCCAGCAGGCAGAGTAACCACTGATAGGAAGGGACGCCGGATTGGGAGCAGAACCAGTGCCAGAGAGCCCGCTGGGCCTCCGTGCTGACCTGGGGCTGCTTGTCGTCCGCCAGACGGATCAGGTAGGGAATTTTCGCGTCGCTGAGCTCGCTGAGCGTCTCCACGTCCAGGCTTTGCAGGCGGCCGGTGCGGTAGGCCCAGGTATTATAGCGCAGAACTGTGCGATCCACCCCCGCCCAGGCCATGGCAAGCAGGAACAGGCAGGCGGTGACGGTGAACAAGCGCATATAGGGGAAGCGGCGGATGAACTGGCGCACGAGCAGCAACAGGAACGCCAGCGCCAATAGGAGCATAAAGCTGGCCGTCATGATCCGCAGACGGGTCATCCCGAACGAGCGGATATATAAGATCATCTTTGATTCCGCAGTAGCGATCAGCAGCAGCGTAAATACGCAGACAAACGCGCCCAGCGCCCGGAGCGCCGCAAGGGGATGGCCGTCTTTTGGCCGGGTCAGGCGGTTCCAGAGCAGGAGCAGCAGCAAATTCAGCGCGGCGACGGCGCACATCTCAAAGAAGCCCCGCCGGGCATAATCCGCTACGGTGTAATCCTGCGGCAGGATGCCTCGGAAAGCATTGAAAAAGTAGGCTAGCTGGGAGAAGAGGTAGCCGACATAGAGCAGGGAGAGGGCGCTGAGGAAAGCGATGCTCACGGCGGGCTCCATTTTGCCGGGCTGCAATTCCGCCCGGCGTTTTCCGTCGAAGGTTTCCATGCCGCAATGCAGTGAAAACAGCAGGGAATAAAGCGGGAAAAAGAGCAGCACCGCCAGCAGCAGCTGGAAGAGGAAATCTTTGATATGCGAAAGGATCAATTGGAGCGCTCCGGAAAAGGCGGCGTCGGCGGAAGCCAGAAGCGCGCCGGAAATGAGCAGCACCGGTACGGCAGCGCCCACCCCGGCCAGAATCAATCCAATCCGGGATTTTTGGCCTTTCGCGCCCCGGAAAAGGACGGTCAAGCTATCCGCAATATGCAGGAAAGGCAGGAGGAAGAGGATCCGTGCGGCATCCGCCAGCGTCAGCAGACTGCCAGTGTCATACCGCAGCGCTTGGTAAATTCCCGCCAGATAGATGGCCGTTAGGCCGGAGATCACCGGAAATAGGATGCCGTGCAGAAGGGGGTCCGACTGGACGGCGAAGACAGCGGAGAGGCCCAGAGCGGTGATGCCGCAGAGCACGGGAATGGGGGTCAGGACCTTTCCGGCCCGGCTGGGGCGCTTGCGGAAGGCGAAGGCGGTCACCAGGGCATAGAATGCCGCGCAGGCAACCGGGAACCCCAGCCGCAGCCCGCCCCAAACGCCCCAGCGCCAAAACAGCAGCGCGGCCGCGAAGGTCAGCAGAGCCAGGAACGAATCGGCGGCGGTATGCTCCGGGAGATTTTTTGGGGGTTTCGGTTGGAACGGAACCGGAGAGGGAAGGGGCGGCGCGCCCTGCGGCCAAGGCTGCCAAGGATACCCGGGGGGCGGGGATCCTGGAGCTTGGGGGGGAACGGGGGCGGTTGCGCCGGGAGGCTGCGGGATGGGATTGTGGTCATTCATGGCGTGTCTTCCTTTCTCTTGTCGTTGGATTCTGGAACGTATTCCAGGAGATCTCCGGGCTGGCAGTTCAGCGCTTGGCAGAGGCTTTCCAGGGTGGCGAGGCGGACAGCCCGGGCTTTATTGGTCTTGAGGATCGACAGATTGGCCTGGGTGATCCCGATCCGCTGGGCCAGTTCCCCGGAGCTCATTTTCCGCCGGGCAAGCATTACGTCGAGGTTGATGAGGATTGGCAATCGTCTTCCTCCTTCTAGATCGTCAGATCGTTTTCTTCCCGCAGAATCGTCGCCTGGGCCATGACGTTCTTCACCACCCGCAAAATCAGCGCGAAGAATCCCGCAGCCCCGGCGAACATCCACAGCGGAAGGTAAAAGAAGCCGGCGATCAGCGCGGCCAGGGTCACATAAAGACAAGCCCAGGACAGTGCCCGGAGCATGGCGACATTTTGGTGGACGAAGATACGCCCGGCCTCAATGTTATGCAGCAGGCGCGCCAGCGCCGCCAGCGCCCCGGCTCCGGCGGGGCAGCAAACATAAAACACGGTCAGCAGCAAATGGGTCAGGGGTTCCGCGCCGCGGTAGTACTGAAAATACCAACGCAGCAGGGCCGGCAGAGTGAATATCAGCACCAGCAGCAGCGCAGTGCAAAGATACGTCGCGACCAGCGACAGCCGCACGGAGCGACGCGGGGTCCAGATTTTTTCCATGGAATACCTCCATTCGTTGGGGAATGCGTTGGAACGAGAAAAGTATAGCATGAGATTTATCGTTTGTCAATATATTTTTATTGTTTCAAAAAAGTTTCCGCCCAAAAACGGGCCTCCATGCAGAGGCCCGCTGGTTTATTTTATTTTTCTCACGCTACCGGTCCTTCCCAAATCAGCGTCGCCAGCTTCGCGATCTCGGGCAGCAGCTCGCCGGATTCATCCAGAAGCGCCTGATCCACGAAGTCGCCTGCCGCATTCTGGATCGGCCGGGAGAGCTCGTAGAACCGATCCAGGTCCTTCTGGCTGACATAATAGATCCGCAGGCGGCTGACCTCGTATGGTTCAGGCAACGCGTCGCCGGAAACAGGCTGATCCGGGTCCTGCCGGTAGGCGGCGAGGCCGGCGGAAAAGTCCCGCTGCTGTTTGCCTGGCTGGAGGAGTTTAGCAATGGGCGTCACACTGAGGGAGAGGAAGAGCGATTCCGTGACGCTGCCGTCAGGATTGACGTGATTCTGGGCGTCGATGGCTATTTTATCCGACGCGCCAATATTCCAAGTAATCGTAAGATCATGCGGCCGTACATGAAAGCCGTTTCCGTAGGGGAGCGGGTCTTCCGTTGCCGCGCCGCCAAAACGCACGGACACGACATCTTCCGGCCGAAGTTCGACGGGGAGATGGAATTTCGTCTGTACGCCCAGCAACAGCAGCAGCAGCGCGGCTGTTCCGGCGACCGCGCCCGTGACGGCCAGGCGACGCTTGCGGTGAATTCGCTTTTTCACCTGCTTTATGGTGCGCTTGGGAGTATCTTCCGACAGAGGAGCAGGCAGCCGCAAGCGTCCGAGTTCCGTCCGGCAAGAATCGCAGGCGGCTGTGTGGCTTTCCACCAGCGCGGCGCTCTCAGTGCTGGTGATTCCGTCTGCATAAAGGGGCAGCAGGTCCCGGCAGACCTGACAGGAGATTTGGTCAGCAAACTGTGTCATTTTCATCATCCTCCATTTTAGTGATTATTTTAACTTTTGCCCGATGGTACGTCACCCGCGCCCAGGATTCCGTTTTGCCGAAGAGAGCCGCGATCTGCCGGAAGGGCAGTTCCCCGAAGACCCGCAGCGTGAAAATCTCCTTGTAGGGCGCTTCCATTTGGTGCAGCAATTCGTGCAGCCGCCGCGCGGCGTCCTGGTTTTCCAGCGCCTGCGTCAGCGAGGGATCCCCGGATTCCGGTTCCGGCAGGCTCTCCAGCGGCAGTTCCCGATCGCTCCGGCGCAGCTGGGAAATCCAGGTGTGTTTGGCGATTTGGCAGAGCCAAACCCGGATGTCCCCGCGCTCGTCGTAGCGGCTGATATGCGCCAGCGCCTTGCATAAAGTTTCCGCCGTCAAGTCCTCGGCCCGTTGACTGTCTCCGGTCAGCCGGCGGGCATATAAATATACGCTGGAGAAATACCGCGCGTAGATCTCTTCGAATTCCGGCATGTTTCCCGTCCTTCCCGATAGGATCGCGGTGGTTCGACCTCCTGGCAATAGTAAAACGCGCGAAACGGAGAAATATTACAGGAAAATACAAAAAAATTTGGAGGGAAATACCCCTCCAAATCATTTCATGGTTTCGGCCCGAACAATGGACATCCCTGGGCGCGGAAGCGCTCAGCCATTTCCCGCAGCCGAATTTCTTCCAAATGAAAATGCGAAGCCAAACAGGCGGGGCAGCAGTACTCCGTTGCCCCGCGGTTGACCAGTTTTTTGTGCAGGCCGACGTCGTCCGCCGTGAGCGCCGCGCCGCATTGGATGCAGTTGACCATGGCGCCGATCAAAGCGCAACCAGACTGCCCCGGAAGATCTGAAACCGGTGACCGCCCAGGGCGACGCGCATGTAGTCGCTGCGCACCCCGGCGTCTGCGCCCGTCATCACGTCGGTCAGGCGCAGGCCCAGCCCGCTGGCGACCGGCAGGCCGAAATCGAAAAATTCCGTCTCAAGGATACGGGGGCTGTCATGGAAGTTGAAGAAGCACAGGGCGAACTCGTTCCCGGCCAAGTGCTTAAAGCCGATGAAGTCGTTCCGGATCTCGCCGCCCCGGACTTGGAAAAGAGGACGGGCTTCCGGATCCTGGTTGAGGCGGATCAGCTCCCGGTTGGTCAGGGTTTGCCGTGTGGCGTCGCTCATATGGCGCACGTCGCAGCCAATCATCAGCGGGGACTGCATCACGCACCAAAGCGCAAAGTGAAACTGATATTCCTCATCTGTCATGCCGCCGTCGGCAACGTGGCCCTGGTTGTGCATGCCGACGACCAACATGTCAACGTCATTGAAGCAACCTTTTCCGGCGTACGCCAGCTTGTTGTGAATCTGGCTTTTGGCGATATCGCTCATGCTTTGGAAGTTGTCAAAGATGTCCCCGGTGGAACGGTACATGTCCGCGCCGGTGGAGCGGATCCACTCGCCGACATTGTCGCTGCCCCAATTGCAGGCGGAAAAGAGGATATCCCGGCCGCTGGCTTTCAGTGCCAGACCGATGCGGCGGTAAAGGTTTGGGCTATTGGCGAAGTGCGGAACATTGCAGTTATCGTACTTCAGAAAGTCGACGCCGAAGTCGGCGAACATTTTCGCGTCAACGAACTCATGGTCGAAACTGGACGGATAGCCCGCGCAGGTGCGGGTTCCGGCGCAGGAATACATTCCAAACTTCAGCCCCTTGCTGTGGATGTAATCCGCCAGGGCTTTCATCCCGCTGGGGAATTTTTCCGGATCTGTGACAATCCGGCCGTCCTTCCCGCGCTCGGGCAGGCTCCAGCAGTCGTCGATGACAACATACTCATATCCTGCGTCCTTCAGTCCGGTGCTCACCAAAGCGTCGGCGGTTTCTTTCAGCAGGTCTTCGTTGATGTCATTGGCAAAGGTATTCCAAGAATTCCATCCCATGGGCGGTGTTTTGGCTAGCATGGCAGATTCTCCTTTTTCCAAGTAATGAATGGGGGGGGGCCTATGCCGACGTCAGGGCGGTGAAACGATTCACCGCTTCGCATCTTGCAGGACTTTTTCCGGCGTTTTCGTTGCCAAGGGGACCGGCGCGGGGCGGCGGGCTTCCATGCGTTCTGTCACGTCCGCCATGGATCCAGCCCGGGCCCAGAGGCGGTCGGCCCGCTTTGCCCAGGCGGCGTACTTGGCAGGGGTGCGGGGGAAATGGCGGTAGTGCTGCTGGAGCAGCGAGGCGATGCGGATGCCTTTGAGGAGGTTTTGCAGCGTCCGGAAACTGATATTGCCGCTCAGCGTACCGCCCGCCACGCGCCCAACCAGCTGGAGAATTTCACCGAAAGGCATATCCGCATTGTATTCCCGGTTCATGCGGGTCATGGCTTGGTCCGTGAAGACGATCCCCCGACGGAATTCGTAGTCCATCTCGTCGGCGGAGCAGTCCGCGGCGTTGACGGCGGTGGCGACGATGTAAGCGAAATCGGCGGCCTGGGTGGTATTGTAGCGAACGTTGTAAGCCCAGAGGGATTCCCGGGTGGGATAAGCACCGCCGTGCATGGCGGCCCCGGCGACCTCCGCCGCAACCTGGCAGCCAACCCAGCTCGAACAGATGCCCTCGCCAATCCATTTATTCATGCAGGCGGCGTCGCCTGCGCAGAGGAAGCCGTTATCGACCATGGAGTATGGCGCGGGGCGATAGGGAACAATCCCGCGCTCGCAGCGGATTTCCTCCCCCGCCGGGGTTTCCACCGCGTCCAGAAAACGGCGGTAACAGATTTCCGCATAATCGAAGGAGAGGTTGGCCCCTGTGCCGAAGATCGCCACGTCCGGTTCTCCGGTCTGGGCGATCCAGGATTTGTAATAAGGCCAATGCTCCGCCCGCCGGGGAGCGTCCTGCTCAGGGTTGTGCAGGCGGACATAGTGCAGTACAATGTACATCAGGTCCCGGGGGCCCAGGGCGAAGTCCGCGACGGTGGTTGGTTTGCGGAGCTTCCGCCGGGCAACAGCACCCAGGCCGGAACAGTCCGCCACCAGCCGCGAGGCAATCCGCAGGGACTCGTTTCCCCGCCGGACCAAGGCGCCGCATACGCCCTGTTCGTTATATAGCAGGTCCTCAAGCGCCGTTTCATCCTGGAATACCGCGCCGGCTTCCTTCGCCCAGGCCCGCAACCGCACAAGGAACGGCGGTAAAGAGCAAACCAGGAAGGGATACTGCGCCAGAACGATATTTTGGTCTCCGTCGTTCCGCTTCATGTACTGCCCGTAGGGGCCGTAATAAGATCCTGCGGCGAATTCCGCTCGGTAGTCAGGGTCACCGGGCCTTGGCTGAGGAACGCCCATTTTGTCGAAGCGCTCTTTGTCGGTGTGGAAGATCTGGAGGCGGGCGCCGAGATCTTCCGCCTTTGCCGCGTCGATCACCAGCACCCGATATCCCTGTTCCGCCATCCGCCGGGCAAAATAGCAACCTGCCGGACCGCTGCCGATTACTAAAACATCTGCCGTGTCATGCATATGTCATTCCTCCCAAAAAACTTCTTTATAGGTATGCATATTTTACACGATTTATCTAAAAAATGCAAGCGTTTTTAAAATTTTTTTGGATGGAAATTTGTAAACTTAGGTTCAGCGCCCCAGCCAGCCGCCGTCCACTGGGAGGGTGACGCCGCTGACGTAATCGGATGCTGCACTGGCCAGGAAAACGCAGGCTCCCCCCAGGTCGGCGGGGGTGCCCCAGCGTCCGGCGGGAATCCGGGCAAGGATCTCGGCGTTTCGCTTTTCGTCGGCGCGCAGCTGCGCGGTGTTGTTGGTGACCATGTACCCCGGGGCGATGGCGTTGACCTGAATGCCATGGGGGGCCAGTTCGTTGGCCATTTCCATCGTCAAACCCCGTACGCCGCTTTTGCTGGCGGTGTAGCTGGGGACGCGGATGCCGCCCTGGAAGGAGAGCATGCTGGCGATGTTGATGATTTTTCCGCCGCCGCCCTGGGCGAGGAACTGCCGGGCCGCCGCCTGGCTGAGCAGGAAGAGGGCTTTGAGGTTGACTTGCAGAACATCGTCCCAGTCTCGCTCTGTGAAATCGGGCAGGTCGCTGCGCCGGATGATGCCGGCGTTGTTGACCAGAATGTCCACCCGCCCGAAGGCGGCCAGTGTTTCCAGGAGGATCTGTGCGGGCGCGCCAGGGTCGCTGAGGTCCGCGAGGATGGGAACGAATTGCTCCGGCGGCAGCAGCGCCGCCGTCTCCGCGCAGTCCCGCCGGGCCGCCCCGGCGACGCGCGCGCCCGCCTCAGCCAGCGCGGCACACATGCCCTGTCCTAAGCCGGTATTGGCCCCGGTGACGATCGCGATTTTGCCGTCCAGGCGGAATTGATCCAGAATTTGCATGAAAAAGCCTCCTGTTGCTTTATTAAAATAAATGATGCGTCTATCCTGCCTCATTGTAAATTTCCTGCCGGGCGGTGCGCATTTCCGCCAACTCCGCATACATCTGCTCCCGCTTCTGGCCCGAAAGGTCATAAAAAAGCTTTGGGAGGATCGCAAGGAAGCCGGTGACGGCGGGGATCAGCAGGCTCATGGTGAAGAGCGCATATTTGGCCCGGTCGGATTGATTGCCAAAACCCGCGTTCAGCGAATATCCCGTGACCTTCATAATCAGCGTTGTGAAGGAATTGATGATGTTGCGGACAATTTTGGCTGCCATGGATTTGGTGGCCAGTGTCACGCCCTCAGAACGGAAGCCATTTTTCCATTCGCAATAATCCAGCGCGTCGAGCAGGATTTCCTTCGGAATGATCTTATTAATCGACAGCGTGCCCTTGTAGCAGATATCCCGGAACATCAGCAGTCCCACCATCAGCCACCGGTTCTGGTAAAGGCCTTTCGCGCCCCGGCCGCCGACAGAGCCCAACAGGAATATCCCCAGGGAGCAGACATCCTTGAGGTGCTGGCCAAAGATCCACAGGGATTTGATCGGGAAGCGGGCCCGGACTTTGTTGATGTACGTATAACTGAGGAAGGAGAGCGGCGCGCCGGGGATCGTGACGACGTTGCGCAAGGACTCGGAACCCAGGACGTCGATGTAATAGTTATGTTCCCAGGTGGTGACCGAAAAGCCGCCGAGAAATTCTGAAATCATGATCAGCAGCATGGGGCGGTTGCGCAGGATGGTTTTGAGGCCCTCGCGGTAATTATGCTTTTCTGGGGACTGGGCAATGCGCTCCCGGGAGAAAACCGCAAAGAAGATCGCCAGAACGCCGCCCGCCGCGGCGCAGAATGTTCCCATTCCGACGAAAGCCGACTGGAGGGAAAACGAAACCATCTTATGATTGACCATGTCGATGAGCAGTCCCATGGTGATCTGTGGGATGGATTCCCAAATGGAGGAAATCACTTCTGCCTGCGTATAGAGCCGGACCCGATCGTCCGGGCTGGGAGTGAGGTTGGCCAACAGCCCCGTTTCCGCCAGTTCCCGAACGGTGGAAAACGTCTCCAGAAGCATCGCCAGCGCTAGCCAGAAGATAATCTTTCCTGCGTTCAGCGGGTTTTTGTCAAAGAAGAGTGGTGCCATCCAGTAAAGGCTGATGAAAAGCGTTCCCGGGCCGGCGTAAGCCAGCAGGTAGGGGCGGAATTTACCCCAGCGAGTGTTGGTTTTATCCACCAGCGCACCCAAAAAACCGTCGTTGATGACGTCCCAAATCCCGTTGATCAGGCTGAGGATAGAATTCCAGCCTAGGTCGATTTTGAGGACGTCAACGACGAAGCGGGTCTGGAACTCGTTGATATGAAAGTTCTTGGAGGAATCGAAGAGCACGTAGGCCATCGTTTCCCTGCCGCTGACATACCGCCGGCGGTGCGCGGTCTGGACCACTTCGGTCGCCATATCACAATACCCCCATTTCATGGTCAATGGTTTGCAAGTGCGCCAGGCTGCGGCGAATTTCTTCCAGCGGACGGGCCGTGTGCTGTTCGATCATCCCTGCCCGGACACCCGCCTGCTCCGCCGCCCGGAGCACGGCCGGAAAGGGGATATTCCCCTGGCCCAGTGCCGCGTCCGTTCCGCCGCCGAACAGGCCGAAAGGCTTGATCTGGTAGTCTCGCAAGTGCAGCAGCGGCACGCGCCCGGCGAATGTTTCCAGCAGTGTTAGGATATTCCCGCCGCCCTTTTGGCACCAGTATGTATCCAGCGCGAAGCCGCCCGCGAAGGTCTCCGCCAGAATTTCCAGCACGGGCCGGCCGTCTGGTCGCAGGAATTCGTAATGGTGATTGTGGTGAATCAGCTCGACGCCTTCCGGAAGCAATCGGTCCCGCAAGGCATTCAGCCGCGCGCCGTACAACGCAGCCCCCGCGCTGCCCTGCCGCAGCAGGCGAAGGTCGATCACGCTGTTAGTGAGAATCCGCGCGCCGAGGATGCGGAGGGATTCTGCCGTCCGGGCGGGGTCCGCGGCGGCGGTGCGGTATTTGAGCTGGCAGGAGAGGATCCGGAGTCCGTGCCGGTTCGCGGCAGCGGCAATGGAGCGGGCGCTGGCCGGGGAGAAAGGCTGGGGGAGGTAGTCCGCAGCCAGCTCCAGCTGCCGGATCCCCATGCCTGCCAGCTGGCCGAATGTCTGATCCAGTTGCGCCGGGGTGCGAAGGAGGGTCCGGACAGTGTAGGTTTGCAGACCGATGTCCATCGTCAGCCCTCCCGTTGGCCCTCTTCGCGGCGGAGATATTCCAGCGCGGCGAAGAACGCGGCGGCCAGCCCATAATGCCAGTCATTCCGGCGCGGCGTGTGCTTATAGGTGAAATAGGGGATTCCTTGGATAGCGGAAGTAGGGCCGCTGATCTTCGGCATGCTCAGCAGGCCGTCCCGGATCTCAAAGTCGTTCACCACCGCCCGGAAAGCCCGCTTGGCGGCGTCATAGTAGGTTCCGTCCAGCAGCCCCGCCCGGCAGCCGAAGAACCAGCCGGCGGCGATCAGCATGGTGGCGGAGCTTTCCTCGCAGGTCTGGTCCGGGCGGTTGAGGACGGTCCGGAAGTAGCCGTTGTCCCGCTGCCAGGGCAAGAGCGCCGCCGCCAGCCGACGGAAGATCGCCCGGGTTTCATCCTTCTCCGGCCCTTCGGGCAGATAGTCCAGAAACAGCGGGATTGCCGCCATCACCCAGCCGTTGCCGCGGCCCCAGAAAAGGGGCTGCCGGGGGTAGTGGGTCTTCCAGGCGGTCCAATAGGAATGATAAAACAATCCGGTGTCTTCATCACGCAAGTAATGGGCGAAGCGGCCAGGCTGCCGGGCGGCGAAGGCACGCAGCTGTTCGTCTCCAGCGGCAGCGGCGTACCAGTTGGTGAACACGCCGTACATCATGATGCTGTCCACCCAGACGCTGCGGGGATAGATCAGGCTTTCCGGTCCGTTGCCGAGGTGGTTCGGCATGTCTTCCACGACCTTCGGTACGGTTTCGAAATACCGCCGGACCCGCCGCACCACCTCCCAGTACCGCTCTTCACCGGTTTTCTGAGCCAGATAAAACGCGCCCAGAGCCGGAGCGGACGTGTCGGAGGTATTGACCCGGTAGCCTTTCAGAATATGGTGGTCGTAGTAACGGCGCAGGTAATCGGTATAGCGGTCCGTGCCCTGCTGTTCGTCGATCTGCGCCAGAGCATAGAGATAGAGCGCCTGGCCCCACGACCAGTGCAGGCGCTCTGGCGGGAAGCGCATAACGGAAGCGTCCGCCAGCGAAAAAACCTGCTGGATGTCCGGGTTCATTCACTCACCTCCCGGACGCATGCGTCGTAATTGAGGCGGAGGGTGTGGCCGCCGCAGGAGAAGATGTAATCCCGCGCGCCGCGCCCGGCCGTGCAATAGGGACTTTCATACCGTCCGTATTCCAGCGGCTGCGCCGCGCCGTCAACGAAGAAATCCCCGCCGAACTCGGTGGCGTAGGTCTTTCCGCCGCTCTGGTAGCAAAGGCTTCCGCCTTCGTCATAGCACACGGGATTTTGTTGCAGGCGGGATTGGAACGCCGCGAAGCTCTCCCGCTTTTCCGAGGAAATCTCGTAGATCCAGTACGGCCGGCCGCCTTCCTGGATCAGGTCAAAGTGCATTTCGGGATATTCCTCCAGACCATTGCGGAAAGCTTTGGCGGAAACCGGGGAATGGGGGAGATACTGCAGCTCGGCCCCGCCGACCAGTCCCAGGAAGGCGTCCCCTTGCCGGGCAAAGGCGAAACGGCCCGAGACGGTTACTTCGTCAAAGTAAGCTTCGGGGAGGTACGTATGGGTGAACTGCGGGACGCGGTAAAGTTCCAGAAAGCCGGGAAGTCTGGGAATTCGGAAAAGCAGCAGCTGCACCCCTTCGTGCTGGACGATGTGCGGCGCGCGGCCGTAACCCGCCCAATAGCCGGGGTATCCGCCGACAGTTTGTTCCGATTCTTCCCGCGCGGGATGGGTGGTGAAAGCGACGGCCTTCCCGCCGAAATTCGCCGTTTGCAGGAACTGCTGCGCGCCGAAAGAGCCGGGATGGTAGCGCTGAACACAGCTGAGGGTGACGCCCGGGGCTTTGCAGAGGTAGAGATTGGCCCGCTGGATGGCAATGCCGTTTGGCATGGGATGGCTGATTTCACTTACGCGGCGCAGGGTCCGGGGGCGCCGCAGGAATTTGCCGTTGACGATCTTGAAATAATTGACAAATTTATTGGAGAACATCCGGTTCTTTTCCAGGTAAGTCACGGTGTTGCGGATCACTTCAGGGTTGGTGAAAGCCTCCATGCTCCACTGCCGCATGATCTGCCAGTCCTCATGCCCGATGAATTGATGTTCCGGCAGTTCGCTGGTGTTGAGGCCGTGAGAGGAGCGGAGAACCCGCGGGGTTTGGTCGAGGGCGATGGCCCGCAGCGCGGCGGGGAAGTCGTAAAGTCCCTGGCGGAACATTGCGTAGAAGTTGACCATCATGGAATGGGTGCTGTCCAGCGCGTCGTCCCGCAGCCCCCAGAGAACGTCCGTCAGCAGCCGGACCCTGTCTCCGGACGAGCCGGTCATATTGTACACGTAGGCCCGGCCCGTTGGCGCGGTGAAGGTGAAATCCTGCATCCCAGTGGCTACGTCGTACAGCAGCAAGTCCAGGCACATCTTCATTCGGGTGGCCAGCGGCGCGTCTTCCGGCGCGGCAAACTCGATAAAATTCGACGCTGGGCCAACATTATAGAGGTAGTAATTGGTGGAGTTAAATTCCGAATAGCCGTAAGTGAAACGCTGCTTCATCCAATAGCCAATCCGCCGCCGTCCCCGAGCCATGTGCTCCCGCCCGTCGGCCCCGTCGTTTGTAAAGATCCGGTCGGGCCAGTACTGCCCTGCCAAATATTCCGCTACGGCGTAAAGCAGCTGGTGGTTCTCCGACCAGAAGCAGACGGAGTCCTCTCCCGGTTCGGTCATCCAATACTTCGCGCCGAGGAAGGCGTCTTCGATCAGCTGCGCGGTTGCCGGCGAAATAGAACGGATGGTATCTCCATAGGCATACTGGAGCCGCAGGAGGGTCTGCATACGGAAGTCCAGACAGTCAAAACGTCCGTCAATGATGGCTTTCGCCGGGGTGACGGCCCGGAGGAGGTAGGGTTCGTCCAGCGTCACGCCGTCGCGCTCCCGCAGTTCAGGCCGCTCCAGGTACAGCAGCAGGTCATGGATGAGGTTCGGGTCCTCGTCGGTTTCTGGCAAGTCCGGCAGGGCTTTGATCCGCAGGTTGGCCCAGAGGTCCGCCGCGGCAAAACCGCTCAGGCCGCCGAGGGCCAGGGCCAGCGCCGCTTTGGGGAAGGATGGTTTTTGGAACATGAAAAGGGCTCCCTTTCGGTCGAATTTGTTCAGTACTGTTTCGCTTTCCGGCGCTGAGCCTCAATTTCCGCATAGGACGCCGCGCCTTTGTCGCTGACATTCACGGCGGATACCCCGCAGTTCCACCAGCTGCCATAGCCGTCTGTCATGGTTTTTGGCAGAACCTTCAGGTCAATGACCGTACAGCGGGATTCGTTTTTGCTGGCTTCCAGCGCGGCAATGAGGTCTTCTTTGTTCTTGGCGCGGAACCCTACGGCCCCCAGCGCCTCGCCGATACCGGCGTAGTCGATGTTGAGCATCGCGCCGCTGAGGTTGCCGCGTTCGTCCCGGCAGCGGAATTCCGTGCCGAAATTGCCCACGCCGTGATTCATTTCCAGATTGTTGATGCAGCCGAAGCCCGCGTTGTCGAACACCACGACGTTGATTTTTTGGCCTTCCTGAATGGCGGTTACCAGTTCGCTGTGAAGCATCAGGAAACTGCCGTCGCCGACCATGGCGTAGACTTCTTTCGTCGGGTCGGCCAGCTTGCAGCCCAGTGCGGCGGCGATTTCGTAACCCATGCAGGAATATCCGTATTCCATATGGTAACTGTCCCGCGCGTTGGTTTCCCACATACGCTGCATATCGCCGGGCAAGCTGCCGCTGGCCCCGACGACGATGGCGTCTGGAGCGATACGTTCGCGGAGGAGGCAAAGGGCCTCCGTCTGGGTCAGCGTCCCGCCCAAGTCCCGAATGAAGTCGTTCACACTGGCGGGATCTTTGGCCTGAACGATCGTCTCGAACGGATTGTCATGCTCATAGTGGTAGGCCGCCAGCGCCGCCATTTCTTTGGCCCAGCCAGCCTTGGCGGCGGCGATCTCTTCGCCCCACTCGCTTTGGTACACGTTTCCTTCCGCCGCAAGCCGCAGTTGCAGGGATTCCAAAACCGCCCGCGCATCGCCCTGCAGATAGGCCGCGTCCAGCTTTTGCGCGTGGAACAGGTTGACGTTAATATTCAGGAACTGGCACTCCTCGCGAAACAGCCACTTGGAACTGGTGGTAAAATCGCTCAAGCGGCTGCCGACGGCAATGATCAGGTCCGCTTGTTTGGCGATTTCGTTGGCGGCGCTGTTTCCCGTGACGCCGATGCCGCCCAGATTATAGGAATTATCAGAGGGCATGGCGCTCTTGCCTGCCTGGGTTTCGGCAATGGGAATGTGATGCTGCCGGCAAAAGTGCGTCAGCGCAAGGCCCGCTTCGCTATAACGTACGCCGCCGCCGCAAATGACCAGTGGACGTTTGGCGGCCTTGATTTGCCGCACAGCTTCTTCGAGTTCTTCGGCAGGCGGCAGGGCGCGCGGAATTTTATGCACCCGCTTGGTCAGGAAGCTTTCCGGCCAAGCATAGGCCTCGCCCTGAACGTCCTGGGGCAGGGCGACGCAGACGGCCCCGGTCTGGGCCGGGTCGGTGAGTACACGCATGGCATGAATCATGGCGCTCATCAGCTGCTCAGGCCGGTTGATCCGGGCCCAATACTTACAGACGGGACGGAAAGCGTCGTTGGTGGTGATCGAATCGTCGTATTCCTGCTCAAGCTGCTGGAGGACGGGGTCTGGCTGGCGGGTCGAAAAAGCGTCGCCCGGCAGCAGAAGGAGAGGGATGTTGTTGACGCTGGCGCAAGCCGCGGCGGTGACCATATTGGCCGCGCCGGGGCCGATGGAACTGGCGCAGGCGATGATCTTCCGGCGGTTGTGCTGCTTGGCGAAGCCTGCCGCCATGTGAGCCATGCCCTGCTCGTTCTTGCCTTGGTAGTAGTTCAGCCTGCCGGGGGCCGCGTCCAGCGCCTGCCCCAGACCCAGGACGATGCCATGACCGAAAATGGTGGCCACGCCATCAACAAATTTTTCTTCCCGTCCGTCGAAACGGATATATTGCTGATCTAGGAACTGAATCAGAGCCTGCGCGACGGTGCATTGCATGGTTTGCATACGAATCCTCCTACAATTATGTTAATCATTTTGAATTATCAATTCATGATATAGAATATCATATTATCCACCAAAAAGCAAGTAGATAGCGCTTGATTTTCCGGCATCCAGCACAAAAAAATCCGCCGCGGAAGCGGCGGATGAGGATGGGGTCGATTTACTGTAGGGGCAAATACCCGGCCTGACGAATGCAAGCCTGCCCCTCAGCGGAGAGCAGCCAGTCCAAGAAGAGTCCGCCGGGCTGATTTTCCTCGCCTTGACGGATCACGCCGACATAGCGGACGCCGTAAGGATAGCGCCCGCTGCGGATGGCCTCGTCGTCCGGGGCCGTGCCGTCGATGCGCAGTACCTTGATGCTGTCATTTTTATAGAGCCGGTCCACATAATAGCGATAGGAGTAGCCCAGACTGGCCCGGCCGTTCTGGTATTCCGCGACGCGTTCTACCAGGCCCGCCATACCCTCAATCACAAGAACCGTCTGGGGGTCCGCCATGGGAACGCCCCGCATGACCAGTTCTTCCATGCCTGTTTGGCTGCCGGAGTCCGGTTCCCGCTGATAGGCCTGAATGGCCTGGTCCGGCCCCCCGACTTCCTTCCAGTTCCGGATCCGCCCAGAGAAGATTCCGATCACCTGATCTTGGGTGAGGCTCTCGACAGGGTTGTTCTTGTGGGTGATGAGTACCAGCGCGTCCCAGCAGACGGGCCGGATAACGGGCGTGACGCCGTTTTGCGCCGCCAGCGCCAGTTCCGCCGGGGAGGGCGCGGTTCCCAGGAAGAGGTCCACTGCCCGCCCGGGGTTGACATAATAGGCGGCCTGATCGAATTCGCTGAAGTGCGGGCCGGACATGGAATCTGTGTCGTAAACCACTTCATTCTCCCGCTCCAATGGGACAAACCAGAAACAGTTGCCCGTCTCCCGCTGGAACAGCTTGACGTAGGCGTCATGGGTGGTGGAAAACTGCACAACATTGCGTTCGTTGGTATCGTTGCGTATTCCCCAGTGCTGCCGGACACACTCGATCGCCAGAGGGATCATGACCGTGGAGCCGTCAATGACCGGATACGTCCCGCCCGTCTGAATGACAGGGTGGGCGTAGTAAGAGTACGCGCTGTCCGGCTCCAGCGCGCCCAACCGGAACGCGCTGTTTTGCACGATCTGCCGCCAGTTCTTGTCCCGCCCCAGAGATTGGTTAATGTTGGGGTTATTGTTCGAAATCCAGAGTTTGTCAGGGAGCGCGTTCTTGCTCTGTTTGCGGTAGCGGTTCCGGTTTTCTTCGCTCCCGGCGATAAGAGATAGGTTGTCATCCGTCAGCGTTTGAACCACGACTGCGCCGAAGAGCAGCGCAAAGACCAGGTGTGCCGCGCTGACGACAGCGCACAAAATGAGCAGCAGTGTCTTCCAGCGGGGCAGGGAGGTTTTGGGCAGTAGGCCTTGCCGTTCTTTTTTCATAAGCAATGCATCTCCTTTATAGGAATATCGCCATAAACTTTGGGTGTGAAGCCATAGAGAAGCAGTCGCCGCCGGCGACAATCAGATGATCCAGAAGTTGGATGTTGACGCCCCGGAACAGACGCGCCGCCGACTCGGTCAGCAAGATGTCTTCCTGGGACGGGGAGGCAACGCCGCTGGGGTGGTTGTGCGCCAGGACGGTTTTGGTGGCGTTGTGACGGAAAGCGGTTTCCAGCAGGGTGCGGTTGTCGAGCTGGACCGCATGTTTTGTCCCCAGCGAGACCGCGGAGCAGTGCAGCAGATGCCCGGCGCTATCTAGGCTGAGCAGATAGGCGGCCTCCTGGTTGCTTCCCAGGAACTGAGACTTGACGAAGGTGTGAAACGCATGGGTGGAGTCGAAGGAAAGTTTATCCTGCGCAGACTCCATCAGGTAGCGCTTGGCGACCTGCGAAACCAGAGTGATCAGCGTCGCCGACGCTTCCCCAATCCCTTCGACCTTCTGCAATTCTTCCGGCGGCGCGTCCAGCACGGCGGGCAGGGAGCCGAAGCGGTCCAGCAACCGGTGGGCGGTTTCGTTGGTGTCCTGCCGGGGAACGGAAAAAAACAGCAGCAGTTCCAGGACATTGTGCGGCGGGAAATCCCGGAGGCCGCTCCGCAAAAACCGTTCCCGCACCCGTTTCCGATGATCCTCATGCATGATAAATTCCCCCTGGCGGTCTGGAGAGTTTGATCGGTCTGACTTGAGTCCCAGTTAAGTATACACGAATGCGCTCCGTTTGTAAATACTTGCATTTTCACCGCGGTTGTGCTATGCTTTCATTGAAAGTCACAGCAAAAAAATCTCAACCCATGAATTCACCAAGAAGGGGACTCCGCCGTGCTTGTCGCTGGAATCATCGCCGAATACAATCCCTTCCACTCCGGTCATGCCTATCATATTGCCCAGACCCGCGCGGCGGGTGCTTCGCACGTTGTTGCGGTGATGAGCGGGAATACAGTCCAGCGGGGGGAATTTGCCCTTTGCCGCAAAGAAGTGCGCGCCCGCGCAGCGCTGGCGCACGGCGCGGATCTCATCCTAGGGCTTCCGACTCCTTGGAGCTGCGCCCGGGCGCAAGATTTCGCCAGGGGAGGGGTGGCCTTGCTTCAGGCCCTGGGGGTGGTTGACTGGCTCAGTTTCGGCAGCGAATGCGGCGACGGGGACCTTCTGCGCCGAGCGGCGGCGCTGGCGGAATCGCCGGGGGTGCAATCGGCCATGCGGACCAGGATAGGGGAGGGGGCGTCTTTTGCCCGGGCCAGGGAAGAGGCGCTGCGGGACGTGGATCCTTCCGCAGCAGCTGCGCTGCGTCGGCCGAATGACACGCTGGCGGTAGAGTACCTCTCGGCAATGGACTGTTTGGGCGCGGATATGCGGCCCATGGCGGTGCTGCGCCGGGGCGCCGGGCACGACGGAATTCTGCCCGAAGGCAAGGCCGCCGAAGCAGAAAAAATCTACCCCTCCGCCTCCGAACTTCGCAAAATTTATCGGAGCGGGGAGGAAGAGACCGCACCCTCGCCCGAACTTCGTAAAATTTCACAGAGAGGAACACCTGTGCTTCCCGGCGACTTGACAGCGCCCTGGATAGCGGAAGATCTGACCAATGGCCGCGCGCCGGTGGATATGGCCCGGCTAAATGCGGCGCTGCTGGCCCGGTGGCGCACGATGCTCCCCGCAGATTTTGCCCGGTTGCCAGACGTATCGGAAGGCATAGAGCATTTGCTGAGCCGCGCGGTGCGAGAAGGCCGGTCGCCAGACGAAATATTGGAGATGGCCTGCGGCAGGAGGTACCCCCGTGCGCGGCTGCGCCGGATCCTTTTCCACGCCTTCCTGGGGATAGAGGCTGCCGACCTGCACGGATTGCCGCCATATTTGGCCGTCTTGGGCTGCAATGAGGCGGGACGGGCGCTGCTCAATTTCGCGAAGCAAAGCGCGACACTGCGGATTGCGACCCGCACCGCCGCAATCCGCAGTTTGGGGGCCACCGCCCACCGTATTTTTGAGGTAGAATGCCGGGCCGCCAATCTGATGGCGCTGGCGATGCCCATTCCGCAGCCCTGCGGGATGGAAGAGAGGCGACAGGCGATTTACTGCGATGAAGATAGCTTCACAAGATAAAGCATCAGGAAATTCATCGCGATGAAGTTGATTTAGCAAGAGAAAGCAATTGGACGATTTAACGAAGTAACGTGCCGATGCAACTGTCTTCTTCTACACCGATGATCCGCACGTCCACCAGCCGGTTGCGGTCTGCTGCCGTTGCGTCCAGCACCCGCACTGGCGTATAATTTGCGCTGTAGCCCTGCATACCGCCCTGCAAGTGCGCCTCTTCCGGCAGCACCAGCAGGGTTCTGCCAGTCTGCGCCGTCAGCCATCGCGTCCGGATCTCCTGGGCGGCGGCCATCAATTGCCGGCAGCGTTCTGCCTTGATGGACCGGGGCAGCTGACCGGGCATTGCCGCCGCAGGAGTGCCTTGCCGGGGAGAGAACGGAAACACGTGGATTTTTTCGAATGCGATTTCATGAGCGAAAGCGACGGAGGCCGCAAAGTCCTCGTTACTTTCGCCAGGAAAAGCGACCATCATGTCCGTTGTGATGCTGGCATCTGGAAACAGCGAGCGAATTTTGCGCGATAAAGCGTAAAAATCTTCGGCGGTATACTGCCGCCCCATTGCCTGCAATGTGCGATTGCAGCCGCTTTGCAGGGACAGATGAAATTGCGGGCAGAGCGGCGGACAGGCCGCCAAACGCTCCAGCTGCTCGTCACTGAGCCGGTCCGGTTCCAGGGAGCCAAGACGGATACGCTTTACCTCGCTGATTCGTGAAATCACTTCGACCGCATCGCAGAGCTCGCAGCCCAAGTCCTGCCCATAAGCCGTCAAATTGATCCCGACCAGAACGACCTCCACGAATCCGGCGGCGGCGAGGGCAGAGACCTCACGAGTTAAATCGCTGATAGGCTTTGAGCGCACCCAGCCCCGTGCCTTCGGAATGATGCAGTAGGTGCATCGCCGATTGCAGCCGTCCTCGATTTTGACGTTGGCGCGGGTGCGGCCGGAAAAGGCGGCCGTAGCGGTAACATCCATTGATTCCCCTCGCTGGTGAGAAGAGACGGCGATTTGCCGTGCGCCTGTCCGCAGGAAATCCTCCAGCAGTGCTGGCAGCCGCGCCGCATCGGCGTGTCCCAGGATAATATCCGCGTCGGTCAGATCCTCTGCAGCGCTGGGATTGGCTTGGGGAACGCAGCCGGTGAGGACAATAATACTGTCGCGATTTAGCTTGCGAAATCGACGGATGAGTTGCCGTGTCTTTCGTTCACTTTCACTCGTTACTGTGCAAGAGTTCACGATGACCACATCCGCCGCCGCGTCTTCCGCCGCCGCATAACCGGCCTGTTCCAGCCGTTGCTGGAGCAGCTGGCTCTCGTACTGATTGACTTTGCAGCCCAGTGTGGAACAAAAAAATGTCACAAAGCTTTCCTCCTGGCGTATTTTCGGACTTTGCTGCATAGAAATAGGTGAAACTTTTTAGGGGAGCGATGAGAATGAAATCATTTTTGCGGCGTTGCGCGGCGATTTTTCTGGTACTTGTCCTTCTGGCGTGTCTAACTTTTGGCGCCTGGGCCGACGTCCCGGGCAAAGGAGAGTCGAATACGGAAAATACTGGAACAGAAAAGGAGGGGATTACCAAAAGTGCGGCGGAAAACAACCAAAATTCGGAAACGCCGCCAGTGGAAATTCACGCCAAAGCCGCCATCCTGATGGACGCCGCATCGGGAACTATTTTAGCGCGTTACCATGAGAATGATCGGCTCTATCCCGCCTCCGTGACGAAAATTATGCCGTTGCTGCTAATCGGCGAAGCCTTGGACAGCGGGAAAATTCACCTGACAGATCAGGTGACGGCGAGCGCAACCGCCGCATCCAAGGGCGGATCGCAGATTTGGCTCAAGGAAGGCGAGACCATGACTGTCGAGGAATTGCTGAAGGCGACAGCGATTTACAGTGCGAATGACGCATGCACAGCCCTGGGCGAATATCTGGCGGGGAGCGACGAAGCGTTTGTTCGGATGATGAACGCCCGGGCGGCCCAGTTGGGCATGACAAACACGCATTTCGACAACTGCACAGGGTTAGATGACGAGACGGAAACCCATCTCACTTCAGCGTATGACATTGCCTTGATGTCCCGCGAGCTGCTCAAGCATGATGTGATCCTCCAATTTACCACAATATGGATGGATTCCTTGCGGGAAGGAACCACGGAGCTTGTCAATACCAATCGTCTCGTCCGCTTTTATGAGGGAACCACCGGCCTCAAAACCGGGACCACCAGCAAAGCCGGTTGCTGCCTTTCCGCCACCGCGAGACGCTTTGACACGCATTTAATCGCCGTTGTGCTGGGCAGCGGCAACAGCGACGAGCGCTTCGAGACCGCCAAAGCTTTGTTGAACTGGGGTTTTGCCAACTTCGAATCCGTGACATACAAAGTTGACCAGCAAAAAATCACGCCGGTGCGGGTCCTGCGGGGGATGACCGAGACCATCCAGCCCTTGATGGGCGCGGTTACGCCGGTTTTGGTGCCGAAGGGGCGCGCTGCGGATCTCCAATGCACCATGGATTTGTCGCTGGATGTCGCGGCTCCGGTAGAGGCCGGGCAGATTTTGGGCAATGTCCGCCTGACGCTGGACGGCCAGGAGATGGGCAGTTTTCCGCTGACGGCTCCGGCGAATGTGCCGCAGATCAATTATGCGACGCTGCTGCGCCGGTTGCTGGGCGCGCTTTGCTCTGCAAACTTTACTAAAGTGAAGCGGGGAGGGGGATCGAACGATTTAGCAAGAGAAAGCGACTTCAGCGAAGGAAAGCGATTCACCAAACGAAAGCAAGGTTTAGCGTACGAAAGTAGACTTGAAATTCATCAAGAGAAGTTTAATGGTTTTAAAGTTTAATACGCGAAATCATCATTTGACATCATTTAATGGAATCGCATACATCTATGGCATATCCAAGTTCCGGCGTCCGCGAGATGCCGGAACTTTTTTGCGCAGCGGCAACGCATATCTTGCCGTGCGCATGCATAATCATGAAACAGAAATGGGATGGTCGGACAAGATACAAGCCCGACCTGTTTCCGAAAAGAAAGGATGCCCAAGATGAAATTGATTTCTTCCATTCCGCAGCTTCGGCGTCGCCCGTCGTGGCCCCGCGGCGGATTCGCTCGCCTCCCCGAAGGATCGCTGGAAAAATGGCGGGACCTCGTGCAAGACAACTGGCAGAAACTCGCCCTGCTGGGGTTGTTCGGCCTCGGCCTGTTCCTTGGCGCTCGCCTGGCAGGTCACGCCGAGGGCGGCTGGCCGGAGCAAATTCTGCGCTTGCTGGACCAGCAGCGCCAGGCCCGGGCGGCCCAGTCCTTTCTGCCCAATGCCCTGAACTATTTTGCCTCGGAGCTGCTGTTCCTTGCGGCGGCCTATTTGTGCGGCCTGTGCGCCGTCGGGCTGCCGATGGTTCTGAGCCTGCCGGTGATACGGGGCCTGGGTGTCGGAATGCTGAGCGGCTGGCTTTACCAAACATACGCCCTGAGCGGCTTGAGCTACTGCATTCTGGTGCTCTATCCGGCAACGGTAATTTCCATGCTGATTATGCTGACCTACTGCAAGGAAAGCATGCTGATGTCCGGCGACATGCTGCTGACCGTCACCGGCAAGCAGGATCGGGTCGAAAGCACTGTCCGGCACTATACCAGACGATATTTGCTGCTGCTACTGCTGTCCGGTGGGTCGGCAATGGTGGACGCGCTATGTTTCACCGCCTTCGCCAAGCTCTTCTCGTTCTGACGAAGCCGGGACGCCGAACTGGCTCAGCGGATGCTGCCGCATAGCTTCCTGGAGCTGCGGACTGGCGACATGGGTATAAATTTCTGTGGTCGAGAGGTTCTCGTGCCCGAGAATCTCCTTCAGCTTTACGACGTCTACATTGTTCTGGTACATCAGCGTCGCGGCTGTGTGCCGCAACTTATGGACGGAGAAGCCTTGCCCCTGCAGGTTGGCTTTTTCCAACAGACGCTCTACCACCAGCTCCACCGAGCGCTGGTTGATCCGGCGGCGGTTGCGGCTGATGAACAGCGCGTCCCGATCTTTGAGGCCTTCCGCCGGCCGCACCGCCAGGTAACGGCGCAGCGCCGCCAGACAGGCGTCGTTGAGGTAGATGACCCGTTCCTTGCTGCCCTTGCCGAACACGCGCAGCTTGCCTTCCTGCCAGTTGATGCTGCTGAGGTTCAGTCCCACCAGTTCCGAAAGCCGCAGCCCGCAGTTCAGGAACAGCAGCACCATGCACTGATCCCGTTCCCGGTAGGGCCCGTCCGCTTGCGCCAGCAGGTCCATGCTTTCGCCGACGGTGAGATATTTGGGCAGCGGTTTGCTGACCTTAGCCGCCTCCAGCTGGTCCATCGGGTTGCTCTCCAGGACCTGCCGCAAGACGGTCAAATACCGCAAAAAGCGATTGACGGAGACCCGCTTGCGGGCCAATGTCCGGGCCGCATTTTGCCGGTCCCTGCGGCAGAAAACCAGAAATTCCATCAGCTCTTCTTTGGTGATTTGCTGGCAAAACGCCGCGTCTACATCGGACAGATCTGTTTCGTCCCATGGCGTCTCCGCCGGAACAAGTCCGCGCTGCCGCGTGAGGTAGCGGAAAAACAGCCGCAGGTCCGAGGCATATTCCCGGACGGTTAGTTCCGCCTGGGCTTTGGCGACGTCCTCGTACTGTAAAAATTCCTGCACGAGCTTGGGCAGGGTTTGAAAATCGTCCTGTTTCATGGGAAGGTCCTCCAAAAATCATAAAAATTTTACCAAAAAAGAAGAAGTAGAAACTTCGTAAAATTACTATTTTCCGAAGTTCGGGGGAGAAGCTATCCAAATTCATTTTTTGGAATAAAGCGCATCCAACGCCAGCGACATCTCGCATACCGTGAATGGCAGCCGCGGATAGTGTTTCAGCGCCGTTTCCCGGAATCCGTAGGCCTGGTACCAGGTCTTCAGCCGCGTATTGCCGTCGACGATCCCGATGTGCAGCGTCTGCGCGCCATTCGTCCATGCGGCTTCGCTCGCGGCGTCCAGCAGCATCCTGCCCAAGCCCGCGTGTCGCAACAGCGGCGCGACGCAAAGCCGCGTCAGTTCCCAGGTTTGGTTTCGCAGCGGCCAAATTGCCGCAAACCCCAGCCATTCCCCTTGCCCGCTGTGTTCGTCTGGAATTCCGAAGCAGCGTGTGCCGTGCCGCGTCAGCTGCTCCAATAGTGCCGCTTCTGGCAGGAAGGCCGGATTGCTGGGGCAGTTCTCCTGCGTCAGGCCAAACTCCGCCGCGACGGTGCCAAATCCCTGATGCAGCAGCGCCGCGATGGCAGCCGTGTGCCGTTGGATGTCCACGGGCCTTACGGTCAACGCGCCTTGAAGTGCCATGCTGATCCCTCCGTCTGGCATCTAAAATCCCAATCTTTCGCACCTATTATAGCATATCCCGGCGGGAATTTCAATGGGTTCAAAGTGAACGGAAAGCCGTTTCTGCTGCTGTCCATTCCGCGATCAGTTGTTGGATCGACTGCTGCCGCCGGGCGCGGTCGCTGCTGACGGCACGGACTGCGACATCATATAGGGCGGCGGACAGCGTCCAGGTGTCGCGGGCGCGATGAAACCCGCCGAACAACGCGAAAGCCGTAGCGCCCATGGTATAAACCATGGTGATTTCGTCCATCACTGCGCCGGGGGTGATTTCTTCCGGGGAAACGAATTTCGTCGAGCCCAAAAGTCCCATGTCACCGGTATAGGGCGATTTTTGATAATAATCAATGTCGCAGACGATCACGGCGTCCCGCGCGAAATCATACATAATGCTGCCGTCGTAGAAGTCAATCGCAACGTAACCTTGGGCCGCGATATGGGCGTGAAGCCAAAGGATATCCCGATACGCGCGCAGCCGCTTTTCCGCAGGCAGCGCCTGAAAGCGCGCGTGCGATTGGGGATACATTCGGCCGACGCCAAGCGCGTCTGTCCACTCGAACACAGCGGCAACGCCGCCGCCGATTTCCTCCGCGCGGAGGAAGCGAATCAGATGGGGGTGCTTGCAGGCTTGATAAATCGGGATGGCGGCGGTCAGCCAGGCAATCGCGTCGTCGGCTGAGTCGCGAAAGCCGATCGTTGGCGCACCGGCAAACTTCACGAAATACCGCTTCACACCGTTTTGTACGCCGAAACACAGATTCGGGGAACCCGTGTTGCCGAGTGAGCGGAATACCGTGCCGAAGTGGTGGAGAAATTCCAAAGGGAATGGTCGTTCCAATGGCACCGGAACGCCGTCGATCCGCTGGGTAACAGACATGGGCACACTCCTAACTTCGCAAAATCTATTCCCCTCCCCGGAGGAAAGGGCGATTCATCACGCTAAATCAATAAATCATCAACATTGGAAGTGCTTCCTGTAAGTCGGCGGCTTGCCGCTCTACTTCCGGCGGCTGTGGCTTACCCTGGCGGTTGATCCAAACGGAAGCAATGCCCGCCGCCCGCGCGCCCCAGACATCGTTGCTGACGGAGTCGCCCAGGTGAACGACCTCCTCCGGCGCGAGGCCAAATCTGCGCAGCGCAAGGGCAAAGATCTCGCCTCTCGGCTTATAGCTCCGCGCGTCCTCGCTCGTGACGCTTCCGGCCGGATTCAGCCCGTGGAAGTAAAGCGCGCGGGTTAGGTCGCTCGTGTCGATGTTGGATACGATCACCACAGGGACCGGGCAACCGGCCAGAAAGGCCTTCGTGTCCGGAAAAATTGGCGGGCGTTCCCAGAACGAGAACTGCGGCTCGCAGAGGGCGGCGGCGTCTTCCGGCGAGCCGAAGCGCGTCAACGTATCCCGCAGCGATTGGCGTTCGAGGTCCCGCTGGGTGCGGAACCCGCCGCCGAAGGACGCCGCGCAGAGAGCGGAAAACCGCCGCCACCAATAGGCTGCAACGTCCTGCGGGCTGGCGGCGCAGGTGCGGCAGATATGCGCCACGATCGCGCTGATCACGTCGTCATCTTCCGCGGCGAGGGTACCATAAAAATCACAAAAAATGGTTTTGATCATAAAAAAGCCATCCTAACTTCGCAAAATTCATGCCCCCTCCCCCGAGGGGAAAGGAAATTCACCGCGCTAAATCGAAAAAGCGATGCCCTGCTCCGTTAGCCACTGCGCCACCCCATCCGCATCGTTGCTTCCGCAAGCGAATTTTGCTGCCGCTTTTGCTTCCGGGATTGCGTTAGCCACAGCCACGCCAAAGCCGCAGCCTCGCAGCATCTCTACGTCGTTGTAATCATCGCCGAAAGCGGCGACGGCGCTGATTGGGACGCCAAAGTGCGCAGAGACGGCCTGCACAGCGGCCCATTTTGTGGCTTTCCGGTGTGCCAAGCGGAACCAGTCTTCTCCCGCGAAGCGCAGCAGATCCACATCTGGAAACGCATCCGCTATGGTCCGGACACGCCGCTCGTCCGCACATGCAATCACAATTTTATAGGCCGGACCGATGGTTTCCCGGGTGAAGTCCACGGGACGTGCGTGCCGGTAATCTAGCCAACCGGAATCCGCCGGGTCAATCGGATGGTTGACGAGGTATTCCGTCACTGTTTCGATGGTGATCCAGCCAACGCCGCTGTCCGCCGCGCAGCGCCGAAGCAGCCGATTGGCTGTTGCGGCGGGCAGTGGGCAGTCGTAGATCGTCTTGCCATCGGAACGCGCCAGCGCGCCGCCGTTGGAGATCACGGCGTCCGGCTGTATCGCGTCGGTGAACCGTTGGGCTGAGGCTTCTGAGCGCGCCGTGGCAAACACGACCTTGATGCCATGCGCACGGCAGCGCAGCAGGATTTCCGCCGTGAAATCGGACAGGGATTTGTCCGAGCGCAGCAGCGTCCGGTCCAGGTCCGTGACGATCATACGGATTTCAGAAAAAGAGTTCATAGCTCCCTCCAACTTCGCAAAACTCCAAGCCCCTCCCCGCGAGCAGCCGAACAATTCAACGAGACAAACTGCGAAACCGCCTCTATTGCCCCTCCAAATACGAAAAATAGTTTGCCCGCGCGGCGGAAAACCCGTCTACTGACGTGGCTTTATGCCGCTCCAGCAGTTCTAGTATTTGGTCCGTCAAGGCGTCCGGCGTTTGCTGCATACTGTCCAGACGATATTCATTGGGCAGCGGCGGCCGCCCAGAGATTTTTCGCAGGATTTTTGCTGCCTGCGCGCAGTCTCGGTAGCTGTTGCCGTTGTCCCTCGTCAGGATTCGTTTCCGCTGGATCGCTTCCGCCGTTTCCAAGGTGAAAATGACATAGTTATGCCCAAAGACCGTCGGGAGATCCAGCAGCCGGACGTCGTTCAGGTCGGACAAAAGTACGCGCCCGAAGCCGTGCGCGAAGTAATTTTTCGTAACCAGCACCAGGTTTTCAAAGCTCAGTTGCTCTTCATCCTGCGCGGGAATTTCTGTGTGTGGGTTTTTGGCGCAAAATTCCGGAATCCAGCCGAACTCGAACCAGGGGCAGCGCAGCCGTTCGTGCAGTTGAGCCGCGACTGTCGTTTTCCCGGTTCCCGGCGCGCCGTGCACAACGACGACTTGACGGATAGATTGTTCCATACAAAGCACCTCGCAATTTCGTAAAATCCAACGGACTCCCCGGGAAGCAATGGAGATTTATCGAGTTAAACCGAAAAACCGCCAATCTCGCCTGCCGCCTTTTCCGCCGCAAAGATCCAAGCTGCGTCGGTTTCCGTTTGCGCCAAAATGGTAAGGTCTGCGTCGCGCAGCAGCGCCGCCGTTTGCGTGGGGCTGTCAGGATAGAGCCGGACGCGCCGCCCGCCAAAATCCAGAATCGAGCACTGGTCCTTGCTGACGGACAGAAGGAAAAACCCGCCGGGCTCCAGCAGCGCCGCCACTTTTTGGATGGCCAACGCCTTGTCAGCGATATGAAAAAATGTCAGTGAGGAATAAATAACGGCGAATAGCCGCTGAAAATCGTATGTCAGGAAATCGCCGCGGTACAGCCGCGCTTGGGAGAAACGGCGGAGATGCCGCCGCGCGGCCGCAAGAGTGCGGGGTGAAAGGTCAATGCCTGTGAAATCACGGCAGAACGCGCAGACACGCATGGCCAGGCGTCCGGTTCCGACGCCGATTTCCAGGCAAGACCGGCTGGTCCCGGCCAGGCGCAGGCGAAGGAACTGCAAGAACAGCGGACCGTCCCAGCGGTCCATATGGGTTTGCAGCGCGGGCGGATCACAGACAGGATCGTTGCCCTCGGCGATCAGTCTGTCATAATGCGTTTTGGCGTCTACCCAGGCCGGTTCGTTGCTGTAACTTCGCAAAATCCAGAACCACTCTCCTTCGGAAGAAGTTTAACAGAATAAAGCGATAAAGCGAACGGCCTTCACCGGATCATTTCAACAGCGCGTCGAACGCCCCGCGGACATTCCCTGCCGGGATAATTTCGATTTCCTCCCGGAGCTTTGCCGGCAGGCCCTTGCTGTTGAGTTTTGGGATCACGCAGCGGCGGAAGCCCAGCCGGGCTGCCTCGCGGACGCGCTGTTCGCAGTTCCCGGCGGTCCGCAGCTCCCCGCCCAGCCCGATTTCACCGAAGGCCAGCGCGTCGTCCGGCAGCGGCGCGTCCTTCAGGCCGGAGACCAGCGCCAGCGCGACGGAAAGGTCCGTCGCGGGCTCGTCCAGCTTCAGGCCGCCGATGACGTTGATGTAAGTGTCCATATTCCCGAAAAAATAGCCCGCCCGTTTTTCGAGCACGGCGATGAGCATGGCCATGCGGCTGTGGTCGAACCCGTTGGCCATGCGGCGCGGGGTGCCAAAACCGGTGGGGGTTACCAATCCCTGTACCTCCGCGAGGATGGGGCGGCTGCCCTCCATCACGCAGGCCACGCAGCTGCCGGAGGTGTTTTTTGGCCGGCCGGAAATCAGCATCAGCGAGGGGTTGTCCACTTCCCGCAGCCCCCGTTCCCCCATCTCGAACACGCCGATTTCGTTGGTGGAACCGAAGCGGTTCTTGACCGCCCGCAGGATCCGGTAGCTGAGATGCCGATCTCCTTCAAAATAGAGCACCGCGTCCACGATATGCTCCAGCACCTTTGGTCCGGCAAGGTTGCCGTCTTTGGTCACGTGCCCCACCAGCAGCATAGGGATATCGTACTGCTTCGATACCCGCAGCAGCAGGTTCGTCGATTCCCGGACCTGGGTGACGCTTCCCGGTGAGGACGTTACGCTAACGTCGTTCATGGTCTGGATGGAATCAATGATCACCAGTTCCGGCTTTGTGCCGCGAATATAGTCGGCAATGGCCTGCACATCGGTTTCACACAGAACGGTCAGCTGCCGGGTGGTTACGCCCAGCCTGGTTGCCCGCAGCTTCAGTTGATGGGGCGATTCTTCGCCGGAAACATAGAGGATGGAGAGCGATTCCCCTAGAAATTGGCAAATTTGCAGCAGGATGGTGGATTTGCCGATGCCTGGATCGCCGCCCAGCAGCACGACCGAACCCCGCACCAATCCCCCGCCCAGCACGCGGTCCAGTTCCCGCAGGCCGGTGCTGTAGCGTTGAGACGCGTCGGAGACAATGGCGTGCAGCGGCTGGGCCTGAACCCGGGCAACGGCCGCTGCGGCGCTTCCTCCCCCGCTTTGAGCCTGGCGAACTTCCTCATTCATGCAGTTCCATTCTCCGCAGCCGGGGCAGCAGCCGTACCATTTGGCGCTTTCGTATCCGCAGGCGGAGCAGACATAAAACGTTCTTGCTTTCATCCTCGTTCTCCTTTGACCGTCTGATTTCCAAAAAAACGGCAGCTACTGCCGTGCTACGCCCGCGGCCGGAATGGCCGAGTAATTTGCGAGGCCGCAGGCAATGGCGAAGGCCATTTGGTTCTGGTAGGCGTCCTGATGGAGCAGCTTAGTTTCCGCCGTGTTGGAGAGAAAGCCGCACTCGACCAGTACGGCGGGGCGCGTAGCCTCATAGAGGAGATAAATTTCTGTGCCGGAGGGTTTGATTTGCCGGGTATTGTCTGGCTGGAGCATCGCTACCACCGATTCCTGGATTGCCTGGGCCAGAACGGCGCTTTGGGGATCATTCTTGGAATAAAACACCTGGGCGCCATGGTATTTTTCTCCAACATAATGGTTCTGGTGGATGCTCATAAAGAGTCCCGTGGGGGGCAAGGCCTCCATCATGGCGAAACGGTTGTGGATATCGGAGACTTTCTTTTCCCGCAAGGTTTTGCAGCCAGAGCTATAGGTGGCTTTGTCTTCGGTCCGCGTGAGCTGGACCTGGTATCCCAGGGCGCGGAGGAAGGCCGATAGCTTCAGGGTAATGGGCAGGTTGAATTCCTTTTCCGCCGTGCCGTCAATGGCGACGGCGCCGCCGTCTTCCCCGCCGTGTCCCGCGTCGAGGAGGATGACAGGAGCTGTGGGAACAGTATCCGGCGCAAGGGTGGAGACGGAGGAGTGTCCCGCCCAGAAAACGGCGCCCGCCGTCGCCAGCGCGAGGCCGGCAAAGACAGCTACCATGTGCAGCCAGCGCTTGCGTACCGCGCGGCCCCAATGAATGGTTCGAAAAATGAACATTTATTTCATCCCTTCCCGCTATGCTTAGATCATGCATATGCGGGAAAGCTAACCATAATTCAACAGGAAAATGCAAAGGGGGTTGCATATGTCTGATAAAAAGGAAACGGGGAAGGCCATCCTTGGCGGGTCGCTGGTGGGGGTTCTCAACGGCATGCTGGGAGCCGGGGGCGGGATGATTGCCGTCCCGCTGCTGAAAAAATTAGGGCTCCGGCAGACCAATGCCCATGCGACGGCGGTTTCTGTGATCTTCCCGCTGACGCTGCTAACAACGGTGCTTTATCTGGTTACGGATAAAGTGGAACTGGGGGCGACAGGACTCTACCTCCTGCCGGGCGCGGCGGGGGCACTGCTGGGCGGGTTGCTGCTGGCAAAGATTCCGGGGAAGTGGCTGCGCAAAATTTTTGCCTGTTTCATGATTTGGGCGGGAATCCGGATGATGATGAAAAAATAGAGGCAAAGCATCGCGGCGGAAGGCGCAATGCGATGAATGCTATAGGAAGGGGGATTCTCTTGAGCTGGATTTGGAGCATTCTGGCAGGATTTGCCGCCGGGGCCCTAGGCGCGATGGGCATGGGCGGCGGCGGCATCCTGGTGATTTATCTGACATTGGCACTTTCGGTTCCCCAACTGGAGGCCCAGGGAATCAACCTGATTTTCTTCCTCCCCTGTGCGGTGATTTCCATGCTCATCAATGGCAAACGGAAGCTGATTGACTGGAAAAGCGCCTGGAAGCTGGTGGCAGGAGGCTTGCCGGCGACGCTGCTGGGCTTCTGGATTGCCGGGAAGATGGAAACCCGTTGGCTATCCATCTTCTTTGCCGTGTTCCTGCTGGCGGTGGGGGTGAAGGAACTTTTCGCCAAAGAAAAGAAAGAGGAAGGAAACGAGGGAAAAAAGGATGGGGAGGCACAATAACAGAGACATGGCGGACAGGCGCGCCCGGTTCTCAGGGGGCCTCTGTTGGCGTGACGGGAAGCCATAGCTCAATGAACCGCTCGGTGTTCTGCGGTTGCCGGAACCAGTGAACCAACAGGATTTCCGGCCCCTCCGCCAGCACGTAGCCCGACGAAGGCAGCCATTCGGTGACGACCTGCCGCCGCAGGTCCAGGTGCTTTTCTACGGGATAGCGGCAGCGCTCGGTCTCGAAGACGGCGTAGGTGGTCTTCGGGACGGGGTTGCTCTCAAAGCGCCTGGCGTCCTCCGGGCCGAGGACAGCGGGTTCCCCAAGGCGATCACGCATGGCGTCTGGCAGCAGCGCGGCAATGGAAAAATCGTAGCCGCCGTCGTCAATGTTCCGGATGAGATTGTAGCTTTCCGCCGCGTCGTCCGCCAGACCCGCAAGAATGTACTGGTTGGCGCGGGTGTGGATATACATATCGTTCTCCTGGGAAAAACGGTCCGCTGGATCGCCGGGAACGCCGTGAAAATGCCGGGTGTAGCCTGTGTAAATCCGGGCCTCTTTTTCTTCGATTCGGTACTGCATCTTTGTTCCGCCTTCCAAGCTGAATTTGAGATGCAGACGGGAGAAGGATTGCAGCGCCGCGCCTTCCTCGTGCGCCAAGGAAGGCTTGATGCCGTGGAACCGGACAAAGGCCCGGGCAAAACTGTCTGGGCTCTCGTAGCCATACTTCAGCGCGGCGTCAATGACCTTGCAGCTCCCGCCGGCCAGTTCCTGCCCGGCCAAGGTCAACCGCCGGGCGCGGATATACTCACCCAAGGTGCAGCCGCAGAGGATCGAAAAAACCCGCTGAAAATGATAGCTGGAGGAATAAGCTTGCCGGGCGACCTCGGCGTAATCAAGCTCCTCGGTGATGTGCGCTTCAATATAGTTCAGCGCCCGGCCCAGTCCTGCGACCCAGTTCGTGCTTTCCATGCGCTCCCGCCTTTCTCAATGGGTATTATAACCGGAAAGCACGGCGATTGCCCGACCATTTGTGCGCAGGAGGGACGGCATTGGTTTAGTCAAAGAACCGCGCGTCCGCTCCCCGGCTGAGGACCTTCCGGAGTTGTTCCAGTCCCCAGACCGCCAAGCAGCCCAACACCGCGCCGAAGGTATTCAGCAGGAAATCGTCAACATCACAGTGGCCGGTGCGGAAGGCCAGTTGGAGCAGTTCCATCACCGCACTGAAAGCAGCGGGCAGGACAACCGCCAGCCAAGGCTGACGGCGGAAAAGAATCCGCAGGAAAAATCCCAAGGGGAAGAAAAGAAATATGTTTCCGAGGAAATAAACCGATTCTTCATAGACCGAACCGGGGACAGTCAGGATGTTGCGCCAGTATTCCAGGATGACCCGGCCGGGCACCCAGTTGGGCGGCTCCGCCACCGCGCCGGAAGTGCGGACGAGAAGAAAACCATAGACCAGCAGGCAGCAGGTGAACAGCAACAACCCGACAGCGGCGGTCCGGAAGAAGGCCCGCGTGTTTTGGCGGAGGGCTTCGCTGTTCCTCCGGGGCGGCCAGACCAGCCGCGCCAGGCAGATGACGAGAAATCCCGCCATCGCCGCCGCAAGGACGCACATGGGCCGGTCGTAATAAAATTGGTATTGCCAGCGCCAGGGACGCGGGCCGTCCGCCGCCGCCCAGGCCCGGACCTGCCCGGCGAGGGCCCAGCCGACCATCCCGGCCAGAAAAAGGTCGATGCCGGCGGCGAAGGCCCGCAATCCTTCCGGCGGGAGCAGGGCCAGCAGGGCCGCCGCCGCGCCGCAGGCCAAGGAAAGTCCCAGTTGCTGCGGAACACTGCCAATCCGGCCGAACGCCAGAGGCATGCCTGCGGACAGCAGCGCGGCGAAGACACAGGAAAGAGCGCCGGCCAGCAACGGGCGGCGCTTCGGAGACAGGAGGATGCCGGGCAGAATCATGGAAAGACCTTCTTTCCGTCATGGAATGCCGCGCCGTTTCAGAGGCCGCAGTAAAGAAGAAAATGCGATGTCTCAGGAATGCCGCTCGGCGCTACAGGAGGGATTATCGCTGTTTTTCCGGTCAGCGGGAGCAATGCTGTCCAGGTAACTTTGCAGAATGATGACGGCGGCGACGCTGTCAACCATATCTTTCCGTTTTTGACCCCGGACATCGGCTTCACTTAGAGCGCGGTGGGCTGCGACGGTGCTTAGCCGCTCATCCCAGAGGACGACCGGCAGACCCGCCGCGCGGCGGAGATCCTCTGCCAGTTGCTCGCACTTGTGTGCCTTTTCGCCCCGGGTACCGTCCATGTTGACCGGCAGCCCCACGACAATCTTCCCGGCCTGCCGTTCGGCAGCGAGCCGTGCGATCTCGGCGGCTCGCTTTTTTCGGGCGGGTTCCCGCAGGACAGTAACGGGGGACGCCAGAATTCCCATCGGATCGCTGGCAGCGACGCCGGTGCGCTGTTCGCCGTAATCAATACCGAGAATAATCATGCGCGCGGTTTCCCCTCCCCCAGCCCCGCCCAGAAAGGAGCGGTTGATCGTTCTATCCGGTGTATCCTCTTACCTTCCTCCGCCGAGGGCATCAATAATGCCTTGGGCGATGTCACCCAGGGTCCCAGTCCCGCCGGTGCTGTTTGGTGTGCTGACGCCGGGAAGCTGCGGGAGTTGGATGGTCGGCGCGCCGCAGCTGGTGCAGGTCTTCGGAATATTGTCCTTCTGGTACCAGCCGCTGGCAGTTTCGGGGCAGTTGGAACTGGCGATCAGCCCGGTGCGCCTACAGTAGGATTTCTGCACGGCGTCCTTGCTCTCGGGGAATTTTTTGCTGGGATCCAGGTTTTTGTGGATCTGGTTGAATACTTCGGTCCAGATGCGGCCGGAAGGGTTCGTGATTTCGCCCAGGTTGCGGTTGACGTCGTAGCCAAACCAGACGGAAGCAATATAATACGGCGTTCCGGCGGTCAGCCAGCGGTCGTAGTTATTGCTGGTGGTGCCGGTTTTGGCCATGACCTGGAACTTCTTGAGATATTTGTTGTTGCCGTTGTTGACGTAGTTGCTGGTATCGACGGTCTGGAGCATCTTGCACATCACGTCCGCCGTGGCTTCCGACATGGCCCGTTTGTTCGTGCGGTCGCGGTCCAGGATGATTTCATTGCCAGAGCTGTCCGTGACGAGATAATAGCAGAAGGGCGCATAATAGGTCCCTAAGTTGCCAAAGCAGGCGAAAGCGGAGGCTTCCTCCAAGGTGTTGAAGCCGTAGGTCATGCCGCCCACAGCCATGGCCGGGAGCACCCGGTCGTTAACAGAATCTAATTTCTGGAATCCAAAATTCTCAGCGAGATAATTATATGACGCATCGACGGTCAGCAGCTCGTTGATGATGCGGGCGGGCACTGTATTGAGAGATTGCTTGATGGCGTATTGGGTGGACAGCTTGTTGCCGCTGCCGTAGGTTTTGTCGAAGTTGATGGGCCACATCATGCCTTTGTAGGCAAAAGCCTTATCGAGCGTCAGAGTGGACCAGGTGATCATTTTCTGTTCGAGGGCGGGGGCGTAGGTGGCCAGAGGCTTAATGGTGGAACCGGGCTGGCGGTGGCTGTCTGCGGCGCGGTTGAGGCTGCGGTTTTCCGTCTTCTCCCCCGCCCCGCCGACGATCGCCACGACCCGGCCCTCATAGTCCATGATCGTCATGGACGACTGAGGCGCTGGGTGGTCCGCCGTAGCCTTGAAGCTGGAGAAAGTGATACGGTTGCGGTAGACATTTTCGACGATTTCCTGGATCTCGGTATCCACAGCGGCCTGGATCTTCAGCCCGCCGGAATAGACCATTTCGGTCGCCTGCTCCATGCTCAGTTCTTTTTGCTTCATGAGATCGCGGATGACGGTGTCGATGATGAAGTCAACGTAGTAGTTGTTGAACTCCTCCGTTTCGGGTTTGGGCTTTTCTTCCGCCTTGGAAGGCTTATAGCCGGGGGAGTTGGTGAAGACGAGCGGATAGGCGACGGCCTCGTCATACTGGGTTTTGGTGATCTTGCCCTGGTCATACATGGCCTGAAGGCAGACCAACTGCCGTTCACGGTTGTGTTCAGGATTGATCAGGGGATCATAGTAGTAAGGGGCTTTGGTGATAACGGCAAGAACGGCACATTCGGCAATGTTGAGGTCTTTGACGTCTTTGCCGAAATAGACCTCCGCGCCGGTGCGTACGCCGTAGCAGCCGTGTCCCAAATATAGGGTATTGAGGTAGGCTTCCAGGATGGCGGGCTTTGTGTAATTCTTCTCCAAGTTCAGCGCGGAGAGGATTTCACGGTATTTGCGGATGGTGGTGACGTCCCGCTGGTTGGTGAGGTTCTTGATCAGTTGCTGGGTCAGGGTGGACGCGCCCTGGGAGAAACCGAACTTGGTCATGATGCCGATGAAGCGGATCCAGTCCACGCCGTTGTGATCCCAGAAGCGCTTGTCCTCCAGGGCAATATACGCGTCGGCCAGATAAGGGACCTGCTGGCTTTCCGGGTTGCGGGTGTTAATGTCGCCCATGCTGCTCAGATCCACCCAGACGCGGTTTTCCTCTCCGTGCAGGCGCTTATACTCTTTCCATTTTTCGGTCTTTTTATCAATGGCATAGATGATTGTTGTCTGGCTCTGGTTGGCCTTTTCCGCTTCCAGGTTGATGCCGTTGACCTTGTCGTTGATCACGGCGCTGGCGTTGACGAAGAAATAACTGCCGACGACCATGATTGTCAGGACAGCCACCAGTACCATCGCCAGAACGGCGGTGAAAATTCCGCGCAGCGTTTTACGGACCGGATGGCCTTTCGATTTTTTCTTTTTCGGTTTCGCGCCCTTGGCGCCTGGGGTCGGGTTCGCTTTGGTAGCCATGGAAAGGATCCTCCTTCATTTCGGATGCTTCACTATTTTGCGCCGTTCGCTTAGTATGTATGCCGGAATGCCGAGAATGCGCCCGCTTTTCTGCGATATTTCCGGGGTTGCCTCCGCTTTTCCGGGGAACAGGCCGGAATTCAGCCCAGTTCTTTGTCCCGCCGGACCACAGCGCGGAAGGCCTTGTCCACGGCGGTAATGAATCCGTGTTCCCGCAGAGCTTCCAGCCCTGCGATGGTGATCCCGCCGGGGGAGCAGACCTGGTCAATGAGGGCGTAGGGATGGGCTTCCCCGGCCTGAACCTTCTTCGCGCTGCCCAAGACCATTTGCGCCGCGATTTCCAGCGCCAGATCTTTCCGCAGCCCCAAGGCAACGCCCGCCCGGGCAATCTCATCCAGGAAAAGGTACGCATACGCCGGGCCGGCCCCGGCCAGGGCAAAGAACGCGGGGACCTGTTTCTCTTCCAGCGGTACCGCCCGCCCAAAGCAGCCGCAGTAGCGCGCAAGAAAGGCCGGCGTCTCCGCATCCCGGGCGCGTTCGTTCGGGCAGTAAGCGGTGATAGATTCCCCTACGGTGGCGTTGACGTTGGGAACCAGCCGGGCCAGCCGGGGTGCGTACGGCAATGCCGCGGCGAGGGTTTCCAGGCTTTTTCCGGCGGCGATGGACAAAATCAGAGGGTCGCGATCCGCCAAGGCCGGGCCGATCGCCCGCAGCAGAGCTTCGATGTCCTGGGGTTTGGTGCCAAGCTGGAGGACGTCCGCGGCGGCGGCAACGTCTGCCGCGCTCCCGGCCAGGCGCACGCCGAGTGGGCGGACCGCTTCCATGGCGGCGGGAACGATGTCGTAAACCAAGCAGTCTTCGGGCGGGACAAACCCCTCCCGGACAACGGCCCGCAGAATGGCTCCGGCCATGACGCCGACGCCGAGGAACCCGAGAATCATAAGAGAACCTCCTCATATGCATGAAAAATACGAAAGTTAAGCAGACGCGCTTTCCGCCGGTTCAGGCGGCAGGTCGGACGTGCAGTGGGCACATTTGACGGCCGCAGCGGGAATTTCGGACTTACAGTAGGGGCATATCTTTGCCGCGGCCGGCGGCGGGGGCGGCTCGGCCGGGAGAAGGTCCAGGTGTTTGCTGGCCGCCTTGCGGATGGTTTTCACCAGCCGGTAAACGCCGAAGATGGTCATCGCCACCAGGAAGAAATTGAGCAGGCTGGTGAGCAGAACGCCGTAATTGACGACGACCCGCTCCGCTTCCCGCGCCGCATCGGCAGTCATGAAGGGCACGTCCGGCGCCGGGCCGGAATACCAGAACAGGCGGCTGAAATCGACGCCGCGGATGACCATCCCTACCAGAGGCATAATAATGTCGTTGGCCACGGAATTGACAATGGCTTGGAAGGATCCGCCGATCACCACGCCGATGGCAAGATTGACGGCGTTGCCTTTGGAGACAAACGCTTTGAATTCGTTCCAGAATCCCCGGTTCGTTTTGGTGACGATGCGCAGCGTGTGTCTGACCCTGCGTTTGGAATCGGCTTTGATGACCGTTCCCCCCTTTGCGTTGGCTTGTTTTTATGATCCGGTTTTCTATTTTACACGATTTGCCGGTATTTTGCAAGTAAATTCAAGCAAATTGCGGAAAACCGTTTGATTTTTTTGCGGGAATCCGGTATAATAGAAGCGGCAAGGAGGGAAATCCTATGTTGCTGACCATTGACGCGGGCAATTCCAACATTACGCTGGGCGTCTATGACCTGGGGCGGGAACCCAAGCTGCGGTTCCGCTCGCGGCTGGCGACGCAGCGGATCCTCACCAGCGACCAGCTGGCAGTGGAACTGCTGCAAGTGTTCCGGCTGCACCAGGCGGATCCGGCGGTATGCCGGGACGCCGTCGTGAGCTGTGTGGTGACGGAGATGACCCAGGCCATCGCCGAAGCCGCCGAGCTGCTGACAGGCCGGCCGCCGCTGGTGCTGCTGCCCGGAGTCAAGACAGGCCTGAATATCCGCATCGACAATCCCGCCCAGCTTGGGTCCGATCTCACCGCCTCCGCCGTCGCGGCGAAGGCCTTCTATCCATTGCCGTGTCTGGTGGTGGATCTGGGGACGGCCACTAAGATCAGTGCGGTGGATGCGCGCGGGGATTTTTTGGGCTGCACCATTGCCGCCGGGGTCAATCTTTCTCTGGACGCTTTATCGGCCAGCACGTCCCAGCTGCCGCGCATCAGTTTCCGTGCGCCGGAGCGGACCATCGGGACCAACACCATCGACAGCATGCAGTCGGGAACCGTCTTCGGCGCAGCATGCATGATCGATGGGATGTGCGCCCGGATGGAGCGGGAACTGGGGCGGGCGGCGTCGGTCGTGGCGACAGGCGGTTTGGCCCGGGATATTGTCAGCAACTGCGCGCGGGAGATCATCTACGACGGCGAGCTGATTCTGCGGGGCCTCGTGGAGATTTACCGGCGGAACCGGGGACTCCATCCTGCTAATTAAACATGCGCCGCATCCAAAAGAAAACGGAGCGGCAGCAAGGAGGAATTTACCATGGCATCCAAGAAAACCCTGACCCAGCACCAGAAGATCTTTCACCTGACGGCATTTTCCATGCTGAGCGCCCTGATCATCGTTCTGACCGCGACGCCGGTGGGGTACATCACGACACCCCTTTTTGCCGTCACCATTATTCACTTGCCGGTGCTGGTGGGCGCGATCGTGTTCGGCGCGCCGGACGGCGCGGCCCTCGGCGCGGTCTGGGGAATCACCTGCATCATTAAGGCCGTTGTCGCACCGCCGACGCCTCTGGAGGGGATCATCTTCCGCAATCCGCTGGTAGCCTTGGTCCCCCGGGTGCTCGCGGGGCTGGTGGCCGGGCTTATCGCGGGCGCGTTCCGGCGCTTCGGCGAAAAAGGCGCTCTCCGGGCCCTGGGCGCGGGACTGTCCGCCGCGGGCGGAGCGGTCGTCAATTCGGCGCTGGTGCTCAGTTCCCTTTATTTGCTTTATAACACGCAGCTGGATTTGGGCGGCATCCAAATCGGCGGCTGGGGCAAGTATATCACAGCGGCGGCGGGGCTGAATGCGCCGATTGAGATTGCCGCCGCCGTCGTTCTGCTGGTTCCGGTCAGCGAGGCGCTGCGGCAGGCGCTGAAACGGATGCAGTAACGGGAGTTACAGTGGTTCAAGAATAAACCCAATAAAACTCCCGGTCCGCTGGGCCGGGAGTTCTTTTTTATTTTTTCAGCGTCGCGTGAAAAATCTGATCGTACCGCAGCAGCTGTTCCTGCCGGAAGGATTGGGGCTGGACGCTGACCTTTTCCGCCACAACGAGGAACATCGTCACGACCAGCAGGTAAGGGATCGGCGCGAACACGCCGGGGTTGACCAGGGACATCATCTCAATCCCCGCATAAGCGACGAAGAGGGTGATATGGAAAATGGTCCGGCGCCGCAGGAGGATCCGCAGACGGACGACAAGCTGGAAAAGGTACGCCGCCGCGCCGGCCAGACCGAGGCTCGCGAGGATTTGCAGAGGTTCGCAGTGGTACCAGCACAGGGCGAATTTTGCGGAAAGGTGAACGTCCCGGTTGCCCATGTAGCCCAGCCCCGTACCGAAGAGCGGATGCCGCCGGAAGTCCTCCAGCGCACGGCGGAACAGACCGACGCGGACTTCTTTGTCCCCCCGGGAAATTCCCAGAATGAGGCGATTGACCGTTTCGCCAAAGAAGCCGTAGAGCGCACCGGAAAAGGCGACCGCAACGGCAACGAGCAACCCGGTGAAAATAAGATAGACCACGCGGCGCTTTTTGTCGGCCAAAAAGAGCAGGAAAAGGCACATCACCATCTCAATTCCGCCGAAGAGCAGCCCTCCCCGGGATCCCGTTAGCAGCAGGCCCAGAAACATCAGCAGACCCGCCAGCAGGAACGGCGGGCGCTTGACCGCCAAGTAAAACGGGAAGGGCAGCGCCAGCATCAGCAGAGAGGACGCGTTGTTGCGCCACTGAAAAGCCAGAATGGTTCCCTCCGTCCGGACGGCTTCCCAGTTTTCCAAATAGTACTGGAAGATCATGAAGCAGACGAAAAGCCCAACGGTCAGCATCAGGTGCGAAAAGTAGGAACTGAGGCTGTAGGGATGATTGTCATGAATCTGGGAACGGAGCAGGACATAGGCCAGCAGCGTCCCGAAGCCCAAGGCAATGACATGGTAGACCGATACGCCGGAAAAATATTCTTTGAGGGAGATGCTGCCGATTCCGCCGAGGGTAATTGCCGCCGAGACCGCGAGGATCGGCCAAAAGGCCTGGCCCCGCTCAAACTTGCCCCGGTAGACCCAAAAATGAAAGATCATTCCTCCGGCGGGGAAAAACACCAGCCACCAGTAGGGAAGAAATGTCGCGTAGGAGTCATGCATTTTGATCAGGAACGAGGCAGCCAGGAGGAATGGCGCCGTGGTGGCCAGAATATCGTCGCATAAAACCATGACCAAAGAAAAAAAGACCAGGAAGGCAACCATCCCCTGGACTTCCGCGTGGGCAAGGCTGACGGCGCAAGCAGCCAAAGCCTGGACCAGCAAGCCCCAGGGAGAGGTCATGAACCAGCGGAACGCATATAAAGTCCGGTTTTTCCGGGTCAGGGTATCACTGCTCACGGTCGCATCACCCCACATTGCATATATTTTCATGAGTCTATTATAACGTAGCGGAGCGAAAAAAGCAAGAGAAAAAAGAGGAAAATCGTGGAGAAATGAACCTGTGCGAGGAACTTTCCCTTGACGGGAACGCCAAAATGGTGTATGATTTCCGGGAAGGGAGGCGGCCGCACTGAAACAGTTTTGGATAACCGAGAACGACGCCGGACAGCGGCTGGACGCATTTTTGCGCAAGGCGGCCCCTGCCCTGCCAGCGCCGCTGCTTTATAAGGCCCTGCGGCAGAAGAATGTCAAGCTCAACCGGGGGCGGACCGAAGGCGCCGCGCGGTTGCGGGCCGGGGATCGGCTGGACTGCTACCTGCCCGACGAGTTCTTCGCGCCGAAGCCCTACCAATATGATTTTCTGCGGGCGGGGACGGCGCTGCGGGTGCTCTATGAAGATGAAAATATCCTGTTGCTGGACAAAAGTGTCGGCCTGCTCTGCCATCCCGACGGGGACGAGTACTGCGATACCTTGATCGGCCGGGTGCAGCGGTATCTTTATGAAGCGGGAGCTTACGACCCGGCAAAGGAGAACACTTTCGTTCCGGCGCTGGTGAACCGCATTGACCGCAACACCCGAGGGATCGTCATCGCCGCGAAGACGGCGGAGGCGCTGCGAATTCTCAATGAAAAAATGAAACGCCGGGAGCTGCACAAATTCTACCTTTGCGCCGTGCACGGGACACCGGCCCAGGGGGTTCCGCTGGTGGCGAACTGGCGGCAGCTGCGGGGCTGGCTGCGCAAAGACGGCGAACGGGGGCTGGTTCATGTTTCCGCCAGCCCTCAGCCGGATGCGAAAGAAATCCTGACGAATTACCGGGTGCTGGCGGAGCGCGGGGGGCTGAGCCTGCTGGAGGTTGAACTGCTGACGGGGCGGACCCACCAGATTCGCGCTCAGTTCGCGGCGCTGGGCCATGGACTGCTGGGGGACGGAAAATACGGCAGCCGGGAGCAGCGGCAGGTGGGCGGCTACAAGAAGCAGTGCCTATGCTCCTGGCGGCTGGTGTTCGATTTCATGACCCCGGCGGCAGCGCTGGAAGGGCTGCAAGGACTGGACGTGCGGGTATCGGACGTGTGGTTTGCGGAGGAATTGTTTGGAAAACAGGTGCCCGAGTAGATTATTTAGAAAAAAATCTGACTTTTTTTGGCCTTTCCTCTTGTAATGCGTGTTAAATTGGTATAAAATAGATCCGTTGTGCCAAACGTGAAATGCGTGGGGCGGTTTTATCATCGAAAGGAAGGACAAGAAGTATGGCTAACATCAATGAACAGGAGCGCTACCGGAAGGAGCGCAAAAAGCGCCTGGCCAAGGAGGCCAAAAAAGCCGGCAAGAAAACCGCGAAAGTGGATGGGACATCCGTGATCGTGAAGATCGTTGCCGTGTTGCTGGCCGTGACGGTCGTGTGCGGGCTCGGATATCTCTACGGATCCAGTTTTGGGATCCCAAACCGTCTGCTGCCTGTGATCAAGGTGGGCAAAAACGTCGTCACCGTCCCGGAATACGTATTCTACTTCGATCAGCAATACAGCCAGTACGCGCAGTACGCGCAAACCTACGGGGATTTTATTGGGCTCAACACCAAGATTTCCCCCTTTGACCAGAAGAGTCCCTATACGGACGAGGACGAGAAGCCGATGACTTGGGACGCCTACCTGGACAACCAGAGCAAGTCCCAGATGACAGACCTGCTGATCCTCAGCCAGGAGGCGGAAAAGGCCGGGATCAAGCCCAGTGAAGACGACAAAGTCGAAATCGACGGCGAACTCGCGCAGCAGCGGGAAACCGCCAACCTCAGCGGCCTGAGCCTCAGCGCCTACCTGCGCGTGACGCTGCTGCCGGGCATCACGGAGCACAAGTTCCGCTCTTTCCTTGAGCGGGATGCGGTTGTCCGGATTTTCCAGGAGAAAAAGCAGGAAGAGTTCCGGGGTAACCACACAGACGCGGAACTGCAAAAGGATTACGACGACAACCCTTCGGAATATAACATCGTGAGCCTGCGGGCGTTCGCTTTCCAAAAGACGCCGGTGGACGCGCAGGACGAAACGGAGACGGACGAGCAGATCAAGGTTCGGCAGGGCGCGGCGGACGCGGAAACCAAGAAAAAAGCGGAAGCAATGCTGGCCGCCGTCAAGGACGAGGCGTCTTTCCTCGCGCAGGCGCGGGAAGCGAAGAACGAAGAGAACTATGACGCGGCGAACGACACCGCTGTTTTCCGCAAGTCAAAGGCGGATCTGGCCAGTTACGGCGAAGATGCGGCGAAGTGGCTCTTCGCGGCGGAGCGCAAGGCCGGGGAAGCCACTGTTGTCGAGAACGAAACCACATTTTATGTCCTCTACCTTGTGCGCACACAGTATCCGGCGACGACGGTGAACTACTACGCCTATAGTTTCCCCTACCCCACCGCCAGCGACGGTTCTTCCACGCCCAGCGACGCGGACAAGGCCAACACCAAAAAGAGTGCCGACGCTTTCTTGGCCAAATGGAAGGAAGCGGGCGCGACGGCGGACGCCTTCGTCCAACTGGTGAAAGAAACGGCGGGCGAGAGCGCGCCGGAGGACGGCGGGCTGAAGGAGAAGGTCCGCGCCGGCGGAACCGGCGAGGGCGACAAAGTGGAAACCTGGGTGTTTGCCGACGAGCGCAAGGCCGGAGACGCGGCGGCGCTGGAAAGTGCGAGCGGATATGCCGTGATTCTTTACAGCAAGACCAACACGGACGACTTCGTCTGGAAAACCGACCTGATGGACAAGAAGGTGTCGGATGATTTCACGGCGTATCTCGAAGAACTGAGGGCCAAGCCGGAATACAAGGTCAAGAGCTATGACTTCGCCCGTAAGCGAGCGCTGAAGGAAGCGAAGAAGAAGACCGATGAGATGGTGCAACAGGCGCTGTCCTCCGGCGCCTACTGATTGAGACGTTAAAACGAAGGGCGCAGGAGGAAGACTCTCCCGCGCCCGGTTCTTCATTTCCAAGGCAGGCAATACTTAAGTTGAGCATATATATTTATTATTTTTAGATACGTCGGGAAAAGGAGCGAGTCCGCATGAAAAAGTATTACATCACCACCGCCATCCCCTACGCCTCGCAGAAACCCCACATTGGGAACTGCTACGATCACGTAGTCACGGATATGCTGGCTCGCTGGAAACGAATGCAGGGCTACGACGTCTGGTTCCTGACCGGGACCGATGAGCACGGCCAGAAGATCGAAACCCTGGCGGAGAAGGAAGGCGTGTCTCCGAAGGAATATGCTGACCGGGTGACGTCGGGAATGCAGGCGGTGTTCGAGTGTATCGGTGTGCGGTACGACCAGTTCATCCGCACGACCGACAGCCATCACGAAAAAGCCGTTGCCGCCGCGTTCCAGAAGCTGTACGACCAGGGGGATATTTATAAAGGGGAATACGAGGGGCTTTACTGTACGCCGTGCGAGAGCTTCTGGACGCAGTCCCAGCTGACGGACGGCAAGTGCCCGGACTGCGGGCGAGACGTCGTCCCCGCAAAAGAAGAGGCCTACTTCCTGGCGCTGAGCAAATACCAGGGCTGGCTGGAACAGTATTTTGACGAGCATCCGGATTTCATTGTCCCCGAAAGCCGCAAAAATGAAATGATCAACACGTTCCTGAAGCCAGGGCTCCAGGATCTCTGCGTGACGCGCAGCAGCTTCCGCTGGGGGGTGCCGGTGCCCTTTGACCCGAAGCATGTCATCTATGTCTGGATCGACGCGCTGCTCAACTACGTCACGGCCCTGGGCTACGACGCGGCGGAAAACAGCGAGGCCTACCGGAAGTACTGGCCTGCGGACCTGCACGTCATCGGCAAAGACATCTGCCGGTTCCATACCATCACTTGGCCGATTCTGCTCCATGCTTTGGGCGAGCCGATCCCCAGGCGGGTCTTCGCCCATCCATGGCTGCTCTTCGGGAAAGACAAGATGAGTAAGTCCCGGGGAAATGTGATTTACGCCGACGAACTGGCCGAACGGATTGGCGCGGACGCGGTGCGGTACTACGTACTGGCGGAGATGCCGCTGGCGGTGGACGGATCCATCACGCGGGAGGCCGTGGCGGAGCGCTACAATGCGGATCTGGCCAATACGCTGGGCAACCTCGTCAACCGTACGCTGGCCATGACGAATAAGTATTTTGGCGGGGAAATTCCTTTTGCAGGCACACCGGCGGAACGGGAACGGCAGCTGCAATCCTTTGCGCTGGAGACGGTAGCCCTGGTGGAATCGGCTCTGACGGAATGCCGCATTGCCGACGCGATGGAAACCATCATGGCGCTGGCCAAGCGGCTGAACAAATATATCGACGAGACCATGCCCTGGGCGCTGGCGAAGGACGAAGAGAAGCGCGGGTACCTTGGCACGGTGCTTTATCACCTGCTGGAAGGCATCCGCTATCTGGCTGTGCTGTTTGCCCCGGCGATGCCGGAGACCGCCCAAAAGATCGCGGGCCAGATGTTCCCCGACTTCGGGGCAGAGCAGCTGTTTACCTGGGAGAGTCTCGATACCTTCGGGCAGCTGACGCCGCTGGTGAAAGTGACGCCAACGCCTGTGCCGCTCTTCGCGCGGCTGGACGGGGATATCTGGGAAACAGAAACGGAGGGCTGAGCCAATGGCGACAATCATACGCTGCTGTTCTTCCTTGGAAAAAATATTCTCTGACCAGGCCCCGGCGGGCGGTTTCGCGGGCGGCAGCTGCCTGCTGGGGGAATGGTTCTCCTTCCAGGTGGCCGTCCAGACCGGGCAGGACGCGTTGCTGCGCGCTGAAATCGACGGGCTGGAGGGCGCGGCGCTGGAAGCCTTTTGGGTGGAGGAAATTCCCGTCCAACTGCCCTGCTACGAGGACAGCGACGACGATTACCTGCGAAAGACGCCGGGGCGCTATCCGGATCTGCTCCGGGCAATGGATGGCGCCGGAGAGCGCTTCGCCGAAGCGGAGGCCTGGCAGGCCCTCTGGGTGAGTGTTCGGCCCGAGACGCCAGAGCCCCGCACCATCACTGTGACGATCCGCGACGACGCCCGGGGGGAGACGGTCCGCGCGGAGGTTGCTCTTGCGCCTCTCCCCGCGCGTCTCCCTCCCCAAGCACTGCGCTGCACACTCTGGTTCCATGCCGACTGCCTGGCTACCTGGTATGATGTCCCCGTCTTCAGCGAGCCTCACTGGGCGATTCTGGAACGATATATCCGCGCGGCGGCGGAGCATGGCGTGACGCTGCTGCTGACCCCGCTGTTTACCCCGCCGCTGGACACCGAAGTCGGCACGGAACGGCCCACGGTCCAGCTGGTGGACATTGTCCGGGACGCAGAGCGGTACTTTTTCGATTTTTCCCGTCTGGGCCGCTGGTTTGACCTCTGCCAGTCTTGTGGAATCCGGGAATTTGAGCTGTCACATCTGTTCACCCAGTGGGGCGCGAAAGCCGCGCCGAAAATCATGGGCACCGTTGACGGCCAATTCTGCCGCCTCTTCGGCTGGGAGACCGACGCCGACAGCCCGGACTACGCCGGGTTCCTTGCCCAGTTCGCGGCGGCGCTGCTGCCTTTTCTGGAGCGGAAGGGCGTCCGAGACCGCTGCTGGATGCACGTTTCCGATGAACCCGGTGCGGACGATCTGGATTCCTATGCCAGGCACAGTGCCCTGCTTCATCGCCTCTTCCCCGGGATCCCCGTGATGGACGCCATGTCAGATCTGGCCTTCTATGAACAGGGCTTGCTGGAACAGCCGATCCCGGCCAACAACCATGCGCAGGCCTTCGTCGGCAAGGTTCCGGATCTTTGGACCTACTACTGCTGCGGGCAGCACGCGGACGGCGTCTCGAACCGCTTCTTCGCCATGCCTTCCCGCCGCAACCGCGTCTTGGGCTTTCAGCTGTGGAAATACCGCTGCGGCGGCTTCCTCCAGTGGGGCTATAATTTCTGGTATGCCTGCCTTTCCCGCGAGCGTATCAACCCTTTCCTTATCCCGGACGGCGGCGGCGCCTGGCCTGCGGGAGATCCGTTCGTCGTCTATCCCGGCGAGGACGGCGGCCCGCTGCCCTCGCTGCGGCTGAAGGTCTTCCGCGAGGCGCTCCAGGATCAGCGGGCGCTGCGGCTGCTGGAAGAGCTGGTGGGCTATGATCGGACCCTGCAGATGTTGGAAGAAGGCCCCATTGCTCCGCTGACCTTCCATTGTTATCCCTCGGACGACGCCTGGCTGCGGGAAACCCGGGAGCGGATCAACCGGACGGTCGCCGCGGCGCTGCGGGAAAGAGAGGTTTAGCGCCCAAACAGCGCGTCAAGAGAAACGCCAAGGACCTCCGCCAGACCGACAGTCTCGATGTCTGTCACGGTTCGGCTCCGGTCTTCGATGCGCGAAATGGAGCCGCGGCAGATGTACACCGCCAGGGTTTCCAGCTTGTCCGCCAGCTGCTGCTGGCTCATGCGGCGCTGCAACCGATATTTGTGGACGTTTTCGCCGATCAGGTTCTTCTTTTCTCCGTCAATAATCCGTGCCATATTCACGCCTCCTCAAAACCGTCAAAAATGTCTTGGCATAGGACAGTGAATATGGTACAATTTTTTTAACCCGGAATTGTCCTGTTGCAGGACAACAAGGAAATATTGAGAGGAGATTTATCGATGAAAACACACAAACACTGGTTCCGCAACGCCATCCTCGCGCTTTCCGCCGTCTTTCTTCTTCTGCCAATTGCGACCCTGTCCGCCAGCGCGGCGACCTCGTATACCACATTTACTTATGAGAAGAGCTACTGCACCGTCAAAACCGGCGGCAAGTATGGGCGCGTCAAAATCGTCTACAGCAATGCGCTGGGAAAGGTGGGCGGCGGGAAGGTCCATATTGTGCTGCGCGACAGCAGCAACAACTGGGTGTGGGAAGGCGACGTCGCGAACAACGCGCCGTCCATTGAGCTCAATACCAGTGGGACGCGGGATATCTACCGGATTTATGTGAAAATGCCCACAGGCCTTGCCGCTTTTTTCAAAGACGCTGGGAGCATCAGCTTATCCTAATCAACCACCAACAAAGAGAGAACGCAGGCGGCTGCTGCTCCTGCGTTCTCTTTTTGTTGTTTTTTGGGGAATCACTCCGGAATCCGAAAGAGGTGGTGCGCATTCTGACGGGTGGCGTCCGCCAGTTCCTGCGCCTCCATGCCCCGGGCTTCCGCGATTTTTTCGGCGGTCCAGCGGATGTGTCCCGAATCGCAGCGTCGGCCCCGGAAGGGTTCCGGCGTCATGTATGGTGCGTCGGTTTCCAGCAGCAGCCGGTCCAGGGGAATCTCTGCCGCGACAGCCAGGGGCTTGCGCGCGTTCCGGAAGGTCACCGCCCCGCCAAAGCCGAGGAGCAGCCCCAGCGCCAGCAATTCCTTCGCCATCTCCAGACTGCCGCTGAAGCAATGCACAACGCCCCAAGGAGCGCCGCCCTGGGGCCGAAATTCCCGCAGCAGACGCAAGGTGTCTTCATGTGCCTCCCGGTCGTGCACCACCACCGGGAGCGCGGCTTCCGCCGCCAGTGCCAGCTGCCGCCGGAAGACGTCGAACTGCACGGCCCGAGGAGAGAAATCATAGTGGTAATCCAGCCCGATTTCCCCAACAGCGACGCATCTTTCTGCCCGCAGCAGCTCCCGCAGCGCGGCATAATCCGCTTCACTGGCCATCGCCGCCTCATGGGGGTGCACCCCGCAGGCCGCGAAAATCCAAGGCCGCTGATCCGCCAGCCGGAGAGCCGCACGGCTGTCGGCCAAGTCGCTGCCGCAGCAAAGCACCGCATGCACACCTTGGGCTGGGAGACTGTCCAGCACCGTGCCAAGGTCATCAGAGAAGCGGTGGTCCGTATAGTGGGCGTGACTGTCGAAGATGCCGGTCATGAGGCTCCCTCCTTTCGCACGACGTAGAATACCCGCTGGGCATTCGTCTCCGGCGGGCACTGGGTCAGTTCGCCATAGACGTGCTCGACGGTAAAGCCCGCCTGGCGCAGCATCCGTTCCAGTTCCGCGTGGGAATAACAGCGCTCGCAGAACCGTTCCTGGGTGCGGGTATAGCAGCCGTTTTCCTCGGCGAAGAGATCCAGCTGGAGCTGCGTCAGGTGCTGCTGCGGCAGCCAGGTGTTTTGCCAGACGCAGTAGACCCCCGCGGGTTCGTGCTCATAAACGAAGGTGTTGTTTCCGAGGATATGGGCATGCTTATATTCCGTGTTGACGTCAAAGATAAACGGCGCGCCGGGGTCCAGGAAGTGAGCCAGCCGCTTGAAGAAACGCTGTAGCTGCGCGGGGCGGTAAAGGTGGTTGATGCTGTCCGTCAGGCAGACGGCGGCCCGCGCCGCGCTGTAGAGATCCAATGCCTCCAGCGGTTGGCAGAGCAGCAGCGGCGGGGCAATCTCCCGGTCGAACGCTTTCGCCAGCGCAATGTTCAGCATGTCGATGCTGGCGTCCACTCCGATCACATCCCAGCCGCGTTCCAGCAGGGCGTACGTATAGGTCCCGGTGCCGCAGGCCAAATCCAGCAGCAGGCCGCCCGGTGTCTGCCGGCAGGCATGACAAAGAAGCGTACAGAGATACTCCGTACGCTTTGCGTAGTCCATGTTTTCCGATAGGGCGTCGTAATACCGGGCCATGGCCTCGTATCCGCCGCCGGGGGAAACACTTTTCATTCGCCGGCCACTGCGTCCTCTCCAGTGTCTTCTACCGGTCCGCTCCAGTCGTTCGGGATGCGGTTGAATACGCGCTCATACCCATCGCTGCCGTAGATCAACGAGCGGTTGACGCGGCTGATGGTGGCGGTGCTGGCCCCTGTTTCCCGGACGATGTCGCTGTAGACCCGTTTTTCGCTGAGCATCTTCGCAACGACGATACGCTGTGAGATCGCCTTGAGTTCCTGCACCGTGCACAGGTCTTCAAAAAAATTGTAGGCTTCCTCCAACGTCTCCAGCGCCAAAATCGCGCGGAGCAAAAACTCCACACTTGACCCCTTGATTTTTTCGTTCAATTTAACTCCTCCACTCTTTTTCCCTTCGAGATCTCTCCCCGTGATACGTATAGTATCACACCGAAGCAGAAAAGTAAAGAGGAAATTGCAAGAAAAATCAAATATTTAGTGCTATTTTTTCTGCCTTTCCTGATTCTAGCACTAAATATGGGATTCGTTGGTACCTTTTTGCCGGGGGATTCCAGTCCCAGGAAAATTATGACACAGTAAAGTAAAGAAGCAAAGGGAAACAAGAACTTGCCAAATCAGAAAATTTCGCCGTGCTCCAGTGTGCGGATTCCCGCCGCGCGCAGCAATTGCTCCGCCGGAGCGTTGTCCTCCACCCGCAGCAGGACAAAGGCCTCTTCCGCCCGGGGCATCACGAAGGCATAGGTATATTCGATGTTGATTCCCGCCGCGCTGAGCAGTTCGACGGCCTGAACCGAACTGCCGGTTTTGTTGGGAATCAGTAGGCCGAGGACCTCCGTCTTTTTGGCGGTGAAGCCGTGGGACTTCAGCGCGGCGACGGCAGCGTCCGTGTCGTGAACGATGATGCGCAAAATGCCGAAGTCGGACGTTTCCGCCACAGAGTAGGCGGACAGGTCAATCCCCTCCTCCGCAAGGAGCGAGAGGATTTGCAGCAGCCGTCCCGGCTGGTTTTCAATGAATACCGATACTTGTTCGATGGCCATAAGAAATACTCCTTTCGTTGCGGCGGCGCTTAGTGGTTGCCGACGTTGTAGTCGATCAGTCCGCGGTTGTCAAAGACGCGCTTGGCCTTGCCCTCGGAGCGCGGCAAGGACCGGGGATTGACCAGCTTAATGTTGGCTGACACGCCTAAGGTGGATAGCATGGCGTTCTTCAGCTTGCGTTCCGCAACCTCAATGGCGGAAACGGAATCGGAGAACATGGCCTCGGAAAGTTCGACGACGACCGTCATGACATCCAGGTTGTCCGCGCGATCCACATGAATCTGGTAGTTCGGATCGAGTCCTTGCGACAGAATCACATGTTCCACCTGCGACGGGAAGACGTTGACGCCGCGGATGATCAGCATATCGTCAGACCGGCCCACAGGTTTGCGCATCCGGACAATGGTACGGCCGCAAGAGCAGGTCTCATGGGTGAGCGAGGAAATGTCCCGCGTCCGGTAGCGGACCAGCGGCAGTGCCTCTTTGCCGATGCAGGTGAAGACCAGTTCGCCGGATTCTCCGTCCGGCAGGGGCTGAAGCGTGTCAGGGTCGATGATCTCGGGATAGAAGTAATCCTCGCAGACATGCAGGCCGTCGAAGGCTTCGCAGTCGTAGGAGACGCCCGGCCCGGCGATTTCCGACAAGCCGTAGATGTCCTGGGCTTTGATGTCCAGCAGCCGCTCGATTTCCGCCCGCATGTTGGGGGTCCAGGGTTCCGCGCCAAACAGGCCGCCCCGCAGGGGCAGGGTTTTGGGGTCAATCCCCATTTCCGCCACCGTCTCGCCGATGAACATGGCGTAACTGGGGGTGCAGCAGAGAAAGTCGGAGTGGAAGTCCTGGAGGATCTGAACCTGGCGCTGGGTATTGCCGGAGGAGACGGGAATCACCGTCGCGCCCAGCAGCGCCGCGCCGTCGTGCAGCCCCAATCCGCCGGTGAACAGGCCGTAGCCGTAGCTGACGTGGACATAGTCATCCTTGGTGCAGCCGGCAGCCACCAGCGCCCGAGCAGCGCCCTGCGCCCAGTGAAGGACATCCTCTTGCGTGTAACCGACGACAGTCTGTTTGCCTGTGGTGCCGGAGGAAGCGTGGATCCGGATCAGCTGCTTCGGCGGGACGGCAAAGAGGCCATAAGGGTAGTTGTCGCGCAGGTCTTGCTTGATGGTGAAGGGGAGCTTGACAATGTCGTCGATGCTGTGGATATCCTCTGGTAAAAGGCCGATCTCGTCGAACTTCCGCCGATAAAATGGCACGTTCTCGTAGCAATTCTTGACCATCCGGATCAGCCGCGCGCTTTGGATGGCATGCAGATAATCCCGGGACGCGGTCTCGATTTCAGGCTGGAAATAGCGGTTGCTGGGCATGGGCAGGATCCTTTCTATGTTAGAATTTTGATTCCTGATCCTCTTTTTTATGACCTGTTGATACAGGGGAATTCCGATTACCTTACCGCCGCACCGTCCCGCTTTCCGCCTCGTCGGTGACGTCGGCAACGGTCAGTCCCTGTTCCCGGATCCAGCGGGCGCGCCACATCCAAGCGAGGTCCCGCTGCTGGTAGAGCCGCTCGCCCCGGGGGTTGCCGTAGACGCGGGCCAGGTCCGGGAGCGCCGGCAGGGCGGCATAGTATGCGTCATCCATCGCCTCAAGTTCCCAAACGATTTCCCCGCAGGGCATCCGCTCCAACCGGCCGATGTTCTCAGCCGTCAGCGAGAGCCGCAGCTGCCGCATCGTTTCCGGCGAGAATCCGCCGCACAGCCAGTCTCCTTCGGTCCGGTAGCGGTTCCAGTTGACCCGCCGCCGCACGGATTCCGGCAGGACTTCGGTTTCGGCCAGCGTCGGGCGGATACTGTCCAGCGCCGCCCCCCGGCCCCGATGATCGGGCAGGAAGCCGTGCATTTCCGCGCAGCCCATTGCTTCGAGACGGCTGATCAAGCGGCCGAGTTCCCCGGCGTTTTCCGCTGTGATCACGAAGCTTGGCATCACGCGAAAGCCCAGTTCCAATCCGGCCGCGATGATTTCCAGCAAATAAGCAAAATCGCCCCGCCGCCCGGCGAACCGGTCATGGGATTCCTCCAGGCCGAAGAAGGTCGCGTCGATATCGTCCGCCCCCGCTTCCCGCAATGTCCGGAGCCACTGGCGCAGTGCCTCCGGTTCCCGGCGGCGGATGCCGTTGATCTGCAAAAATCCCGCGCCGGGGAAGCCGAGTGACCGGTTCAGCAAGATGTTTTCCGCCAGATCCGGAGAATCGCAGGAATAGCCGATGGTGTAGCCGATGAGAAACGATTCCCGTGCCTCCGTCTGCCGCCATTCGCCGAAGCGCCGGGCCAGCGCCGCGCCCTGCGCGAATGGGACGCCCTGGGCCGTGTGACCGGCGTTCAGAAAACAGTACCGGCAGGCGCAGGCGCAGGGAACCGAAAGATTCTGGAGGAATAGGCCGGTGGTCTTCATGCTTCGTACCCCCGCGCGAATGCCCTCAGGTTCATTTCCGCGAACTGAGGCTTGACCGTCGTCTGGACCGCGGTTTCCCAGACGCCGCGGGGGATTTCCAGCTGCCGCGCCAGCGCGCCGAGCAGGACAACATTGACCGCCCTAGCCGATCCGGCCTGGAGGGCGAGGGAGAGCGCATCGAGTTCCCGGAGGTCCGCCCCGGCGGCGCGCAGCGCGGGGAAGATGCCGTCCGGGTAGGCCGCCGCACCCGTGATCACGGGCATAGGGTCGATGGTTTGGGTGTTGGCAATCAGCTTCCCGCCGGGCTTCAGGTAGGGCAGCCAGCGGGCGGCCTCCAGCTGCTCGAAGGCAAGGATGATGTCCGCTTCGCCCCGGTCGATGATTGGCGAGGCAACCGCCTGCCCATATTTGACGTAGGTCACCACGGAGCCGCCGCGCTGGCTCATGCCATGCACTTCGCTGACCTTGACGTCATATCCTTGGGAGAGCAGCGCCGCGCCCAGCAGACGGCTGGCCAGCAGCGTCCCCTGCCCGCCGACGCCGACGATCATGATGGATGTGTTATTCATAGCGCTTCCTTTCGTGCTTTTGTCCTGAACGCCGGTTACCCGGATCGCGGGGCGCCCGCTGATGGCGATTCAGCCAACTTGCCCGCCGTACAGGTCGATGGTGCCGCCGACGGTTGCATAGCTGGCCCGAGAGACAGAGCGAGAGCCACAAGCAAGCGGCAGCCGTTTCCGGAAAAACGGTTCTTCGGTTTACGTAACCGCCCCAAACCGGCACAGCTGCACACATACGCCGCAGCCCACGCACTGGGTTGGGTCAACCGCGGCGTACTTGTTTTTCATAGAAATGGCCGGGCAGCCGATGCGCATGCAAGCGCGGCAGCCGGTGCATTTTTCCGGATCTACCCGTAAAGAGGGTTTGGGCTTGACGTACTTGAGCAGCGCGCAGGGGCGGCGGGAAATGATCACCGCCGGCTCCGCCGCGGCGAGGGCTTGGGTAAGGGCCTCCTCCGTCGCAGATAAGTCGTAAGGATCCACGACAAAGACCCGGCGGATACCCACCGCCTCGCAGACCTTTTCGAGGCTGACGGCGGCAGTAGGATCGCCTTTGAGGGTGATCCCGGTGGTGGGATTCTGCTGATGGCCGGTCATCCCGGTAATCGAATTATCGAGGATAATCACAACGGAATTGCTGCGGTTATAAGCGATGTTGATCAAGCCTGTCACGCCGGAGTGCATAAACGTGCTGTCGCCGATCACGGCGACGCTCCGGGCGGCGTTTTCGGGGTCGGCCTTGTTGTGGCCGTGCAGGCCGGAGATCGACGCGCCCATGCAGACGCAGGTGTCCATGCTCTCCAGCGGGGCCAGCGCCCCGAGGGTATAGCACCCGATGTCGCCACTGACGAAGATCTTGCGTTTTTTGAGGACGTAGAACAATCCCCGGTGAGGGCAGCCGGGACAGAGCACCGGCGGGCGCGCGGGAACCGCCAGATCCAGGGCCCCGGCGGGGAGTTCCTCCCCCAGGATGGCCCGGCGCAGAATACTCTGGGAGAATTCGCCGACGCGCGGAAAGACGTCTTTTCCGTGAACCTCCAGCCCCAGGGATTTGCAGTGCTGCTCAATGCAGTCGTCGAGATCTTCCGCGACGTAGACGGCTCCGCAGGCGGCGCAGAAGTCCCGGATCAGCCGCTCCGGGAGGGGGTAGACGCAGCCGAGCTTCAGGTAGCTCGCGCGCTCGCCGAGGGCTTCCCTGGCGTATTGGTAGTTAATTCCCGCACAGATCACGCCGATGGATTTGTCGTGATATTCCGCGCGGTTGAACGCGCAGGTTTCGGCCCAGGCGCGCTGGCGAAGAATCCGCTCTTCCACCAGGACATGCCGCTTCTGTGCCATGGCGGGCATCATAACATATTTGCCAGGATTTTTTTCGTAAGGCCGCAGAGGGATTTCGGCGCGTGAACCGGTCTCCGTCAGGCTGCGGGAATGGGAGACCCGGGTGCTCATCCGCAGCAGAACCGGCGTGTCGAATGCTTCGGACAGCGCAAAAGCCGCCGCGGCAAAGTCCCGGCACTCGGCGGAGTCCGCCGGTTCCAGCATGAGCGTCTTGGAAGCCCGGGCATAGTGCCGGGAATCCTGCTCGTTCTGGGAAGAGTGCATGCCCGGATCGTCCGCCACGGCGACAACCAGCCCTGCGTTGATCCCGGTGTAGGAGGCGGTAAAGAGCGGATCGGCGGCAACGTTCAGCCCGACATGCTTCATCCCGCAGAAGCTGCGGGCGCCCGCAACGGCCGCACCGTAAGCCGCCTCCAAAGCAACTTTCTCGTTGGGGGCCCATTCGCAGTCCATCTCAGCGTACTCTGCCGCATATTCGGTAATCTCAGTGCTGGGGGTGCCGGGATAGCTCGAGACGAAGCGGCAACCCGCTTCCCAAAAACCCCGGGCCACGGCTTCGTTGCCCAGGAACAGTTCTTTTTTCATGCGTTCTTTTCCCTTTCCGGTAGGTTACCGCTCACTCCCGCTCCCGCAGGAGTTTCGCCAGCTCGTCCATGAATGTATGGATATCTTTGAATTCCCGGTAAACAGAGGCGAAGCGGACGTAGGATACCTCGTCCACCTGCTTGAGCCGGTCCATGGCCAGTTCCCCGATCCGGTCGGTGGGAACCTCCCGGTCCATGGAATTATGAAGCGTCAGTTCAATGTCATCCACGATGGCTTCCAGCTGCGCGACGGAGACGGCCCGTTTGTCGCACGCGCGGCGCAGGGAGTTAAAGAGCTTCTGTCGGTCGAAGCTTTCGCGGGAGCGGTCTTTTTTGATGACCATCAGCGGGACGCTCTCAATCACCTCGTAGGTCGTGAAGCGCTTGCCGCAGGCGGTGCATTCCCGGCGGCGGCGGATGCGCTCGCTCTCGTCGGTAGGCCGGGAGTCGATAACTTTGCTGTCCTCACAGGAGCAAAAGGGGCATTTCATGGGAGTACCTCATTTCTTCAGGGATGTGGCTGGGGCGTTTGCCGGCTTGCGGAGCAGATCCGCCCCTATCGTTTCTGCCAAGGCTTGATTTCCTTGACCTTCTCCCAAAGCGCCAGATAACTTTCGTACCGGGACGGGGCAATCTTCCCGTCTGCCGCCGCTTGGGCCACCCGGCAGCCCTGGTCCCCGGCGTGAACGCAGTCAGAGAAGCGGCAGCCATCCAAATACGGCGCGAAATCCCGGAAACAGGCGGCTAGGTTTTCCGCCGTCAGGGAGCTGGTTTCATTCAATTCCAGCGACGAAAACCCTGGCGTGTCCGCCACAAATCCCCCCGCAATAGGGAAAATTTCCACATGACGGGTGGTGTGCCGTCCTCGGCCGAGTTTGTCGCTGATCTCGCCGGTAGGGAGGGCGAGATCCGGAGCCAGGCGGTTGAGCAGGGTGGATTTTCCGACGCCCGTGTTGCCGCAGAAGGCACTGAGACGGCCCGCCAGAAGTCCGCGGATTTCCACAAGGTCCGCGTCGTCCTTCAGGGAGACGGCAACGGCAGAAAATCCGGCGGCGCGATAGAGTGCCGCCAGCGCCGTTCCGTCTGCCAGGTCGGATTTCGTGAATACCGGCACCGGTTCCATCCCGCGCAATTCCGCCAAAGCCATCAGGTGATCCAGCAGACGGAGATTTGGCGCGGGGCGGCAGGTGGAGCAAAGCAGGAACAGGCAGTCCAGGTTCGCCACGGGCGGGCGCAGGAGGAAATTCCGCCGGGGGAGGATTTCCAGCACATAGCCAGTCCCGTCCGGCAAAATCTCTGCCCGGACCTGGTCCCCGGCCAAGGGGGTGATCCCCTGCTGACGGAACACGCCCCGCGCCCTGCAGGAAATCACCTGCCCTCCAGCGGCGACGTCATAAAAGCCTCCGCAGACCTTGCGGATCTGGCCCGAAACAACGTCAGTCATTCTGCGAGACCGTAAGGGTAATCATGGTGTCCTTGGAATAAGGCAGCAAAGGAGTGGGATCCTGGCCGGAAACAGTTCCCTCGGGATAAATGGCGGTGGGGCTGCGGGTAACGAACGTAACGTTCATGAAGCCCGCGTCGTTGAGGGCCGCTACGGCAGCGTCCTTGGTTTTGCCGATGACGCGGGGCAGGAGCCCCAGGGTTCCGGTGTTGCCGCCGCTGGAGCCGCCCATGTGCTGCTCGTTGGTGAGCTTCGGCGGCTTCTGGGTGAAGTCCACTGTCGCTTTATAGACAGTGTCGTTATTCAGCATCACTTGCAGTTGCTGGCCGGCGCCGGCGCCGGAGACGGTCAGGGTCTTCACTGAGCCGTCGAGCAAGACAGTCAGTTCATTTTTCTTTTCGCTGTTGAGGAAAACGCGCAGGGTGCCTTCTTCCCCGTCCGCGCCCTGGGGCAGTTGGAGGTTGATGGTGAGGTCCTGGGCGGCCGGTTTGCCGTTGCTGATGCGGACGCTGATCTTCGTGTCCCCGGGAACTTTCACGCCCTGATCGATGCTTTGCCAGACGATCTTGCCTTTGGCCTCGTTGCTGTCAACTTCCTGGATATTGCTCTCATCCAGCAACAGTCCTGAGTCTGCCAGCATGGTTTTGGCTTCCGCGACGGTCCAGCTGATCAGGCGCGGGACCTCGATCTGATTTTGGGGGTTGGTCTTGACGCAGACATAGACGGTCACCAGGCCGCCGGGTTTGAGCTGATCGCCGCCCGCGGGCTCGGTTCTGATGACTTGGCCTTCCTTGATGTCCTTGCTGTATTCCGATTCCTGCTTGACTTCAAAGCCGGCGGTCATCAAGGTGCTCTTTGCGTCATTGTAGCTCAGACCCGCAACCTTCGGAACGTCTTTCGTCGCGGAAACGGAGATGGTTAGCGTGACAAGGACTTTGCCGTCGTCGCCCTTAGCCTCCTGTTTGCCAGGCGCCGGATCTTGTTTGATGATATATCCGACCTGCACGGCGTTGTTGACTTCCTCTTTGTAGTCAAATGTGAAATCGTCGTACCGATGAGTCCGGACGCCGTCCTCAATATCTTTGCGGGACAGGTTGGTGAAGCGCGGGATCTCGACTTTGTCGCTCTGGCTGTTGAAGTGCAGGACCATGGCGGTGATCACTGCCGCGAGGATCACCAGTCCCACGACGATCCCCGTCATAATGGGGACAACCCGGCTTTTGGCCTCTTCCTCCTCTTCCTCCGGTTCCTGGACCGCCACGGCGGGGGCCGGTGCGGGAGCTGCGGGCATGGCCGGACGATGGGTGCGCTGCCAGTCGGAGGGTGAGATATATTTGGTGGGTTCTCTGTCCACGTAGTAAGAATATTCGAACTTGATCAGGGGATTGCGTTTGAATTCCTCCAAGTCCAAAAGCATTTCCGCCGCGGACTGGTAGCGGTCAGCGGGATTTTTCTGCATGGCGCGGATGGTGATCTGTTCCAGACCAAGGGGAATGGTGTCGTTGATTTCCCGGGGGCGCCTGGCCTCGGATTGCAGCTGCATGATCGCGACGGAGACGGTGCTGTCTGACTGGAAGGGCAGCTGGCCGGTCAGCATCTCATAGAGCACCACGCCGACGGAATAAAGGTCCGCTTTCTCGTCGGTGAAGTCGCCCCGGGCCTGCTCTGGGCTGATATAGTGCACAGAGCCAATGGCGTTTTCCGTCATGGTCCGGGTCTCGCTGCGGCTGAAGCGGGCGATGCCGAAGTCCGTCACTTTGATGTTGCCGCTTTGCAGCAGCATGATGTTTTGGGGCTTGATATCCCGGTGGACGACGCCCCGGTCATGGGCATGCTGGAGCGCGCGGAGGATCTGGGTCAGGAAGTGCACCGCTTCCTTCCAGGGGATCACCCGCTGCTGCTCGATGTATTCTTTGAGGGTAATGCCCTCCACGTATTCCATGACGATGTATTGCAGCCGGTCGCCGTAACTCACGTCATAGACCTTTACGATGTTGGGATGGGAAAGCATCGCGATGGCTTTGGACTCATTTTTGAACCGGCGGCGGAACTCCTCGTTGGCCAGGAATTCCTCTTTTAGGATCTTGACGGCGACGGGCCGGTCGTCGATGTTGTCGTAGGCACGGTAGACGATTGCCATGCCGCCAATCCCGAGCACTTCCTGAATCTCGTAGCGCCCGTCCAGAATCTTCCCCACGTAGTAATCCATATCTGTACACCCTTTCCTCATGATTCCCCGGTCAGTCAACCGTCACGGCGACCACGGTTATATTGTCCGGACCGCCGTTGCGGTTGGCCAGGGCCACCAGTTCCTCGGCGCAGGCGTAAAATCCCGTGCGCAGCATCATGCTGTGAATCTGATCGACGTCTACGGCGTTGGTCAGGCCGTCGGTGCAAATCAGCAGGATATCCCCTGGGTCCAGCCGCTCTTCGCAGTAGTCAACCTCAATCCCGTCGCTAACGCCCAGCGCACGGGTAATGAGGTTTTTGCGGGGGTGCGTCTTGGCTTCGTCTTCGGTGATCTGGCCGGAGTCGACCATCACCTGGACGACGGAATGGTCCTTGGTCAGCTGTTTGAGCTCCCCGTCGGTGAAACGGTACGCCCGGCTGTCGCCCGCGTGAGCGATGTAAGCCGTGTGCTGGGCGACGATGGCGGCCACTACCGTGGTCCCCATGCCGGACAGCGACTCGTTGGCCTGCGCCAGGTCGAACAGACGGGTGTTGGCGTTATCCACCGCCGAGACCAGGAGATTTTTCAGCGAACGGCTGCCCATCTCGAATTGATAGGATGCGGAGATGGTATCGGAAATGAACTTCACTGCCGTTTGGCTGGCAATGTTCCCGCCGGATACCCCTCCCATGCCATCGCAGATCACAGCCCAGACCACACCGCCAGGTAATTCACCGACGCTGTAACAATCCTCGTTCAGTTCGCGTACATAGCCGACATCCGTTTTTGCGGTAACGCGCACGCGACATCCCTCCTCACTTTCACTTGCCTTCCATTGCCTTCTGCTTGCCCCGCCCGGGGCGGAGCGCCCCAAACACATCCGGAAATGGGGCCTGTGCTTATCGGTAAGCCATCTATTTTAACGGCGCTGGCGCGCCGGGGGTGCCAAGGTTTTGCATCGTTTGCCGGCGGCGCAGCTGGCCGCAGGAAGCGTCAATGTCTCCGCCCAGGCGCCGGCGCACCGTTGCGGGAAGTCCGCGCTGTTCCAGTTCCGCCGCGAAGGCGGCCACCGCCGCCGCCGGGCTGCGGACAAAACCCTGTTCCGGAACATCGTTGACGGGGATCAGGTTGACATGGCAGAGGATGGGCCGGAGTTTTCCGGCCAATTCCCGGGCGCAGGCGGGGGAATCATTGACGTTCCGGATCAGCGCGTATTCAAAAGAGATCCGGCGGGAGGTATCCCGGGCGTAAGCCTCGCAAGCGGGCAGAAGTTCGGCCAGCGGCCAGCGGCGGTTGACGGGAATCAGCCGGTCCCGGACGGCGTCGTTGGGCGCATGGAGAGAAACAGAAAGGGTCAGCCCCAGCCGCTCCCGACGCAAATCATGGATCCGCGGCACCAGGCCGCAGGTGGACAGCGAAATTTTCCGGAGGCTGATGTTCAGTCCGTCAGGATGGGAGATCAGCCGCAGAAAGGCCAGGACGTTGCCGTAATTATCCAGCGGTTCGCCCATGCCCATCAAAACAACCCGGGAAATCATCTCTCCAAGGTCCCGCTGGGCCTCTAGGATCTGGCCGAGGATTTCGCCCGGTAGCAGGTCCCGGCTGAAACCGCCCAGGCCTGAGGCGCAGAAGGCACAGCCCATCTTGCAGCCCGCCTGGGTGGAAACGCAGATGGTCAGGCCGTAGCGGTAGCGCATTACGACGCTTTCGACGTATTCGCCATCCGCCAGACGGAAGAGATACTTAACCGTCCCGTCCTGGGCGGAGACCAGTTTCCGCTCCGCCGCGCAGGCGGAAAGCGTGAACCGCTCGGCCAGCCGCGCGCGGTCGGCCTTCGAAAGGTCGGTCATTTCGGCGAAGGAACGTGCGCCGCGCTTTTGGAGCCAGGCGAAGACCTGATCGGCGCGGTAAGCGGGCAGGTTCAGGGCGGCCAATTCCGCCGCAAGGGTTTCCCTGGATAGGGAACGCAGGTCCGTCATTCTTCGCTCCCCCCTTCTGCCAGTTTCCGCCAAGCCGCGAGGAAAAACCCGTCCGACTGGCTGCGGTGGGGCATCAAAGTTAACCAAGGTTCCCCTGCCCGCCGGAAGCCCGGCACACCGGGCAGAACCTCTTCCGGGAAAAAATTCGGGTGGGTTTCGGCGAACCGGCGGCAGACGTCTTCGTTCTCCGCCGGGCGGAGGGTGCAGGTGGCATAGAGCAGCAACCCGCCCGGACGGAGCAATGCCGCGCCTGTACATAATATAAGATACTGCATTTCGGGGAGTTTGTCAATAACTACCGGGATTTTCTCTCGAATATCCGGCTTTTTTCGGAGAATTCCCAGGCCGGAACAGGGCACGTCGCACAAAACACGGTCTGCATGGCCAAATCTATGGGCGAGATCGGAAAAATTCGTCGCATCTCCCGAAGCGCACTCGACGCAGTGAAGACCCAGGCGGCGGGTTCCAGTCTCGATCAGCCGCACCCGCTGGGGGTGGAGATCCAGGGCAACGATCCGCCCCCGGTCTTCCATCCGCTGCGCCAGGGTAAAGGTCTTGCCGCCGGGCGCGGCGCAGAGGTCAAAAATGGTTTCTCCCGGCTGGGGATCCAAGGCGAGGCAGCAGAGCTGCGCGGCGGTGTCCTGAACATGGAACCAGCCTTCTGCGAACCCGGGGAGGTCGGGCACTGCGCCGCCGTCGGGAAGCACCAGCGCGTCCGGCAGAAAGTCCGGCGCGGGGATCCAAGGGATGCCGACCGCCGTCAGGCGTTCGCTCAGCCGCGCGGCGGAGCAGCGTAGGGGGTTGACCCGCAGAACCGTCGGGGCGCTGCCCAGGGAGGCCGCCAGCAGAGCTTCCGCCTCAGCCGGACCGTATGTATCGGACCAAAGCTGCACCAGCCAGTCCGGGCAGGCGTAACGGATGCCAAGGTAGGCGATTTCGTCCGCTCCCCGCGCGGGGAGGCGCAGACCTTGCCGGGCAGCGGCGCGCAGGACGGCATTGACCAATCCCGCAGCATAAGCGCAGCGGTTACGCTTCACCAGATCGACGCTCTCGGAAATCGCGGCGTGGGCGGGGATCCGCGCCAGGAACAGCAATTGATAAAGGCCCAACCGAAGCGCCGCCAGCACTTCGGGGGCCAGGCGGGCCAGGGGTTTCTGCAGCAGGCCGTCCAGTTGGTAATCCAGCGTCCGCCGCCGCTCCGCCACCCCGTAAACCAGTGCGGCGCACAGAGCCGCGTCCGGCCCGGAGAGGGACTCCTTTCGCAGCAGCGCGTCAACGGCGAGATTGGCGTAAGAACCGTCCCGCTGCATCCGCAGCAGCAGTTGCAGTGCGGCTTGCCGCGCGGTCATGTGATCATCCTCTCATTCGTCTGGTGATGAAACGCAAGCGCCGTTTGCTTATCGCCGGCCTCTCCGCTGGAACAGGAGCAGCATGCGCAGCAGGGACATTAGCGTCACCGCCAGGGAAGCTACATAGGTCAGGGCGGCCGCGCGCAGGACTTTTTTTGCGCCGTCGTACTCTCCGGCGCCCAGCAGCAGTCCGTGCTCGTCAATGATTTGCAGGGCCCGGCGGCTGGCGTTGAACTCCACTGGCAGCGTCGCCAGCTGGAACACAGCCACCGCCGCGTAAAGACCGAGGCCGACAGTGATCAGCGGGCCGAAGGAAAGAAAATAGCCCAGGATTGCCAGCGGAACGCCGGCGAAAGAGCCGATCCGGCAGAGAGGCAGGATCACGTTGCGGACCCGGATGGGCAGATACCGCTGCGCGTACTGGACAGCGTGGCCGGCTTCGTGGCAGGCGATACCCACCGCCGCGACAGACATTCCGGCGTAGATATCTTCAGAAAGGCGGATGACATTGGCCCGGGGATCATAGTGGTCGCTGAGACGGCCGCCGACCGGTTCAATGCGAACGTTCATTACGCCGGCATGCTGCAAGACCCGCTGGGCAGCCTGGGCGCCGGTCATCTGGCGGCTGTTGGGTATGCGGGAAAACTTGCGATAGGCGCCGTTGACGGAAATTTGGGTGATGATTGAAAACACCAGCGCCGGGACCACCAATGCGAGAAAGCTATAATCCATATAATACCAAAACATGGTCTTGACCTTTCTAATCGAACGCAGTTCCGGGGGAAACGGGGCGCCCCCGTAAGTAGTCCGCCGCCGCCATAACCTTGCCGCCGTCCGGCTGGAGCGCGAGCAGTTCAAGGGCTTCGCCGTTGCCGCAGCGGATCAGCAGCCGCCCGCTGGCCGGGAGAAGTTCTCCGGCCGGGCCGGGCGGGAGCGTTTCCCCCGGCAGGCGGGAGGACATCAGTTTCAGGCGCTTCCCAGCCAAGGAAGCCGTCGCCCCCGGCCAGGGGAAAAGCCCCCGGATCCGGTTGTGGATCTCTCCTGCCCCAGCCCGCCAGTCGACGGGGCTGAGGGCTTTGGTGAGCAGCGGCGCGTAGCTGGATAACGCGTCGTCCTGCGGCGCCGGACGGAGCGTAGCGGCGGTTAGGGCCGCGAGGGTTTCGGAGAGGACGTCTGCCCCCAGGGCGCTGAGTTCGTCATGGAGCTGCGCCGCCGTCATATCAGCCGGGATGGGGATGCGGGACTGGAGGAGCATGGCGCCGGTGTCGAGTCCCTGGTCCATTTGCATGGAGGTAATCCCCGTTTCGGTCTCGCCTTGGAGGACCGCCCACTGGATGGGGGCCGCGCCCCGGTACTTCGGCAGGAGGGAGGCGTGAATGTTGACGCAGCCCAGGGGCGGAAGGGACAGGACCTCCGGTGGCAAGATCTTGCCGTAGGCCGTCACGACGATCAGATCCGGAGTGTATCCGCGCAGCAGCGCAAGGGTCTCCGGGGTCCGCAGAGAGGCCGGCTGCCCGACGGGGATTCCCAGCCGCAGCGCCGCTTCCTTCACCGGTGGCGGCGTCAGGGCATAGCCCCGGCCCTTCGGCTGGTCCGGCTGGGTGACGGCGCAGACCACGTCGTACCCGTCCGCCCGCAGCCGCAGCAGGCAAGGCACGGCGAACTGCGGGGTGCCCATGAATAGGATGCGCATGGAAGGCCTCCTTTAGTCCAGAATGTATTCGCCGCCGTTGGTTATGTTGACAGTGCCGATGTCGGTCACGTGATCGGTTTTCGTATTGAGAATATACAGATGGTATTTGCCGATGGGAAGGTAATCATTCGTATATTGGGAGAATTGGTGCGCGCCGTAGCCAGCGCTGATGTATTGCTGATTGATACCGGCGATGGTTTCGGGCTGCGGAATGTGATCCCAATTGAGTGGCGGCGCTATGATAAGATGATCGCGGCCAATGCGATAGTCGCAATACAACCCGTCGCTGATATCGTGAGAGAAATAAAACGTAAAATCCGTGACAAGAAATGTTTCGTCGATGACCCGGTCGGACGAAGTCACTTTGATTTCGCGCAGGACGGTTCCGTTTGGATCGGTGATAACATATGTTTTGATTTGGCCGTCTCCCCCGCTGCGCCGCACTTTTGCGCCGAATAGCGCAAGCGGATCCGCGGATTGCGTCAGCAGGTCGAAATTTGCCAGACGTTCCTCGTCATGAATATACGTCGAAAGCAATTTGTAAACTTGTTCCCAATCTCCTGCCGCGTAGGCTTTCACGTATTTTTCCGCCACTCGGTCCGGGCCGGTCAAATACAGCGCAGTGGGCACGGCGGCAGCGGCAAGCACCAGCAAAGGCAGGAGGATAGCCAGGGCGACGCGCAGGCCCTTCTTCTTTTTCTTGGCGGGCTGGACCGGCGGCGCGAACGAAACAGGGGGCGCGGCTGCTGCGCCGGTTTGGGCGGGCTGCTGCGTCCCGCACTTCACGCAGAATTTCGCGCTTTCGTCGGGCAGCTGGCTGCCGCATTGGGAACAGAATGCCATGGGAATTCCTCCTTGTAATTTTTGTGGTGACCCCGCGGAGTTACGGTTCTTTCCGAATGACTCTGCTTTGGAACAGAACGCCGTCCAGGTGATCAATTTCATGGCAAAACGCCCGGGCCTTCAGTCCGTCGGCCTTATAAAAATGCCAGATGCCCGCGCGGTTCTGTGCCTTGACCTTGACAATGGCGGGGCGGGAGGTGACGCCGTATTCCCCGGGGAAAGAGAGGCAGCCTTCCTGTTCTTCCTGGACGCCGTCGGCAGAAATAATTTCCGGATTGACCAACTCAATCACGCCTTCGCCGCAGTCCACCACCGCAACCCGCCGCAATACGCCTACCTGCACAGCCGCCAGCCCGCAGCCTTCCGCTTTGGTCATGGTGTCAATCAGATCGTCGAGCAGCTGGGCCAGACGGTCGTCAAATTTTTCGACAGGACGGCTGCGGCGGCGCAGAACGGGATCGTCGGTTTGAATAATGTTACGGATGGCCATGGGGCATGTTCCTTCCTAAAATATCGTTTCCGGATGCAGATCCGCGTATGCTGTGACTTGTTGAAACCGGCTTTCTTTGCCAACGTCGATCAGCAGCTGAGCGATGAGGGCCCGCAGGCGGGCGTTGTCATGACACTTGATCAGCAGCCGCCAGCGGAATTTGTTGGCGAGTTTACTGATGCGGGCGGGCATCGGGCCAAGGACGATCAGTTTTTCGTCCCGATAAGTCTCCTCAGCGCTGCGCTGGCGCAGCCGCTCCAGAAGAAACTTTGCGGCGGCCCGGGCGAGGGATTCGTCCTCGCTCAGCGCTCCCAGCAGACAGAGCGTACAATAAGGCGGATAGACCAGCAGGCGGCGAAGCTTGATCTCCATGGCGAAGAAGGAGCGGTAGTCCTGCTGCGCCGCCAGGCGGATGATTTCGTTTTCGGGGGTGGTGCTCTGGACCAGGGCAACGCCCCGGTACCGTCCCCGCCCTGCCCGGCCGACGACCTGGGTCAACAAATCGAAGCAGCGTTCGAGGCTGCGGTAATCGTCGTGATATAACTGCTGGTCGATGGATACCACCCCCACCAGCGTCACGTTCTCGAAATCCAGGCCCTTGGCCACCATCTGGGTGCCGACGAGGACATTGTATTCCCCCTTGGCAAAGCGGTCCAAGATGTCTTCCCGGGCGGTGCGGGAACCCGCCGCGTCCGCATCCATCCGCACTGCCCGGCAATCCGGCAGCCGGGCCAGCTCCTCCTCGATTTTCTGGGTGCCGGCGCCGCCGAAGCGGATGGCCGGTTTGCCGCAAAGGGGACAGGCTTCCGGCGCGGGGGCGGAGTGGCCGCAGTAATGACACATCAGGCGCTGGTTGGCCTGGTGGTAGGTCAGGGAAATGGCGCACTGCGGACAGCGGATAACATGGCCGCAGGCCGCGCAGGCCAGGAACGTGTGGTAGCCCCGGCGGTTGATCAGGAGGATGGCCTGATGCCCCCGCGCAATTGTCTCCAAAAGAGCGCGCCGGAGTTCCTCGCTCAGCTGTGGGCCGGTCCCGGCGGCGCCGGTTCCCCGCTGCCGCCGCTGCTCGGCCAGCAGGTCCACTGTCCGCACTTCGGGCAGCAGCGCGCTGCCGTAACGGTGCTCCAGAACTTCCAATTGGTAGCTTCCCCGCAGCGCCGCGGCGTAGCTTTCTACGCTGGGGGTTGCCGAGGCCAGGAGCAGCAGGGCGCGGTGGTAAGCGCAGCGGAATTTTGCCACGTCCCGGGCATGGTACCGGGGCGACTGCTCCGATAAATACGTATGCTCGTGCTCCTCATCCATGACAACCAAACCCAGCCGCTGCACTGGGGCGAAGATCGCCGAGCGGGTGCCAAGGACCAGCGAGGCTTTGCCCTCCTTTACCCGCCGCCATTCGTCCATTCGTTCCCCGACGGACAAGGCGCTATGGAAAACGGCGACCTGTCTGCCGTAGCGGCGGGCGAAGAGCTGCAGCATCTGGGGAGTCAGGGCGATTTCCGGGACCATGACGATGGCGCTCTTTCCCTGGGCCAAGGCGTCGTCGATGAGTTTCAGGTAAACTTGGGTTTTGCCTGACCCCGTCACGCCGAAGAGCAGCGCGCAGGCGCCCTCATTCTTCGCTTGGAGCTCCCGCAGACGTTCATAAACACCGGACTGTTCCGGCGTAAGCAAAACGTCTTCCGGCTGGGGGGTGTCCTCTGCCTCAAAGGGAATCCGGAAGACGGGGCGTTCAAAATACGCGGCGATTCCCTTGCGCACTAGGGTAGCGATGAGATTGGGGGAAAAGCCGGTGAAGTAGCAGATTTCCTTAACGGAGGCGGCCCCCGCTTCCCGCAGAAAAGCGCAGACTTCCGCTTGTTTGGGCGTGAGGTTGGCGGGTTCGCCGTCTGCTTGCGTCAGGCGGACCATACGTTCGACAGACTCGGCCGCGCCCGCGAGCGCGTCGGTCCCCCGGAGCAAAAAACCTTGAGCCGCCAGGTGTTCCGGCAGGTCCGAATCCGGCGGCAGGCGGAATTTTTGCAGCAGGGCGGTGCGCTTGACGAAGCAGCTCTTGCCCCGGATACCTCGCAAATAATCCAGCATCGCCGCTTCCGTTTCGTCGAGCAGCGCTTCCGGGGGACACTGTTCCGGGGGCAGGGCGCTGTAGGTAATCTGCATACGCCGCTGAATCCCGGCGGGGAGCATTGCCCGCATGGCCTCATAAAGGGTACAGAAAGTGTGCTCCTTGAGCCAGGGCACCAAGGCGGTCAGCTCCGGCGAAAGGACGGGCTCTGGATCCAGCAGGGTTAGGATGGCTTTGCGGCGGGGATCCGGCGGCGGGTTGGGGAGGAGTTCCAGCACCAGCCCGATCCGGCTGGCGTTGCTCCGGCCGAAGGGAACCGTCACCCGGCAGCCCGGACTGACTTTTCCTGCCAGGGCGGGCGGGATCCGGTAATCGAAAGGCTTGTCGTAGCAGAAAGCGGCCTGCGCTACCGCCACCGCAGCCGCGCACGCTTCCATCACAGGTTCCGGATCTCCTCCGGCTCGACGATGACGTATTTACCCGCGATGATTTCATCGATGGCGACGCTGACAGGCTTTTCGGCGGGGGTTTTCTTGCCCGTTGGTTCCGGGGCGGGCAGGTCCACGATTTCCCGCGCGCGCTTGGCGGTGGCGGTGACGAGGGAATAGCGGCTGGTGTGCTTGCCCAGCACGTTGCGCAGATCGACATTGAGCATGGTGATTCCTCCCAAATGTTTCAATATTAAAAGGCTGAAGTATGCATTTTCAGATGCTGGATTCGTCTTCGTCCTCAGCGGCGAGCGCGGCGGCGTCCGCCTTGAGGCGGTTGGCGACGGTTTCCGGCTGGAGGTAGCTCAGGACCGTATGGCCGCTGTCCAGCACCAGCACGGCGCGGGTGCGGCGGCCATGGGTCGCGTCAATGATCGTCCCCGCCGCCTTGGCCTCCTGGGCCAGCCGCTTGACTGGCTGCGAATCCGGATGGAGCACCGCGAGGATCCGCCCGGCGCTGAGCATATTGCCAAAGCCGATGTTGACCAGCTGAATCATAAGCGCGGTCCCCCTATTCGATGTTCTGCACTTGTTCGCGGATTTTTTCCACCAGGGATTTGATTTCCACCACATGCCCGGCGACCTCGACGTCCTGCGCCTTGGAGCCGATGGTGTTGGCCTCGCGGTTGATTTCTTGGACCAGAAAATCCATTTTCCGCCCAACGGCCTCGGCGCTCCGGAAGAACTGCCGCAACTGATCCAGGTGGCTGCGCAGGCGAACGGTTTCTTCCGCTACGGCGATTTTGTCCGCGAAGAGGGCGGCTTCCGTCAGCAGGCGCTGTTCGTCGACACTGGCGGTTCCCAGAATTTCCCGCATACGAGTCAGCAGTTTGTCGTTGTAATCCCGCACCGTTTGAGGCGAACGTTCCTCAACGAAGGCGACGTGCTCCAGAATTTCGTCTGCGCGGGCGAGAATGTCAGCCTCCAGCCGTGTGCCCTCGGTTTCCCGCATGGACACGAAGCGCTCCGCTGCCGCCTGGGCGACGGGTTGCACGGCAGCCCAAATGGCCGCTTCGTCGGTGGCCGGTTTATGGACGGCGAAGAGGTCGGGCAGGCGCAGGAGGCTGGTGAGGCTGGGATTGTACGCGATGCCGTAAGCCGGGCCGTATTTTTGCCGGATGTCGTCGAAGGCCCGCAAGTATCCCCGCAGCAGTGGTTCATTGAGCGTGACCTCCGCGTCTGCCTCCGCCAGAGTTTCCAATTGGAGAAAGCATTCCACTTTCCCGCGGGAGATCAGTCCCTGGAGATAGGTTTTGAGTTTCTCTTCCAAAAATCCGTATCCCCGAGGAACACGGGCGGAAAATTCAAAATAGCGGTGATTGACGCTCTTGAGTTCCACCGTTACCCCATAGGCTTCGTCTGCGGTTTCTGCGCGGCCATACCCCGTCATGCTTCGTACCATAAAACCGATTTCCCCCTTTTGGATACTCGATTCTTTCATTATATCAAAAAACAGAGGATTTGTCAAATCAAAAAAAGAAGTTTGCGGAGGATAAATGCTCCGCAAACTGCCGGTGTTTTTCGTTATTTCCAAAGTCGCCGGACTTCTTCCGCCGTCAGTTCCCGCCATTTCCCCGGCGGCAGCGTTCCCAGTTTCACCGGACCGATAGCGATGCGCTTGAGGCGCGCGACCGAAAGGCCGACGGCTTCGCACATCCGGCGGATCTGACGGTTGCGGCCTTCCCGCAGCGTGATTTCCAGCACAGTCCGGTCCGGTTCGACGATCAGTTCCCGCACCAGCGCCGGAGCGGTGCGTTCGCCGTCGAGCTCGACCCCTGCGGCCAGAGCCGCCGTTTGCGTCGGGGCAACGCCGGAGGGGATCGTGACGCGGTAGATTTTTGGGACATGCCGGGACGGATGCAGGATGGCGTTGGCAAAATCGCCGTCGTTGGTCATCAGCAACAGCCCTTCGGACTCCCGGTCCAGCCGGCCGACGGGGAAAAGCCGCTCTGGGCGCTCGGACACAAGCTGCGCTACGCAGCGCCGCCCCCGCTCGTCCCGCATGGTAGTCAGGACCCCCCGGGGCTTGTGCAGCATGAGATAGACAGGCTTGTCCCGCCGGGCCTCTACGCGCACACCGTCCACAGCGACAAGATCCTGCCGGGGATCCACACTGTTCCCCAAAACTGCCGGATGGCCATTGACCGTTACGCGGCCGGCAAGAATCAATTCTTCAGCCCCCCGGCGGGACGCGACGCCCCGTTCCGCGAGAAATTTCTGAAGGCGAAGTTTGTTGTCTGACATAAGATGTTGTTTTTCTCCTGGCTGTTGTTTTTGTTGTCTCATGTTGTTGCCTGTTGTTTTTTTGTTGTTCTGGGCTTTGCGGGCGCCTTTTGCGGCACAGTTGTCTGGACCACAATCGGCACTTCCGCCAGCAGCGCGTCGCCGGCATAATATCGCACTGCGCCGACCACTGTATCCGCCGGCAGCGGAGCGTATTCGAAATGGCGCAGAAGAATTTCCCGCCGGATGCGGGACTGGGGTCGCAGTTTCGCTTCCGGCACCCAGGCACAGTTCAGCGCCGCACTGCGGACCGCGCCGCCGGTCACCGGCAGCCGCAGGGTTCCCAAGTCCACGTCCAAGGGGGTTGCCTGATAAAGCGAAAAACCGTAATCCAGCAGGATTTTATGGTCGTCCCAGTCGTTCGGGTCCGCGAGCGTGACCGCGATGAGGGTAATTCCCTCGCGCCGCGCGGCGGTAACCAGGCAGCGGCCGGATTTTTTGGTGAAGCCCGTCTTCACACCAAACACCCCCTCCGCTTCCCGCAGCAGGCGGTTGTGATTTGAGAGGGTTTTGGTGATTTGCGGATTGCCGTAAGTGACGCGGATCCGCTGCTGGGAACAGATGTCCCGGAAGGCGGGGTTGGCAATAGCTTCCCGCGCCAGCAGGGCCATGTCATAGGCGGTGGCCTGGTGTCCTTCCGCGTCGAGGCCGGAGGGTGTGACGAAGTGGCTGTCCCGTATACCAATCTGCGCCGCCCGGGCATTCATCCGCGCAGCGAAGGCAGGCAGAGATCCGGCGAGATGGATGGCAGCGGAATTTGCGGCGTCGTTGCCGCTGCTGAGGAGCATTCCGCAGGCCAGAACGTAGCGGGACACCAGGTCCCCCGCTTTCAGGCCCATGGACGTGCCCTCTGCCGCCACCATGTCCGGGGTGACGGTCAGCGTCAGCTCCGGGTCCCCCGCCTCCAGCAGCAATAGGGCCGTCAGGATTTTGGTGGTGCTGGCCACCGGCGCGGGAACATGCTCCTCTTTGGCCCAAAGAATATCACCGGTATCCGCGTCCATCAGGACGGCGTACTTGGCGGAAATCTTTGGCTCCGGGGCAACAGCCACTTCCGCCCCCGTCGCGGCGGCGTTCCAGGTTGACTGCCAAAGAGAAAGAAAAACCAACCCTACCGCCAGGAACCGACGGAAAGGAACCGCTGTTTTGTTGCGATTATTGTCCAAAATTGACCACCTGCCTCCGCGCTGATGCAGCATTCTATGCAGGCGGCTTTCGGAATTATACCGGTCGGATTACGGCGCGGGGATCTCGTCTGCCTCGGCGGCATCTTTCTTGTGGACCAATTTGTCCACCGTATCGGTCAGTTTGGTCACCACATCCGGTAACGCGCCGATGATCCGCTCCACGGAAGAGTCGGTGGTAGAAATGTGTTTGACTGTCACGTCTCCGCCCTGTGCGACTAGGAAAGCCACTGGGGTGATGGTGACGCCCGCGCCGCCGCCGCCGCCAAACAACTCCTGATTGTTCTTGGATGGAAAATCAGAGCCGCCGGAGGCGAAGCCGTAGCTCACCTTGGAAATCGGGATTACCGTAACCCCGTCGAGATGGATTGGGTCCCCGATGATGGTGCTGACGTCCACCAGTTCCCGTAGTTTTTCGATGGAAGTTCCCAGAATCCCGGACGCCGTTTTCTCTTTCGTCATGCTATCCTCTCCTCATTTGGAATTTGATTGGTATCGGTTTCCCCTGCCTTGGAAGGCGGGAGATCAGAAGGCTGGGCTGGGGCGGAGGGCTTGGGTTTGCGCGCGCCAAGGAAGAACCGCAGTACCACCCGGACCGCCAGGCGCAGCACCAGAAGCAGCAAGGCTGCCAGCAGGACCAGCGGGATCATGGAGACTTCCGTTTCGCAGACGAGCTGCTTGCCCTCCCAGCCGGTAAAGTCGGGATGAATGTTGATCCGGCTGCGGCGCAGGCGCATGTGTGTGCTCAGCCAACTCAGCGAAGGGAAGACGGCGGCGCAGGTTTTGCCGTAGGCTTCGGCCAGGGCATGGGGGTCATCCCCTTTGACGACGACCAAATACAAACGAAAGTACCGGATGGTGAGGGAGAAACAAACGAGTCGTCCGAACTGCCGAAGGGCACGTACCGTCCGCCCCAGCAGTTCCGTAAAGCCACCGATGCCCCGGTACTGATAGAACCGCTGCAACACGCCGGGTTCTTTTGGCCCGTTGTCCTCTTTTTTTTCATCTTCCGGTTTGTCTTCTGTTTTCTTTTTTTCTTTTTTGGGCTTCTTTTTTTTCTTTTTTTCAGGTTTCGGAACCAGGGGCCAGGTCCAAAACAGCCAGCGTACCCGGGCAGTGAATTTGTCGTGATAGGCGGCGTCCAGGACAACAGGAACACAGAGAAAACCCGCGATCAGCAGGAGCAGCCCCAGGAAGATAGAAAGCGCGAGCATATCCGGTCCCCCATTTCCAAGTAAAATTGCAGCCATTATTCCTTCAACAGCGCCGTTTCGGGTTCTGGCAGCTGCGGCAGCTCGTCCAGCGACTCCAGGCAGAAGCACTTGAGGAATTCTTCCGTTGTGCCGTAAAGCAGCGGCCGCCCAGGCATGTCCAGCCGCCCGCGTTCTTCCAGCAGCCGCTTCTGGCAGAGCACCGTCAGCAGTCGGCTGCAATCGACGCCCCGCACCTGCTCAATATATGCGCGGGAAATCGGCTGATGGTATGCCACCACGGCCAGGACTTCCAGCGCGGCAGCGGAGAGCGGCGCGTTGTGCTTGACCTGCAAGACCTCGCGGATCAGCTCGGCATAGGATGGGCGGGTGCAGAACTGGACCTTGCCGTCCATCCGCACCAGGCAGAGCCCGCTTTCGCGCTCGTCCATTTCCCGCGCCAGCGCGTCGGCAATTTCTTTTGTTTCCTCCATGCTCAGCGCCAGCGCTTCCGCCAGGCGGTCCAGTTCCAGCGGATCCCCGGCGGCGAATAGTATGGCCTCCGCGGCCGCGACATCACTCTTCTTCAAGTTCCAGCCACTCCTCTTCCCTTTCCTGCAGCTCCAGAATGGCCACCGCGCCTTCCCCGTGCGCCGTGACGCGCTTGGCCTTGATCATCGCCAGCACGGCAAGAAAGGTGGCGACCAGTTCGGAACGGGAATCCGCCCCTTCCAGCATCGCCAGCAGCGGTGCGCGGGTGCGCCGGCGGAGACGATCAAAAATGAACGGGAACCGGGAGACCACCGAAACGATCCGGTGAGCAAGGATCCCGGAAAAGGCCTCCACCGGGGGCGGCAGACGGCGTCTCCCCTTTCCGACGGCGGCAAGAAACGCCGCGTAGAGTTCCTGGGGTTCATGGCGGCGCTTATAGGTGAAATCCGGCGGAACAGGCTGGGGTTCCCGGCTGAGCAGCCCGAACCCATTGGCCCGCTGCCCCAGTTCCCCGGCCAGCAATTGGCAGTCCCGGTACTCCAGCAGTTCGACACGCAGTTCCTCGGCCAAGTCTTCCGCTTCTTTGTGGACCGGCAGCAGCGCTACGGTTTTGATATACACCAGCCGCGCCGCCATTTCCAAAAATTCTGCCTCCAGCTCCAGTGCCGATTCGCGCAGCTGCTCCATGGCGGACAGATATTGCTCAATCAGAACAAAGATCGGTACATCGTGGATGCTGACCTTATGCTGCCCGACGAGGTAGAGCAACAGGTCCATGGGTCCCTCAAATGTTTCCAGCTTAAATTGCACGTGTTCCAAAGAATTTCTCCATTAAAAAATTTTCGACAGCAACACATACGGCAGCGCTGCCAGCCACCACAGACCGCGCGAGACGCCGGCGGACAGAAAGGAGACCGGCCAATCCAGTATGCCCACCGCCAGCAGCGCAAAAAGCCCGTAGCGGATGTATCGCTCATAGTTCATGATTTGATAATAGAGCCGGTCCGGGATCAGCAAACCAACGACGCGCGAGCCGTCCAGCGGCGGGATGGGCAGGAGGTTGAAAACCGCCATGCTGATGTTAATGCTCGCAACAACGCCGCAGGCATCCCGCGTCAGGGTCAGCAGGTCGGGATCCGCCGTCTCGTGAAAAAAAGCGATGGGCATATAAATGCTCAGGAAGAGCAGGGCCATCAGCAGATTGGATAACGGTCCGGCCAGCGCGGTCAGGGCCATGCCCAGCTTGCGCTTTTTGAAATTGCGGATATTGACTGGCACGGGTTTGGCGTATCCGAAACCCACCAGAAGGATCAGCAAACAACCAAACGGATCGAGGTGCGCCATGGGGTTGAGCGTCAGCCGCCCGGCCAGCCGCGCCGTATGGTCCCCCATTTTTTTGGCGGCCCAGGCATGGGCGCATTCGTGCACGGGCATACATAGGAAAAAGACGACAGCGGCGCCGGCAAGAAACGTCAGCAGGCTGCCTGCGTCGAAGTCTTCGAACCCATTCCGGAACAGCGCCAGAAGCATGCGGCGGTTCCCCCTCTCATTGATCTCTCTATATGATACCGAAATTTCACCCAAAAGTCAAGAGCGATTCGCCATTCTAAAAAATTATCGCGCCGCGGTCACTGCGCGGTTGATTCCTCCAGCGTCCCGCAGGAACCGGACAGACAGGCACACCGGCGCGAACAGCGCGGCGATTTCTTCTGCCTGGCCTTCGCCGCACTCTACGGAGATCCGGCCCCCCGGTCGCAGCAGCGGCAACCAAAGGTCCGCCAGCGCGCGGTAAAACAGCAGTCCGTCCGGGCCGCCGTCCAGGGCCAGACGCGGTTCCTGGTGAACCTCCCGCTGAAGGGAGTCGATTTCCCCGGCAGGAATGTAGGGCGGATTCGAAAGAAGCAGGTCTGGCGGCGGCAAGGCAGGGTCCGGTAGCAGCAGGACGTCGGCGGGGAGGACATGGATGTTCGGCAGCGCGAAAGCGGTCGTGTTTTCCCGGAGGTAACCAAGCGCCGTTTCGGATTTTTCGAGCAGCCAGACGTCCGCTCCGGGGCAGTGTTTTGCCACGCTCAGGCCGATACAGCCGCTCCCCGCGCAGAGATCATAAACCACCGCCCGGTCCCGGTCGGCGAGAAAATCCAGCGCGGCCCGGACCAGCAATTCGGTTTCCGGCCGGGGAATCAGCACTCCTTTGCCGACCCAAAAGCTCTCCCCAAAAAATTCCCAGCGGCCCAGCAAATACTGGAGCGGTTCTCCGGCGGTCCGGCGCTGCGTCAGCGCATTCAGCCGGACGAGGGCTTCCTCTGTGGCCAGGCGTTCCCCGTGCAGGCGCAGCTGGGTGGATGTCAGACCGAAGGATATTTCTCCCAGGCAGCGCGCGTCAAAGCGGGAATCCGGGCAGCCGGCCGCCGTCAGCTGGGCTTCCGCCGCCCGCAGCGCCTCCCGAACGGTCATTCCGACCGCGATTCCGGCAGAGAATCAAGCAGAATGCCAAGAAGGGCGTCGTCGCCGGAGTTCAGAATATCATCTACGATGGTGTCCGGCGGTTCGATTACTGGGACAGCGCCGTCCGGAAACGGACCGATTTCCGGCGCGTCCTCTCGTTTTTCGGGAGAGTTCGCTTCCGGCGGTTTGCGCAGGGGCTCGAAAGGCCGGCCAAGCGCAGCTTCCAAGGCGCAGATGCCCACTTCAATAATATCGTCGCTGGGTTCCTTGGTGGTGATGCACTGCATGCCCAACCCTGGCGCGGAAAGGATACGGATGAAAATATTGTCGCTGTGCCGTCCGGCGAAGCGGATGAATTCATAGCCAAGGCTCATGATCACCGGGAACTGAAGAAGCTTCACGCCCCACCAGAGCAGCTTGTGATCCTTCAGTTCGGGGAAGAGCAACAATACGCCGGCGGACACGAGGATACTCAGAAAAACCATGATAAACAGGAAGCTGGTGCCGCAGCGGGGATGAAGTCGAGATTGCTTGCGGACGTTTTCCACTGTCAGCGGCAGGCCATTTTCGTAGCAGAAAATGGATTTGTGCTCCGCGCCGTGGTATTGAAATACCCGGCGGATGTCTTTGATCTGAGACATGACGAACATATATCCAACCAGCAGCAGGACGCGGATCCCGCCTTCGACCAAAGCCTTCCAGCCGCCGACCAGTTGGCCTTGGGTCGCGAATTTATTGATCAGATCGAAGAGGAAAGTCGGCAGCGCGACGAAGAGGCCCAGCGCCAGCAGAACGCCCAGCACCCCGGCGACCGCCCCGAACACGGCCATCATCTTCGGCCCGAAGTGATCTTGAATCCATTTGTCCAGCTTCGATTCCGCTTCCCCGTTTTGGACCGCGTCGTCCAGCGTCGTCTTTTCCGCCGCTTCCATCATGCAGCGGTAGCCGAAAATAATGGAGTCGATAAAACTCACCGGTCCGCGGAGCAGCGGCCAGCCCAGGGGTTTCCATTTATCTTTTGGGGCTTTGACCTGCTTCAAAGTGGTCTCGATGGAATGGTCCGGCAGGCGCAGGGAAATGGCGGCCCCGGCGGGTCCGCGCATCATAATGCCCTCCATCAGTGCTTCGCCGCCGACGGCGCCAATCAGGATTTCTTCGCTTTGCGCCGCGCGGGACTCGTCCGCTTCGGCGCCGGTCAGGTTGGTCAGGTTCATCATTCTCATAGTCCTTTCTCCGGTGTCAGGGGGAAACGCAGCGTTACCGTTGTCCCCAGGCCCAATTCACTTTCGAACGAGAGGGAAGCGTCATGCTGGCGCAGAATCTCGTCCACGATGGCCAGGCCGATCCCAGATCCCCGGGTGGCGCTGGCGGATTTATAAAACTTCTCCCGGATGCGGGGCAAATCTTCCGGCGCAATCCCGCAGCCGGTGTCCGCGACCTGGACGGTCAGGACGTCGCTGCGCACGTCTGCCGTGACGTGAACCTTTCCGTCCTGAGGGGTGTACTTGAAGGCGTTATCCAGGATATTGACAAACACTTGGCGGATCCGTGAAGCGTCGCCCTGCATGGGCGCGGGCAGATCGGAGGCGGCATAGATCAGCTCGATCCCTTCCCGCAGCGCCCGGTCCCGGAAAGAGAAAAGCGTCTCGTCCAGTTCCGCCAGCACGTCGATAGCGGTTTTGCGCATGATCATGCGGCCGCTCTGGATGTGGGAAAAATCCAGCAAATCTTCCACCAGCTGTGTCAGGCGGCCGGATTCGCTGATGATCACTTCCATCCCCCGCCGCGTCATGGCCGCGTCGCTGCCGCCGATTTGCAGCAATGTTTCCCCCCAGCCCTTGATGGCGGTCAGGGGGGTGCGCAGTTCGTGGGAAATGGTGGAGACGAAGTCGCTTTTGAGCCGCTGCGACGTATTGATTTCCTCCGCCATGTGATTGACAGTGACGCAAAGCTGGGTCAGTTCGTCCCGGTGAACCCGCAGGTCTCCCAAGTCCACCCGCGCGTCGTAGTCCCCGGCGGCGATGCGCTGGGCCGTTTTGTTGATGTTCTCCATGGGATAGAGGATGGATCGCACGAAAAACAGGCCGGACGACGTCACCAACGCCAGGAAAACCAGGCTGAAGAAGACGGTTACCATCGCCACAACGAAAATCTGATGAATCACATCTTCCAACGAGACAATGTACCGCACAGCGCAGCCCGGGGGATACGGGGCGGGGAGCATGGCTGTGTATGCCAGGATCGGTTCCCGCGTTCCCGCCCAATGTCCGTAATAGAGGCTGCCGCCGATGGCGGACTGCGCGGTCACATAGTCAGGCATGGAGACGGAACTTGGCGGTGGCCCGCCGGAAGAAGCAACCACCCGTCCGTTTTCGTCGATGACCCAAACTTCCATGCGGTCCGTCCTTCCGAACGAGGCAAGGAAATCCTGCGCCGTCTGCCCGTAGGCCGCGGCGCCGCCGGCGCGGGAGAGGAAGAACGCTTCGGTCATGGCGTTGTTGGACTGGACGGCCAGACGCGCGGTATGAAGATAATTGTATCCGATGAGCGAAATAATTGTTACGGCGATGAGCGTGAGCACGACAAAGAAGATGCTCAGGACATTGAAAATCCAGCGCCGGGTCAGTCCGTGCGTGAGGTGCTTTCTTTCCTGGGCCAAAGCCGACCCTCCTTCCCTTGAAATGGAACGGTTCCCGCCGCGCTGTTCAAGGATTCCACTGATATCCAACGCCCCAGACGGTGGCAATGTGTTTGGGCACCGAGGGATTGGGCTCAATTTTCATGCGCAGCCGGCGGACGTTGACGTCGATAATTTTTTCGTCGGCCATGGATTCATGGTTCCAGACGTGCCGGAGAATCTGCGCGCGGCTGAGGGCCTGGCTGCTGTTCGAGAAGAAAAATTCCATAATCTGGAATTCGGTTTGGGTCAGTTCCGTCCGCTGCCCGTTTTTGACCAGCGAGCGGTTGCGCAGGTCCAGCCGGAATTCTCCGCTGATCAGGACGTCCTGAGCGGTATTCTGCACCGGTTTGGGCGCGTTGACCGTAACCCGGCGGTAGACGGCGTCTACCCGGGCCATGAGTTCCGAAGGGGAAAAAGGTTTGGTGATGTAGTCGTCCGCTCCGGTCAGCAGGCCCGTCACTTTGTCCATCTCTTGGGTCCGGGCCGTGAGGATAATAATACCGATGCGGCTGTTTTGTTCCCGCAGGCGGCGGCAGACTTCCAGCCCATCCACCTCCGGCATCATCACATCCAGCAGCGCCAGGTCGAATCTGCCTTCCGCCGCCTCATATTCCGCCAGGGCCTGGGCCCCGTCCGAGGCCTGCACGACGTCATAGCCGCTGTGCCTGAGATTGATCACCACAAATTCGCGGATGGCCGCTTCGTCTTCCGCCACCAGCACTCGCTTCATACCGATTGCCTCCCTGTATTATTTTGCAATAACCGAAAAAACAACAAGATTCCGGTTCTGTCTTCAGGTTCCGTCTTCCTCAAACACGGCGAGGAAACGCAGGTCCAGATTCTGCTTGAGTCCGGCGTCCGTCCGGGAAAATTGCAGCATCAGGCGGTTGGCCTGGCCGGTATTCTGAACATTGCCGTCTGCAGGGCCGGTTTTGATCCAAAACAGTTCCTCCCCTGCGGTCTGGCCGTCCCAGGCATAGCAATGAATCACGACTTCGCCCGGCTTGGCCTGGGTTTCCGCCACGGCGGTGATCCTTTCCGCCAGCGCCTGCGGCAGGCGCACCCACTGGGTGGCGTTGAAGTAGAGACGGCAGTCGTAGTCCGCCAGCGGCGCCAGCGTCAGATCGTCGGTCAGACGGCACCATCGGGTGAGGTACACCGGCTCCTGGAGCTGGCTCTTGACCAGCGCGCCGGATCCCGGCAGTTGGGACTGGATTGGAATTTCCGGCAGACTGTCGCCGTCGATATCCCGCACGGGGATGGCCTTTTTCCGCCAAGTTGCGGTGTTGGTCTGCTGCTCCGGGTCAAAAAAGAGATTGGTTAGCTGGCTGTTTTCCGCGTCCCAAAGGAGGATTTCCGTGATCATTCCGCCCGCGCCTTTGTCCGCGTCGAGCAGGAAGCAGTGTGCGCCGTTTGGCAGCTGGCAGGGATGCAGGGAGGTGTATTCGGCGACGCTGGCGTTCAGCCGGACTTCGCCGAGAATATCCACACCCGGTTGGGGAACGGCTTTCTTTGTGGCGGCTTCCCGCGTCACGAGCCGCAGCGCGCGGGCAATGGCCTGGACAGGCTGCTGGGTGTCGTCAAGCCAAACATAAAAAATTTCCAACTGCCCGTCGCCGTCCACGTCCAGGCAATCCAGCTGGCTGTAATAATAGTTGGCAATCCGCTGTGTGTCTTCCAGCGGCTGGCCTGGAGCGCGGCCATACAGAGCGAAGAGCGTCCTGCCTGCCGCCTGCCGCCAGCAGATCAGCAGTTCCTGAACTCCCGACTTGTTGAGATCCACAAACCGGACGGACAAAACGTCGCTGCCGCTGCCGGGGAGGGTTTGGCGCAGCCGCCAGCCGCCGTCTTTTTCCTTGGAAAAGACACTCAGCTGCCCCATCGGATGCTCGGAGAGTGTGCTGCTGCCCTCCTGGAAGAGAACGATGCCCTCGGGGTTGCCGTCGCCGTCCAGGTCATGAAAGAGCAGGGACGACCCCTGATAATCGCCGGTCAAGACGGGTTGCAGCAGGAAACTGGGGCTTTCCTTCGGCCGGCCGCTGCGGAAAGCGTTCAGCAGCGCCGCCGTATCCGCGCCCTGAGGCCGGGGAGGGCGGATCAGGTCGTCAACAGGCCGGAACAAAATGGAATTTTGGGCCGCGCAGCCCGTCAGGCCCGTCAGGACACAAAACAGCAGGAATCCCGCCAACGCGCGCTTCCAGGACATGGTCAACCTTCCCCTCTTCCGTTCGAATTCACAGCAGTGTGACCTGACAGGAGACTGTGTAGTCACCATAAATCCAACAGTCGTCCCGGCCGACGTAGGCGGTCACCGGAAACTGCTGGCTGCCCGCAGCAACGTCGGCGGGAATGATGATTTCGCCGCTGAGGTCATCGGCTGTCAGGGCGGCAAGGGCCGCCGTCGGGCCCACCACCGTCACCCGGCGGACATTGCCGGGCGTGGCCTGCACATTGGGGGTATCCTCTTCCGCCGTCGCGCGGATGTTGGTTGCGTAGAGGGTGAACGTCTTCGTGTCCAGATCGGTCATGTCAACCTCGGCCCGAAATTCCGCAGCATTGTCAAAAATTTTGATTTCCTTCATATCTGCCACCGGGAAGGTAAATGTGTTGCGGCTCGGGGAAAGATGGCGGAAATCAATGGCGCCGACGGTATAAGTCCCGCCGGGGCGGAGGCTGGCTTCCGGCAGCGCCGCGCTGAAGACAGCGGGCGTAAGCGTCACCGGCAGGGGATTACTAAGGTACGCCGTGGGGACGCTGCGGTAATCAACGGCGGCGGACAGTGACGCTTTCTTCCAGACGGGAATGGTGGCGGTGATTTCCTCGTCCGCCGCGCCGACGCGGAGATAGAGGAACAGGTTGTCGCCGAATTCATTGAGGGGCCGGATTTCCAGGCCGGAAAAGGATGTGGTTTGTTTCAGCTGCCCCTTCGGGCGAAGGATTGCTTGGACGCGCTTAATTTTGTTGAATTCCCCGGCGGGGCCGGAGATGGTGATTGTTTCGGGATAGAGCAGTGTGTCCCCGGCGTAGTAGCCGTCCGGTACGGACCATTCCCCTTCCGTTACCGGCTCCAGTTTGAAGCTGCCCTCTTTGAGATGGTCAAAATAGAGGTGGATGGACGTTACTGAGATTTCTGTAATTTCGAATTTTTCACGCAGGGCAGCCCGCTTGGGCGTCACGCGGACTTCGAGGTCATATTCCCCAGGGGAATTAACGTCCCCCAGGACCAGCGTGGCGCTGAGGTCTTCCGCTTTCAGTGCGGCGGGGCTGATATCGTACCGCTTGCCCTTAACGGTAACGTTCACGGTCAGATCCTCGGGGGTCTTTCCCTGTTGCAGGGGCCAGAAGGGCTGCAGCCCCAACTGTTCGGCGACGGTTCCGGCCAAGTGCATTTCCACCGGAACTTTGGTGATGACCTGTTCCTCGTCGCTGCCGAAAGCCATGAGCAACAACACCCAGGCCCAGAAAGCCAGGAACAGCGAAAAGGGGAGCAGAACGCGGTTGTCGTCGAGGAGTCTGCGCACCTGGAAACGGCGGCGAGTTTTTTTCCCCGGCGCGGCAGCGGCCGTCTGGTCTTCTCCGGAAGATGGGCATCCGAAGTCCGGGCTGGACAAATTACGCATGAGGATCCCTCCGTTTCCCGCCGAAGATCCGGCGTGGATTAAAACGGCGAACGCCGTCCTCCGGGTCAAGGAACACCTGGCGGAGCATATCTTCCAGTTCCTCCCATGCCAGGTCCCGCGTCAGTTTGCCTTTATAAGCGCAGGAAATCTGGCCGGTTTCTTCCGAGACGACGGCAATCAGCGCGTCACTCTGTTCGCTCATGCCCACTGCCGCGCGGTGCCGCGTCCCCAGCAGAGGATCCAGATCCTGATTATGGGTCAGGGGCAGAAAGCACCCCGCCGCAACCAGCCGGCCTTTGCGGACCACCGCCGCGCCGTCGTGGAGCGGCGATTTGGGAAAGAAGAGGTTGCCTACCAGCTGGCGGCTCACTTTGGCGTCCAAATCAGTGCCGGTCTTGACGATTTCGCCCAGCATGGTTTGCCGCTCGAACACCAGCAGCGCGCCGGTCTTTGTTTCGCTGAAGTCGCCCAGGGCTTCGCAGCTGTGATGGATCGCGCCGGCAACCTCCTCCTGCTCCAGTGCCGCCTGGCCTTTGGCGGAAAAAAAGCGAAAGTTGGAAACGTTGCTGCGCCCGACGTTTTCGAAAAGGCTGCGGATCTCCGGCTGGAACAGCACCAGCATCAGCAGCACAAAGCTGTTGAACAGCTGGTCAAAGAGCACACGGGTGGCGTTGAGGTTCAGCACAGTGGTTGCGGCGTACGCCAGCAGCAGCCAGAACAGCCCCTTGAGCAGCTGAACGCTCCGGGTTTGGCGCATCAAGCGGATCAGGCCGTAAATGATCAGCGCCACCAGCAAAACGTCCAGCAAGTCCGTCAGCCGGAAGGAAAGGATCATGGCCCAAAGCCGGGAAAAAAAGAGGCTGAACTGCTGCTGGGAAGACTCCCCCATAAAAGCGGTACCTTCTTTCTGAAGATGAAACTGAAAGGGAACGTGATTTGGGACGGTGAAAGCGAGCAAGGGACCGGAGGTGATTTTTTTATGGTTCAATCAGAACGATGGCGTGGGCGGCAATGCCTTCCCCGGCACCGGTGAAACCGAGGCCCTCTTCCGTCGTTGCCTTGACGCTGACGGTTTCTGCGGAAACGCCGCAGGCTGCGGCAAGGGCTTGCCGCATGGCAGGAATATAGGGGGCCAGTTTCGGCGCCTGGGCCAAAACGGTACAGTCCGCGTTGCCCAGCCGGAATCCGCGCTCCTGCAGCAGCTCCGTCACCCGGCGCAGCAGGGCCAGGCTGTCGGCTCCCCGGTAGGCGTCGTCGCTGTCCGGGAACCACTGCCCGATGTCCCCCAGGGCCGCCGCGCCCAGCAACGCGTCCATCAGCGCGTGGGTCAGCACGTCCGCGTCCGAATGCCCAAGCAGGCCTTTGTCATAGGGGATTTCTACCCCGCCGAGAAAGAGCTTTCGCCCCGGGGTCAACCGGTGCACGTCGTAACCATGGCCAATACGCATGGGGCTATCCTCCTTCCGGATGATCGGTCTGGCCGCTCAGTGCCGCCCTCGCCTGCCGGTATTCTTCCCGGGTTACGCAGGCGCAAAACACGGCGGCGCTTGTCAGGCTTGGCAGATGCAGCTGCCGCAGCAGATGGCCGAAGCGCTCGCCGCAGCCGGGGGTTCCCGAAAAACCGTCGCGCCACAGGTCCATTTTGGTAACATACGCGGGGGGCTCCGCCGCCGGTTCCTGCGCGGCAATGACCTATTCGAAGGCCGCTAACAGCGCCTCAGTATTCATGCCTTCTACCCCCAGCAGACCCGCCCGGGAAGGGGCTTGCTTGCGGCGCTCCTTGCCGGGCACCGGAGGAATGATGACGTGCCAAAGGCGCGCGGCGGGGATCCACTGCCGGACATATGCCCGCAGCTGAAAGCCGGCGGGGTCACTGTCGGTGGCGACCACCAGCCCCCGCTGCTCTGCCAGGCGCGCGAGCAGCGCGCGGGTTTGATGGCTGCGGTAGATTTGGAAGCCGTGCAGGGGTAAGATCAGCGCGTCGAAAAGGGCGTCGAGCCGGATGGCGTCGTACTTGCCCTCGCAAACGACGGCCTGAGATAACCCGATTTTTTCGTGTGCCATAAATTTCATGCCGCCTTCATTTCATGCATCAGCGCAATGACGCAGCGCTCCAGCACGAACCGTTTGTCCAGCGGGGAACTCTTCAGCTGCCGGTCGGCGGTGTCAAGATGATCCAGGCAGCCGCAGATTTGCGAAAACTGGAGTTTGGCGGCGGTTCGCGCCGCGTTGGTCAGGCGGAAGGTCATGCCCCGGTAGGCGAAGAGGTCTGCCGCGGCCTCCGGCCGCTTGCCTGCCCGCCGGGCGACCGCCGCGCGGAAGATATCCATAAATTGGGTGATCAGCGAACCCAGAAGAAGCTCCGGCGCGGTTTTTTGGGCGAAGAGATCATCCAGAAGCCGCAGAGCCAACGTACCGTTTCCTGCGGAGACAGCCTTGACCATGTCAAAGGCCTTGGCGTCGATGGACTTTACCGCGACGGTGTCCACATGGGCTTTGGTAATGGAGGCATCCCCGGCATAGGCGCAGAGTTTTTCTGTTTCACGCAGCAGCGTGTTGAGGTCTCCGCCGACGGTTTCTATCAGATAATCGGCTGTGGCTTTGTCCATCTGGCCGCCGCGCTTTTTTGCGCTGGAGCAGATCAGCTGCGCCAGCTGCACTGCGCCGGGACGGTCCAGCTGAAGAAAGTGCCCGGCCTCGCCGACCGCCGCCGCCAACTGCTTGTTTTTTTTCGGCGAAAATTCCAGCGTATCCATCCAAAAGAGCATGACGCAGTGCTGCGGCAGCTCTCGCAAAAACCGCAGCAGCGAGGGATCGCCGTCCAAGGGGAAATCCCGAACCAGAACGCAGCTGCGTTCCGCCCCGACAGGGAAGGCTTCCGCCGCCTGGGCGATTTCGTCAAGGCTGGTGTCCTTGCCTTCGAAGCGGTGAAAATTAAAGTCCCGGAAGGGGCCGGCCGTTGCCTGGTCGCTGAGTTTCCCGGCATAGACCTGCTTAAGGTAGTCCTCATCGCCGCAGATCACGTAAAGCCGCGATAAGACCGCCTCTTTCAGCTGCCGTTTGCATTCTTTTTCGTCGATGACGGCCACGAATTCCCTCCCCTTTCCGTGATGAAATGAATGGATTATTTGGCGAACGCGCTGAGAATAAACGGATAATTTTCGAGCAACTGCAAAACAGCCAAACTCCCCAGACCCGCCGCGCCCAGCAATATATGCCCCCGTTTGGGCAAAGAAACCGTCAGGCACGCCGTCAGGATGATCAGCAGAGCGGTGGCGGCGAAAAGGGTCCGGCTGCCGGAAGCGTAGATCGTCGGAGAAAGAAACATCAGCGCGGCGGAGGCCAGTCCGGCCAGGAAAAGCAGCACCAGCGGCCGACGCGCCCGCTCGCCCCGCAGCGCCAGGGCCAGCAGGACGGGAGTCGCCAGGATGGCCGCCAGCCAGAAGCCCAGAACAGCTGTCTGCATCAGGGAAAGGTCAGCAAAGACAGGCGCGCGCAGGACTTTTTTGGTCATGTCCAGACCTCGCAGGCCCACGTCCGTCAGAACAGACAGGCGAAAGACCGGCAGCAGCCCCGCCAGGGAAAACAGGCCGCAGAGCCCGGCGGGGATCGCTTTCTTTTGCGCCGCGAAGCGCCAAAGCAGCAACGCCCAGAGCAATACCAGGAGATACCGCAGATGGTTGGCGTACCCATGTGCCAGCCACTGAACGGAGAGAAAAATGTGCTGGGACAGCGGCATAGCGGACCACTCCGGCAGCCATTTGGCCACCTCGCCCGCCGTCCGTTCGCCGCGGAGCGTCAGGATCAGGAAAAGCGCGAAAGCGGCCAGCGTCGCCGCCAGCTGCACCCATAAAAACACCGGAAGTTTCCGGCGCGCTGTGCTCTTGCCGGGGAAGGGATGGCCCGCCGCGGCCAGTACCAGGAATGCCAGGACAACAGCGGCAATCTGCTCCTGCGCCAGGCAGGCAAAGCATCCCGCGGGGATTCCCAGAACCGCCAGCGCGGCGGGTGCGGGATCTTTCGGGCAAAAGAGCGAACGGGCCGGCGCATAAAGCGCGAGCAATCCCGCGGCCCCGGCCCAGAGATAATTGACAGAACCTGTGATCCAAAGCATCGCATACCCGACGACGGAGACGCCTGTGACGGCCAGGGCCGCGCAGACGGTCAGCTGGGGCAGCGGGCTCGGCGCGGTTTTCTGGCCGGCAATCAGGCAGGCCAAACGGCGGGAGAGCAGCAGGAAGAGCAGCAGGATGGCGGCGTTGGCGATTCGCCAGAGCCAGAGATTTTCCGAAAAGACGGCGAAGAGCGCCGCCGAAGCGGCAACCCGCCCGTTCATGGTCCGGGTCAAGTGCGCCACGAAATCGGCAAAGTGCGGATGGGCGGCAACAGTCCGCAGGAAGAATGCGTCGTCCCCGTCGGAGTAGGGGATCCGGCAGCAGACCGCGAGAGCGGCGAGAAACGAGAATCCCAGCAGGATCGCCTCTCCTGCCCGGGCCCGCTTTGCCGAAATCTCCTGCGCCGCCCAGCGCGCCAAACGGAGGGTCCGCTTCATGTTGCCGCCTCACTTCTGCATCGTTTAGGATACCCTTCGGACCGTAAATGTCCCATTGGGACGGATGCGCAGTTCCAAACTTCCGCCGCCGCCGGTCATGGCCTTCATTGTTTGCGGCGGGAGGCGTTCGAGCGCCGCCCAGTTGGCGGGGGCCAGTTCCGGCGCGCTGGCGGCCAGAACCGCCCGGAAGGGCTGCGCTGCCAAGGCGTCCGGCGGCCGGGCAAGGCAGATCAATATATCTGCCGAATGCCAGGCCTCCGGGAGAAGATCCATGTCGGTTACGCCCGAGAAAAGAACCAGTACCCGCAGATTGTCCAGTTCGAGGAAACACCCGGCCGTGTAGCCGGTGCAGCGGAAGGTTCCTGTCGCGCCGGGCCAAAAGGAGAGCTGCGCCGCCGCGCTTTCGACCAAAACCGTTTGCGCATCCATGCGCGCCAGCACTTCGTCTGTCTGCACTGTCAGGATCTGCGCGATGGGGATTTCCCGCAGCAAATCGCGGCGGGAGCCGTCTGGGGTCAAAGGGCGCGTCGGCAGAAGGAGAAAGTCCAGCCGGGTGATATGCAGCGCGGCAAGGTCCCGGTCAATGGCGGAAAAGGCCAGTGGGCCATTCCCGCAACCCAGCAGCGCCGTCTGCCTACCCTTGGTCAGAAGAACCGCCACTCCGCCGCCGGTATCCAGCAGCCGCAGGCGGGTATCGTTCGGGCGGAGCAGGTCCGGTCCCCAGCAGCCCAGCGCCAGGATGCCAGCGCAGGCCAAGGCGACGACACGGGTGCGCGGCGGTTTCCCGGCGGCCAAAAGAAAGAGAGCTGCGGCCAGTACCAGAAAACAGAGCGCCAGCCCGCCAGCCGTCCAGCCGCCAGCATCCCGGAGCTGAGGCAGCGGCAGGGCGGCGAAGAATTTCGCCAGCCAGAGCATGGCGCGCGACAAAGCGTCCACGCAAAGGGTCAGCGGCTTCCCCACCAGCGGCAGTCCGCCAAAGGGGATGGCAAGACCGCCCAGCAGCAGCGTCAGTTCTGCCAGCGGCACCAGTACCAAATTGGAAATTGGGGTGATCAGGGAGGTTCCGCCGGGCAGGCGCAGCAGCGAGATTGGCACCACCAGACTCAAGGCGCAGACGCTCACCGATCCGGCCCCCAGCAGGGAGCGCAGGATCCGCCGGGGCCTTGCCTTGAGACAGCGGGTTCGCCGCCGGATCACCGTTTGTAGGCGCGGCAGAAACACGACAATCCCTATCGCCGCGCCAAAGGAGAGTTCCAGCCCCAGCTGCCCGGCGGAGAGAGGAGACGCGGTCATCAGCGCCGCGGCAGCCAAGCCCATGGAGTTGAGGGAGTCCGCCTGCAGGGCAAAGCACTCCCCCGCCAGCACCAGCAACATCATCAGTCCCGCGCGGACACAGGACGGGCTGAACCCGGTCAGCGCCATATACCATACCACAAACCCGCCGCCCAAAATGCTCGAAAGCCGCCGGGGAACGCGAAGAAACAGAAATAATTGAAAGGCGGCATACCCCAGCAGAGAGACATGCAGCCCCGAGACAGAGAAAATGTGCGATGCACCTGCGCTGCGGAAGTCGTTTGCCGCTTGGCGGGAGAGTATTCCGGTGTCTCCCAGCAGCATCCCCCGCAGCAGCGCGCCGGGTTCCCCGGGGAAGCGCCGTGTCAAAGTGGACTGAATGATCTCTCGCAGACGGAAGAGGAGGGCCGTCGGCGGCCGCTTCGCCGCAGGGAAAACCTCTACCGGATCTTCCCCGAAGTTGGAAGAATCACTTCCCAGCCAGACGCCCTGGGCGCGGCTGAGGCGGACAGATTCCGGATCTTCCCCGCCGAGGCGGAAGATCCGGCCCGTATATGCCACCGTGTCATACGGTTCGGCATAGATCGGGACGCGGGTGGACAGCCGCAGCTTCACTTCGGTGGAGACGCCGTTGACCGACTGCGTTCGGATCTGGTAATAGTACCGCCCGTAGCGGTGCTCGGCGGTGTCGGTCACCGTCGCCCGGATCTGAAGATCATCGCCGACGCAAGCCAGGGCCGGATAATATTGTCGCGTCAGTTGGATCCAAAGGAGCAGGCAGGCCAGCAAGGCAGCCCCACAGGCAACCGGAACCGCCGAAGAACCCGGCGCTCTGCCGGACAGTTTCCGCCGCAGGCGCAGAAAAAGCGAGCCCAATAGTCCCAGAGCAAAAAGCGCCAGTGCAGGGATAACTGCAACTTCCGGAAGAAAGAACAGAACCGCCAGGGGGAAGAGCATCGCAAAACCGACAACGGCAAACGGCCGGGCCATGGTTCCTCCGCCCTTCCTAATAAAGACGCTCTCGCATATCTGGTCTATAAAATCATAACCCCGACCCCGGCAGCGATTATCCCATGGTCAGGCCGAGTTCCCGGCCCGCCAGCAGGTGGAAATGCAGGTGGGACACCGTTTGCCCCGCGCCGGGGCCGTTGTTGGTCACGATGCGGAAGCCCCCCGTTACCCCCAGTTCCTTCGCAAGCCGCGCGGCGGCCTCGAAGCAGCGGCCCACCAGCGCGCTGTTTTCTTCCGTCACTTCTGCCGCCCCGCAGGCAATGTGCGCCTTGGGGATGATCAGAATATGCACGGGGGCCTGGGGATGAATGTCGTAGAAGGCCAGAACGCTGTCATCTTCGTAGGCCTGCCGGCAGGGGATCTCCCCTGCCGCAATCTTGCAAAAAACGCAGTCAGGCATTGCTTTCCCTCCGGCGTTTGAACGCATGATAAACGCTCTTCGTATTCATGTCATAGTCTTTGAGCAGCGCCAGAATCCAGGTTTCTTCCATGACGGAAAGCAGCACCGCCACCAGCAGCGCGAACACAAGCCAGCCCACCCAACCTTTGGCGTTGCTCGTCCAAACACAAATGGGCGCCACCGCGTAAATGGGGATGGTCGCGTAACGGATGAAGGAGGAATGCATGAGGCCCCACTGCTTGAACTTAATCTTCGTGAAGATCAGATTCGTTGCCCGGACGATGGCAATGGCGACGACGCAGCCGACCACCCATTTATTGAAATGTACGCGCAAGACCACAAAGACAACCGCCAGCATCGACAGCAGGAAAACGACATCCGAGAAGCCGTCTGCTTTCGCGCCCCGCGCGCTTGCCCAGTGAAAGCGCCGTGCCAGGAAACCGTCGAGGGCATCCGTGAGGCCAGTGATCAGATAGACAATCATGAACGCCAGGCGCAGACTCGCGGGACGATCCCGCAAATTGCTCAAAATGGCCAGCAGAATCAGCACCGCAGAAAGCGGCACCCGGGACAGGGAAAGAATATTGGGAATATGTTTCATCAGAGGCATCTCCTTTTCTTTCGATCTATTGTACGATTCCTCACAAAGAATCGCATTACCCACATCCAGAGCTCGCTCTTTTACATGTTCAGCTGCGCCCGCAGCGCGGCTTCCCCCGCCGCCAGGGCATCCGCGAGTTTCGCAGGGTCTTTTCCGCCGGCCATGGCGCTGTCCGGTTTGCCGCCGCCGGAGCCGCCGGCCGCCTGGGCGACGGCTTTGATCAGGTTCCCCGCGTGAGCGCCGGCCTTCACCGCGCCGGGCGCGCAGGCCGCCGCGAATTGCAGGGCGCCTTGATCTGTTTTCGCGCCGAAGAGGGCGGCGACGGTTTCTCCGCTGGCTTTGGCAATGTCGCAGGCCTGGCGCAGCGCCGCCGCGCTCTCCAGAACGCCGCAGACGAAACACACCCCGCCAATGGCCCGCGCGCGCTGCAGCAGTTCCTGCACGGCGAAGCGGGACAGTTTCTCCCGCGCTGCCGCCAGGGCCTGTTCGGCAGACTTCAGCTGGGCCATAACAGCCAGGGCGCGGGGTTCCAAGTCGGCGGCGCTGTTGGCTTTGAGGAGTTGCGCCGCCCGCTCCAAGGCCGCCGTTTTCTGGCGGAAGGCCTGATGCGCCCCGCCGGCCGTGACGGCCTCGATCCGGCGCACACCAGACGCCACGCTGCTTTCGCTTTGGATAAAGAACATGCCAAGGCCGCCGGTATTGGCCGCGTGTGTGCCGCCGCAGAGTTCGGCGGAAACGCCCGGGACGCTGACCATCCGCACAGTGTCGCCATACTTCTCGCCAAAGAGAGCCATGGCTCCCCGGGCCTTCGCTTCCTCAATGGGGAGGATCTCGGTTACGACAGGAACGGCGGCCTGGATGGCTTTGTTCACTATGTTTTCTACGGTACAGAGTTCTTCCGCCGAAAGCGCGGCAAAATGAGTAAAGTCAAACCGAACGCTGCCAGGGGTGACGGACTGGCCGGCCTGCTCAACATGCGCGCCCAAAACCTGGCGCAGAGCGGCCTGGAGCAGATGCGCGGCGGTATGGTTGGCCTGAATCTGCGGCCGCGCCGCGCTGATTTCCGCATTCACGCGCGCGCCGACGGGCAGAGCGCCCTCCGCAAGCGACCCGCTGTGAAGATATACGCCGCCGTTGGTTTTTGTGACGGGCCGAACCGCGAAAACACCGTTCAGGTTTCCTGTATCGCCGCACTGGCCGCCGCTTTCAGCGTAGAAAGGCGTTCGGTCCAGCACGACGGAGGCTTCCGTTCCGGTTTCCAGCGTGTCAACACTTTCGCCGTCCACGAAAATCGCCAGCACCGTCGCTTCGCATTCGTTCCGGTCATACCCGACGAATGTCGTCGCGGGCAGGCCGCTGGTGTCCAGGGCTCCGGCGCTGTCCCAGCCGCCAATGCCGGAATCCAGCCGGGCCTTCCGGGAGCGCTCACGCTGCTCTTTGACTAAGGCACGGAAGGCGTCCTCATCAACGGTCTTGGCGGCTTCCGCCAGGATTTCCTTGGTCAGGTCGATGGGGAAGCCATAGGTATCGCTGAGCCGGAAAGCATCCGCGCCGGAGAGCACCGGGCCGTTGGTTTCGGCGATCATGCTCGAAAGCAGCTGCAGGCCGGAATCAATCGTCCGGCTAAAATTTTCTTCCTCATTGGCGATGACTTTAACAATGAAATCCTGCTTTTCACCCAGCTGGGGATAAGCGGAAAGGTTCTCCCGGATGACGGTCACGGCAACATCGGACAGGAAGGGATGATCAACGCCCAGCAAACGGCCATGCCGCGCGGCGCGGCGCAGCAGGCGGCGCAGAACGTAACCCCGGCCTTCGTTCGAGGGCAGAACGCCGTCGCCTACCATCATGGTGGTGGAGCGGATGTGATCAGTGATCACGCGCAGAGAAATGTCTGTTTTGGGATCCCGGTGGTAAGGCACCCCCGCGACCTCAGAGATATGCTTCATGATGTTCTGAACGGTATCGACTTCAAAAAGGTTATCCACTTCCTGCACAACGCAGGCCAGACGCTCCAGGCCCATTCCGGTATCGATGTTTTTCTTGGCCAGCTCGGCATAATGCCCTTCCCCGTCGGAATCAAACTGGGTGAAGACCAGGTTCCAGACTTCCATGAACCGGTCGCAGTCGCAGCCGGGTTTGCAGTCGGGCGAGCCGCAGCCGTACTGTTCCCCCCGGTCATAGTGCAGCTCGGAGCAGGGACCGCAGGGGCCTTTACCGTGTTCCCAGAAGTTGTCCTTCCGCCCGGTGCGCAACATGTGATCTTCCGGAATACCGACTTGCTTCGTCCAAATGTCCCAGGCTTCGTCGTCCTCCTCGAAGACAGTGATGTGGATCCGCGCGGGATCCAGCGCGATGACTTGCGTGAAAAATTCCCAAGCCCAGGCAGTGGCCTCCCGCTTGAAGTAATCGCCAAATGAAAAATTACCCAACATTTCAAAATAGGTGCCATGCCGCGCGGTGATGCCGACGTTTTCGATGTCCGGCGTCCGAATGCATTTCTGGCATGTGGTGACCCGCTGATGCGGCGGGGTGACCTCTCCGGTAAAAAATTTCTTCATCGGCGCCATGCCGGAATTGATCAGCAAAAGGCTCGGGTCTCCTTGCGGCGCCAGCGAGAAGCTCGGCAGGCGCAAATGTCCCTTACTCTCAAAAAATGCAAGATACTGTTCCCGCAATGCGTTCAGGCCTGTCCATTTCATGAGTTGTACTCCTTCCTCATTTTATTTTATGTTTTCTTAAGTAATATTAACAGAACCGGGCGGGAATGTCAATCAAAAAATCCCGCCGGCTGGAAATAAAGAGGGAAGAACCCCCGGAGATTCCCAGGAAATTGGACCGAAATGAGATGCTGTTTCAGAAAATATTGGAAGAGAAATTGCGGGTCATTGCGCGGACCGGGTCACGTTCCGCATCCAGCGCCAACGTAGCATCCGGGGCAAAAAGAATAGGCATTTCAGTAATTCCTCCGAATTGAGCAAGAACAGCACCGCGGTGGGCGGCCAGCGCAGCACAAAAGCGGCCAGCGCGGCGGCGGGGAAGGAGATCAGCCACATAAAGCCGACGTCGATCAGGGCGGAGACTTTCGTGTCTCCCCCGCTGCGCAGGGTCATCACCAGCGTAAAGTTGCAGGCCATGACAGGGAATAAACAGGCTCCCAGCAGCAGCATCTGCCGCATCAGCGCGACGGCCTCGCCCGTCAGGTGAAACAGTCCGGCGGAGACGGCGGCGTCCACGCCATAGGACCGGATCAGCAGTTGCGCGGCAGAACAGAGCAGCCCTACCCCTACGGCGAGCAGCAGCAGAAATTGACATTGGCGCTTGGCTTCGCCGAAATGACCCCGGCCGATGGTTTTGCCGACCAAGACGCCGGCGGCGGAAGCCATGCCGAACGTTGTAACCGTCACCACGCCCTGGATGGTCATGACGACGCTGGCGGCGGTCATGGCGGGGGTGCTGATGTGCCCCAGTACGGCGATTTGCAGGGAATTGCCGATTCCCCAAAGGAGGTCGTTGAGCAGCACAACGCTGGAATACCGGAAGAAATCCCGCAGCAGCGCCCGGTCCCACCGCCAGAAATCCCGCGGCCGCAGCCGGATATCCTTGCGGAAAAAGACCGCGTAAATCAGCACGGCGAGGCATTCCAGGCTGCGGGAAAGCAGCGTCCCCAGCGCCGCGCCGTTGACGCCCATTTTCGGCGCGCCGAACAGGCCGAAAATAAAGACGGCATTGAAGAAGGTGTTGGAAAAGAAGGCCAGCAGCTGCACCGCTAAGCCCAACCCCGCTTTCTCGATCGAGCGCAGGAAGCTCCAGTAAGCGGCGGAAAAAGAACTGGTGAGAAACGTTGCCGCGATTAGACGAAGGTAGCCAACGCCCAAACCAATCACAGCGGGATCACCGGTAAAAACCGACAGAATCTGCCGGGGAAAAAACGCCGCCGCCGCCGCAAAAAAGAAACCGGCAGACAGGGAAATTCCCAGAACGATTCCCGCAATGCGGGAGATGGCCTCCCGGTCCCGTTTGCCCCAGTACTGCGCGGCAAGCACGGACGCGCCAGAGACCAACCCGAACAGCAGCAGGGAGAAAATAAAAAAGAATTTGTTTGCGGCGGCAATCGCGGCGACCGCGTCGTCGCCCAGGCTCCCCACCATGAAGGTGTCCGCCAGGCCCACGGCGTTTTGCAGCAAGCTCGCGCCCGCCGCGGGCAGCGCTAAGGAAAGCAAGGAGCGGTAAAAGCCTTTTTCTTGATGAAAAATGGACACAGATATCCTCCATGAAACGATTGATTTTACAGCAGCCGGCGGAATTTCTTTTGCCAGCGGCGCAGGTAAATTGTAACTAGGCTGCCCGCGCAGAAATCATACAGCGCAAACGCCACATTGCCGGCGCCCAGCATTACCAGGGCCGACCAGCGGCCAAAGTCCCCGAACTCCTCGAATGAAACGGAGAATAACCGGGAAGCGATGAAATAAAAAGCGGCCATCGCGGCATTGAAGCTGGTCATTTTCAGGATCCGTTCCAGCCAGCGGGGTAGTTTTTGTTCCAGAAAGGATTTCAGGCTGGGATAATATCCGAAAAAGAGAAGGTAGAGCAGGGGGATGGTTTTCTCCGGCAGGAGCAGGAATGACAGTGTTCCCGCCACCAGATAGATGCCCAGCGCCCAAAAGCGGTTAACTTCAATGACGGCGAAGAGCGTCAGCAGCCCGGCGACCGCCGGAAGGGCGAAGTCCATTGAGGGAATCAGTCCGATCATCCACATGACCGCCACCGAAAGCCCCGCCAGGACGCCGCAGAGCGCCAGACGTTTGGTCTGGGACAAGGGGCTCCCCCTTTCTCAAATAAAATTCAGAATGAAGCTGTATAAAGCTGTTCCCCAAAATTCAAATGCAGGGGATCAGGTCGCCGCCGAAGCATTCGCAGCAGCAGTCCGCGCAGAGCAGACCCGTGCAGACCTTGCAGCAGCGGTCCTCGTCGCTGTTCCCAGAGCGCCGGGCGCGGTAGCCGCCCGAGCGGCTGGCATATAGCTTGTCGTAAGCCGTGCGGTATTCCGGATGGCCCGGAGCCAGACGGACAGCCTGGGCAAAGTTCGCTTCCGCTTCCTCCAGCCAGCCCCGTCCCCGCTGAACGCAGCCTTTGAGGTAGTACCACTCTGCCGGGCGCTGGGCTGGCGGTACGCCATCCAGCAGCGTCAGCGCGTCGTCCAGCCTGCCGGCCTGGATTCGTCGGCGGATATCCGCATAATCCGGGGCGTAACCGTCGGCGGGCGGGACGTTCTCATAAGATCTGCCGCTGCGCTGCTCATATTGCCCCGCCCCCCCGGCGGAGCCCCGCGAGAGGATGATGGCGTCGTACGCCCCGTCAATTTCCGCCATCTTCCGCGGATCGTCTTGGTATTCCCGCGCCAATTTCCGGTATGCCTCACGCAGCTGCGTGTCGTCGGCCTGGGGCGTAATGCCCAGCCTCGCGTATGGGTCCTTCATACAACCATCCATCCTTCATCTATCTATCATAATTCATAATAATAATTTTATAAAGCAATTATTTTTAGGCATCTATTGCGTCAGTCCCATTCGACTGCGGCGCCGTTTCGCCGCCTGCCATGCGGCCGTTCCGGGTGCTCCAGGCGCGTCAGCGCCTTCTGTTCGCTGTCCGGCAGTCCCTCCGCGAGAATATTTTCAATAATAGGCCGGAAGCGGCACAGGGGGAGATCGTCCAGCGCGGGCAGAAGCTGCTCCGCTGTGGTGTTGAGGGCTTCCCGCGTCCGCTGGGCCCGCGTTTCCGGCGGGAGGTCCGACAGGGCGCTGAAAGGATTATAGCGGTTCCGGCGCAGATCGTCCCCGAAATCGTCCGCCGCGTCTACCAGATAGACCCAGCGGCCCAGCAGATACCCCAACCGATGCAAGGCCGGCCGAAAAACCTCGCTGACGGGGAGGAGCGCGCAGAGATCTCCCAGCGCCTGGGCTGACGGGTGCGCGGCTTGGTCAAGGCTAAGAGCGGCGGCATGGGATTCGCGTTCGGTCAGCCGCTGGGCGGTCATGGCGATCCGGACAGACCGGTCCGCTTCCGGTTGCCGCCGCCGGGCCCTTCGGCGCAGCAGATGAAACAGCGGCGCGGGCAGGCGCAGCAGCGCCCGTTCCCACCAGCGCCCGTCCGCCAGCGCATCTCGCCATTTGTAATACGTCAGAAGAATAGCGGCGTCGGCGGTGAAAGACAGAATGCCGGGCGAAACGCCGGACGGCGCGCCCGATTCCCGGCAGCGGGGGCAGCGCTTAAGCGGATTCCAGCAGCAGCGGCCCCGCCGAAAGGACGGCGGTTCCTCCGCCAGCGCCAATCCCAGCAGCGCCAGAAAGGCAGCGTCATATTGCAGCGCCGCCTGCCCCAGCGGAGAATAGCGCCGGCCCAACTCCCGGCAGAGAGAGCAGTAGATCCCGCGGTAAATATCGTATCCGCCGCAGGTCAGTGTCGGTTTATGAATCCGCACATAACCAAACACGGAAATCCCTCCTTCTGCGCGGGAATCTGCGGGAACAAAATTTGACAGAATAATTATACTATTAGATTGCCGCAAAAGCCATGAACAACTTGTAAATTTTCAGAAAAAGATCGGACATGGCGGTCTTTCCACGAAATTTCCCCATCTGCTCTTGCATTGACGGAATTTTGTGGTATAATAGGAGGGTCAGATGGCGCGCGGAGGGGAGCGGACAGGGATGCTGGTGGTTTTGGAGGGGCTCGACGGGAGCGGAAAAAGCACACAGCTGGCGCTGCTGCGGGCATGGCTCGCGGCGCAGGGCCTGCCCCCGGTGATGATTAAAGCGCCGGACTACGAGGACGAATCCAGCGTTCTGGTGCGGCAATACCTGGGCGGGCGTTTCGGTTCCCGGCCGGAGGACGTCGGAGCTTACGCAGCCTCCGCTTTTTATGCCGTGGACCGCTACGCGAGTTTCCGTACCAAATGGTCGGAAGACTACCGCGCGGGACGGATCATCCTGGCGGACCGGTACACCACCTCCAACGCCTATCACCAGGCGGCGAAGCTGCCCGCCGCGCAGTGGCCGGGCTTCTTCGACTGGCTGGAAGACTTCGAGTACGGCAAACTGGGCATTCCCCGGCCGGACCTGGTGCTGTTCCTGGATATGCCGCCGCAGCTTTCCTGGGCGCTGGTCGCCCGGCGCTATGAAGGCAACGAGCAGCGGCGGGACATTCACGAGGCAGACCGGACGTACCTGCTGGCTTGCCGGGAGACGGCGCTGGCCGCCGCGGCCGCGCTGGGGTGGGAGGTCGTCCCCTGCGTCCGCGGAACCAATCCATTGACACCGGAGGAAATTCATGAAGACATTCGCGCCCGCGTCTGGCGCCATATCCGATGAACTGCAGAACGAATTGGGATTTCATACGCCAGAGCCCGAAGACATCCGCTGGGCGGGGCCAATCCTCCGCCGGGCGGGCCGGATGGGATGCGAGTACAGTTTTGGCAACATCTATGCCTGGGCAGACGTTTATCACGTGGAAATTGCCCAGCGGGACGGGAACTTCCTCTCGCGCTCCCTTGGCGAGGGAGACGGCGGCCTGTCCTATGGGTTCCCCGTTGGCCCGGGAGAGCTGCGGGAGACGATTGAGCTGCTCCGCCGGGACGCCGCGCGGAACGGGACACGCCTGGAGCTTTATGGGCTGACGCGGGAGGACACGGCGCTGCTGGACGCGGCGCTGCCGGGAGGATTTGACTTCCTGCCATGCCAGGGGGATGCCGACTACCTTTACCAGACCGGGGACTTGGCGGACCTGCCCGGGAAAAAATACCATCAAAAACGAAATCATATCTCTTATTTTGAAAAAAACAACCGCTGGAGCTATGAGGAAATCACGCAGGGCAACGCGGACGAGTGCCTGGCGCTGGCCAAGCGCTGGATGCAGCTCAACCGCGAGCGGAATCCAAAGGAACTGGAGGCGGAGTACGAAGCCCTGCGCCGTTGTTTTGCGCATTATGATCTGTTCGGCTGCCGGGGCGGGCTGCTCCGGGTGGAGGGGGAAGCCGCCGCGTTTTGCTTGGGGGAAGCGCTGAACGGGACAACATTCTGCACCCATTTCGAGAAAGCGTTCATCGCCCAGCGCGGGGCCTATCAGATGATCAACCGGGAATTCGCCGCCCGGACGCTGCGGGAGTTTCTGTACATCAACCGCGAGGAGGACACCGGCGACGAGGGATTGCGCAAGGCGAAACTCTCCTACTATCCCGCCCTGCTGCTGGAAAAATTCCACGCCGTTTCCCGGGAAGGCCCTGCGGTAGATCTGATGTCCGCAAAAACGGAAGCAGCCGAAACGGCGAAGGAGGATGACAATCCGTTATGATTTCCTTCCTGGAAGAAACCGATGCCCCGCAGATTCTTTCCCTTTGGCAGACCTGCTTCGGTGACGACGAAGCGTATATTCAGTTTTTTTTGGCCCATGCGTTCCCGCTTTGCAGGGGGATTGCGGCGCGGGAGGAAGGCCGGGTGGTTTCGATGCTCTTTCTGCTGCCCGGTTCTCTGACGCAGGGGGAAACGAATTTGCCCGCTGCCTATGTTTATGCCGTTTGCACGGATCCCCTCTTCCGCAGCCGGGGGCTGGCCGCCGGCCTGATCCGCTTCGCGCGGGATCATGCGAAGGATTTGGGAAACGTCGAAGCGCTCTGTCTGCTTCCGGCGGAAGAGGGCCTTTACGATTATTATGCCCGGCTGGGATTCCGGACCGCCTTCGCCCGGGTTCGCCGGATCTGGGCCGTGTCCGCCGCCGATGCCGTGCCTCTGCCGCTCGCGCCCTGCGTTCCGGCGGCTGCGCGGAACCGCCGTTGGGCGCGACTGGGCTATTTTGCCTGGGAAGCGCCGATGCTGCGTTACATGGACCGGGAGCACCGCTTTACCGGCGGCCAAGTGGTCCAATGGGAGGGAGGGACGGCGTACGTCTGCCTGGAAGATGGAACGCTTTCCTGCCAGGAGCTCTGCGCGCCTGCCGCTGAAACAGGCGCGGCCCTGGAGCGGCTTGCGGCAACCTGCGGGGTGCGGGAGGGGACGGCGCTGCTCAGCGCAGACTGCGCGGCGGACGGCGGAGAACTGGAGCCCGGCGGGATGCTGCTCCCGCTGACCGCAGAGGCGGAAGCCTGGCTGCACAGGACGAAAGGCCGCGCGTATCTGGGGTTTCCGCTGGAATGACCGACAATACTGCCGGGAGGTTTTTGCATGGTATATGTATTTCTTGCGGAGGGGTTTGAGGAACTGGAAGCTTTGGCGCCGACGGACTTGCTGCGCCGGGCCGGCGTAGAAGCGGCGACGGTTGGCGTCGGAGGCAAAACCGTCGCCGGGTCGCACGGAATTCCCGTGACCTGCGACCTGATTCTGGACGAGCTGCGGCTCGGGGAAGCGCCGGACGGGGTGATTCTTCCCGGCGGGCCGGGATACGCCGGACTGGAGACCTCCCCTGCCGTGCTGGAACTGGTCCGGCGGACGGCGTCAGCCGGGGGGCTGGTCGCTGCCATCTGCGCCGCGCCGTCGATCCTCGGCCGCATGGGGTTGCTGGCGGGCCGGGAGGCCTGCTGTTTCCCCGGGTACGAAGAAACCCTGAAAGGGGCGCGGATATCGATGGCCCCCGTCGTCCGCGATGGCAACATGATCACAGCGCGGGGCGCGGGCGCGGCGGTTCCCTTCGCCCTAGAGCTGATCGCGTACCTCAAATCCCCGGCAGAGGGAGCCGCTGTTGCCGCTGCGATCCAATGCCCATGAACGAAGCGAAGGCGGCCCTGCGTCAGGCGCTGCTGGCCCGGCGGGCCGCCCTCCCGCAGGAAGAACGGCGGCGGGCCTCGGCGGCGATGGCTGCCGCGCTGGAGCGCTCCCCTCTGTTCGAAGCCGCAGACTGCCTGCTGGGCTACATGCCGATGGGGTCGGAACCGGATTTGCGGTCCTTGCTAGCGCTGGCCCTGCGGCGGGGCAAGAGGCTGGCCCTCCCCCGCTGCGAGGCGGGCGGGCAGCTGCGCTTCTACTGTCTTCCTGACCTGGCCGAGATGGAATCTCTCGCTCCCGGATCCTACGGAATCCCCGAGCCGGATCCAGAGCGCTTGACGGAGCTGAATCCGGCAGAAGCGGCGCTTTGCCTGGTGCCGGGGCTGAGTTTCGACGGGAGCGGTTACCGTCTGGGGTATGGCAAAGGCTATTATGACCGGTTCCTGCGGCGGTTCCCCGGCGTGGCGCTGGGCGTTTGCTACGAACAGTTGCGGGAGGAGCGACTTCCCCGGGAAGCGCATGATTTGCCAGTTGCCTGGCTGCTGACACAAAATGGAATGAATTCACTCCACGAAAGGGAATGACGACCATGGATGATCGCAACCAAAACGCCTGGGGAAAGGATCCCCGGCGCGGACAACCGCCGCAGGAAGGCGCGCAGGCGCAGCCCTTTAAGCTGGACCTGGACTTCGATACGCTGGAGCTTTCGACGGATATTGAGAGTCTCTTGGAACCGGACGCGCCGTCCGCCAAGGGAGCCATTTACTTCGCCAATCCGCCGAAGCAGCGGAGCCATCCTTCCTCCCGTCCGGTTGGTGTTCCGGTGACGCCTCCACCTAAGGCTGCCGCCCCAGAACCGGCCGCGCCCAAGGCGAAGACGGGCGCCGCCCAAAGCAAAAAAAAGAAAAAACGCCAGCGCAGCGCCCACGCGGGGGCGATCGTTTTGGCGGTGCTGATTTGTTCTTTGGCGGCAACGGCGCTTTTTTCCTGGCTGGGCATTTCCGCGCTGCAAGACGTCTTTGCCATGGGGAAGACATCCAACCGGGAGGTCGAGCTGACCATTCCCAACAAAGCCACCACAGCCGACGTCATCGATATTCTCAGCAACAATAAATTGATCAACCAAAAGGCAGTGTGCAAGCTCTACACCAACTTCACCGAATGGATGAAATCCAAAAACAGCGGCGCCAGCTATAAGAAGCCGGAGTATATCGGGGGGATGTATCTGGTCAACAGCGGCATGGGGCTGGAAGAATTGCTGGGTTTCTTTAAGGCGCAGCCGACGCAGTCCGAGACCGTTAGCCTCCTCTTCCCGGAAGGCTATACAATGCAGCAGATCACTGAGAAGATCAGCCGCTACCGGGTTACCTCCATGCAGGTGCTGGAAGGCACCTTGGTCACCACGGACTTCGATTTCCCCTTCCTCAAAAATCTCCCCACCAGCGGGCGGTATTTCCGTTACGAAGGCTATCTGTTTCCGGACACGTATGAATTTTATATCAACGAAAATCCGAACAGCGCCCTGCGGCGGTTCTTCGAAAATTTTGGGAAGAAGTGGACCGACAAGTACGGCGCCCGGGCGAAAGAACTGGGAATGACCATGGATCAGGTTATTACGCTGGCATCCATCGTCCAAAAAGAGGCCGCCAACAGCACCCAGATGAAAGACATTTCCGGCGTACTCCACAACCGCCTCAACCGGCCGGACGGGTATCCCATGCTGGAATGCGATTCCACGCGGGATTACGTGACCGTCAATATTGCGCCGCACATGGATCCCGAGACCGCACTGCTTTACCAGAACGTCTATAACACCTATATTTGCAAGGGCCTGCCCATCGGCCCGATTTGCTCTCCCGGCACAGCGGCCATCGAAGCCGCCCTCTGGCCCGCCGATCACAGCTATTTTTACTTCCAGCACGACAAAAATGGGAAGATTTACCTATCAAAAACGAAGGCCGAGCATGACGGTATCACCACAGACTTGGTGGTTTCCGGCTTGGCGCAGTAACCAAGCAAACGGCCCCTGCCGGAAGGCGGGGCCGTTGTTTTTTAAAAAAACAACAAAAACAACACAAAAACCGAAAAAACAACATGCAATTGGAGGCTGATGTATGGAGACCCTGACCCCGCATCAACATAATCTGCGGCTGATGGCCGAAACGCCGCCATCCCTGCGGTTCCGGGGTGGCGAACCCTTCGAGGACTGGCAGAACCGGGCGCGGGATACCCTGAGGGAGCTGCTGGGAATGGACCGCTTTAGCCCCTGCGACCTACAGTTTTCTGCGGAACCATCTGTTGCCTGGCACGGCGGGCGCCGCACCCGATTCACCTTCCAGAGTGAGATGGGCTACACGGTTCCTGGGTATTGGTGCGTCCCGGCGGACGCGGGGCCCTGGCCGGTCATGATCTGCCTGCAAGGGCACTCGACAGGAATGCATATTTCGATGGGCGAAGAAAAATTTCCGGGCGACGCGGCGGAGGTCGGTGACGGCGACAGGGACTACGCCAAGCAAGCTTTGGACAGGGGCTTCGCTGCGCTGGTACTGGAGCAGCGGAATTTCGGCGAATGCGGCGGAACACCCAAAGGGCCTGACTGTTACCGCTCCGCCATGGCCGCGCTGCTGCTGGGCCGCACCACGCTGGGGGAGCGCGTATGGGATGTTTCACGGGCGATTGATGTTTTGGAAATGAATTTTCAGGAAGCGGATCAATCAAGAATATTCTGTATGGGAAATTCCGGGGGCGGAACAGCGACGTTCTATGCGACTTGTCTGGAACCGCGTATCCGAGGTGCGATGCCCTCCTGCTCTATATGCAGTTTCGACGCGTCCATCGCCCCGATCCACCACTGTGCTTGCAATCACGTTCCTCACATCCGTCGGTTCTTTGACATGGGGGATTTGGCTGGACTGATAGCTCCCAGGCCGCTGACGGTGGTTGCCGGCGAACAGGACGGCATTTTCCCCATCGGGGCGACGCGGGAGACCTTTGCGCTGATTCAGGACTATTATGCGGCGGCGGGCAGACCGGACCGCTGTCAGCTGATTGTTGGTTCCGGCGGACACCGGTTTTATGCCGAACCGGGTTGGACATCATTTCTGAAATTAACGCAGGAGATCAGATAAAAAAATTTTAGATTAGAACAAAAATTCTAGGAAATTCCCTGGGCAATGATGGCGTTGGCGATGCGGCGGAAGACAGGCGCACAGTCTGTCGAGCCGGAACCGCCGTTTTGTTTGATGACTGTGATGACATAACGAGGCTGGTCCGCCGGGAAAAAACCGGTGAATCCGGCCTGTTTGAGTTCCACTCCGGCAGCAGTATATTGACCTACTTGAGCGGTGGCTGTCTTGCCTCCGGCGGAGCCGACGTCGGGTTTTGCGCTGCGCGCGCTGCCTTGCTCCACCGCCTGAATCATCATGGCCCGCAGCTGCGCCGCAGTGGCAGCGGCGACCACCTGTCGCTGCTCCGTGTCCTGGATCCAGGGGGTTTTCTCCCCGTAGCCATCGACGGTGGCAGTCATCAGGCGGGGGGTGTGATAGACGCCGTCGGCGGCCAGACAGGCGGTGGCAGCGGCGATTTGAATGGGCGCGGCCAGCAGAGCACCCTGACCAAAGGAAAAATTAGCCAGCTCCGCGGGGACGGACAGCGCCTCCGCCGAAGGAAGGTTCCCCGCCGCGCTGGCAAGAGACAGAGCCAACGGCAGTGCTTCCCCGAAGCCGAAGAGGCTGATCAGATCTAACATTGGCTGGGGTTCCAATTGCTGGGCCAGCTGAATGAAATAGAGGTTGCAGGACGCCGTCAGCGCCTGGCCCATGTCAAGGGTTCCGTGCCCCTCCCGGTTGTTGCAGTAGAAGGTCTGACCCCCGACGTCGATGCTGCCGGCGCAGGTATATTGCCGGGAGGCGGGAACGCGCTGTTCCAGGGCGGCGGCGGCCACGAAACACTTGAACGTTGATCCCACGGGCAGCGCCCGCAGTGCCCGGTTGAGGAAGGGTTCCCGGGGATCGTTGAGGCTGGCGGCGATGTTGTTCTGGTCGAAAGCGGGCGAACTGGCCAGCGCGCGGATCTCGGAGGTTTGCGCGTCGAGCACCACCACGGCTCCCAGGTCGATGTCGCCCCAGATCATCGCGTCCTGAACGATGCGCTGGATCCGCGCGTCGAGGGTGATCTGGATTCCCGCCGCCGAGCGGTAACCGTCGTCTTCCGCTTCAATTTGCGCGCCAACCAGGCTGTGGCCGTAAGCATCGGAGGCCAAGGCGGCGCGCAGGTCTCCGGAAGCGGCGGAGAGCAGACTGTCAAATCCTAGTTCCAACCCGCTGACGCCCTCGTTGCTCCCGTTCAGATAGCCGATCAAATGCGGCGCCAGCGGCGAACCGCTGTAACGGGGGTAAGCGGTGAACAGACGCAGGTCCGGACACTCGACGGTATCGACGTCCACGGGAGTGGAGACCAGTCCCCCCTGTTCCAGCCGTTCCTGGAGGATCCGCCAGTTTTTCTCGTTGAGAATGCTCTTAAGCGCCAGAGAGGCTTCCGGAGTCGGTTTGGCAACGACGATGGTTTGCGCGCCGCCGTCAGCCTGCACCAGCCGCACCCCCCGGCAGTCGTAGATTGCGCCCCGGCTGTGGTCCAGCGTGACGGTCATCCGCCCTTGGGGCAACTGCGCGGCCTGGGTCTGCGGCAAGGTCAGCAGCCGCATGCCCAGCACACCAATGAAGAGGGCGAAAAAGAAGAAGAGGATGGTTGCTCGTTTGGCCATAGGAAAGACCTCCTGGAGGATGAACAATATATCTATTAGTATGGACAAAAGAAAGAAGAATTAGAGCAACCCGTTTTAATTTTTCAACACGCAAAGAAAGCGTTGACAGAGTCGAAAATATATGATACAATTGAACTGGGAATAGTTTACTATTTCCGGTCGCTGTCGGACGGGGCAACAGACAGGAGGGGAGCTTTTTTATGAAAAAAATCATTCGTATTCTGTTCGCGTTGCTTGCATTAGCGGTGCTTGCGTCTTGCGGGATCCTGCAAGCATTCGCGCAGGAACAGGAGAAGATAGATCCCGATCTGCTCAACCCGGATCTGTTCGTCGGGCAAGGACGAGCCGAGAATATTTCACTGGAAGATCAATTGGTTGATCTGATTGAGAAGTACCATCTGACGGGCGATCAGCTTCAATCGAACCTGGCCAAAGCCGAGGTTGGCGGCGCGGATCTTGAAGCAATTGCCGAACGGGTTCCGTCCATCTCGAAGGCCCAGGTTCGGGCGGCGTATCAGTCCGCAAGCGCATTCATGGTAACCCGTTCCGCCGGAAGCGTATCGACCAGGGCGGCGGCCGCAGTTCCCACGCCAGGCACCATTTCGCCGTTTACGGTTTACAGGCAGGAGCAAAACACCTTTTGCGCTGCGGGAACAGTGCAGACCGCGCTGAAATGTATCCCTTGGATTGGGAGTCGGTTCGGAGCGTCTCAGACGACAATTATGAATAATGTTGGCACTGGCCCCGCATTACAGACTGTGATCAACTATGTGAACAGCTTGATGACAATCTTTTCCGCTTCTTATACCGGCCAGTGGGATCATTATGAAATTCAATCGTTTGCCGGAGGAGATCATGACTTGTTTGATACTTGCCTGAACTACAGTGTCTACTGGAAGCAGCCAATGATTTTTACCATGAGCTCTCCAAACAAGACGAATTGGCCTTACACCACAACAGGTCATTTCGTTACTGTTTATGGCTCAAGTAACCGGACGAACTATTCTGTTGGAGATCCGTATTATTTCACCGACTATGTTGCGGCCGCAACAAGCAACAACGGCAAACTGCCTACCACCTGGACGAAGCTTCTGTATGTTAATCGAAAGCTTCATGGTACAGGCAGCGAGAAATTCGCCTACTAATTGGTCCACCTGAACGCAACCCTTGCCCCGTCCGGCAAATCTTGAATGACGGAGGGACCATGATGAAAAAGTTCTCCCTGCTGCTCACCATTCTTTTATTAATGAGTATGCTTTCCGGCTGTAATCCCACAAGCGTCCAGCGCCCCGCGACGGAACCCCCAACAACTTCTTCAGTTGAACACAGCACCAGCGACCCCTACGATTATCAGTGGCAGAACAGCTGGACGGAACCGGTGACGCTGCCAGTCACGTCCCCGCAGCTGACAGGCAACCAGGCGGAGTTGGTGTATGATGCAAATGACCCTTCTTATGGTTCTTGGGATCCCCAAAATTGGCGGTTTGTTGGTGAATTTACAGGCCAAACGACTTTCTCTCACGAGGTTGGGGGTGTACCCGCCATCCGCACGTTTGATCAAAAGAAGTGGACGCCCGTGAAGTTGCCGGACGACTTAACGCAGTGGAATGTCGGAAGCGGGAACTATGTTATTATGCACGGCCGGTATTATTACGAATGGTTGCAATATGGGGAAACGGATGATGCCAAACAGAACATCAGATTGCATCGGATAGACGCTGAAGCGAAAGTGTTGGAGTGGGTTGACCGCCTTTCGTTGGTGACAACCCCTTTTGTTAGCTGCACGAAGCTCAACGAAGACGAGTTTCTGAGTTGTTATGTCGATTTGCCCAACTATCAGACGGAGGAAGCAATCGCACTCTCTGTCGTGACCAAATATAACATTGTGACGGGCCGAAAGACGGAGATCATCCGTGAATCATACCGTAACATCGAAGGCTGGGCCAACAGCACCGGCGTCTTGTTGGAAAATGTCTGCGCGATGGACGGAAAGATCTATGCGTTTGGACGAACCAATGAAAATCACCAGTACCGCTATTACCTATATTTATACGACGCGGACGGCAAGCTGCAAAAGAAAATCAACGCGCAGGCGCTGGAACTGACGCTGAACAACAGCAATATGGTTGGCATGACTGTCGTCGGAAATTATTTAATGTTCAGTGTTGCCGGCAATATTCAGGGATCTTTTATTTACCGGATCAACGCGGATTCCGTGACGCCGGCGGTTTTGCGCAAAGACGGCGCCATTTCTTTCGCGCAGATGAACAGCCCAACGGACAGCAGCAAGTTCCCTTATGTGATCTATTTTGATGATTGTGACCCGCTGGGCTATTACCCGGAACCGAACCTTTATGGGATTGAGCGAAAAACGGGGAAGCGCAAGCGGATTGTTGTGATGCTTCATCCGGAAAAGCCGAAGTTGTCGGGTGTTGCAATGGATGCCGACGGCAATGCAATTTTCACGGTGATCCCGACGCCGGATGAGAATCATCAAACCTGGGATCAGGCCAGCCAGTACTATGTCACCGATGATATCCTGCTTGAACTGTGGAAGCAGGCGCCGTATATTGATTAAATCCTTGCGTTCTGCCTCCCGTTGTGGTATACTCAGGAAGAAATGAGAACAATGGGAGGATTATTTATGCCCTATTACATCGGCGTGGACGGCGGCGGGACAAAGACTGCCTATGCCCTTTTCAATGAGGAAAAAGAACTGCTCCTGCTGCAAGAAGGTCCCGGCAGCAACCATGAGAACCTGGAGGGCTCCTTTGATCAGGCGGCGCAGCTGCTCTGGGAGGGTCTGCACGGCTTGGTCAGTGAAGCCAATCTGACGCTCCCGGATGTAGATTTTACATTGATGGGGCTGGCGGGGATTGACCATCCGTTCCAGTATCACGCCATGATGCAGCGGCTGAATAAGCGCGGGCTGGAAAAACTGGAGATCTGCAACGACGGCTTTATTGTCGTCAAGGCAGGCAGCCGTTCCGGCGCGGCCATCGGCTACAACTGCGGAACCGGAACCTGCTGCAATGCCATTGACCGGGACGGACGGATGGTACAGCTGGCCGGATTGGGCGATTTTTCCGGCGACGTCGGCAACGGGCAGTGGATTGGCGTCACGGCTTTCCGGCTGGTGTATGACGACTGCATTTTGGGCGTCGCGCCGACGCGGCTGACCGCCTTGTTCCTGGAAGAATTCGGCCTGCACGATGGCAAGCAGATTCCCCTGCTCCTGGCCGCGCTGGACGGTGAAGAGGCCGCCGACACGCTCAAGGCCATGATCCGCCTGTTTTTTCAGGCAGCCGCCGAGGGGGACGGGCCGGTGCTGGCCGCCGTTGAGACCATGGCGCAGAGGGGGGCCCAGCTGATTGCTGCCCACGTCCGGAATCTCAATTTCGCGGGAGATCCGGTGGAGGTGGTGCTGTCCGGATCGATTCACACCAAGCTCCCCAACAAAGTCTACCTCGACCGGCTCAAGCAGAAGGCCGCCGTGCTTTCTGGCCGGCCGCTGGATTTCCACATTCTCAATCAGCCGCCGGTGATGGGGTGCATCCAGTGGATTTTGCAGGATTACGCGAAAGGATGACGGCATGAGAAAGCTGCCTGTGCTGCGCGGGGAACGCGTGATCTTGCGCGCTCTCCGGCGGAGTGATATCGCCGACCGGCAGGCCGTCGGCCGGCACAATGAATTCTCTCATATGTGCGGCGGCGACACCATTGCGCCGGTGAGCTATCCTCCGCGCTCCTTTTGGGTCAAATGGTACCGGGGATTCCGCCGGGAGCAGCATGGGTTTGTGATCGAGGCCGAGGGCCGCTGCGCCGGCACCGCCCGGCTGAACCACATTTCCGCCGCGGACCGGAGCGCCACCTACGCCATTGGGATCTTCGATCCGGCCTTTTATTCCCAGGGGATGGGAACGGAGGTCACGCGGCTGATGCTGCGCTACGGGTTCGAAACCCTGGGTCTGCACCGGATCGACCTGAAGGTGCTGGAATACAATCACAGGGGGATCCGCTGCTACGAGAAGTGCGGGTTCCGGCGGGAGGGCGTCCTGCGGGACAGCGCCTGGATCGACGGCGCTTGGCATGCCGACGTGCTGATGAGTATCCTGGAGGACGAATACGCGGCGGATTGACAGGCCGGCATGGGCAGACTATAATATTACCATAAAGAAATAAAGGGGATGGCATCGTGAAAGAAATTACGGTGGCGGTGATCGGTTCCGGGAGCACATATTGTCCGGAATTGGTAGACGGATTTTTGAAGGTTCAGGAATCCCTGAAACTCCGGCGCATCGCGTTTATGGATATCGACGAGCGCAAACGGAATATCGTCGGCGGACTCTGTCTGCGGATGCTCCAAAACGCCGGAGTGGAATGTGAAGCAGTTTTGACCGGCGACCTGGACGAGGCGCTGCGGGGGGCGGACTTCGTTGTAACCCAAATCCGTGTCGGGAAACTGCCCGCGCGGCACCTGGACGAGACGATTCCGCTGAAATATGGTCTGATCGGGCAGGAAACGACGGGGATTGGCGGGTTCTTCAAGGCCTTGCGAACCATCCCTGTGCTGGGACACATCTGTGAGCGGATGGAGGCGATCTGTCCCGACGCCTGGCTGATCAACTTTACCAATCCTTCCGGTATCGTGACGGAATTCATCCTGAATTATACGAAGGTCAAGTGTATCGGGCTTTGCAACGTCCCCATTAATATGCTCGACGACACGAGGGAGGCCGCCGGGCCCGACGCGGAGATCACCTACTTTGGCCTCAACCATCTCAGTTGGATCACCTCCGTGAAGCTTGACGGTGTCAACGTTCTGCCGGGGTTGCTGCGGGACGGCGTACCAACGAAGGTGATGGAAAACATCCAGGACGACGGATTTTCCCTGGAATGCCTCCGGGCGATTTCCGCGGTTCCCTCCTCCTATTTGCAGTATTACTACGGCAGAGGGGCGAAGCTGCGGCACCAGGCGGAAGACGAAAAAAGCCGCGCGCAGGTCTGCATGGAAATTGAGGAACAGCTGCTGGAGATGTATCAGGACAAAGAACTGCGGGAGAAACCCGCTCTGCTGGATAAGCGCGGCGGGCACAAGTACTCCCTGGCGGCGGTTGCACTGATTGACGCCATTGCCAATGACAAACAGGACGTCCAGGTAGTGAACATTCTCAATAAGGGTACGCTGCCGTTTCTGGAAGCAAATGATTCCGTTGAGGTCGCGGCGGTAATCGGCAAAGACGGCGCGGCCCCCCTGACGATCGATCCGGCGGAAGTGCATCCCCACATGGTGGCGCTGATGCGCATTGTCAAGGCGTATGAGCGCTTCACGGTGGAGGCCGCCGTCACCGGCAGCGAGGACGCGGCGATGAACGCGCTGCTGGTTCATCCTCTCGTCGGTGATTGGGAGAAGGCCCATCCCTGCTTCCAGGAAATGAAAGAAGCACACAGGGAATATTTGTCTGCATTCTTCCCGCAGGACGCGGAAGAGTAACCTTCGATGGCAGAAGCGGAGGCGTCAGCCACAGCTGAAACGACGGCTGGCTTCCGGAAGCATGGCGTTTGTTTTGTCGGCGAAGCAAGGTCAGGCATTTTTTGAAAGGAGAGATTACTGTGCCGCTGTTCCAATTCGGATCATGGGCGCTGGAAATCAATCCCGAAGGCACCCGGGCGGCCTACGCGGCGATCGCTGCACAGGAACGCTGCAACTGTTCCGGCTGCCGGAATTACGATTTGCAGACGAAGGTGTTCCCGGAGGCGGTGCGGCTCTTTTTCGAGAGTTTGGGCGTCGATCCGTGCCGCCCGACGGAAATCTATGATTTATGCATGGAGGACGGCCTCGTGCGGTACGGCGGGTTCTATCATCTGGCGGGGTGCTATCTCTCCGGTGAAGATTGCTGGCAGCCGGCGCCGAATCCTTTGCGCCGCCGGGGATTGTTTTTCCGGCAGCGGAAACTGCGGCGGCGCATGGAAGACTTGGAGCACCTGCACCAAGAAGCGCTACCGTCGCTGGCAGAGCATTTTTCCGTCGGCTTCACGCGCGGGATCAGCATGCAGCCAGCCGCAGGATGGCCGGAGGACGAAATAGTACAGATGGAAATTGACTTCCGGTTACCCTGGCTACTGGAAGAGCCATACGAACAGTAACTGACAGTAACGGAGGTCATTTGGAAGCGAGGGGCGCACGATGTCAAACCGCATTGTCTTGGATTCGCCCCGTCTGCTCCTGCGGGAGTGGCAGGACGAAGACCTGCCGGATCTGCTGGAAGGGCTGAATAACCTGGAAATTTCCCGCTGGCTTGCGCGGATCCCTTACCCCCTGACCGAAGAGGCCGGCCGGCGCTTTATCGCCCGCTGCCGGGCGGCGGCGCGGGAGAATCCCCGCTGCGATTACGAATTTGCCATCGAGCGGAAAGCCGGAGGGAACGTGATCGGATGCGTCGGACTGAGCGGCATTGATCGCTTCAACGGCACCGCTGGAGGCGGGATCTGGATCAACGCCGCCTATCATGGATATGGATACGGCCGGGAGGCCTTCGACGCGCGGATCCGCTTCGCTTTCGAGACACTGGGTTTGCGGCGGCTGGAAAACGGTTTTCTGGCAGGGAATGAAGCCTCGCGCCGGATGCAGGAAAGCCTGGGGTACCGGATCGAGGGGACGCGGCGGCAGGGGTTCCGCTGCGCGGCAGACGGGCAATACAAGGACGAGGTCGTCACCGGGCTGCTGCGGGAAGAATGGAAACCGATGGGACAGGAAAGCCTATACGATAGCCAAAGGAGAATCAGCGAATGAACATTTGGCATGACATTAGCCCGCACCGGATCAAACCCCGAGATTTCTGCGCCGTGATTGAAATCACGAAGGGCAGCAAGAACAAGTACGAGCTGGACAAAGAAACCGGCATGCTGATGCTGGACCGGATCCTTTTTACTTCGACGCATTATCCCGCCAACTATGGCTTCATTCCCCGCACGTATTCAGAGGACGGCGACCCGTTGGATGTGCTGGTGCTCTGTTCCGAACCCATCGTTCCGCTGTCGCTGGTGCGCTGCGCCCCGATCGGGGTGCTCTCGATGCTGGACGGCGGGTTGCTGGACCACAAAATCATTGCGGTGCCGCGCAACGATCCGGTGTACCGCGGCTATCAGTCGGTCCGGGAACTGCCGAAGCACATCTTCGATGAGATGCTGCATTTTTTCTCGGTGTATAAAACGCTGGAGGACAAGGAAACGGAGATTGAGTCGGTCAGCGACGTCGAAGAAGCGGTCAAAATCATTGAACACGACATTGAGGCTTACCAAAAAATGCTGCTCAATGGAGACTTTTATCCTCGAACTTCTTGAAGGGAAGATATCTTATGGTGATGCACCTCGTTTTCTGGCAGCTCAAGGACGAGGCCTTGGGTCGGGACAAAGACGAAAACGCCCGCCTCATCAAAGACGGGCTGGAAGGGCTGGTTGGCGTGGTGCCGGGACTGCGGCAGGCGCACGTAGGCCGGAATGAAAACGGCGGGCCGTACGATTTGGCACTGGCCGCGGTTTTCGACTCGGCAGCGGCCTTACATGCTTACGAAACCCATCCGGCGCACCAGCAGGTTCGCGCGCTGGTCACGCAAGTGCGGCTGGACCGCGCGGCGGTAGATTTCACCGCAGAGGAAGAGTTATGACGCGCTTTCCATATTGAATTTTAGACGTTCAATGATCTTTTTTTCCAATCTGGAAATGTAGCTCTGAGAAATTCCCAATAAATCCGCGACTTCCTTCTGTGTATGTTCCCGCTGGCCGCCGATGCCGAAGCGAAGACACATGATCACACGTTCCCGTTCTTCCAGACTATGGATTAAGTGCAGCAGGTAGTTGCGCTCGTCTTCCTGTTCAATCCCGATGTTGACTGCGTCCGCTTCGCTGCCCAGGATATCCGATAGCAGCAGTTCGTTTCCGTCCCAGTCGATATTCAGCGGCTCGTCAATGGAAACATCTCCCCGGCTCGCGGAGATTTTCCGCAAGTGCATCAAAATTTCATTTTCGATGCAGCGGGACGCATACGTTGCCAATTTAATATTCTTGTCGGGGCAAAAGGTGTTGACTGCTTTAATCAAACCGATGGTCCCGATGGAAATCAGGTCCTCAATCCCGACGCCGCTGCTCTCGAATTTCCGCGCAATATAGACCACCAGCCGCAGGTTGTGCGTGATCAGTTCCTCCCGCGCGGCTGATTCTCCGAGGCTAAGGCGGACGATGGCGTCCGCTTCTTCTTCTTTTGTCAGCGGCAGCGGCAGCGTCTGCGGTCCGTTGATATAGAAAATATCCCAGGGCTTTCCGCTCAGTTTGCACCAAATGCGCCGTAGCCAGCCTCTTAGTCTTCTCACACCGCATGTCCCCCGATTCGAATTAAACTAGAATAAAATTTGAAAATTATTTCTCCTCCAGCATGTTGGCGTGTAAAATGACGGGGCAGCTCCCGTCGGACAGAGAGTCTCGTGTGACTGCCACAATCGCGCCGGGGGTGACGGTTTCGCCTGTCCTGCTCCGCACAACGACGCGGTCTGTCCGAAAAGCGGGCAGTAGCCCCTTCTGCCCCAAAGAATGGAAGGGGATTTCCCGCAGCCGGCTCCGCCAAGCCAAATCCTCCCGTGCAGTCAGATGTTCTGCGGGTTCCGTGCCGGTTTCGCCGCGGAAGAAGCCCAGCAGCGGCGCGGGCAGGAAGGTGCGCAGCGCGTCGAACTCCGCCACCATCACCGGCGCGCCGGTGAACCCGTCAGTCAGGGTGTTGCCGCTGTCGTGGAGCGCCGGGAGGGTAATACTCCGCCCGGTCATATGTATGGTGGCGCGGTAATCGTTGCCCTGGGGATGCCGCCGCCGCAGGAGAAAGACCAGCCCGCGGATCAGAGCGTAGCAAAAACTGGCGAGGAGGATGAACGTTACCAGGCCAATGTCGAAATAAACGGCGCCGTTCTGGTAGAACATCCCATTTGGTTTGACCGTGAACCAGAGCGCCAGCATGACTCCGGCAAAGCCGAAATTCACGCCGAAAAATGCGCCGAAGCAGCGCAGATATCGCCGCCACTTCTGGAAACCGAATGCCGTCCAAACCAATGCCGCGCTGCATGCGGTCTTCACCAGCAGCCAGAGCCACCAGGGCGAGGGCGGCAGGAAAATCAGCAGCGCGCTTACCCCGCCCAGCAGCGCCGCCAGCAACATCCGCCAGCGTTTGGCCGGGACGGCGGAAAGTAGCGAACTCGCCGCCAGAAGCAGATAGGTGACAAAGATGTTGATGGCGATCAGGACGTCGGCGTAAATGACTTCAGACAACCGCCCACCCCCATCCTGTTTTATCGCTTTGGCGCGCCAGCGATGCGATGCACTTATTATACGGAAAAACCGTTGCGGATTCTGTCGCAACAGGAAGAAGAAAAAAATAAATCGGCGGACAATCCTGCCGCCGATCTTTGGTTTTTCTCTTTGAATTTCCCGCAAAACGGAAATTGGCGCAAGAATCTTATTTTTCCGCCAAGACAGGGTACATTGCCAGGAACGGCCGCAGAGTCTCCAGCATTCGGTCGATTCCGCCCGGACGGCTGCTCTCGAGGTTCAGCGGCATGACCGGGTCATGGACGCTCAGCCGCAGCAAAAACCAGCCGTTCCCATATCCCTCCCCGGCGGAGACCCGTACGCCTTCATAGTCCCGCGCCGCCAGTCGCCAGCCAGGCTGACCGGCCGCAAAGGCCCGCAGGTCCGCGATCACCTGTTCCCCGCAGGAGCGAAAATCCTCTGCATGGATCGTAAACCGCAATTCCCGCTCCTCGGCCGGTTCCTCCAGCGAGGCGATCTTGTCTTCCAGCCGTTTTCCCTCTCGACGCATCCGCACCAGAGCCGCAACAAGCAGTGCGATGAGGTACGCGCCGTCGTCGAGGAAATGATTCTCCGCAAAAGCCGCGTGACCGGACGTTTCTATTGCCAGCGGACAGGCGACGCCTTGGGCCGTCAGTTCCAGTTGCTTGTCAATAACGTTGCGGTAGCCCCGGCGGTAGCGCAGATGCCGCCCGCCCAAGGACTCGATGTATGTTGTCAGTCCGTCGGAGGTGACGGAATCTGTCACGATGGTTCCGCCGGGACAGGATTCCAGCGCCAGCGCCGCCGCTAAGGCCACCAGACGATTGCGGTTGATCTCCATCCCGCTTTGCTCCACGCACCCGGCCCGGTCCACATCAGTATCGAAAATCACGCCGAAGTCCGCGCCTGTTTCCCGCACCCGGCGGCTGATGCTCTCCATGGCCGCGGTATTTTCCGGGTTGGGGGCATGGTTCGGAAAACGGCCGTCGGGTTCCAGGAATTGACCAGCGGAGATGTCCGCGCCCAGGGGAGCCAGGACCTCCGACGCGAAGAATCCGCCGACACCATTGCCCGCGTCTACGGCAATCAGACAGCCTTCCAGCGGGCGCTCGCCTCCGCCGGCCCGTGCCCGGATCACGTCCCGCAGCCGTGCAGCGTACCGCGCCATATAATGGGCTTGCGTAACCGTCCCGCCGCCCTCGCCCGGCGGCAAGGATGCGGCCGCCTCCAGCAGCCGGGCAATGTCCGTCCCTTCCAGACCGCCTTTGGGAGTGAAGAATTTCAGCCCGTTGCGGTCCATGGGATGATGGCTGGCCGTGATCTGGATGGCCCCGTCGCAGGGCAGGTCCAGCGCGGCGAAAAACATCGCCGGGGTAGACGAAAGGCCGCAGTCAACTGCCTGTACGCCCCGGGCGGTCAGTCCACGCAAGCACGCCAGTTTGATCCGCTCAGACGATAGGCGGCAGTCGTGCCCCACCGCTACCCGCAGCGGGCGCTGCGCCGTTTGTTCAGTCAGCCAGAGCGCGAACGCCCCTGCCATGGCCTCCACTGCGCTGTCGCTGAGATAGAGGGGGGGTTCCGTATCCCCCAGGCCGCAGCCTCGGATGTCGCTTCCGCTGCGAAACGCCGCCCAATCCATAGGATGATCCTCCGTTTTTTTCAAAATAGCAAAATGATAGCGGTTCCATAAAATATAAAACAAAAATACAAAGTTATGATATGGTTTGATATTCTTCCGCCCAGCGCAGCAAAATCCGATACATGGGCCCATACGCACGGTACAGCCGCCGCAGTTCATCGAGGATCCGCCCGTCCGTCAGCAGCGCCATGTTCGGCGAAGAAAAGGTGAATACGATTTGCTTGGTGTTGCAGTAGGGCAACAGTTCCGGGGAGACATTTGTCACCCGGTCCTTTTTATAGCGGGCGAACTCCGGGAGCGCGCCTGCGGCCCGCACCTGCGCTTCCGCCGCAAGGAATTCCTGCGCTTCCGCCGCGTCGCCAAGTTTCTGCCGCACAAACGCCATATAGGCCGGCGGAGTCTCATAGATGCAGATACCGCAGTTCCAGTGTGCGTCCACTGCGTACATCTCAAACCACAGGCAGGGATAAACCAGCGTTTCCGGCGATTTGGGGCGCATCAGCGTGATCCAGAGATTCGCGCGGTACAGCCGCTTGTTATTGGAGAAGCGGGTGTCCCGCCGGATGCGGGAGACGATCCGCGAAGGAACCAGATTCATCTGTGGGTCCAGCGCGGTCAGGTCTTCCGTCAGCCCTTCAACGATTTGTCGCAAAGGCGTAATCGCCAGGCGGTGGAGCTCCGGCTTGTGTTGGTCATAAAATTCTTTGGAATCCCGGAACTGGGTTTCTGCCAGGAGCAGCAGGCCTTCCGGATGAATGCCGTCGTACTTGCTCAATGGAATGCGCCTCTCCTTTCCCGTGCTCAAAAATATTTTTGTTAGAGATTGTTCAGGAGACCCCGGTCCATCAGCTGTTTTGCCGCCAGCAGCACCGCCGCTTTGGCGCTGTGGAAATTGAGTCCTCCCTGCAGCCAGACAGCGTAGGGCTCCCGCAGCGGCGCGTCAGCAGAAAGCTCGATCGAAGCTCCCATCGTGAAGGTTCCGGCCGCCATGATGACCTGGCTGTCGTATCCCGGCATGTCCCAAGGTTCAGGTGTAAGGAAAGCGTCTACCGGTGCGCCGCTTTGCAATCCCTGGCAGAAAGCGGTCAGCGCCTCCGGGCTGCCCAGCCGCACCGCCTGAATAATATCATACCGGGGATCCAATGAACCGGGCGCAACCTCGAAGCCCAATTCTTCGCAGAGTGCCGCAGTAAATACTGCCGTCTTGAGGGCTTCCCCGACGATGTGCGGCGCCTGGAAGAGGCCCAGGAACAGGCTGCGGTTCAGCCCCAGCGTTGCGCCGACTTCCCCGCCGATGCCCGGCGCGGTGAGACGGTACGCGCACAGTTCCACCAGGTCTTTCCGGCCGGCGATGTAACCGCCGTTTTGAGCCAGTCCGCCGCCGGGATTTTTGATCAGCGACCCGGCGATCAGATCCGCGCCGCACTGGCATGGTTCTGCCGTCTGGACGAATTCTCCGTAACAGTTGTCCACCAGCAGCACAATATCCTGCGTTTTCCGCGCTTCCCGGACCAGCGCCGCCAATTCGCCGATCGCTTCGACAGAAAGGCTGGGCCGCAGGGTATAGCCCCGGGAACGCTGAAGGTAGACCACCCGGGGGCGAAGCTCCCGCACTGCCTGCCGGATGGCCGGGAGGTCCAGCCGCCCCTCGGGCGTCAGTTCCGTTTGGTGGTACGTCACGCCGAAATCCCGCAGGGAGCCCTTCCCCTCGCCCCGCAGCCCAATGACGGAATGGATGGTGTCATAAGGCGTACCCGTGACGCAAAGCATCGTGTCCCCGGGCCGGAGGATTCCGAAGAGGGCTACAGCCAGGGTGTGCGTCCCGCAGGTGAAGGTATGCCGCACCAAGGCAGCCTGCGCCCCGACGCACTGCGCAAAGACGGATTCCAGCGTTTCCCGTCCCCGGTCGCCGTAGCCGTAGCCAGTGCTGGCGGCAAAATGGGTTTCGCTGACGTTGTGCGTAATGAAGGCCGCCAAAACCTTTTGCTGATTATATTCCGTCACGGCATCGATTTCGGAGAAGCGGGCGAGGGCGCGGGCGAGGGCGCGGCCGGAAGCGGCAAGAAGGGTAGGCGGGAAGGAGAACGGGGAAGGCGGGCTGGAAGCCGTGGGAATGGATCCCCCCCCGCAACATTGGTCGAGGACCGGTTCTTTCTTCATTCAGCAGTCCCCTTTCCGCATTGTGATCATATTTCCCGCCGGTTCGAAGCCGACGGATTGATAAAATTCCGCCAGCTCCGCCCGGCAGGAGAGCCAGACGGCTCGGCCCCGGGCCTGCTGGATTTCCGCCAGCCGCGCCGCAAGCTCCCCGGCGAAGCCCTGTCCCCGGGCTTCCGGCAAGGTGCCGACGGCGCCCAGAAATGCATGCCGCTCCGTGACGGCGAAGGCACTGGCTGTTCCGAGCGGCGAACCGTCCACCGCGCCGATGAACCAGCTTTCCGCTGTGCCCCGCCGCCAGCGCAGGGCCAGATCCGCCATCCATAAGGCCCGGTCCTTCATATCTGAAAAGCATTGGGCCAGCAGGTCGTAGACGTCACCGACGTCCTTGGCAGGAGAAATTTGGGCGGAGATGCTGGTACGCTTCGCTGCGGAAAAGGACATCAAACAGCTGATCCAGTCTGTCGGGTATGGCAGATGGGCAGCGTCTTCGGCGGCGCATTGCAGCTGGTCCCAGGACAGCATTTTCAGGAAGACAGCCAGTTCCTCCCAGTCTGCCCCGTCAGTCCGGAGCAGGGCGAAGCCATCGACCAGCGCCAGCGCGGCGGTCAGTTTTTCCGTGCCGTCCGACTGTATCCAAAATTGGGATCCGGCCAGTTGAAATCCGTAACTCCGCGCTGCGGCGAGGATCCGCGAACCGAAAATATCTTCCCCGCACAAGCGCACGAAAGCCGGGGTCAGTTCTTCCAGAAGGCGTATCATTGTTGACAGAAATCCTCCCAAACCAGCCGCGTCAGTGCCGCCACCGCCGCCCAGTCCGCTTCTTTGGCTACGCAGGCGGGGGAATGCAGGTACCGGCAAGGGACGGAGATCGCCAGCGTCGGCACCCCGCCCCGGCTTTGGTGGATGGCGCCTGCGTCGTTACCTCCGGCGACGAGGCTCTTTGTCTGGACGGGAATCCCGTGCTGTGCCGCCAAGGCCATAGCGCTGCGGTAAAGCGCGAAGGGATAGATGGTGCCTTTGTCCATGAATGACACCACCGCGCCGCCGCCAAGCCGGCAGACCCGCTCCGCGCCGGAGATATCGGGCAAGTCCGCCGCCGTTGTTGTTTCCACGACGACAGCGTACGCCGGGTCCACCGAAAAGGCCGCCGCCTTCGCGCCCCGCAGCCCCACTTCTTCCTGAACGGTGAACACGACGCATATATCATACGGCAGATCTTCCTGCAATAACTCCAGCAGAAGCAGGCAGCCCATCCGGTCATCCAGGGCTTTCCCCTTCCAGCAGCCGTCCCCGAAGGAAGCCAGATCTCCGGTCAGTTGTACCGCGTCGCCTGGCTGCACCAGCGCTTCCGCCGCCTCCCGGTCCGCCGCGCCAATATCTATATATAAAGTATGAGCAGCAGGGATGGTTTTCTGTTTGTCGTCGGAGAGGAGATGGACCGGCGTCACGCCGACGACCCCAGGCAGCGCCTGGCAGCCGACGGCAACGCGTTTGCCGAGGTACGCCTTGCGGTCCATGCCGATGGCGCTGAACTTTAGCATTCCGTCGGAGGAAATATAGGTCACCAGCATACCCACTTCGTCCATATGGGCGCAGAGCATGACGGTGTTTTTGGGCCGGGCGGCCCCTTTTTTGCGGACGATCAGATTGCCCAGCCCATCGGTCTGCGTTTCCGCTTCTGGCGGGAGCAGAGACAGAAGGATGTCCCGGACTGCGTCTTCCTGCCCGGAGACGCCACCAACCGCGCATAGTTTGCGCAGCCAATCGGAGTTCATGTGGATACCTCACATTTCCGTAAAACTATACGATGTTTCATTCTGCTATCGTCGGCTCTTGTCTCGCACATATGCGGCCAGCAGTTTCGCTGTCGCCTCGCTGTCCGCCAGGTCCAAGACCTCGATCCCCGTATGCATGTTGCGCAGGGGGATGGAGAGCAGCCCGCAGGGAATGCCCGTCCCGGCGACTTGCAACCGGTCGGCGTTGGTGCCTGTCCGCCCACCCATGACCTCTCGCCGGAAAGGGATGCGTTCCGTTTGCGCCAGCTCTTCCAGCCGCAGGGAAAGATCCCGCGAGAGCACCGGCGACCAGCCGATCAGCGTCCCGCAGCCCAAGGGAGCCGCTTCTTCCGGAGCCAGCCCTGGCGCCTGACCAAAACTGACGTCTACCGCGATGGCCTCGTCAGGCGCCATCGAAAAGCCAGCCGCCGCCGCGCCGCTGCCGCCGGTTTCCTCCTGCGCGGAGAAAAGAACCGTCAGCGGACAGGTGGCCTCCCCGTCCAGGAATTCCAGGCAGCGCAGGATGGCTGCTACCCCGGCTCGGTTGTCCAGCGCCGCGCCAGTGAATCGGCGGGCCGCCAGCCGCATGGGATCCGTCAGCAGCGTCACCCGGGAACCCAGCGGGACCAGCGCCGCCGCCCGCTCGCCGGAAAAACCGATATCGACGCACAGATCTCGGATATCCGGGCAAGCCGATTCGTCCCCTTTGGCTAAATGCGGCGGGACGGAGGAGATCACCCCCAGCAGCGGCTGGCTGCCGTGGACGATCACTTCCTGCGCTGCCAGCACCCTCGCGTCCATGTGACCGCATGCGCCGACCCGCAGGAAGCCCTCTTCTGTGACAGCAGTGACAATCAGGCCAATCTGGTCCAAGTGCGCGTCCAATAAAATGCGCGGCCCGCCCGTCTGACCGCCTGTCCGGAACCCTAGCACGTTCCCGAGCCTGTCCGTTTGGACGGCGCTGCTTTGCTCCAAGAAAATCGAAGCAGCTTCTGCCGCCGCGTCTTCCGCGCCGGAAACCCCCTCCACCCGGCAAAGCGCCGCCAAGATATCCGCGATCCGATCCAAGCTTCCACCTCATCTCTTGTCTTGTCTCTCAACGCTATTCTTTATTATATCACACCGCGGAGAAAAATGGTAGCCCAAACTTTGCGATTTATGCCAAGAAATTGCCCTTGCGGCGGCGAAGAAGATCTGGTATTCTGGAGACGAATCCAAACGCCGAAAGGAGAAGGCCTATGAAATTGGTACATACTGTCGCGGAGGTGCTGCGGGACGTCAGCCCTGCTGGCCGCCGGTTGCTTCGGCTGGCCCTGCCCACCCTGCTGCTGCTTTACCTGGGTGCTATCTTTCTCTGGTTCTCCGCAGGCCGCTGGCTGGGCTACGTCGGCGCGCTGGACCTTTCGCAGAGTCTGACGCAGGGCGTCCGAGGCGCGCTTGGTCTGCTGATGGTCGGTTTTCTTCTTCTAGAGGCCATGGCGGGATCCAAAAAATAGAAAATGTGGGGGATCAATCCACCGCTGCCGCAAGCCGCCGGACCAACCGGCGGTTTTCCCTATAATTTTCCTTACAATGCCGCGTTAAAGTGAAGGCGCAATTGATTCTAGAAAAGAAAAATAGAATAGGATTTTTTGGGAGGAATCCAAAATCGGATTCCCGGCTTCTTCCAAGCCAGTTGAAATCTCGAAAAAAACGCCCGTTTTTTCTGGATTTTTTAAAAAATCCTGTTGACCTCGGGATGAAAACGTGGTATTGTGTTGATGCTTTAGAAATTGATTTTTCAATTCACTGCACGAAGTGAACTTCCCCGCAGCAATGAGTGGTACACAGGCGGTGTTCCTCGGTCGTTCAAACAAGAGCTCAGCGCTGAAGGGCGCGGACGGTAGACGGTAAAAGAGTAAGGCTGTAAAAGCAAAAGGAGCGAAACAAATGACGAACCATCTTCCCTATCGGTATGGGGAGCCGGCGTTTGCGCAGGATCCGATCGCGAATGAGCCTGCTCTGGGCGTGTCATCCGCTCCGAAGAGCACTTGCTTTGAGGACTTTGGCGAGGCGGGAACCTACCGCGGACGGACGGCGGCCAGCGAGAAGCCGATTCCCCCGCCCTATGAAGACGGCGGCGAGGCGGACAAGGCGGAACAACCGTCGGCAGGAAAAGCCGCAGGCTCCGACGGTGGGCAGACAGCGCAAGCCGCTCAGTTGGGACTCCCCTTCCCGATCAATGTCAGTGCGCAACCCTACTGTGTCGCGTACTTTCCCAACCCATTCTATCAGGGCGAAGCGGTGGATTCGGCGACGCCCATTATCCTTCAGTTTCATTCGAATATTTCTTTGACGGCTCCCGCTGCGCTGATGGGGTCTGGGGCAGGGCAACTTACAGCAGCCCATGAACCAGTGTTGCCGGAACCGCCGCGGGAGAAACCGGCGGCGCCCAAAGAGCAAGGGCCGGAAGCGCCTAAGGCAGATGCGGCAGAGGACCGAGTCCCCCGGCATGTCGCGCCGGGGCGGACAGAGGATGTCTATGCCCCTTGGCAGGACGCTCCTTGGCCGGAGAGTGATTGGCAGACCGACTGGAGCCAAGATATTGGTTGGCAGGATCCCGGCGCGCCAAATATGCAGCTGGAATCCCCCCAAGATATTTACGTCCAATGGCAACAGCCGGAGCCCGAGCCGCAGCCGGAGGAGTATTACGCTCCCCAGTGGCAGGAGCCGGAACCCGAGCCGCCCTACTTCAATGCCGGATGGCAGCCGGAACCCGAGCTGCCGCAGGGCTTCTATCCCCAGCAGCAGGAGTGGCCGCCATTGGAGCCCGAGCCGCAGCCAGCGGTCTATTCCAATGCCAGTTGGCAGCCGGAACCCGAGCCGCAGCCGGAGATTTACCAGCAGAACGCGCAGCCTTGGCCAGAGCCTCAATGGCAGAAACCTGTTTGGCGGCAGCCTGAGCCAGCGTTGCCGCAGGAGAGCTACATTCCTCCGCAGCCCGTTCCGGCCTGGCCGCAGCCAGATTTCTATGACCAGAACGCACAGAATCCTCAGCAATGGCAGGAGCCCACTTGGCAGCGGCCCGAACCGGAAGCGATTCCGGCTCCCCTCCCGCCCATGCCGACAGCGCAGGAATTCCCGCAGTCTCCGCCCGCGCCGCCCGTTGCGGCAGCCCCTGTCTTCCAGACGGCGGCAACCCCGGCAAAGCCGCCGGAAGAAGAGGAGGAGCAGGGCCCGTCAGCCATGACCAAGGCAAAGGATTGGGTCGGCGGCAGCCTCCAGAAGATCAAGGAACGCCGCGCGGCCAAGCAGGAGGACGCTGAGGCCGAGGAGGAAGCGCCGGAGGAGGAGCCGCAGCCTGTCACCGGGAAACGAAAGCTGGTCTCCAATATCTTCAATATCCTTACGATCGTCTTCTGCGCCGTTGTGATCGTCGGCGCCGTGATCTTCGCCAACAGCGACAACCCCGAAAAGAATATCTTCGGTTTCCGTTTCTATAACGTCCTGACAGAGTCCATGATTCCGACGGAGCAAGTTGACGGCTCGACACCCGAGGGCGGTTTTTATCCCGGAGACTCCATCATCGTCAAGCTTGCCAATCCCCAGGACGTCAAGGCAGGCGACATCATTACCTTCAATCCGTCGTTCGACAGCAAAAGCGGCCAATCTTCCGCCGCGCTGACCCACCGATGCATTGAGGTCAAGCACGGGCTGACCGCCGAAAACCCCGACGAACTTTACTTCGTCACCAAGGGAGACCACAACAAGGATGCGGATCCGCCGATCCCGGCAGAAGCCCTCATCGGCATCAAGGTCGCTACGGTTCCGAAGATCGGCGGCGTAATCAAGACCGCGCAAAAGCACTTGGTGCTGACAATTGCCTTCTGCGTCATCGTTGTCGCGTTCCTTTTCACGCTGTTCTATTACTTCTCCAAGCCCCAGGCCAAGAAGCGGGGCAAGGCAGGACAGCAGCCCGCCGTGCAGGCGAAGTCGTAAAAAGCCAGCGCCCCGCGAGGCGCGCCCCATTTGATCCCACCATCCCGCAAGGGGTGTTGTAGGATAAAAACGAAGGAAGCAAAAAAAGAAAGGGAGTACAAATCATGAAAGTCAACCGCAAAATCATCGTAGCCCTCGCCCTCGTGCTGGCCGTCGCCACGGCCATCACCGGCAGCACCTTCGCGTGGTTCACCGCCACCGACGGCAAGCAGAACCACTTCGAGACCGCCAGCATCACCGACGGATCCGTCACCCTCTACGAACTGTTCCGCGAGCCATACGACTGGACCCCCGGCCAGGAAATCAAGAAGGACGTCGGCGTCAACAACGTTGGCCGCAACGCCGTCCTCGCCCGGATCTCCTTCGAAGAAGCTCTGACCAAGCCCATTGGTAGTGTCCAGCACAACAACGCCCCTTACGTCGCTGGCCAAGTACCCGTGCAGGCTGATGTGACCGCCTATGCAGTTGGCACCGGCGCGACCGATTGGAAGACGGTTGCCAGCCGCGCTGATTTCACCTTCACCAACTCTGCTGCTTTCATTGACGATGTGGGTGCGGCAGCTGCCGCGACGCTGGAAGTGAAGGAAATCATCACGCCCGCTACGGCGACCTCACTGGAGCAGCGCACGTTCTCCTTCTACTTCTGGAATCCTATCGCTTCCACTGATCCGTCCTTCGGCGGCAAGAACCAGTCCGCGCAGGCCAATTTCCGCGCGACGGATAAATTGGATCCTATTACCGGTGCTTTAATTGGCTTCAACCTGGAATACGTTGACAACTCCGCTGTTTTCTATGCGTACGACAGCCTGTCGAGCACCGCGAAGGCTTGGGGCAAGATCGACTACACCGGCGCGCTGACGCCGGCCGTCACCACCCTCAGCTTCCCGAACACGACCGCTGGCGTCGCGACCTCCACACTGGACAGCCTGATCCAGCTGAAGTATGATGCTACTTCCACCGATTGGACGGCTCCGACCGCCAACAAGTGGTATTACAACATTGAAGACGGCTGGTTCTACTTCATCGGACTGATCCCCTCCGGCACGATCAGCCCCCTGCTGCTCAACGGCGTGAAGCTGGACGGCGCTGCGGATGAGTCCTATGCCAGCTTGATTTACGACCTGTATGTCAACATGGAAGCGATCCAGCCGATCAAAGACGCCATGTCCTCCACCACCGGCGGCGGCTGGAGCCTGAACACCACAGTGGGTTCCGAAGGCGCGAAGATCATTGCGGCTCTGGATGCGCTGAACGTGTTCATCGCGTAAACCTAAACCCCGGTAGTCCATTAGGAGGGAACGAAGTATGCATGCTTGGAAAAAAACCATCTTGTCCGCCTTATGCTTCCTTCTCATTCTTTCAGGGGCGGTTGTCCACGCTGCTGCGCTTGCCCTCCCCGAAGGATTTGTGATTGGTGACCATGACGGCATCCATGTGGATGCGGACGGCGAGTACATCATCAATGCGACCGGACTCTTGCCCGGCGACGTCATCACGAAGACCCTGATCATCAGCAATTACTCCGACGCCACCACTGTCCTGACCATGCGGGCGGAACCGATTGGGTCCAGCGGACCCATCGACCTGCTCGACGCGATTGACCTTGTGCTGGAACTCGACGGCGAAGTGATCTACCATGGCCGGGTTCGGGGCGACGAAGACGTTGACATGATCAAAAATCCCCTGCCGCTGGGCACATACAAAATCGGCGATACCGGCACGCTGACCGCCACTCTCACCGTTGACCCGACGATTGTCCCTTCCGAGGAGATTAGCAAAGCCGATGTCAACTGGATTTTTTATGGCGTCCACAACCATGAAGTGACCCCGCCTCCCACCGGAGATATCATCGCCTACGCGATTTACGGGCTCGGGGCCGTCATGCTGATCCTCACGATTCTTATGCTGGTCCTGCGCAAGCGCAAGGATCTCCAGCAGCTGGAACAAGACGCTCCTGTAATGTAAGCACTTCAAGCCGGGGAGCGCTCCCTTCCGAGCGGAGGGTGCCTCCCCGGCCCATCCCCGCATCCACAGAACTGACCGCGCCATATGGCGCGTACCGCTAGAAGTTTTCCCGGCATTTCCTTTAACCTTGACAACGGAATAGTTTATGCTTGACGAAAGCCAATTGGAAGTAAAGTCCCTTTTGAAGGGTGATTTTCGCGCTTCCCTGATTTTTGGCGCACTCTGTATTTTCTCCAATGCAAATTCCAGGCCGCGGTTATGGTTTCCGCCATTCGCCGCAGCCATTGCCGCGAGTCTGTGATGATAGAACCCCAGAGAAGAGGAAGGAATTACAAACGGCTTGGTCCGAAAGGAATGATAAAATGTTTGCTTCGTCAAAAAAGACCCGGAAACGCCGCCGTAAGCTCCCGCGGCCGGTTCTGGCGACGCTGATCCTCGTGATCGCTACGCTGTCCACCGTTGGCGGAACGATGGCGTGGTTTGCCGCCAACGCCTGGCAAAACAACCCATTTGAGGCCGCAGCATACAACTTTGAAGCACAGGCGGTGGACGTATTCGAAAAGCCCAGCACGCCGCCACTCCCGAATCAGCCATTTGACAAGCGCGTCGGTGCGGACAACGTGGGGGACGTCCCGGCCTTCGTTCGCCTGCTTGTCATACCGACCATCACTTACGTCAACGACGAGAACGAGACTGTCCTGCTGCAAGCGTCCTTTGGCAACGAAATTCTGTTCGTGGATCTCAATTCTGTAGACTGGACCTATGGCAACGACGGATACTACTATTATCTCTACGCGCTGCCGGCGAAGACTAGCACCACCGACCTGAACCGCGACCTGTTCACCAAGGTCAAACTCAATCCCGCCTTGGGTGATCAATATCACGACGCACAACTGAAAATTGAGGTCAAGCTGGAAGCCATCCAGACCGCGAAGTGGGACTACCGCCTGAGTTGGTGGGGGTCTGCCGCCGCGCCTGCCAGTGGCTCCCAGTACGCTTTCATTGACGCCGCTTTGGCGCATGATGCGGTCTGACCGGGGATGAGAAGGAGGTTAAAAATATGCTGCAAAAGCTACGTCGAAAGCTGCGTTCTCCCGGCGGAAAGCATCCGCTGTTCCGCCTGCGGAACCTATTGATTGTGCTCATCGCGCTGACTGTCGCCGGCACGGGCATGATTCTGAGCACCACCGACACAAAGGCGGCGCCCACCGCCGATGCGATTTTCAATTACCCGGCGGGTACGCCGACGGACATTGGCGATCCCTCGATTACCTTCCAGAATTTTTATCAGTCGTTTTATGACGCTGCGTACACTGACTACGCGCAGGATCGCTATCGTCCGCCGCTGGGGTATTATCCCAACGGCACCGCCGGTTTTTACAATGGCGGAACCCTGCCCGCAGCCCCGAATCACATCAAACTGACCAACACAAAGATGGAGTTCTTCGGGTATTTCAGCGCGCCGTATTTCGACGCGATGGTTTCCAACGACAAGGTCACTGAGCTGGACTTCAAGATGAACTATGAGCAGTGGAACCAGCATTGCTTCAAGCGGACCGGCTTTTTCATCAATTCCCGGGTGGATCCTGTCACGCATCTGGTCACAGGGTATATGGTTTCTATCGGATACACGAACCCTTATGTGGAGCAGAATGCCTCCCAAGGCTACGGCACCGCGCTGACCTTTGACCTTTTTTATGTCGAGGACATGGACATCCAAGCGTTCAACGATTTCATTACGTCGTGGGACGACCCGTTTGATCTTTCGACAGCGACGGGAACCTATACGGATCCGGACACAGGGACCATCTATCCTACCGTCCTGGCGCCGACGGACACCCATACGACGTCAAATCACTATTTTGATGCGTCCAACCTGCTGAGTCTGACCGCGTATATGGACAGCAGCTACGGATTACCGGCCGCATCCTCGGTTACGCTGGTACAGCGCGTCAGCCATTCTCTGTTTGACGCAGGGTATCGGCCGGCCATCGGCGACTGGCATTTCACAGTGCAAAGCAGCGCAGGGAAGTTCAAGGTGATTTGGAACAACTGCGACATTATCTCTAACCCCACCAATTTCCTCGCGGGATCCTGCACACTGTTTGATATTACCGGCGCCATCGGCACCGACCAGGGGTTTGGGTTCTATACGCAGTATCTGCAACACTTCTGTCCCTGGCTGACCTACATTTCTTATAATCCCGTCACGGTTCGGCTCCAGACCGGCGACCCGACCTCCGCCACGGTCAACTTTGTGGATAAGACCAACGGCACCGTCATCGCTGATCCCCAGACAATCAACGGTTTTGTTGGCGACGATTACTACGTCAACCCGCCCGCGACCATTACCTACGGAGGCGAAACCTACTACTACTATGACGCCGACCGGGCGGTGCTGGATCCCATCACATACCAGACCGACCCTGCGGACAATGTCACGACCCTGCGGTATGTCCGAAAACCGGCGATATCAAAGGAGTCCCGCGTCTTGCCCGCAACCGGTTTCTCTATGGAGGGCACGTCTGCCGCGCCGGCCAGCGCCCCCTACGGAGGAACCATTGAGTATCGCATTGCGGTCTACAATCCCAACTCCGCCGCCGTCACGGGCTATGGCGTCAACGTTAGTGACATACTTCCGACGGGCGTGACCTATGTCAGCGCCAACCCAGCCCCGGGCAGGATCGAATCGGTCAGCGGCGGACGAACACAGTTAGTCTGGGGCATTAATACGCTCAACGCCGGGATGACGTACATCACTGTCCAGGTGGCAGTCAACGCGCTCAATACGACGTTCCAGAACTTCGCCACGCTAACGCCGGTGGGTACCAATGGGGCCGGCGCGAATCCTGTGACATCCAACAGCGTTTATCACCGCGCGACGGCCACGGACCCGACGATCACCAAGACCGCGCGTGTGCTGCCAAGCACCAGCTGGCAGACAGGGTCCGACGCCACACCCATCGAAGCGGAAGTCGGCGATCAGGTGGAGTACCTAATTACGGTGATCAACCCCAATAATATCGCGAATCTTCAGGTGACGATTGCGGACTACCTGCCGCTTGGCATGATATACGTTTCCGATGATCACAGCGCTGCGGTGACGTCTGTTGCCGGACAGCCCCATTTGGTCTGGAACATCGCTGCCCTAGCCAATGGGACAACGGAAATCAAGGTCATCGCGGAAGTCGAGATGCCGAACCAGCTCTTTGTCAACTGGGCGACGATCACCATCACCGGCCAAACCCCGGTGGATTCCAACAAGACCTATCATCAGTCCGAAGGCGGATCCGTCGCGGGGAACAAGACCTCCCGCGTCTTGCCCGGTACGACGCAGGAAACGGGAACCTCCGGCAATCCCGTCGAAGTGAACGCCAACGACCAGGTTGAGTACGACATTAAGGTCACCAACAAGACCGGAACAAGCACCGGCGTCGGCCAGCTGACGTACAACTATACACAGGTGCATAGCTTGTACGATAGCGCATATACGGCGGCAACATCAGCAGCGGCCTTGGGCGCCGGGAACGCGACGTCGGAGCACATCGTCAAGCGCGGAACGGACCTGTTTATGTTCGGGTACGGCCTCAAGCCTTACATTGACATGGTCTACACCAACGAGCTGAACGTCCAGCAGCTGGACTTCACCTTCGTTCCCGCTCTGCTGGGTACCCATACCTACAAGCGCTCCGGGTTCTTCATCAACTCCGCCGTCGATCACGGGAAGCTGACCGGTTACATCGTCTCTCTGGGATTCGAGGGCGACCCGACAAACCTCAGTCAGACGCAGTATGCCGCGCAAGCCTATTACGTCATTTATAAAGTGACGAACATGGATATCGAGGCCTATAACCAATATGCGGACGGGCTTGCTCTGCCCCAGTACGGTATTGGGACCCACACCGTCAGCAACGCCACCATGCAGAGCACATTCGCGCCTTACCTGGGCTTCCCCTTCGCGGACGAAGTGACGCTCATGACGACGATGAACGCCGCCTCGAAGATGGACGTGCCAAACATCAGCGGCGGCGGTACCCTGCCTTCTTCGCACTTCCGCGTCATTTCGGATCCGGACCGGATTCGGGTGTACATCACCAAGAACTTCGATCAGCCTACGCCCGACCCGGAAGTCCTGCTGTTCGATCTGGCCATCCCTTACACCAACTATGCCGGCGCCGGATTCTTCATGGAGAACAACTACCACAGCTGCTCCATCCTGACGCAAGTGCAGTATAAGGACGTAGTTCTGATCAACCGCTCCCAGGCCACCAACGGCGTTAAAGTTGAGGACGTGATCCCGAAGGGCATGACGCTGGTCAGCACGGATTGTTCCATCCCCGGCGTGACCCCGACGGTCATCCAGCCTTACACTGACCCAGTCACTGGCGAAGTCTATCCGGCAAAGGTGATATGGGAGGTGGATCCCCTCGAAGAGGGCGACCACCACTTCTACATTAAGGTGCAAGTCGATCCCGATCGGCATGAGGTGGTTGACTATGTCAACACCGCAATTATCACGCCGAAGGACAAAGACCCTGGACCGACCAACTCAACCTACCACGAGATGCGGAACAAGCAGATTCTGCACATTCGCCAGATTGTGGTGAACCGAAACACTTCAACGATTGAAGTGCCGTCGCTGGGCTACTATACGATGACCAACGACGGGAAGAAGTCCGGGCTGGTTTCCCTGTCCGGCATCGACGGCAACCCCCTGGAATTCGAGACCTACCGCCTGCCCTACAACGCAAACGACGACTTCGTGTTTTCCATTGTCGATCTTGTGCCGCAGTATTACGAATATGTCGGCCGTGTGATCACCGACGCCAATACGCCGCACAACAGCGCCTCCCGCGTTCCGGGTAACATCATTCTGGACTATAACCTCGCGGGGGAATATTGGGTGACCGTATATATTCAGCCCACCACAGCGCCGAAGCCTCATTCCTGGGACGTCCGGACCAACGACATTGGCACCATCCATCCGTTGACGTATTGAAAATTTGTTTGGATGTGAAAAAGGCAAGGCGCTGCCGTGCCAGCGCTTTGCCGCTGTGGGCGCCGGAGGCCCACCCAACCTCTGGCGTCTGCCCAAACCGAAAGGAAGGAAAACATGAAGAGGAAGAAGATTGCCCGCTTTCATTACCGGCGCTGGCTTATGGCGGCTGCGCTTGTTTTGGCCCTGCTGACGGCCGGGTCCAGCGCCACCTTTGCTTGGTTCACGGCAACGGACGGCAAGCAAAACCACTTCCAGACCGGACGGATTACCGACGGTACCGCAACGCTCTATGAACTCTTCCGGGAACCAAAAGAATGGGTTCCCGGCCAGGAAGTGATCAAAAATGTCGGCGTAGCCAACGTTGGCGAGCTGCCCGTCTTGGCGCGCATCAGTTTTGAGGAAATTCTGGATAAGTTCACCAGCGTGTACTCCGCGAAGAACCATGTCCTGACGGGGACGGAAGTCCCGATTGTCTTTACCAACGACGCGATCTATACGACCGCCAACGGCTGGTATACCCCAGCTTCCCTTCCGGCGGCCAATGGCGGCCCTTTGGCAATTGACAGCACCGTCACTGCCGGCCTCGGTGCGGCGGCGGCGAGCACCCTCTTGGTGAGGGGACAGCGCCTCAGCGCCACCAGCAACAATTACGGATACAATTTCGTATTTTGGTACGTCGTTCCCTCGGGTCCCTACGCGGGGAAGAAACAGGCGGCTCGTGCGGATTTCTATGTAGAGGATGTGTCCGGCGTCCTGACACTCAAGATGGCGCCTGGATCCCAGAAGTTTTACGCCTATGACGGCAGGGCCAAGACGGAAGCTATGTGGGCCAATTTCCCGGCGACGCTCAAGCATACTTCCGCTGCCGTCACAACGCCATCGCTGCCCCTCACCGCCAATACGGTTCGCTCGGTCCTGGACAGCAAAATCAAGCTGGCCTACGACGAATTGACCGCGACTCCCACCAGCAAAAAATGGGTCTATAACCCCGACGATGGTTACTTCTATTATATTGGACTGATTCCCCCCGGCAGCATCAGCCCCCTGCTCCTGAAGAGTGTGACGCTGGACGCTACAGCGGATGACTCTTACGGTGAAATGAAGTTTGACCTTTATGTGGTCATGCAGGCGATTCAACCGACCAAGGATGCCTTGACTTCTCCGATCGGCTGGGGCATGAACGGGGCTTCCCCCGCTTCCGCCGCGATCATCGCCAAACTCCAGGCCGATGGTTGCTTCCAGTTCTGAGTGAACGCCAAACTTCCCCTTTCCTTTGGGAAAGGGGATTTTTTGTATTGCACTTTTCCGCGGAATCAGGTATAATAGGTCTACCAAACGGCGAAAAGAAAGGATGAAACCATGGCCATTATTTACGACGAACTCCACCGCGTTTTCCGGCTGGATGCCGGCGATTCCACTTATGCCATGCAGCTCAGCCCGCAGGGTTATCTGTTTCATCTCTACTACGGCAAGCATGTTTCTGATACCGACCTAGGGCACCTGCTGGAATCCGGCGGCGGCGCCTCTTTTTCCGCGAATCCGGCCGCCGCGCCGGAACTTTCTCTGGATACTTCCCTGCAGGAATATCCTGGCGCAGGTGTGGGGGACTACCGCGTCCCGGCGCTGGCGCTGCGGGAGGCAAACGGCGCCGCCGCCGTTTGCCTGCGGTACCGGTCCCATGAGATTTTTTCCGGTAAACCAGTGCTGCCGGGATTGCCCGCGACGTATTGCAACACTCCCGACGAGGCGCAAACTCTTGCCGTGACGCTGGAGGACCCACTGCTGGGCCTCAGCGCGACACTCTACTATTGCGCCTTTGCACAGCTGAACATTCTCACCCGCTGGACCGTTCTCCGCAATGAGGGTGGACAGATTCTCCGGCTCCAGAGTGTTCAAAGCGCCTGCGTCGAGTTCCCGGATCATGACTTTGATATGATCAGCTTCCATGGGGCGCACAACCGCGAACGCGACCTTGAACGCCATCCCCTCTTTTTTGGCACGTCCGCGATCCAGAGCCGCCGGGGTTCCTCCGGCCACCAGCTGAATCCTTTCGCCATCCTCTGTGAACCTTCCGTCACGGAATCCCAAGGCGAAGCCTATGGATGCAACTTGGTCTACAGCGGAAATTTCTGCATGGAGGCCGAGGTATCCCAAATGGGATCAACCCGCTGGACCGCGGGCATAAATTCCTTCGATTTCGAATGGGTCCTGCGTCCGGGCACAGACTTTGTTACGCCGGAAGCAGTCTTGGCCTACTCCGACGGGGGGCTGGGCGGCCTTTCCCGCGCTTATCACCGCCTCTATCGCACCCACCTCTGCCGCGGCGCTTGGCGCGACATTTCCCGCCCCATCCTGATCAACAATTGGGAAGCTACCTACTTTGACTTCGACGCTGACAAGCTGGTGGCCATCGCCCACGAGGCCGCGAAGGCGGACGTCGATTTGCTGGTGATGGACGATGGTTGGTTCGGCGACCGGTATGATGACCGGCGGGGTCTGGGGGACTGGGGCGTCAACGAGACAAAGCTGGGCTGTCCGCTCGGCGTGTTGGTGGAGCGAGTCCAGGCCGAGGGGCTCCAGTTCGGCATTTGGTTCGAGCCAGAGATGATTTCGCCGGACAGTGACCTGGCCCGCGCCCACCCGGACTGGTGCTTGCACGTCCCCGGCCGGGACCGCTCGCTGGGCCGGACCCAGTCAGTGCTCAACCTCCTTCTGCCGGAGGTGCGGGACAATATTTTTGCCCAGTTAAGCGCCGCGCTCGAAAGCGCGGACATTCGCTATGTCAAGTGGGACTTCAACCGCAATCTGACGGAGGTGTACTCCGCTTCCCTCCCGCCGGCGCAGGGCCGTGAGGCTGCTCATCGCTACGTTTTAGGACTCTATGAGCTCCTGGAACGATTGACCCAAAAATTTCCGGAAGTCCTTTTCGAGAGCTGCTCTGGCGGTGGCGGCCGTTTTGATCCAGGCATGCTTTACTACATGCCGCAGACCTGGTGCAGCGACAATACCGATGCCGTTGACCGTCTGCGTATCCAATACGGAACATCCATGTGCTATCCCATCAGCAGCATGGGTTCTCACGTTGCCGCCGTTGGCCCGCCGCCATGTCGCTGGACATCCCTGCGGTTCCGGGCCGACGTCGCGATGGCCGGCACTTTTGGCTATGAACTGGATCTGACCAAGCTGCCCGCCGCGCAGATCACCGAAATGAAACACATCAACGCCCAATTCCGGGCCTGGCAGCCGCTGATTGCGGGAGGTGACTTTTACCGTCTGATCAGCCCCTTCGAGCAGTCTGCCGCCGCTTGGATGTTTGTCGCTCCAGATCAGAGCGAGGCGCTGGCGCAGTACTTCCTGATTCACAAGGACCGCAATGCCTGGCCGCCCCGCCTTCGCCTGCAGGGATTGGATCCGGCCGCGCATTACGAAATTGAGGACTGGGGCCTCACCCTCTGCGGGGATACCCTGATGCATGCAGGGGTACGCCTGCCGCTCTGGCAGGGCAGAGATTATCAGTCATGGAGTATCTATCTGCACCGTGTTGACCAATAAACAACAAAAAACAACACAACACCCGGACGGAAAACCCGCCCGGGCGTTGTTCTTTTAGAAAAACAACAAAACAACGATCAGTCTACAAAACAACAATTACTTTCCGGTCATTTGCTGATACAGGCTCTCCGCACAGTGCTCCAGCGGGAAAAAGAAGTGTTCCATTCGCTGCAGATAAATCTCTTCCGGCTCAAAATTCCGTTCCGCCAGGGCCAGCAATTGCTGAACCGCGTCTTCCGCTGTGAAAGCAATGGAGCCGAACGCCTCATCCCAAGGCAAATCCAGCGCCCGATAATGGTGCATTCCTGCGCGGAACTGCACTTCGTCCGGCAGAAAATAGGCAATCGTTCGGCCCAAATACACGAAATCGAACACGTAGGAGGAGAAATCTGTCAGGAAAACTTTATAATTTTCCGGCGGCGGCTCCTCCGTCAGCACCCGAATGCGCGGATGGTCGATCTCAAAAAGCCCCGGCGTACCGGATAGAATCGGGTGCAGTTTGATGTCCATGGTGTAATCGCAGGTTTCCAGCACGGCATGCAGCCGCGGGTCGGTCAGGAATGTCAGAAAATTTTTGTAGTAATCCGACTCGACGATTCGGTGGCGGATGGGATCCCAATGTGCTGGGTTGATCTGGTGAGTGAGGTATTTGCGCCAGGACGGAGCGAAGAGGATGCGTTTTTCCGGCGGGTGGCGGCGGTCGATCCGGTCGTAGCGCGCCATGCCGGTACAGATCAGCTGGTCTTCCCGGTAGGCGTAACGGTTGCGGTAGTTCTCGAATTCGAAGGGGGTCGAGACCACCACCCGGTCGGCCCGGCAGCGTTCCGCATGATTGGAGGTATGCAGCGCCGCATGCAAGACACCGTTTTGCAGGTATGTGACGCGGAAGCGGAAGATGTCCTCGTATCCGATTTCCTCCCGCTCTGAGGTAAAGGGATAAATCGGTGTGCTGCCAAAGAAAGCCGTTAGAATTTCCTCGGCGCAAAGATAGAGGAATCGGTGCCGCCAGCTTCCTTTTTTGACCAGCCGCCGCCGCTGCCGCCAGGAGAAAAGTTTTTTCCGATTCGGATACGCCCGATCGATGACATAATAGCGCTTTACGCCATCTTTTTTGGAAAAATCATTCTGAAACTGAAAATAACCGTTGTCAGTCTCCACGCTATAAAGATCATAGTAAAGCCAAATCCGCTTGCCGGGATGGTCCAATAGTGCTGCCGCGACCCGCGTCGCCGTCAGACGGGGATGCCGCAAAAGCGGCAGTGTGTTTTTGAGGATGCGGATCCGCCGCTGCAACCAAGAGGCTTTGCGCAACGAGATGCACAGCCGGTCGCGGGTGATTTCGAATCCACCCTGGATGATTTTGGTATATGGTGTCTTTAGCCCTCCAAACGGTTGGTATTGCAGCTGGGTCGGGAGCAGCTGTCCCCTGATTTTTACCAGAAACCGCAGTTCGCGGAGCTTCGCCGCCGGTTTTTCGTACCGGAAGCCGAAAATTCGCCCCATCCGCAGCATGGGATGCAATAGGCTTTGCACCGAGTCGAAGACCTCCAGCTGCCGCATGGCGCCGTCTTCCTCGGCGTAGATTTCCGGCGTCTCATCTTCGGCAACAGTATAGTATATCGTATCCAGATATCCCCCCAATTGGAGTTTTCCATCTGTGATTTGCTGCCGCCGGATGACGATGGGGATTGTCTCGGATACGTCGACGACACAGCCGTCTGTCGTCAGACAGAGACCTCCCGGCCCGACCTGGGCTTCCAGTGGGGCGCCCGCAAAACGCAGCCAATAAAGCTTTTGCGCCCGGGGCATGATGGGGTGGCCCATCAGCAGCGCGGTATCCACCCGGCGCAGGAGTGCCCGGATTCGGTCCATTGCCTGGTCCCAGTCTTTTCCCTGGTAATGATAGGGAAAAAGGATATCTTTCCGCAGCTTCCATTGGATATCATTGAGGAACAGCCCTTGGATGTAAGGTGGCACCCGCTCCGGATAGGCGGCGAACATTTCTTCGAACCAACGCGTGGTGGAATCAAAGATATAGTAAGCATGGAAGAAAGTGGATACAATACTGCCGCCATTGTCGCGGTTGTATTGATATTCTGCCGCCGCGCAAAAGCCGATCTTCCATTTTTCCCGCAGGACATCGGTGGAATATTTTTGGTCCTCATGGCGGAAGTTCTTTGCCGTGTCGAACAGGATGTTATTCTCCCCGCGGTTCTTGGCGCAAACACTGATGTTCGTCTGCGCCAGGTACGGATACTGCGCCAGGTCATACACGCCGGTTTTGTTCAGCACCTGGTAGCGGTAGTGCATATCCTTGACCTTTTTTCCGTTGACATAGTACCGGTGGGGAAATGCCACCAAGTCCACTTCGTCTTCGTGCGCGTCGAAAAAATCCGTGACATTTTTCATGGTTTCGGGCGAAAATTTGTCGTCTGAATCAAGATACATCAGGTATTTTCCCCGCGCCTGCCGGATTCCGCAATTGCGCGTCGCAGACAGACCCTCATTTTCCTTGGAGTGCGGGCGCATCCAGGGATAGCGCGCAGCATACTCCCGGCAAATCTCGGGGCTTTCATCGGTCGAGCCGTCGTTGATTAGCAGCACCTCGATTTCCTGCTTGTCAATGGTTTGCGCAACAAGGGACTCCAGGCAGCCGGGCAGAAACGCCGCGACGTTATAGACCGGCACGATCAGTGAAACCTTACAGGTTGACATGAAGAGCACCCCGTTCGCTTTCCGCCTGATTTTTCCTGCGCCAGAGCAGGAGCGCTGCCCCCGCTGCCAGCAGCAGCGCCGGACTGATCCAAAAGATCAACTCGATGGTGTCTGCGGTATCCGGAAACGCGGGCAGATCATCTTCACCCCAGCCGGGCGGCGGCACGAAATCTTCTACCCCCGTCTTCTCAATTGCGAAACTGTCAATCCGACGCAGTTTGCCGTTTTCAAGCGTATAGGCGTCATAGTACAGCACGCCGTTGACCGTCTGGTATGCCGCAAAGACCGGGCCGTCCAGCGGTACGAGCGATTCCGCCCGGGGAAAGAGCGCGTCGCTCTCTGTAGCGTCCTTGACCTGATAGAGTTTCACGCCAGAGGCTCCGGCCGTGGTGTAGACCGTCCCTTGGGGGTCCACCTTTGCCTTGTAGCTTAAGCCGTTGTACGTAACGTCCCGCGTCGCGCCGGGGACGACAGCGCCGTCCGCCATAGCGTCGGTCCGCAGGTAGACGTGGTCGTGCCCCTCGATCACCAAATCGACGCCGAGCTGCGGCAGGAGTGCGCCAAGTTGTGTCCGCAGCCCCGTCACGTCTTTGTCAGCCATGTGGGAGCCATTCGAATAAAGCGATTTGTGCAACAGCACAATTTTCCAGTCTGCGTCGCTCGCTGCCGCGTCGGCTTTGAGCCATTGCATCTGCGCCTGCCCCAAGGTATTGTCGGCGGTGACGTCGTTGGTGTTGAGAACGATAAAATGGAGGTTATTGTAATCAAAGGAATAATAGACGCCGCTGTCAAGGTCCTGTTCCGGCGCATTGCCCAGCGGGAAATACTGATTCAGCGCCGCGCCGCCTTCCTCATGGTTGCCCGTCGTAGGCATCAGCGGCAGCCGCAGCAGGGAGTCCTGTGCCGTATCGAACAGCCATTGCCACTGGAAGAGGTTGTCCTTGTTGTCCACCTGGTCCCCCGCGCTGACGAGGAAGCGCGCAGCGGGGAACTTTTGCGCAGCCTGCTGCGCGAGCGCCGCCCAGCTGCGCTGGTACTGGGTTTCCCGCTGGCTCTGCTCGTCGGTGAAGCTGAGGAAGGTGGTGGTTTTGCCGCCGTCCGCCGTGCGGATCATCCCCTGAAGGCTCCACCAGCCGCAGGCCGCGTCCCCGACCCGGAAATAATAGGTCTTTCCCGGCTGGAGTCCGCTGATTTCGATGGTGTGCCGCTGGAGATACTTCGTCCAGGGCAGGATGCCGAAGATCCCAAGATCTGCTCCGGGGTAGGACCGCTCTGTCGCCTCGGTGGTTTTCGTGATTTGCACGTTGCCCAGCGCCGATTTTCCCGTCTTCGCGTCGGTGAGCTCTAAGTCGGTTCCCGTGACGGTATCTTTCGTGAACCAGCCGATGGTCCGCGTCGTGGCCGCGTCCGGGCCGAAGGTCTGGGTCAGCAGCGTTGGCAGGCGAAAATCCGCCTGGGTGGGCGATACTTTCACCGGTCCCCGGTAGGGCAACGTCGCGTTCAAGTCGCTGTAATCCTGTTTATCGAAGACAAAGTCCCGGATCAAGTCCGCGATGAGGATCCCGATGCTCTCGCTCTGGCTGGGTGTCCAGAAATCATCCAGCAGCGAATCCACTGCGTCATCAATGCTGTCGTAGGGCAAGACACCGAGTCGGAAGATCAGATCCGCCAGGGCGCTGAAGCTGTTATCGCCCAGCAGCACGAGCCGCAGGATCCCGTCCAGCAGGGCGCCGACGGTGTAACGCATCACGGCGGACTGGAACACCGAAGAGAGGTTGAGTTTCAGCGACGGCAGCAGCTCGCTCTGCACAACATCGTTGAGCACGATATCCAGCAGCAGCTGGAAGAAGCGGTCCGCGCTGTCCCCGTGTTCGAAGCCGTCGATGGCATCCAGCAGGAACCGGTCTTTTGCCGCGCCGCTGTTGCGGGAATAGGTGTAGGCGATCACTTCCGCCGCCATGTCCTCAAACGTTCCCGGCCGGTTCGGATCACCGATGCCCAGGGTTTGATACAGCTGCGTGCTGGGCAGGTCTGAAACCTGCATTCCCAGGCCGCGGTTCAGGATATGATCCACCAGCCCCAGCAGCCGCTTTGGGTCGTTGATGTAATTTTGATCCACCTGCCCGAGGATATCCCCAATGAGGCTCATGATGTTCTTTGTCGGCAATACGGTGACGGATCCCGCTTTGACCCCGCCGTCCAGCGCGCCGTCCAGCATAGACTCCAGATCCAGTCCTTGCGCCGAGAGGAAGGCGGAGATTCCGCCCGTGTCCCGGATGGTGGCAAAGAGGTCGCCCAGTACGCCGGCGAGCAAATCGGAGAGATGGTTTTTCAATCCCTCGTCGCCGAAGCTGAGATGGTACGCCGTCGTCGAATAGGGCGAAGGATAGGTGACACCCATAGCCGTAACCGGCTTGACGCAGTCCGCCTCATAGGTTTTTACGTCGGCAGAGGAGGATCTGGCAGAGCCGGAGAAAGCAACTTCCCGGAAGGTGCTGGGATAACTGACCAGCGCGGAGGAACAGATATCGTACAGCCGTTCGCCGTTGTCTGCGACGTAGTCGCCGATTTCGCCGACATGGATGTGACCGGATACATAATAATGCAGCCCCGCCGAGGCCAGCGTTTCCCGGACGCGCTCGTAATCATCCAGCATGAAGCTATGGAATACTTTGTCTTCCCAGCCGATGTGAGGGGTTAAATTATGGTGCCCCATGCCGATGATGAGTTTCCCGGCGGCCTTGGCTTCCTTGATTTCTTGCAGGATCCAGGCCATCAGGTCCTCGCCGATCATTCCGGCGGTATCGTTGTGCTCACCCTTGGGGGATTGGTCGCTGCTGTATTTGCAGGTGTCGATGGCGATCAGCCGGTAATCCTCCCCAAGGTCCGCCGCGTAACTGAGCATACCGCCCTTGTTGCCCGCCTTGGGGACGAAACGCGATAGGTTTGGCAGGTCGAAACCGAAGTCTTGGTAGATCTCCAGAAACTGCTCAGGCCGGGTTTCGGTGCCGGGCTGGCGTTTCCCGGAAGCGAAGGTGGCCGCGTCGCTGTTGTTGATGTCATGGTTGCCGGGGATAACCGCCACCTGGATGCCGGTCCGTTTTTCGAAGGCCGCCAAGGTCTTCGCCAGTTTTTGGTGGCCCTCCAGTTCTCCGTCTTTGGTCAGATCTCCAGAAATCAGAACGTAAGAAAGTCCGTTTTTTTTCGCGTGGGTTTCCATTGCCGTCAGAGTGGAGTCAAGGACCGCTTCCGATTGGGCGAAGGACTTGCCCCGGCTTTGGGAATATTCCCGGAACGCTGAACAGTCGTTCCCCGTCAGTTCATAAGGGAAAATATGAGTGTCCGACATCAGGCCGATCTGCAGCGGTTTTGGCGCGGCCAGGGCCGTCAGCAAGCCGCCGGGCAGCAGCGCCAAGAGCAGGGCGGCCGCCAGCAGCAGCGCCAATCCTTTGCAGGCATACCGTTTCATATTATGTCCTCCTATCCTCATCTGAAAAATATTTTCATATAAAATCAAAGGAGATAGTCACCGTTGGTGCGGCGCGTAAGCCGGCAAGGGGATGTGGTCCAGCCGGAGCACCGGGATTCCATGGAACTTGTCCCAGGGGGTTTCTTCCGTCAGGACGCAGGCCACGCAAACAACCTCAAACCCCACCTGCTCCGCGACGGAGAAGACGGCCTCCAGCGTTCCGCCCGTGGAAATGACGTCGTCCACAATGCAGACCCGCCGCCCCGCCAATACCCGCTGCTGCTCCCGCCCGAGGAAGAAGCGCTGGGGCTGGGTGGTAGTGACGGACTTCACGTCCACCACCAAGGGGTTGTCCATGTAAAGCTTTTTTCCTTTCCGCAGTACAACGTAGCGCTCGTGCCCCAGCAGCCTGGCCATCTCTTCTGTCAGCGCGATGGCCTTGGACTCTGCCGTGATCATGACGTCGAAGGGGATCTCCGCAAGCTGCTGAATCAATGCCGCCGCCGCCGAGAGGTTCCAAGCTGTCTGCCCCATGGAGTCGAAGGCATAGATCTGGAAGCCGTCCGGCGCGGTCACCAGCGGCAGTTCAATCTGTAAGTCCCCCAATTTGACCGGCCACGCCGTCGGCCACCCGTTCTCTGTCATGTGCTCTCCATCCTTTCAGAAATCAATATATCATTTGATGCAGAACCTTCATGGTGTGTCCGGGTGGTCCGGACGATCCAATCGGCCGCCTGCCGTGCGGCTTGCCGCAGTTCCTCCCGGCAGTGCCGCTGGAGGACTTCCAGCGCCTGTCCGCCGCCGCTCGCCGGGAATATAGCGGAAAATCCCGCAGCAAGCAACGCATCCGGTTCCTCCGCGCAGCCGCACACCGCGATAACCGGGACCCCGCGCCGCTGTGCCCGCCGCAGCACCCCGCAGGGCGCTTTGCCCTGGAGCGTCTGCGCGTCCATGCGGCCCTCCCCGGTGACGACCAGGGCGTTTCCACGCACCAGTGCGTCGAAATCCGCCATATCCAGGAGCAAGTCAATACCCGGCCGCAGTTCGCCTCCCAGGAACCGCCGTACCCCGAATCCCAGGCCGCCTGCCGCACCCGCGCCGGGTTCCCAAGCCAGGGCCTGTTCCCCGCAGACGGCGGCCAAATGTTGCAGCCCCGTATCCAGAAGCAGCACCATGGCGGGATCTGCGCCCTTCTGCGGAGCGTAGACATGGGCCGCACCGTCCGGGCCGAAGAGGGGGCTGGTCACATCGCATGCGGCGGTCACCGGCAGACCGTACGGTTCATCTGGCGGGAGGATCCGGGCAATTTCCGTTAGCGTCGCACCTGTCGGCAGGAAGCCTGTGTCGTCCGCACGAAGGAAACGCCAGCCCAGCGCGTCCGCCATGCCGCACCCGCCGTCGTTGGTGGCGCTGCCGCCCAGTCCCAGCAAGATCCGCGCGGCCCCTGAGGCCCGGGCCGCCAGCAACAATTCCCCCAGTCCCTGGGTCGTCGTCCGCGCCGGATTCAGCCCCTCGGGCGCGCCGCGCGCCAATTCCAATCCCGCGCAGGAGGCGGTTTCCAGGACCGCCGTGCCGTCCGGCAGGAGGAGGAACGCCGCCTGAACGGGCTTGCCCCAAGGCCCGGCAACCGCCGCTTCCAGCCATCTGCCGCCCCGCAGCCGGTGGACGGCTGCCGCGAGCCCTTCGCCTCCGTCAGCCAAAGGAAGCAGACAAATCTCCGCCGCCGGAAAAGACACCGCAAACTCGTCCGCGAGGATGCCGCAAACTTCCGTTGCCGTCAAAGTGCCCTTGAAGGAATCGGGCGCGAGGATAATTTTCATAGGTTACTCCGTTATTTCACTGACGCACAGCGTCCGGATATATCGTTTGAAGAAGGACACGGCCTGGCCCATGGTCTCCGCCGGCAGGCGCTCATTGGTTGCATGGGTGCAAAAGAGAAGGAAAAGGTCAGTCAGGAAAGGGGAAAACCGATAGACGTTATCGCAAATTGGTTCATAAAAGCAAGCGTCTGTTCCGCCCATCACCAAATAAGGCGCGACGATTGCTTCCGGATGTTCCGTCAGCACGAGGTCCCGAATGACTTGAAAGGCACGGCTGTCCGTGGGAGAGAAAGGAGAGGCCTCCTTCTGCTTCAGCGCGGCAATGTGAATGTCCTTGTTGCGCACCACCCTGCGAATATGACGTTCCACGTCTGCGGCAGATGTCCCTGGCATTTGGCGGAAATTCACGACAACGCTGGCTTTTTGGGGGAGGACATTGTCCGCCGGGCTGCCCTGGGCCATGGTCACTGCTGTAGTGGTCCGCATCATACTGGCGGCAGCAGGAATATTTTGGAGAATGCCGGTGATGACAGGCCGCAGCAATTTGTGATTGCAAGTCACGAGCCGCAGGCAATACGGTACTCGCCGCCCCGCTTCGTCCAGGAGACTGGTCAGGAAGGGCAGCATTTTCGCGCGGAACGGATGCCGCTCCAAGTCCCGGATGACTTCGGCCAATTCACCGAGTGCCGTATGTTTGGGCGGTTGGGCGGAGTGTCCGCCTTTACGCTGGATGGAAATTTCGAAGCTGACATATCCTTTTTCGGAAATCCCGATCCCCGCCAAAGTGCTGTTAAGGATTTTTTTCACATGAATGGGAAACATCGCGCCGCCCTCGTCGATCACACTTTCCAGCCGAACGCCCCGGTCCCGCAGGGTTTCCATGATCGCGCTGGCTCCCGCGTGGTCCGAACCGACGACTTCCTCGTTGTGCCCGAAGCAGAGGTGAACCGTCCGCGCCGGGCGGAAACCCTCCGCCAGCAGGGTTTCTACGGCTTCCATCACGGCGACGAGGTGATTTTTCATGTCCATCGCGCCCCGGCCCCAGATCATTTCGCCGTCATTGTGGCCGCTGAAAGGCGGGTGCGTCCAGTCGTCTTCCGTCCCGGCGGAGATTGGCACAACATCCTGGTGGGACAACAGCGCGATCGGGCTCAGCGCAGGATCCGATCCGGGCCAGGTATAGAGCAAGCTGGCTTTGTCGATAACCTCCCGCGTTAAAGTTCGGTGCAGCAGAGGGTAACTTTCCTCCAGGAATGCATGAAAGCGCCGGAACTGTGCCCAATCCACCCGGTCATCCTCTAAGTAAGAAATGGTTGGAATTTGGATTGCCGCGCTGAGGTGTGCCGCAGCCCGGCCCGTATCCACTTCTTCTGGTGGGAGCGGCGGGACCGCCGTCTTTTTGGGCCGGAAAAGCGCCGCCCGGACCAGCGTCGCCAGAATGGCCAGGCCCAGAAGTATAAGGATGATATACGCGATGAACTCCATGAAAATCGCCCCACAATATTAAAATAATGCTCTGGTATTCAGCTGTTCTTATCCGTTTGATGAAAGCGTTTCAGGTTACCCGTTTTTTGGGCCCGGCGCTCCAGTTCCATGGCGACTTCTTCCGGCGGGATCTCCATCTGCGCCATGAGAACCGCCGCGTGGAACGCCAAGTCGCTCAGTTCCAGCACGACTTCCCGGCGATTCCCGTTCTTGGCGGCGATGATGGTTTCCGCGCATTCCTCGCCACACTTTTTCAAGATTTTATCCAGTCCCTGTTCAAATAGGTAACAGGTATAGGATCCTTCCTGCGGCTGTTCCCGCCGCGCCAAGATGGTTTGGTAGAGTTGTTCAAATGCATTCATCTTTGTTCCTCCTTGGAAATAGTGACGGCCTCCGGCAGAGAAAGCGTACCCGCATAAATGCTGCGCCCGCAGATGGCGCCGTGCATACCCGCGTCCCGCAGCGCACGGATATCGTCCAAATGGGTAATCCCGCCGCTGGCGATGACGTCGCAGCCGGCGGCAGCACGCAGGGCACAAAGTTGTTCCAGATTCGGTCCGGCAAGCATTCCGTCCCGCCCGATGTCGGTGAAAATCAGCGTTCGAACGCCGAAAGCCTCCATTTGTTTCGCGATGTCCAGGTAAAAAATCCCGCTGTCCTCCAGCCAGCCATTGGCAGCGGCCATGCCCTCCCGGGCGTCGATTCCGACGGCGATGCGCTCCGGTCCGAATTCCCGCAGGGCCAGGCGGACGATTTCCGGCGAACGCAGCGCGACGGATCCCAGGATCACGCGCTGAATGCCGCGCTCAAGGTAAAACGCGATGTCCGCCAGCGTACGGATTCCGCCGCCGAGTTCGACCTGCAAGCCGCTTTTCCGCGCAACTTGGAGGAAGATTTCCGCATTCACCCGCCGACCGGCAACAGAACCGTCCAGGTCCACCATATGCACCCAAGCGCAACCCGCCGCCCGGAATGAAAGCGCCGTCGCCAGCGGATCCGCCGCAACGCGCTCAGCCGTGGTGAAATCCCCGCGGTAGAGCCGGACACACTCGCCGCCCTTGATGTCGATTGCCGGAAGAATGATCATGGGACAACTCCTTTGGGCTAGCGTTATGTTTCAAGCAGCCGCAGCAGCATACCTTCGGGGTCGTTCAGGAAGCGGCGGGTAATCCGCACGTGGTCGGTATCCTCATAGACCGTGCGGCGGATTGCCTCCGGGGTGATTTCATAGATTGCCGCGCCGGGAAAGGCCAGAAGAATCGGGGCGTGGGTCGCGATGATCAGCTGGGCGTCCGCCTGGACCAACCGATCAAATTCCACCAGCAGCGCCATTTGCCGCGTTGGGGAGAGCGCCGCCTCCGGTTCGTCGAGAATGTAGAGCCCCCGGCCGTGGAAGCGATGATGCACCAGCGAAAGGAAGCTTTCTCCATGGGACTGCTCGTGCAGGGATACGCCGCCATAGGAATCCTTCAGCTTTGCCGAAAGCGCGGGGATATCATCCAGTTGGTCGAGGTAAGTTGCTGCGTTATAAAAACTCTCTGCCCGGAGGAAGAAACCGTCCCGCTCCCGGGCGGTGCGCGCAAGGGAAAGGTATTGGTGCAACCCGGATTCCGTCGCTTTGGTGGAGAAGAGAAAGTTCCGGGAGCCGCCTTCGGCGTTCAGTCCCGCCCGGACCGCCAGCGCATCCAGCAACGTGGATTTCCCGCTGCCGTTTTCGCCGACGAAAATCGTCACGGGGTCTTCCAGCGGGAACCAGTCCATGTCCCGCAGAAGACGAACCACTGGCAGATCTGTGAAGTACGCGCCGCTGCTTCCGACGTCCGGGTCAACACGGAAGGCGTTGAGATAAACCATTAGATGCTTCCCTTCGTCGAAAGGACGCCCGGCCGGGGAGCCAGTGCCTGCCGCAAGGCATGGGCCGCGGCCTTGAAAATGGCCTCGGCCTCGTGGTGCGCGTTGCCGCCGCAAGGCAGGCCGATGTGCAGTGTGATTCCTGCATGAACCGCGAAGGCGCGAAAGAATTCCTCGCAAAGGCAACTGTCAAAAGTGCCGATTCGATCTTGAGAGAATACCGCCCGAAAGACCAGGAAGGACCGTCCGCTGATGTCTGCCGCCGCTTCCGCCAGGCTCTCGTCCATGGGAATCCGCGCCTCGCCGTAACGGATAATCCCCGCTTTGTCGCCCAAAGCACGGGCCAAAGCCTGTCCCAGAACGATGCCGCAGTCCTCGACGGTGTGATGTCCGTCAACCTGCAAATCCCCTTGGCACCGCAGCCGCAAGCCCAGACCGCCATGGACGGCCAAAGCGGTGAGCATGTGGTCAAAAAAACCAATGCCGCTTTCGACCGACACAGCGCCGCCATCCAAACAAAGTTCGACAGAAATGTCGGTTTCCCGGGTCTTACGTTGCACAGACGCAGATCGCGATTGCATGAATTATCCTCCTCAGTAATCTTTCTCCTGGCCGCACTTGGCGCATTTCTTGCCGATCACGCCCTTCAGCGGACCGTCGCAGTAGCGGCAAAGGCCCTGGGACTGCCAAGCCTGCTGTTTTTGCCGGAAATCATCCCATTGCCGCGCGGAAGTCTGCTGCCGATTCATCATGGTTACTGGTGATAGCCTTCGCGACAACAAAAGGCACGCCGCAGGCGCTGCAAATGGCGGCGTCTCGGTCGGGATCGACCTCCAGTTTCGCGCCGCAGCGGGGGCACCGCGCGGGAACGAAGGGCATACAATCACCCCGTTTCGATGAGTTCCATAGGCTATGTGGCTTATATTATAGCACGGTTTCCGTCAAGTATTGTTCCAAATAAGAAAGAACGGCGGCGTTTTCCGCATCGGTCCCCGCCGTAATCCGCAAAGCGCTGCCGTAGAAAGCGCGCACGATGATTCCCCGGCGCTTCAGAAATTCGAACGCTGCCGGGGTGTCTGGGAGGGTCAGGAAGACAAAATTTGCCTCGCTGCCAATCACCCGCAGCCGTGCCGGCATTTGGTCTGCCAGCCGCCGCAGTCCAGCCGCCAGCGCATCCTTGGAACGGCGGATGTCCGCAATGCCTGTCCGCAACCGTGCCGGATCGCGGAACATCGCCTCCCCCACTGCCTGGGTCAGGGCGCCAACATTATAAGGGGATTTGACCGCGCGCAGGGTCTGGGTCAGCGTTTCGTTGGCGACGGAGAAGCCCAGCCGCAGTCCTGCCAGGCCCGGAGCTTTGGAGCAGGTGCGCAGAATAACGAGGTTGTCATAGTCTGCCACCTCATCCAGCAGTGACGCGTCCGCAAAATCCATGTAGGCTTCGTCCAGCGCTACCAGCGTTCCCGGATCTTCCGCTGCGCGGACCAAACGGCGCACGTCGTCTTTTGGCAGGATCAGAGAGGTAGGGTTGCAGGGGTTCGAAAAAAGAAAAAGTGCGGGCCGGTACTCTCGCAGGGCGGCAACGGCGGCGTCCGGATCAATGGAGAAATCTTCCCGCTTGGAAAGTTTTATACAGTCGGCGCCGGAAAGATAGGCATAGAAATGGTACATCGAAAAATCCTGGGCGTAGCAGAGCAAAGCCGTTCCCCGCCCCAGGAACGCGCCGGAGAGCAATAAGAGCGCTTCGTCCGTGCCATTCCAGGCGACGAGCTGCGCGGGATCGCAATCGTAGTAGGCCGCCGCCGCCTGACAAAGCCGCTGAGCCGCCGGATCCGGATAGCGCCGAAGATTGGCTTCTTCCGCCGCGCGGACCAGCGCCGCCCGTTCCGCCGCGCCGATGGGTAAGAAGGATTCATTGGCGTCGAGGCGGATGGGATAGTCTCCCGCAATGGGGTCATAGGGAGTCAATTTTCGGATTTTTTCGTTAAGAGAAAAAGACATCGGCTGGTCCTCCCGCTTCTCTGTCGTCTAATTCAATATCTGGTAACCCATTCCCATGGTTCCAGGTTGCCGGCCAGCACGGCCGCTTCTGTCAGCCGTTCATAAGGCGGCAGCCGGCGGGGCCGAAGTTCTGCGTGAGCACACAGAAGATCCCGCGCCAGCAACAGCGCTGCCTGACGAAGATCCCGCGGCAATCGGGCCAGACGCTGGCGGAACATGGCTCCGAACTGGGCCACCAGCATACGATATAATATGCTGTCCCGTGGCACAGTCTGGTCGTCCAGCAACCGCTCAACGACAAAGTAACTGTCGAGGCATTTTGGGCTGGCCTGGAGCGCCGCGGTGATGGATTGTCCCGTGCTCGTGTGGACGTAAACGGCGGCGGGTTCAAAGGCCCACCGCGCCGCCCGCCGCAGCACCGCGAAGGCAATCAGTGTGTCCTCGTAATCGTAACCTTCCGGAAACCAGAGCCCGTCGAAGAGCTCTCGGCGGTAAAGCCGCGCCCAGGGAACGCCGCTCAGTTCCAGCGCAAACGAGGGGTCTTTGGTCAGGTCGCGCACGAACGGGTTTGACCAACCGGCCTTCAGCGAAACCTGACCCTCTGGCCGCGCGAGCAGCGCGCCGCTTTCGGTCAGATCGGCCTGGCTGGCCCGGGCGCGGGCCAGGAGACGGAACAGATAGCCCGGCGCCAAGTAGTCGTCCGCATCCGCGAAAGCGAGATATTCGCCCCGCGCCGCCGCAACGCCGGCGTTGGCTTGGCCAAGGATGACCACCCGCAAGCCGCCGCTCCCGTGTTCGGCCTGAAATTGCCGCAGAATGGCGGCGGAATCATCGGTCGAGCCGTCGTTGACGCAGACCAATTCCAGCACCTCGCCGGGGATGCCGGGCAAAACGCTTGCAAGCAGTTTTGGGAGTGTCCGCACAGCATTATAGACTGGGATGATCAACGACAGGGCGACCGTCGGATCATTCGGGAGACGTTTGCGTCGCACAGGCTGCCGCCGCAGAGCTGAACCGATCGGTTCCAGGGCAGCCAACGCCAGCGTACGCGCCTCGGCAGCATCTTGCGCTGGCGGGGCAGGTTTCCGCCGGCACCCGGTCAGCATGCGTAAAATGAGCAGCGCTCCGGCGGCCAAACTCAGCAGCCGCGCCAGCGGCCGGAACGGGATTTTGGCATAAATGCGCGCAAAAATACGATTCTGCATGCGGAAACTCCTATCAGAAGCGGACCCGAACCGCATTGGCGTGGGCGGTCAGACCTTCGGTTTCAGCCAGGAGGATGACGTCCTCCCGGACCTTTGCCAAGGCGGGCTCGGTGTAGCTGATGAACTGAATTTTTTTGAGGAAATCGTCCACCGAAAGCGGGGAGAAGAAACGGGACGTCCCGCCGGTGGGCAAGACATGGTTTGGTCCGGCGCAGTAGTCGCCCACAGGCTCCGGCGAATAGTGCCCAAGAAAAACGGAGCCAGCATTGTCGATCGCGCCCAAGGAATCCATGGGATTGGCGATGCAAAGTTCCAGATGTTCCGGCGCGAAATCGTTGGCCAGCCGGATGGCCTGAGGCAGGTTCTCGCAGACGAGGACGGCGCCGAAGTCCCGCAGCGCGGCTTCGGCGAGTTCCCGGCGCGGCAGTTTCGCCAGCTGAAGTTCCAGGGCACGAACGGTTGCCTCTGCAAGATTTTGCGAAGTTGAGAGGAGGATGGCACTGGAAAGTCTGTCGTGCTCTGCCTGGGATAACAGGTCGGCGGCCAGCCAGCGCGGGTTGGCTGTCTCGTCGGCGACGATCAGGATTTCGCTTGGCCCGGCGATCATATCGATATCTACCGTACCGTACAGCAGCTTTTTCGCTGTGGCGACGAAGATGTTTCCCGGCCCGACGATTTTGTCGGCCTGCGGAATCGTTTCCGTTCCGTAAGCCAGCGCGGCGGTTGCCTGCGCCCCGCCAACAAGGAATACCCGATCTACCCCGGCCACCAGCGCTGCCGCCAGAATGCCCAGATCCCCTCCGCCGCCCGGCTGTTCCGGCGTGACCATGACGATTTCCGGGACCCCGGCGATCTTCGCGGGAATCACGTTCATCAGCACGGAGGACGGATAAAGCGCCGTCCCGCCCGGGACGTAGATGCCGACGCGCCGCAGAGGACGAATCCGCTGGCCGAGGATCACGCCGTCCTCTTCGGCGGAAAAGAAGCTCTGCCGCTTTTGCCGCTCATGAAAGGCCCGGATCCGCGCGGCGGCCCGTTCCAGCGCGGCAATAAAATCGGGATTGCTCCGGCGGACGGCGTCTTCCAGCACCTGTCTTGGAATTTCGCGGCTCTCGCCGTCGTCGTAAGCATGGCTGGCGCGGACCTCGGCAACAACCTGCATGGTGTCCCGGCGGCCCAGCACGTCGAATTGGTGCGTGAAGCCGCGGACGGCGGCGTCGCCTTTCTCCCGGACGGTCGCCAGAATCTCCGTTACCATGGCGGTGATTTTGGCGTCCACTTCGCCGCCCCGGGCCTTCAGCAGCGCCAGCAACTCTAGTTCCTGGCTGCCGTCGCATACGGTGATCGGAATTATAAAAATCACTCCCGTTCTTTTATATATAGCTTTGCATATCGTAAGATCTAAAATCAAGGACCTGGCAACTAAACTTGTACCGCGACGGACATATCCGCCAGCAGCCGCTCGATTTCTTCCCGGCGAAGCTTCATGCTGGCCATATTGACGATCACCCGGGCGGAAATCGGCAGGATTTCTTCGATGATCTCCAGTCCGTTTTCCCGCAAGGTGGAGCCGGTTTCGACGATATCCACGATCGCGTGCGCCAACCCCAGCAGCGGCGCAAGTTCTACGGATCCTTCGATCTTGATGATCTTGATATCCATGCCTTTCTGCTCGAAAAACTGCCGTGCAACCTGGGGGTATTTGCTGGCCACGACGCGTTCATGGTACCCGGCGTAAAAATCGACGTTCTTCGGCCCGGCCAAAGCGAAGCGGCATTTGCCGAATCCCAGGTCCAGCATTTCATAAAACCCGGAGCCCATCTCGGCGATGGTGTCTTTGCCGACGATGCCCAGGTCGCAGGCTCCATGCTCAACGTAGGTGATCACGTCATTGGCCTTGGCCAGAACGACCTCGTATTCCTCCATGGGCAGGATGAGCCGACGGCCCTTGTTTTGCAGCTGTGCGCAGTCGAAGCCGATGGCCTCAAACAACTCGACCGACCGCTTTTCCAGCCGGCCTTTGGTTAGGGCAATGCGAATGGGACGCATTAAGATCACTCCGTTCTATACGTTGGATTTTGAGAGATCAGACTGCGGATTCTTCTGCGGCGCCGCTGCCGCTGACGACGGCCAGCCGGGCAATCCCGTGCTGGCGGGCATAGTCCCGAACCTCCGCAAGGGTTTCTGCCATGGCAAATTCACAGCGGACGCCCGCGGCGCGCTTGTCTTCCAAGTACCGCAGAGCGGCGGCTTCGCTGCCCGCCGGGCCAAAGACCAGCAACGCCGCCGCTGGCGGCTGGGGCGCCGCGCCGGTTTCCGGCAGCGCCTTGGCCAGCGGATCAACCTCCACGGCAAAACCAACCGCCGCCGCGGGCCGGCCGAACTCTTGCAGCAGCGCATCGTACCGTCCGCCGGACAGAACCGTCACGCCGGAACCCTCAATGTAGCCCCGGAAGACCATGCCCGTATAATATTGCCGGCCGTGCACCAACCCCAAGTCGAAGTCAACGCAGTCCTGCAGTCCCAGAATCCGCAGGCTTTTCCGCAGCTCGGTGAGATGATCCAAGGCTTCCCGTGCGGCGGGATCCCAGAAAAGTTCCCGCGCTTGGTCGAGAACCTCCGCGCCGCCAAAGAGCCGAGGCAGCTGCCGCAGGGATTCCGCCGCGCTGCCGCTGCAAGGGACCAGCAGCTGCGTCAGGGCGGGCAGGTTTTTAGTTTCAATGGCCTGGGCCAGCGCATCCCGCAGTTCGTCTGGGGCACCGAGGCTGTCCGCCAGGCTGCGAAAAATCGCGGCGTGACCCAACTCGATCCGGAATCGCGGGGCCTCGCAGGCGCGCAGAGCGTCCACAGCGCAACGCAGGATTTCCAAGTCTGCCCGCAGTCCGCCCGCGCCCAGCAATTCGACGCCGCTTTGCAGGCCCTCGTCGCTCAGCCCAGCGTAGCGCCGGGACCGGCGGAAGACACTCTGATGGTAGTAGAGCCGCAGCGGCAGCGCCGCGTCCTGGAGCCTGGTCGAAATCACGCGCGCGATGGGCAGTGTGCTATCTGGCCGCAGGACCAGCAGACGGCCGCTGGAATCCGTGACGCAGTAGAGCTGTTCGGCCAGCCAGTCGGCGGACATCCGGTGGAATACATCATAGAATTCCAAATGCGGCGTTGCGATCCGACGGTAACCCCAGGATTCGAACAGACGCGTCAGCGCGGCCAGCGCGGTTTCTCGCGCGGCGCATTCTTCAAACAGATAATCCGTAGTGCCTTCCGGTGTGATTTTGGCATACCGCCGCATGGGTAAAAACTCCCCTCACCTATTTTAGCAAGATAAACTTCAACGAGATAAATCAAGAAACGGATTTTACGAATTTGGCCGAGATCAGAATCCATGCAGTTTCGTTTGCCGGAATTTTGGCAGACCGGCCAGCGCACCGAGGGTCGCGAGCGTCTGCATGACTTGGCTGTTGAGGTTGGCGCGGCGCTGCAGGTCTTCCTGCGCGAGGTACTCCCCTTCCCCGTCCTCACGTGCCTTGGCCATAGCTTGTGCCGCGACGTTGCCGACGCCTTCCAGCGCGGAAAACGGCAGCCGAATCTTTCCGTCTTCCATGAGGTAAACGAATGCGTCGGAGCGGTAGAGGTCAGTCGGGAGGAAATTTACCCCCCGGGCCATCATCTCGTTGACCACCTGCAGCGCCGGAATCATGGCTTCCTCTTTGGGCGTGGCCTTGTCCTGCTCGCTTTTGATGTTCTTGGAAGCGTGGACTTTCTTTTGGAGCTCCCGCAGCCGCGCCAGCACCGCCGGGCGGCCCTGGAGGATAGCGCGGGTGTCCAGGTCGCTGCCCCGGACAGTGAGATATGCCGCATAGTATTCCAGTGGGCAATAAATCTTATACCAGGCCAGGCGCATCGCAGCCAAAACGTAGGCGGCGGCATGGGCCTTAGGGAACATATACTGAATCTTCAGGCAGGAATCGATGTACCAATTTTCAACCCCGTTTTCCTTCATGATCCGCTTGTGCTCGTCCGTCAGAGCTTCCTTCGCCTTGCCCTTGCGGACGATTTCCATGATGTCGAAGGCCGTGGCGGCGGGAACGCCTTTGTGCATTAAATAGGTCATAATGCTGTCCCGGGTGCTGATGACCTCGGAGATGTCGCATTTGCCGGAAAGAATGAGGTCCTGGGCATTGCCAAGCCAGACGTCCGTTCCGTGCGACAGACCGGAAATTTGCAGCATGTCAGAAAAATTCTTGGGCTTGGCGTCAACGAGCATTTGCAGCACGAAATTGGTGCCAAGTTCCGGGAGGGAGAGGGTGCCGGTGGGGCAGTCTATGTCCTCCGCCGTGACGCCCAAGGGTTCCGGGCTGCGGAGGAGTTGGTATATCTTCGGGTCGCAGACGTCGGCCTGCTCGATCCTGATCCCTGTCATGTCCTCCAGATACTTATACAGCGTCGGCACGTCGTGTCCAAGATTGTCGAGCTTTAAGATGGTGTCGTGCAGGGCATGGAAGTCGAAGTGGGTGGTCATGCCCTTATTGGGGTCGTTGGCGGGAAACTGAATGGGAGTGAAGTCTTCCGCCTCCATGTCGCTGGGGATGACGACCATACCGCCGGGATGCTGGCTGGTGGTGCGTTTGACGCCGATGCAGCCTTGGGTCAGGCGCTCCATTTCTGCCCGGCGCAGCTCCCGTCCGGCGAGGTCCGCGTATTTCTTGACGAAGCCGTAGGCCGTCTTGTCCGCCAGTGTCCCGATGGTGCCGGCCTTGAATACGTGCGTTTTCCCGAAGAGCTGCTCGGTGTAGCGGTGGGCGAAGAACTGGTATTCGCCGGAGAAGTTGAGGTCGATATCCGGCTGTTTGTTGCCCTTGAAGCCCAGGAAGGTTTCGAAGGGGATGTCGTGCCCGTCCCGCTGGAGCGGCGCGCCGCATTGGGGGCAGTTCTTCGGCGGGAGATCGAATCCGGAGCCGACGGAGCCGTCCCGGAAAAATTCCGCATAGTGACAAGCCGGACAAAGATAGTGTGGCTCCAAAGGATTGACTTCGGAGATCCCGGCGGCGTTGGCAACGAAAGAGGACCCGACGGAACCCCGGGAGCCGACGTAGTAGCCATGATCCTCGGAATCCTTCACCAGTTTCTGCGCGATGATATAGAGCACGGCAAAGTTGTTGTCAATGATGGAGCGCAGTTCTTTTTCGAGCCGTGCGGCAACGACGTCAGGCAGCGGGTCGCCGTAGCGTTTTCTCATGCGGGAGTAGCAGAGTTCTGTCAGTTCTTCTTCCGCGCCAGGGATGCTGGGTGGGAAGGTCCCCTCCGGGAAAGGCCGGATGACCTCGACCCGGTCGGCAATGACGCCGGGGTTTTTGACGACGACTTCGAAGGCCGTTTCCTCGCCCAGGTACGCGAATTCCGCCAGCATGTCCTGTGTGGTGCGGAAATGCAGCGGAGCCTGATAGCCCGCATCTTCGAATCCCTGGCCAGACATAATCACTTCCCGGAAGAGCTTGTCTTTTTCGTCGAGGAAATGAACGTCTCCGGTGGCGCAGACAGGTTTCCCCAAGTCGTCCGCCAAGTGGACGATCCGGCGGTTCAGCTGATGCAGCGCCTCTTCCGAAGCCACGCGGGGAGCATGATTTTCTTTTCCGCGCAATAGGAAGGCGTTGTTGCCGTTCGGCTGGATCTCCAGATAGTCATAAAAATCGGCGATTTGCAGCAGTTCTTCTTCGGCGTAATGGTCCAGCAGCGCGGAGAAGAGCTCCCCGGCCTCGCAGGCGCTGCCCAAGATCAAGCCTTCCCGGTGTTTCTCCAGCTCGCTGCGGGGAATGCAGGGGTGACGGTGGAAGGTGCGAACATTCGAAGACGTGATGAGCCGGTAAAGATTTTTCAGGCCCGTGAGGTTCTGGGCAAGGAGGATCATATGGTAACTGCGGAGCTTTGGGATCTCAGGCCGAAGGTATCCCCGCAGGAACCAGAGCAGGTCTTCTTCCAGGTCCGGAATCTCTGCCCAGCGCCGCGCTTCGGCCAGAAAGATCTGTTTTTCGTCCACTTTTTTTCGGTGGTGACTCTTGGGCTTTTCGTCCGGCTCGGCTTCCTCAGGTTCGTCCGCCGCGGGGCGCTTGGCGCTCTCTTCGGCTTCCGCCTGCGCGAGGAGCGCCTGATAATTTGGCTTTTCCGCCTGGCGCTGACGGGCGGTTTCCAATAAACCGAGAAAAATTTTCGCCGTCGTGCGTGCGTCCTCATCGGCCCGGTGATGGCCGAAGGCGCCGGCGCCAAAATAACCCGCCAAGGTGTCCAGACGGTAATTCCGGACGTCCTGCAGAAGGAGTTGCGCCAGGACCAGGGTGTCGGCGCAGGGAGTGCGGAATGTCTGTCCCTGGCGGCGGTAGAGAGCCTTGAGGAAGTGCAGGTCGAAGCGGGCGTTGTGGGCCACCAGCGGCGCGCCGCCGCAGAAATCGGAGAAGGCCTGGGCGGCCTCCCATTCCCCGGGCGCGCCGGCGAGCATCTCCGGGCCAATGCCGGTCAACTCGACAATTTTGGGCGGCAAGGGGCGCTGCGGGTCCACGAAGGTTTGGAACGATTCGCAGCTTTGCCCATTCCGGACGCGGACCGCGCCGATTTCGATCAGACGATCCTGGTCGGGGCTGAGGCCAGTGGTCTCAACGTCGAAGACAATATATTCCCCGCCGAAGGGCAGCGCGCCGTCTTTCGGTGGATCCAGGACGACGGGGCGCAGGTCATTGACGTAATAGGCCTCCATGCCATAGATGATTTTGATGTCCTTCCCTTTCTTCGCGGCCTTTTCCGCGGCCTGCATTGCTTCCGGGAAGGCCTGAACCACGCCGTGATCGGTGATAGCGACGGCTTTATGACCCCAGAAGGCGGCTCGCTCGACGAGCTTTGCGGCGGGGGTCATGCCGTCCATTTCAGACATGTTGGTATGCAAATGGAGTTCCACCCGCTTTTCCGGGGCGGCGTCCTGCGGCAGGATGGGCGTCACCTTCATCATCGCCCGGGGCTGGAGGGAATAGCCGTCGCTGTATTTGTCCAGCTGAAACACGCCGCGCATCAGCAGGAATGTGCCGTCCTTGAGGTGTTTGCACAGGTCCTGGCAGTTTTCGACGGTATCAAACAGTTTGCAGGGGTAACTGTCTGTGTAGTCTGTGATATTGAAGCTGAGGATTTTCGACCGGCCGTCTTTGGTGGTGATTTCCCGGTATCGGAAGACTTCGCCCCAGACCACCGCGCTGCCGTCGGATACGTCGATCTCGCTGATGGGGGTAGGACGGCTGCGGATAGCGTTGCCGTACAGAGTCTTGGTGGTTTCCATAGAGAAGGGCAGACCGTCCCAAAGAGCGTCGCTTCGCTTCGGGCGCGCTTCGCGGGGGGGACGGGCAGGCGCTTTTGCGGGAGCGGCGCCGGCTGCGGGGATATCGTTTTGTTCCGGCGGCGGCGCGGCGGCCCAGGGAGGACGCTCCCCGGCTGCCGGCGCGGATCGGACGGGAACAGGTTTGGCCGCCGGCTTCCGCTTCGGTTTGGCGGCCGAGGCGATGGCCTCGGAGGCGACAAACACGACCTCCAGTCCCAGACCGAAGCGCTCCCGCAGGAAGCGGCGCAGCCAGGCGGGCGCGTCCGCGTCGTCCAGGACAACTTTACCGATGGGTGGCAACTCGATCAGGAGGGTCTCCCCTTCCCTCGTTACCAGCGCGTTGTCCAGGAAGCCGTTGGCCACGACGATGGCGCCGCGCAATTCCCGCAGAAGCCAGGGGTACGCTGCCGGGCCGAAGGCTTCCGGGGGGAAGGAAACGGCGCAGCGAATCATGCAGTCCCCCAGGGCCCGCTCCGCCGCGGCGCAGAATTGCTCGATGATTTCCGGGGCGACCCAAACGCCCGGCCGGATCTCCAGTTTCATGCGGCGGCTGCGCTGGTCCAGGTCAAGGATCCGCGCCGGGGCGTTCCGCAGCTCCGGAGGAAAAAGCGCAAGGTCAACGCTTTCGCCAAACAGAGAGTCTATGGTAAATTCTTCGATCAAGACGATTTCTCCTATGTTTTAGATGTGAATGCTAGAGCTTGGCGATTTCCGCCATCAGCGCGTCGACGGCGTTTGCCTCCGGAACCTTGCAGAGGACTTCGCCTTTTCGGAAGAGCAGGGCGCAGCCGGCACCCCCCGCCAAGCCGATGTCCGCTTCCCGCGCTTCCCCCGGCCCGTTGACGGCGCAGCCCATGACGGCGACGGTGATGGGTTTGCGGCAGTCCGCCAGCCGCCGCTCCACTTCTCCGGCCAGAGAGAACAGGTCAATCTGGGTGCGGCCGCAGGTGGGGCAGGAAATGAGGTTTGGCCGGGCGGGACCCTGTCCCAGCGCGGCGAGGATATCAAAGCCGGCGCGGACTTCCTCCCGGGGCTCGTCCGTCAGCGACACGCGAATGGTGTCCCCGATCCCCCGCAGCAGCAATGCGCCGATTCCAACGCTGGACTTGATCAAGCCCATGCGGGCAGTCCCCGCCTCCGTGACGCCCAGGTGCAGCGGGTAATCGCAGCGCTCGGCGATACGCTCATAAGCCTCGGCCATATCCGGGACGCGGGACGATTTGAGGGAAAGGACGACGTCGCCGAAATCACAGGCTTCCAGCAACTGAGCATGTCCCAAAGCGCTTTCAGCCAAAGCGGCGGGGGTCGGCGCGCCGAAGCGCGCCAGCAGCTCCTTTTCCAGCGAGCCGGAGTTGACCCCGATCCGAATGGGGACGCCCTTCGCCGCGCAGGCAGCGGCCACTGCCCTGACCCGGTCCTGTCCGCCAATGTTGCCGGGGTTGAGGCGAATTTTATCCGCTCCGGCCGCGACGCTTTCCAGCGCCAGACGGTAATCAAAATGGATATCCGCGGCGATTGGGACGCCAACGGCCTCCTTCAGCGCGGCGATCAGCGGCACGGCGTCCCGGTCCGGCACGGCGGCGCGGATGAGTTGACAGCCAGCAGCCTCCAGTTCCTTGGCCTGGGAGAGACTGGCGGGAATGTCGTGGGCCGGACGGCTGAGCATAGATTGCACACTGACCGGCGCGTCCCCGCCGATGATGAGATTGCCCGCGCGCACGGCGCGGCTTTTTCTGCGCGGTATGACGGCACACTCCTTCCCTCTCCCGATTTATTATACGGTGTGCGGCGGCTATTTCCCGTGCGCCCAGCCCCAGATATCTGAGAACGTGATAACCACCATGAAGCTCAGCAGAAGCAGCAGGCCGACGCCGTGCACCCAAGCTTCCAGTTTCTTCGGGATGGGGCGGCGGACGATCATTTCTACCAGCAGGAAAAATAGGCGGCCGCCATCCAGCGCGGGGACCGGCAGGAGGTTCATTACACCGATGTTGATGGAGATCAGAGAGAAGAGATAGAGCAGATTTAAGAAGGCTTCATGGGTTTCTTTTGGGGTATCGGACTGGGCGGCGACGTTTGCTTGGCTCTGGATCAGGTTGACCACCCCGACAGGACCGGAAATCTCGCTGAGTTTGAAGTGGCCGGTGACCATATCCAGCAGGCTCAGCCAGACCATTCGCGCCAGGGAGGCACTCTCCAGCACAGTATGGGAAACAACGGAGGAAAAGGTCGGCTTCACGCCCACCAGGACAAAGTCCCGGACGATCCAGTTGCGCCCCCCCTCCCCCGGCTCGGTTTGAAAGGGGAACTGGTCCAATGCTAGCTTCTTGCCGTCCCGGATGACCACCAGGTCCACTACGCCGTCGGCGCTGCGGGAGAGGAGAAAGCCGAGGTCGGAGCTGGAAATGACACGTTTGCCGCCGATTTTATAGATGACGTCGCCGGCCTGGAGACCGTTGGCCTGGCTGACGGCGTTTTCGTCGAAGGAATGGATGCGGTTGGTGCCGATCAGGTCTTGCTGCGAGAGGATCACCGCCATGATCAGCAGGCCGCACAGCAGATTCACCGCCGCGCCCCCGAAGAGGATCAGGAAGCGCTGCCATTTGGGTTTCTGGTTGAAAGCGCGGGGGTCTTCGCTGTCCCCGTTCTCGCCTTCCATCAGCACGGAACCGCCGAAAGGCAGCGCCCGGACAGCATATTTTGTCTCTTTTTTGCCGAATTTGAAAATGGCGGGGCCCATGCCCATGGCAAATTCATTCACCCGGACGCGGAAGAGCTTCGCAAAAGAGAAATGCCCCAGTTCATGGGAGAAGATCAGGAACCCGAAGAAGAGAACCGCGACGCCAATGGGCCAGATTTTGCTCCAGGCGGCGGCGAGGGAAAGCAGCGCTGCGATGGGACATCATCCTTTCGTTTTGGAACTGTTTTGTGCTTCTGAGGACAGCGGCGGATCACCGAACATAGTGGGCGCGGACCAGTTCCCGGGCCCACTCACCGGCGGAGAGGACGGCGCCCAGAGAATCGGCGGGGGCGGCGGGGGCAGCGTCCAGCGCGCAGGCAACAGCTTCGGTGATTTGCGGGAACCGGAGTTTTCCTGCCCGGAAGAGGGCGTTTGCCTCCTCGTTGGCCGCATTGACGGCGGCAGGGACCACACCGCCCCGGCGAAGGGCCTCCCGGCAGAGGGCGGGGGCCGGGAACGCGTCCTCGTCTGGGGCTTCAAACGTTAACGTGCCCCATTCGGCGAGGTTTAACCGCCCGGCGGGGGACGGCAGACGCTGGGGGTAGGTCAGGGCATATTGTATTGGCACACGCATATCCGGCAGTCCCAGTTGGGCGAGAACCGCGCCGTCATGATACTCAATCAGGGAATGGACGATGCTTTGGCGGTGAACGACGACGTCGATGCGCTCCGGCGGCAGACCAAAGAGCCAGGCGGCCTCCATTAGTTCCAAGCCCTTGTTCATCATGGTGGCGCTGTCAACGGTAATCTTCGCGCCCATGGACCAAGTGGGGTGGGCCAGGGCTTGGCTGATTGTAACGTCCGCCAGTTCGGCCCGGGATTTGCCGAAAAATGGGCCGCCGGAAGCCGTCAGAATCACGCCGCGCAGACTGCGCAGGTCCGGGCAGCCCTGGAGAGCCTGAAAAATGGCGGAGTGTTCGCTGTCCACCGGAAGGAGGCTGGCCCCGTGCTCGGCGGCGGCGCGGACCACGAGCTCCCCGCCCGCGACAAGACTTTCTTTGTTGGCCAAGGCGACGGTGTGCCCCGTCTCCAGCGCCGCGAGGGTGGGCGATAGGCCGGCCACGCCGACGATGCTGTTGAGAACCCGAAGGGGGTCTGCCGGGTCCGGGTCCGCGGTTCTGGCGCAGCAGGCGACGCCTTCCGGGCCAGAGAGGACTTTCGCCGGGGTATCTGCCAGACGGACGCGCAGGTCCGCTGCCGCCGCTTCGTCCGCGAGGGCGCAGAGCGGCACGGAAAACGCCCGCACTTGCTCTTCCAGCAGGCGGACATTCCGGTCCGCCGTCAGCGCGGCGACGCTCCCGCCCAAACGGGAGACAACATCCAGCGCCTGAACGCCGATGGAACCGGTGGAACCGAGAATCACGACGCGCATGAGATCACCCGAATTCTAGAGTTTAGAAAATTGGATATTTGGATTATGTCAACAGAGGGTTACAGGGGCATATAAAAGGCGGGGATGTGATAAGTAAACGAAAGCAGCAGGAGGATGTAAAGCGTTGGCGCGACGAACAGCAGACTGTCGAAGCGGTCCATAACCCCGCCATGGCCGGGGAAGAGCTTGCCAAAGTCCTTCGCGCCGAAGTTGCGTTTGAGCAGCGAGGCCGTCAGATCCCCCAGCATGGAGATCACGCTGACGAACAGAGACACCAGCAAAATCACCCAGATTCGCAGGCGAAAGCCGTCGAGCCAGAAGGTATTGAACAGAAAGGCGAACAGGGCGTTGAATCCCGCCGTCAGCAACAGGCCGCTCAGGGCCCCTTCCACCGTCTTTTTGGGGCTGATTTTGGGGCAGAGTTTATGTTTGCCGAACTTAACGCCGACAAAATAGGCGAACGTATCGGTGATCCAGGCGAGACTGAGGGTGAAATAGAGAAAGTAGATGGCCAGACTCTGATGGAAAGCCGCGCCTTCCTGAAGCCGGAGGAGGTCCCGCGTCCCCGTGAGGGCGGACAGGGCGCAGGGCACGGCCAGGGAAGCCAGCAGGGTCATCGGCACATGTTCGAATTTCGTTTCCTCGTGCCGAACCAGCATCAGCGCAAAAAGCAGGAGCATGTAGCAGGTCAGCGCGGCCGAGACGGGGATGTGCAGCCGGCACAGGACGTCGTATTCTATCAGCGGCGGCAGCGCGGCGGCCACTGCGATGCCCAGGCCGAGCATCGGTTTGCTGCGGACGCCGGCCACATGCATGATCTCGAACGCCGCCAGCGCCGCGAAAGGAACGATCAGAATTCCCAGCAGCGGCGAAGTGATGAAACACAGCACAGCGATAGCGATGCCCAAACCAACCAGGCCTGTAATAACGCGCGCCTTCATAAGAAGGACCCCCCATTTTAAACATTAAAAACTAGAACGAAAGAGAAGACGGAGGCGGGTCTCCGATATCGCCAAAGCGGCGGTGGCGCCTGGAAAAATCTTCCAGCGCCGTGTCCAGGTCGCGTTCGGTGAAGTCGGGCCAGAGGACGTCGGAGAACCAGAGCTCTGCGTAAGCGCTCTGCCAAAGCAGAAAATTGGACAGACGCAGTTCCCCGCTGGGGCGAATAATTAGGTCCGGGGCTGGCTGCCCGGCAGTGTAGAGCCCGGCCTCCAGGTCGGCTTCCGAGATCTCTTCCGGGCGCAGCGCGCCGTGGGCCGCCAGGGCAGCCGCCCGCCGGGCAGCCCGGAGGATCTCCTGCCGCCCGCCGTAATTGACGGCGATGTTGACGATGGTTTTGTCTTTGTCGCGCGCGCGGGCTTCCATGTCCCGCAGTTTGCGGATAATATCCTCCGGAACAGGGCCGCCGGGCTCAAGGTCGCCGATATAGCGGATACGGAAGCGCTTGCGCTCATTCTCCTCCCAGCGGGCTTCCATTTCGTCCAGCTGGCGGCGGAAGAGCGCCATGATGGCCTGGACCTCCGCCGCCGGGCGCTGCCAGTTTTCCGTAGAAAAGGCATAGAAGGTCAGGCACGGAATTCCCAGGGCAGCAGCGTATTCGCTGATGCGCTCGAAGACTTTGACGCCGGCTTTGTGCCCTTCCGCGCGGGGCAAGCCCCGCTGCTTGGCCCAGCGGCCGTTGCCGTCCATGATAATACCGATATGCTGCGGCAGGCTTGGATATGCGGCCATAGAATGGTGCCTTTCTGTTTGGGCGGGCTTAGACCTCCATGACCTCTTTCTCTTTGGCGGCTAAGACGGCGTCAATGTCCTTGATGTGTTTGTCGGTGAGGTCCTGAAGCTCTTTTTCGGCGTCCTTGAGGTCGTCTTCCGTGATTTCCGCCGCCTTTTGCTGCTTCTTCAATTTGTCAATCGCGTCCCGCCGGGCGCCCCGAGCAGAGACTTTCGCTTCCTCCGCCATTTTGTGGAGATCCCGCACGATGCCTTTGCGGTGGTCTTCCGTCAGTTGGGGGAAGGTCAGGCGGATGGTGCGGCCGTCGCTCTGGGGGTTGATCCCCAGATCCGAGGACTGGATGGCCTTTTCGACGCCGTGGAGCACAGAAGCGTCCCAAGGCTGGATGGTGAGGATGCGCGCTTCCGTCACAGAAACGGCGGCGAGCTGATTGATCGGGGTTGGCGTACCGTAATAATCCACCCGGATTTTGTCCAGCACGGCGGGATTGGCGCGGCCGGCGCGGATGGAGCCGAACTCTGTCTTCAGCGCGGCGATGGTTTTGTCCATTTTGGCTGCGGCGGCAGCAATGGCGTCTTCCATAAAAATAACCCAACCTTTCTAGATACTAAATAATATTTTATTGAGATGCCAGCAGATGTTAGGAAGCGGGGGCGTCCGTGATGAGTGTGCCGACGGACTCTCCCCGGATGGCGCGGGAAATATGAGACGGGTCGCTGAGGTTGAAGACCAGCATGGGAATGCCGTTGTCCCGGCAGAGGGACGCGGCGGTGCTGTCCATCACCCGCAGGCGGCGGGTCAGGATGTCATCATGGGTGAGGACGTCGAATTTGACGGCGGAAGGGTACCGGCGGGGATCCTTATCGTAAACGCCGTCCACATTGGTGGCCTTCAATACAACGTCGGCTTCAATTTCCGCCGCCCGGAGCGCCGCCGTGGAGTCGGTGGTAAAGAAAGGGTTTCCCGTGCCGCCGCCGAAGAGGACGACTTTCCCTTCCGCCAGCGCGGCCAGGGCCGCGGGTTTGCTGATGGGGGAGACAACCTGGGGCAGGAACAGCGAACACTGCACCAGCGTACCGACGCCCAGCTGTTCTAGGGTATCCGCTAAAGCGATGGCGTTCATCACTGTAGCCAGCATGCCCATCTGGTCCGCGCGGACGGCGTCCATCCTGCCGCCGGTGCGGCCCCGCCAGAAGTTGCCGCCGCCGACGACCAGCGCGAGTTCCGCCCCAGCCCGGACGCAGGACACGACCTCGGCGCAGATGCGCTCGGCAACGGAGAAGTCAATTCCGCCGCCGGATTCCCCGGCCAAAACTTCCCCGCTGAGTTTGAGCAGGACGCGGTGATATTTGAGAGAAGACATGAAGAACCTCCCGGGACTGGTATTTTTTATCTTTTGGCGAAGCTGCCCCGTGTCCCTATTTGACCGGCTTCAGGGGACAGATGAAGCCATAGGACGGAAGCGTATCTGACAGGGCGCGGACCTTCAGCTGACGGCCGGCGGCGGCTTTGGCCGCTGCGCGCACATGGGAATCCGTAGGCGCTTTTTCGTAGCCCCGGGCGAGGTATTCCACCGCCGTGCCCACCATCGCGGCCGGCAGGGAGAGCTGCCAGAGGGCGATCTGCCCGGCGACCTCCTGCTCCTTCGCGGCGGCGCTCACGCGCTCCAGGAGGTAGGCCGCGTCGCCGTAATGATCCTTGAGATCAACGGAGAACGCGGCGGGGAAGCCCAGGGAAAGCGCGCCGTAACTCATGCCGGGGACGACGCCTTTCTGTTGCAGCGCGGCGTCCACCAGCCAGCGCTGGGCCTGGGGATCAGCCGCGAAATAAGCAATGGTCTGGCCGGCGTTTTTCTGGGCATGCGCCGCGACGATGGAATGATAGTACGTTTGCAGATCTTCCGCGCTGGTTTCGCGGGTATCCGGGCAAAGATTGTAGTCGTAGTCCAGGCCCTGGTCTTTACATTGAGTCTGGATGGCGGTTTGCAGAGCCTGCTGGCCCGACTCCGCCTGCTGGCGCTCGGAATGGAAATAGAGTAGCGCGCCCGCGCCCAGGGTTTTGGCGGCCTCTACTGCCGCTTCCGCCATGGCCGTCCGGTCATAATCCAGGATTAGTTCTGCGGGGATCTTCCAAAGAGTCTCACTGGTTTCCGGCACACAGACCACCTGATGGGTTTCCGGGCGGGTGGTGTGAAGGTATTCCGCCGCGCCGAGGATCCCTGCGGTGCCTCGGGCGTAGACAATACCGTAGAGATTAGGGTAACTGACCAAGAGCTGTTCCGCCAGTGTGCGCATTTTGGTGTAGCTTTGCAGGTCCGCGTCGTCTACGCGGCGAACAATGACCGTGCCTTTGTCGAAAGCGGATTCCAGCGCCAGGGCTTTGGCATATTCCTCCGGCATGCTGGCCAGGCCGCCGGTAATAATGACGATCTGACCGGGCGACTTGGTGCGCGGGCCGCAGCCGGCGAACAGGGACGGCAGCAGCGCCAGGACCAGCAGGGCCGCCAGGCAGCGCAGCGGCCTCAAAGTACGGGTACGCAAAATCGGTTCCTCCCCTTCTGAATGTCCATCATGAAAATCATGAGATTCGAAAGCGCAAAGTTAAGAAAATAGCAGGCGCGGGCGAGGCCGCGCGGCGCAAGGGGCTCGGCAGCCTCAGTCGATCGTCATTTCCGCATGGGCTTCGCTGGAACGGTAGATGGCATCCATGATCTTCGAAGTGGCGATGGTGTTGTCGATGCAGGCCTGATTGGGCTGGCGGGTGATAACGCTGCTGACGAAAGAGTTGATCTCCGTCTGGTAAAAATCGACCGTCGGATATTTGGGCTTCACTTCCAGCAGCGCGCCGTGCTTGGCGGTGTAATAGACGAAATCACCGCAATAGGTCAGACGGATCCCACCGAGGTCGCCCATGAAGTCAATGAATGTTTCGGAAACGCCGATGTTCTGCGCCCAGGCGCCATGGAGGGTGATGACGGGGCCGTCGGTCCGGACGATGCCGGTGACGGAATCGTCAACGTCATAAGTTCCTGCTTCGTTGGCCTCGCGCTGGGCCCACATGTTCAGGCACGTATAATCTTTGATATCTTTCCCCAATTTGCAGAAAGCTTCGCCGCTGGCTGTCCGGGGCTTCGGTTCGCCGCAGCAATAGAAGACCAGGTCTAGGTAGTGGACGCCCCAGTCGATCAGTGCGCCGCCGCCGGAAATGGCCTTGGTGGTGAAGTCTCCCCCCAGGCCCGGGATGGAGCGGTGCGCGCGGAAGCTGGCGTAGACATGGAAGACTTCGCCAAGGTCCCCCGCCACGATCATGGCTTTGACACGGTTGACCGCGTCGCCGAAGCGGTTGACGACGCCGATGCTGAGGAGACGGCCGGTTTCGTGCTGGACGCGCTGCATCTCCAGCGCCTCGGAGAGAATGCGGGCGGCGGGTTTCTCGCAAAGGACGTCTTTGCCCGCCCGGAGAAAATCGATGCTGATCGGGGCATGAAAGTCATTGTGGGTGCAGACGGAGACGGCGTACAGCTCCGGGTCGTCCAGGATCTCATGATAATCGTAGACGGCTTTCCCGCCATACTTCTCCGCGGCTTCGTCGGCCCGCGCGGGGATGATATCGCAGCAGTACCGAACCTCCGCGTCGGGGTTCTTGGCGTAGTTGGGCAGGTGGGCGGCGTTGGCGATGCTGCCGCAGCCGATCACGGCAATGTTGACTTTGGGCATCCTGATCCATCCTCTCGTTTAATCTATGGCACTATTGTACCAGTTCCGGGGGGAAATGTAAAGAAAATTTTTCAGGCGGGGCGGCGGCGGGTGGGAGTCTCTGCCCTCTTCTGTAAAAGTTCAGGATTTGACGCAAAAACAACACATTGTCGGGGAATGATTGCCACTTGGGGAGAAATGTAAACTTTCCGTAAAATAGGGGTAAAAGCGCTTTTCTTTGCGGCCCGATTGGTGTATGATGTAGTCAGAGGACCGAGAACACGGAATATCTTGCGCGTGAGGAATCGCTAGAGAAAATAGGAGTAAAGGAAGATGACTATGAAATCAGGCGGGAAAAAGAGCGTCAAGAAGAAGATCATGATGATCACCGCGTGTGTCGTGATTGTGGCGCTGATGGGGTATGCGGTTTATTATGTCGCGAAGTCCAATTCCAAGGAAGCGGAGCTCAAACCGGACGGGATTATCCAGGTGGACCGCGGGGACCTGATCTCCACCTACACGTCCTCGGCGACAGTGGAGTCCGGCCGGCAGGGCAATTTCGCCATTCTGGACGGGACGAAGGTGACAGGCGTCAACGTCCGGGTTGGCGATATGGTCAAAAAGGGCGACGTGCTGGCGACATTCGACGCTTCTTCCCTGGACAGTATGCTGGCGCTGAAGAAGCGGGACTATGAGAACGCGAAGAAGTCCTACCAAGAATACCAAAAGAGCGCCGCGGAAGCGCCGAAACAGTCCGCCGCGCTGAAAAAGCAGATCGCTGAGCTGGAGAAGAAAGTCGCGCAGCTCCAGAAGGAATCCGAGGCGGAAACAGCCAGCGCCGCCGCCACGACGTCCGCCGCTGGGAACGCGCAGCTGGACGAACTCAAGGCGTCCATTGCGGGATTGCTGGGGAACACCCGGCTGGCCAGCCTGCTGGTGGACCGGGTCTTCGCCTCCAACGGCTCTGTCGCGCAGACGCTCAGCGCGTTCCAGAACCTGTTGGGAGGTTCGCTGATGATGAATTCGTCCTCGCTCCAGTCGATGATGAGCAGCATGGGGATGGGGAGCACGGAACTGGTGAGCGCGAGCCTGGAACTGGTGCAGCTGAAGGTTCAGGATTCCGTGCTAAGCATGCAGGTGGGCGGTTCGCTGGAGAGCGTATATAAGTCCGTATCCGATTCCGCCGAGGCGGCCTACCTCCAGGCCCAGGCGACGGTCAGCCAGCTAAAGAAAAACTGGGTGGCTGAAACGGACGGCATCATCCGCGACGTTGGGATTGCCGCCGGGGAGGTGTACCATGACCGGGCAGCGAGCAACCCCGCTTCGTCCATCAACGTCACGAGCCTGCTTGCCTCGCTCTCGACCGGCAACGCGGACATCACTTCCCTGCTCTCCGGCCTGTTCTCCAATTCCCCCAGCGGGATGGTGGTGGAATACTATCCGTTCACGGCAACGTTCCTGCTGGGGAAATACGATATTGCCAAGGTGGCGCTGGACCAGTCAGTCAAGGTGACGTCAGTATCCGGGCAGGAATTCGACGCGATCGTCAGCTATATCAGCCCTGTGGCCAAAGAGAGCAGCGACATCAACATCAGTTCCCTCATGGGCTCAAGCGGTTCCGCCAAGGGGGTCGAAGCCCGCATTACCATTCCGCAGCCTGACAAAAGCATCACCATCGGGCTGGATGTTGAGGTCAGCATCGAGTTGGAAAAGAAATCCAACGTCTTGCGTGTGCCGATCCAGTCCGTGCAGATCAGCGAGGGCAACGAAGGCTATTATGTCTTCCTCTATGACCGCGACACCAAGACGATTCACAAGCAGATGGTGAAGACCGGGCTCTTCGACGGCAACGCCTACTATGAGATTACCGAGGGCCTGAAAGAAGGACAGGAGATTATCCAGGCGCCGGTGAAGACGATGAAGGACGGAGACAAGGTCAAGCTCGCGGCGAACGGCTGACCTTGGACACTTCGCCCGGAATGGAGATGAGGGACCGTTTATGAATTTCAAAGAAAATATTCGGATTGCGATATACAGCATCCGGACCAATCTCATGCGCTCGCTCCTGACGATGCTGGGGATTATCATCGGCGTCTTCTCCGTGATTGCGATCATCACCGTCGGCAACGGCGGACGGGACTATATCGTCGGGATGGTTCGGGACATGGGGCAGAGCATGGTGAGCATTAACGTTGATCCCATGCGGGCGGACGCAAGCCAATATATCACAAGGGAAGATGTCGAGAAAATCAAGAAACTGGACGACGTCCAGTATGTTTCCCCTCAGATCATCGGCATGGGGGCGGCGAGCTCCGAAACAACGGAGGGATTTGCCATTGTGATTTCCGGAGACACGGACTTGCGCTACATTCTGGCTGCCGGCGTCGTCGAGGGGCACTTTTTCAATGAGGATGAATATCAGTCCGCCCAGCGGGTCTGCCTGATCCCGAAGATGGGGGCAAAGGCGATGTTTGGCACCACTGACGTGATCAGACGGTATGTCGACCTGACGATGAACGGGCAGACGGCGCACCTGAAGATCATCGGGCTGGTGGACATTGAGATGATGGGCAGCAGTTCCGACAAGTTTTCGGATATGCTCGACAGCAGCGGACTGATGGGCGGCATGTCCAGCGCCATGACGATGCTCATCCTGCCCGCGACGCTGACGGACCAGATGATGGGCAGCGAGGGGGCATACGACAACGTATATATCATGGCAAACGACGAAAGTCACCTCGATATCGTCGGCAACGCGGCGGCCAACCTGCTCTATATCCGTCACGGCAACGCGGGGTCCAAGGCCTACGGCGTGACCAACATGGCGACGTACATCGACCTGCTCGACAGCGTAATCAATATCCTGACCACGTTCATTGCCGGCGTCAGCGCGATTTCGCTGGTGGTCGGGGGGATCGGCGTCATGAACATCATGCTGGTGTCCGTCACGGAGCGGACGCGGGAAATCGGCATCCGCAAGGCGCTCGGCGCGAAGACATCGACGATCCTTATGCAATTTCTGACGGAGTCCGTGATTCTTTGTCTCATCGGCGGGATTATAGGGTTCATTTTGGGTGTCGCGGGGGCGGCCGTGGTGGCGTTTTATATGAACATCCCCATCGCGATGAAGCTGCGCACCATTGCCATCGCCATCGGATTCTCCAGTGCTATTGGTATTTTCTTTGGGATTTACCCAGCGCGCCGGGCCGCGAAGATGCTGCCGATTGACGCGCTCAGAAGGGATTGACCATGTTGAATGTCAAACGCCTGTTTCCGCTTTTGCTTGCCGTCAGTCTGCTGTTGTCCCAGTTCGGCTGCGCGCCCGCGGTGGACACGGCGATGGCCGACGCCATATTTTCCGCGGCGGAAAAATACTTGCTGGACCTC